>NZ_JBHURA010000004.1:45438-114112 GCF_042674185.1 Nocardia sp. NPDC056952 | reverse complement strand
GTCCGCGCCCCCTCGGGCCCCGCCCATCTGGCACCGTGGCTGGCCCCTCCGCCCCCTACGCAACGGCACCTGATCGACGGGACGGCCGCGAACCCGGCCGCTGCGCGTCCGGCCCCTCCCTAAGGGTCGGGGTTCGGGGTTGGGAATTCGGGTAGCGTTGGTGCATGGCCGAGGACCGACGTGGACGTGTCAAGGTTGAGACCGGACAGAAGCGAGTACGGGTCTACTTGCGCGGGAAGCTGGTGGCCGACACGCTCCGGCCGCTGCTGGTCTGGGAGATCCCCTATTACCCGACCTACTACGTGCCGCTCACCGACGTGCGCGCCGACCTCGATCCGAACGGGATCACCGAGCACTCCCCCAGCCGCGGCGACGCGACGGGTTACGACGTGGCGGTCGAGGGTCTGCGCGCCGACGGTGCGGCGCTGCGCTATCTCGACTCACCGCTACCGGAGCTGAATGACGCTGTGCGGCTCGACATCGCCGCGTTCGACTGGTTCGAGGAAGACGAGCAGGTCTTCGTCCATCCGCGCGACCCGTATTCGCGCGTGGACATTCTCGGCAGTTCCCGGCACGTGCGGGTGGAGATCGACGGGGTCACCGTCGCGGACTCGCATTCGCCCCGGATCCTGTTCGAAACCGGCTTGCCCGCACGGTATTACCTGCCGCTGACCGATGTCCGGATGGATCTGCTGACCGCGTCGGACACCCACACCAGCTGCCCGTACAAGGGCACCGCCGACTACTGGAATGTGCGCCTCGGCGACACCGAGCACGCCGACATCGTCTGGATCTATCGCACGCCGCTGCCCGAGAGCCAGAAGGTCGCCGGCCTGGCGTGCTTCTACAACGAGAAGGTCGACATCTACCTCGACGGTGTGCGCCAGGATCGCCCGCACACACCGTTCGGCTGACTACTCGGGGATTTCGAGCACGCCCTCGTCGACGGCCCATTTGATCGACTTCTCCAGTGACGGACAGGATTCCGGCCTGCCCGGCCGGGCACCGTGGGCGGCCAACTGCGCGAAAACCGGGCAGTGCGCGTCGGGACGTTCGGTCCACTGCACCGAAGTCTGGTGTGCGCTCGACTTGCGCACCATGACCTGCGCCGAGCAGGTCTGACACCGCAGTGGCGTCAGACCGGTATCGAGATAGTGCTGTTTGTCGACCACGGTTTGCGCCCGCACCGCCGCTTGCCGCACGGGCTGATCAGCGAAATCAGGTGCCTTGGCCCAAGTCGGGCGAGGCCCCGCACGCTGCGGGGAATCGCCCGACCCGGGCTCCGCCGAAGCGAGCTGCGACGGATCGCCGGACCTTTGCGGCTCGCTCGGACGGGTCGATGCGCGCTGCGACGGACCGTCAGACCTCCGTGGCTCGCTAGACATCGACCTCGGACTCACCTCAGACGCCTGCTTCCTCGGATTCGGCCTTGCGGCGCAGGTTCTCCGCCACCTCGGCCTCCCACGCCTGATTCGCCTTGGTCGTATCGACCTCGAACTCGAAGCGCTGGGTCATCTTCTCGGTCACCTCGGCGACGTCGACGTAGAACTGCTCGTACCAGCGACGCAGCTGGTAGACCGGCCCGTCTTCCTCGCAGAGCAGCGGGTTCTCGACCTTGGACTTGTGCTTCCAGATCTCCACGTCCTGCAGGAAGCCGTCGCCGAAGAACTTGGCCATGGTGTCGGCCAGTTTCTTCGCGGCCTCGTCGGGGATGCCCTTGGGCTTCTCGACGCTCAGGCCCCACTGCAGCACGAACGAATCCTGGCTCACCGGGTAGTGGCAGTTGATCAGCTGAACCTTGATCTCGTACCCGCTGTAGATGTTCACCAGCGGATTGATCATGTAGGACGGCCCGAAGTAGGACGCCTCCGACTTCAGCAGCGTGTCACCGCCGTGCTTGGCGGCCATGCCGACGTCGGGGCGGCCCTTGGTCTCCAGGAACTGCGTCGCCACATGCCCTTCGAAGACGTTCTTGAAGAACGTCGGGAAGGCGTAGTGGATGTAGAAGAAGTGCGCCATGTCCACGACGTTGTCGATGATCTCGCGGCAGTTGGCGCCCTCGATCAGCAACGAGTCCCAGGTCCAGTCGGTCCAGCCGCTGTTGTGGGTCTCGGTCGGATTGCCCTGTTCGTCGGTGTACGGGCCCTCGATATGTGGGATCGTGACCTCCGGGGGCGGTTCGTTGCCCTCGTGGTCGTGCCAGACGAACAGCTGACCGTTGCGCTCGAGCGTGGTCCACCTGCGGGTACGGGCCAGCGGCGGAACACGGCGCGCGTACGGAATCGCGGTGCACTTTCCGCTGGCGCCCCAGCGCCAGTCGTGGAACGGGCAGGCGATGTCGTCGCCCTTCACCGTTCCCATGCTCAGGTCGCCGCCCATATGCCTGCAATAGGCGTCGAGCACGCGGATCTGGTCGTCGGTATCGGTCCACACGACGAGCTTGGTACCGAAGATCTCGACCGCGTGCGGTTTACCGTCGCGGAACGTCGACGCCAGGCCGACACAGTGCCAGCCGCGCGCGAACCTCGTCGGCGGTGCACCGACATCGAGTTCCCTCACCTTGGGGTTGATCGCCATCCCGAACCCTCCTCGTTCACTAGAACACGTTACAAAACTGAGCCACTTCACGCCAGTTGTCCAGCGAACTTCCTTGTTGACTCCTGTTATATCCGAGGTAGGGCGATCTTCTCGACAGAAACGAGAACCTGTTCTAATCTCAGAGTCGAACCAAGCAGACGAAAAGAACCGGTTGTCGATCCGACAAGGGCAGGAGCGGGCTCCGAAATGACGCAAGAAGTGACCGAACGGGTCGAGGCACTGCTGCCGACGCTGCGTGAGCGTGCGCAGGAGGCCGAGGACCTGCGCCGCATCCCCGAAGAATCCATGAAGGCGCTGCAGGAGACCGGTTTCTTCCGGCTGCTCCAGCCCAAGCAGTGGGGCGGCCACGCGGCCGACCCGGTGGTCTTCTACGACACCGTGCGCAAGATCGCCAGCGCGTGTGGTTCCACCGGCTGGGTGTCGGGCATCATCGGGGTGCACAACTGGCACCTCGCGCTGTTCGATCAGCAGGCCCAGCAGGACGTGTGGGGCGAGGACACCGATGTGCGCATCTCGTCCTCGTACGCGCCGATGGGAGCGGGACAGGCCGTCGACGGTGGTTACATCGTGCGCGGCTCGTGGGCTTGGTCCTCGGGTTCCGATCACGCCACCTGGGCGGTGCTGGGCGGTCCGGTGATCAAGAACGGCAAGCCGGTCGACTTCGGCAGCTTCCTGATCCCGCGCTCGGACTACCGCATCGATGACGTCTGGAACGTGGTCGGCCTGCGCGGCACCGGCTCCAACACCGTCGTCGTCGAGGACGTCTTCGTCCCGTCGCACCGGTTCCTGAGCTTCCGCGCGATGAGCGAGGGCCGCGCGCCGGGCCTCGAGCAGAACACCGACGCGGTCTTCAAGATGCCGTGGGGCACCATCCACCCCACCACCATCTCCACGCCGATCGTCGGCATGGGCTACGGCGCCTACGAGGCGCACGTCGAGCACCAGGGCAAGCGCGTGCGCGCGGCCTTCGCCGGCGAGAACGCCAAGGACGATCCGTTCGCCAAGGTGCGCGTCGCCGAGGCGGCCAGCGACATCGACGCCGCGTGGCGTCAGCTCTCGGGCAATGTCGCCGAGGAGTACGCGCTGCTGCAGGCGGGCCAGGAAGTGCCGTTCGATCTGCGCGTACGCGCCCGCCGCGACCAGGTCCGCGCGACCGGCCGGGTGATCGCCTCGATCGACAAGCTCTTCGAGTCCTCCGGCGCCACCGCGCTGGCCAACGGCACACCGCTGCAACGCTTCTGGCGTGACGCGCATGCCGGGCGAGTGCACGCGGCCAACGATCCCGAGCGCGCCTACGTCATGTACGGCACGCACGAGTTCGGGCTGCCCGTCACCGACGCCATGGTGTAGCCGATGACCCGGACCGCTGAACTGACCTACGAATCGACCTCACGCTTCGCGCAGGTCACCCCCGATCTGAAGCTGCACTACCACGAAGCCGGAGTGGGCAACGGGCCGACGATCGTGCTGCTGCACGGTGGTGGACCCGGCGCCTCGGCATGGTCGAACTTCGCCCGCAACATCCCGGTACTGGCCGAGCACTATCACGTGATCGCGCCCGATCAGCCGGGCTACGGCAAGTCGGACAAGCCGATCGACCACCCCCAGTACTTCGTGCACAGCTCGAACGCACTGCTCGCACTGCTCGATCACCTGGAGATCACCGACCGGGTGCACCTACTCGGCAACTCCCTCGGCGGCGGCGCCTCGGTGCGGTTCGCGCTCGACCACCCCACGCGCGCGGGCAAACTCGTGCTGATGGGTCCGGGCGGGCTGAGCACCAACCTGTTCGCGCCCGACCCCACCGAGGGCGTGAAGCTGCTCTCGCGGTTCACCTACGAGCCGACCAGGGACAACCTGGAGAAGTTCCTGCGGATCATGGTCTTCGACCAGTCCCTGGTGACCGACGAGCTCATCGACGAGCGGTTCGCCCTCGCCAACACCCCCGAATCGCTGGCCGCGATGAAGGCGATGGGCAAGTCCTTCGCCGGCGCCGACTTCGAGAAGGGCATGCTGTGGCGTGACGCGTACAAGCTGCGTCAGCCGGTGCTGTTGATCTGGGGTCGCGAAGATCGGGTGAACCCCCTCGACGGCGCGCTCGTGGCCACCAAGGTGATCCCGCGCGTCCAGCTGCACGTGTTCGGTGGCTGCGGGCACTGGGCACAGCTGGAGAAGTTCGACGAGTTCAACCGGCTCACCGTCGATTTCCTCGGGGAGAAGTAATGAGCATCCGCGCCCTGGGCTACATGCGCATCGAGGCCACCGACATGGCGGCCTGGCGCGAGTACGGCCTCAAGGTTCTCGGCATGATGGAGGGCACCGGGCTCGACCCCGACGCGCTCTACCTGCGCATGGACGATTTCGCCGCGCGACTGGTGATCGTTCCCGGCGAGCAGGACCGGCTGCTGGTCTCGGGCTGGGAGGTCACCGACGGCCCCGGCCTGCAACAGCTGCGGGAGACCCTGAGCAAGGCCGGAGTCGCCTTCACCGAGGGCACCAAGGAAGAGCTCGGTGAGCGTCGCGTCGAGGGCATGATCCGGTTCCAGGATCCGTCCGGAAACACCCTCGAGGCGTTCTACGGCGCGCAGTACCTGGGCCGCCGCTTCGTGAGCCCCTACGGCCACAAGTTCGTCACCGCCGAGCAGGGGCTGGGCCACGTGGTTCTCACCTGCACCGACGATGCCGCGGCACAGGCGTTCTACCAGGACATCCTGGGCTTCCGGCTGCGGGACTCCATGCGGCTGCCGCCGCAGATGGTCGGCCGTCCCGCCGACGGCGACCCGGCCTGGCTGCGTTTCTACGGCTGCAACCCGCGCCACCACGCGCTGGCGTTCCTGCCGCTGCCGAACCCCACCGGCATCGTGCACCTGATGGTCGAGGTGGAGAACTCCGACGACGTCGGCCTCTGCCTGGACCGCGCCTATCGCAAGAAGGTGAAGATGTCGGCCACCCTCGGCAGGCACATCAACGACAAGATGCTGTCCTTCTACATGAAGACTCCCGGCGGATTCGACATCGAATTCGGCTGTGAAGGACTGGAAGTCGACGACCACGACTGGATCGCCCGCGAATCGACCGCGGTGAGCCTGTGGGGTCACGACTTCACTGTCGGATTCAAGCAGCAATAGGAACGGGCGGCGAAGGACATGACTGAACAGATACCGGCGATCGACGGCCGGCAGTTCCGCACCGTGCTGGGACAGTTCTGCACCGGCATCACCGTGATCACCGCGCTCGATCCGGACGGTGAGCCCATCGGGTTCGCCTGCCAGTCCTTCGCCGCGCTCTCCCTCGACCCGCCCCTTGTGCTGTTCTGCCCCACCAAGGGGTCGCGGTCGTGGGCGGCGATCGAGGCGGCGGGCAAGTTCTGCGTGAACGTGCTCTCCGAGGAACAGCAGCCCACGTGCGCGCGCTTCGGCTCACGCGAGACCGACAAGTTCGCCGGCGTCGGCTGGCACACCTCCGAACTCGGCGTTCCGGTGATCGATGATTCGCTGGCCACCATCGAATGCACGGTCGACTCCGTCGTCGACGGCGGCGACCACTACATCGTGATCGGCCGGGTCCACGCGCTCTCGGAATCGGCCACCACCGGCGGCCGTCCACTGCTGTTCTACCGCGGCCAGTACACCGGCATCGAGCCGGACAAGACCACTCCCGCCCCCTGGCGCGCCGACCTGGACCACTTCCTCACCACTACCAGCCTCGACACCTGGCTGTGAATCGACCGGCCTGAGCAGGCGGTCGGCGCCGTGCCGTGAACTGTGGTCAGCTCATCTCGCGGTGATCAGTGCGGTCAGCAGCGCGGACGACAGTGCCGCGGCGTTGTCCTCCTCGGTGTCCCAGCTGCGGGTGGTGACGGTCATCGCGGCCGAACGCGGTGCACCGAGACAGTGCGGGGCGAACGCGGTGAAGAATTCGTGCGGATCGAGCAGGGTCTCCGGCGTGTGGACGCCGGGGCTCTTCGCTCGCAGCAGTGCCGCGACCGCCAACGGCACGCCGGTGTTGTCGGCCATCGTCAGACCGGGGACCTGACACAGCGCCGTGGCGGCGGTCGCGGCGACTCCAGCCCGCAGGCCGGTCGCGAGGGCGAACAGGGGTGGCAGGCCACCGGCCGTGATCAGTTTCGCCGGGTTGGCGGGCAGCAACCGTTCCATCCGGGCTGCCACCGCCGCCGCCTGATCGAGCGTCAGCAGGCGAGTGCCCATCGCCCAGCGCAGCGCCAGCAGCACGGCCGAGGTCGGGCGGTCGCCGACCACCACGGTTGTCGCGTCGCGGAGTTCGGGGAACGCTCGCGAGACGGTGACCGCTTCCGGATGACCGAAGCTGCGCCCCTCGCCGGTGCCGAGTCCCGGATAGTCGATGCGCATCCGTTCCAGCGCCGGGCGCTGGGTGCGCACGCCATCACGGACGACCGGGATGTCGCCGGCGATCTGGAGCATGCCGTGCACCACGGCGGCGGTCGCGCCGGGACCTGCCGGTTCGGTGTGTGCGGAGTGAATGTTCCAGCCGGTGACCACGGAGTCGACCCGGTCGAGTTCCCGGCCCGCCAGCACGGCGAGCAGATTGGCGATACCAGGGCTGGCGCCCATGCCGACCAGCGCTGTCACCCCCGCCCCGCGCGCCGCCACGTCCAGTTCCAGCATGTCCATCGTCGGCTGGGGATCGTCGCAGATGTCGATGTAGTCGCAGCGCGCGGCGATCGCCGCCGCCAGGATCGGTGGGCCGAAGCGGAAATATGGGCCGACGGTATTCACCACCAGGTCGAAATCCCGCATCGCCGCGGTCAGCCCCGGGCCGTCGGTGGCGTCCAGGCGACACGCGGTGACGCCCAGTTCGGCGGCGAGCGCGCGCGCCGCGGCCTCGTCCCGGTCGGCGATCGTCAGTGCCGTCACGCTGTCGTCGCCGTGCATGATGCGGGCGGCGACCCTGCCCATCTCCCCTGCCCCACCCAGTGCCAGAACTCGCATGACTGCCTCCCCGTCGAATATATTGACTAACATGACAGTAAATAAAGTCGGGCGGCCGAGCAAGGCCAAGGAGCGAATCGGTCAGATCCTGCGCGCCGCTCATTCCGTCGTGGCGACCGACGGTTTCGCCGACACGACGCTGTCGCGAGTGGCCGCGGCGGCCGGGGTCCAGCGCACGCTGGTGCTGCACTATTTCGGCAGCAGAGACGGGCTGATGCGGGCCTTCGTCACCGAAGCCGTCGCCGCGTACGGTGACGCGCAACTGCGGCTGGGCGCCGAGGGGCCGATCGAGGATCGCGTGGCACGGATGTTCGCACCGGGCGCTTACGGAACCCGCGACGACCTGGTGGTGTGGAGCGAATTGGTGAATCTCGCGGCACGCGATGAGGTGGTCCGCCACAGCCTCCGGGAGCTGTGGACCGAGCGGTGGCTACCCGAACTGGAGCGACAGCTCGCCGCCGCGTACCCGGCCGCCCCGGCGGATCGCGTCGCGACCAGCGCCTACGGGCTCGCGTGCCTGTTCGAGGCGCACTGGGCATTTCATCTGCAAGGAGTCGTCGATTCCCTACGGACCGAGCAGGCCACCCGCGCCGCCGACGCCCTTCTGGCGACACTCGAACCGGAGTGATTTCAAAGTGCTCATTCGGTGAGCGCTTTGAATCGGAGAATGGATGGCATGGACATCGAATTCATCACCTGCCCCGACGCCGAAGCCTGGGACACGTGGCTGGCGGCGAACCACGCCGACGCCCGCGACGTGTGGGTGCTGATCTCGAAGAAGAACGCCCCCGAGAAATCGGTGACGATCAGCGAAACCCTGGACGGCGCGCTCTGCTACGGCTGGATCGACAGCCATCGCCGCAGCCACGACGCCCACCACTACCTGCAGAGATACTCGCCGCGTCGAGCACGGAGCCCCTGGTCGCAGGTCAACGTCGCCAAGGCCGAAGCTCTCATCGCCGCGGGGCGGATGCGCCCGGCCGGGTTCGCGGCCATCGAAGCGGCGTGCGCCGACGGCCGCTGGGCGGGCGCGTACGAACCTCAGCGCACCGCCGAGCCGCCCACCGACTTCCTCGCCGCGCTCACCCCTGAGGCGGACGCCGCCTACCGGGCCCTCACCCGCACCGAGCGCTACCTGCTGTTTCTCCCCGTCCTCAAAGCGAGCACCCCCGCCGATCGCGCCGGCCGCATCGTCCAAGCGATCGCCGCGCTCGAAAAATGATCACCAGGCCACCGGAGTTCTCACGCTCCGGCGACCTGGTGATCAGTGGTCCAGATCAGGCGATGCGCAGGGCGACGTCGCTGAGGACGGGGGCATCGTCTCGTTCGACCACGGTGACGACCGCGATCAACTGGTCGCCCTCGTGCCACACCTTGGTGCGCAGGGTCTCGCCCGGGTAGAGCACGCCGGCGAACTTGGCCCGGAAACCGCCGACCCGGCCCGCGTCGCTGTCGAGCAGAGCGTCGGTGATGGCCTTGCATACCGTGCCGTAGGTGCACAGCCCGTGCAGGATCGGGGCGGGAAAGCCTGCGCCACGGGCGAATTCGGGGTCCGAATGCAGCGGGTTGCGATCGCCGGAGAGGCGGTACAGCAGTGCCTGCTGCGGCAACGTGGGGGTGAGCAACTCCGCGTCGGGGGCCCGATCCGGCAGTTCGGTGCGGGCGCTCGGGCCGCGCTCGCCGCCGAAGCCGCCCTCGCCCTTGGCGAAGATGGAGGACCGCACAGTCCACAGCGGTTCACCGTCGGACCCGGTGACGGTGTGCTCCTGCACGATCACCGCGTTGGCGCCCTTGTCCCAGATCTCGGCGATCCGGCCGACCGAGACCGCCTTGCCGGTGGCGGGAATCGGCTTGTGCACCTCCACTTCCTGGTGACCGTGCACGACCTTGGCCAGGTCGATCTCGATACCGGGGAAGCTCACTCGCGGCGGCTCGGTTTCGCCGAGGGTCGGCGCCACCGTCGCGAACGTCGGCAGCACCTGGGGTGCGCGATCGTCGAGGTAGGCCAGCTCGGCCGGGTCGGTCGGGCGGGCGCCCGCGCCGAGGCCCAGGTGGTAGAGCTGCACGTCGGTGGGTGTCCAACTGAACTCGCGCGCGGGCAGAGTCGCGCCGAGCGCGGTCGCTAGATCAATGGGCACAGTCTTCTCCTGTGGGTGTTGGCTCGTCCGCCGAGCCCGTCGTGGCAACGTCGAGCACGGCGAGATAGCCGATCGTGATCGTCGGGCTGACGCTCATGCGCTCGCCTTCGCCGAGTCGGCCGTCTTCCTGGCGACGATGTCGAGCACAGCCAGGTAGGCGAAGGTGATCGCGGGGCCGATGGTGGCGCCGGGGCCCGCGTAGGTGTGGCCCATCACCGGCGAGCTGGTGTTGCCCGCGGCGTAGAGGCCGTCGATGACGGAATCGTCCTCGCGCAGCACACGTGCGGCGGTATCGGTGACGAGGCCGCCCTTGGTGCCGAGGTCGCCGGGCACCATCTTCGCCGCGTAGAACGGGCCCTGCGACAGCTCGGCCAGGCACGGATTCGGCTTCACGGTCGGGTCGCCGTAGTAGCGGTCGTAGTGGCTGTTGCCGCGGCCGAAGTCCTCGTCCTTGCCCGCGGCGGCGAAGCCGTTGAAACGCTCGATCGTCGAGGTCAGGTTGTCCACGGGCACGCCGATGCGCTCGGCCAGCTCCTGGATCGTGTCGGCCTTGACGATGTAGTCGTTCTCCATCCAGCGCGACGGAAAGCGCTGTCCCGGTTGCAGGCCCGCGAAGATGTAGCGGTTGCGGTAGCGCTGGTCGAACACCAGCCAGGACGGCACGTTCTCGCCGGGGCCCGCGCCCTGGCCGTACTCACCGCCGTACATGGTGTGCACCGCCTCGACGTAGGGCGCCGACTCGTTGCCGAACCGCTCGCCGCGGTCGTTGACCATGATGGTGCCGGGCAGATTGCGTTCGGCCAGGGCGAACCAGGGCTTGCCGCCCTTGAAGATCGTCGGACCCCACCAGGCGTCCTCCATGAATCCGACCGTCGCACCCGCTGCCATACCCGCGACGATGCCATCGCCGGTGTTGGCCGCGGCACCGGTTGTCCACTCAGTGGTTATCGGCTGACGCTGGTACTTGGCCCGCATGTCGGCATTGTGCTCGAACCCGCCCGCGCCGAGGATCACGCCGTAGCGCGCGGTGAAGGTGACCGGTTCGCCGTCGACGGTGGCCTTCACCCCGGTGACCTTGCCGTCGGTGACCACCAGGTCGGTGAGTGGGGTGTTGAGCAGCACCGGCACGCCCGCGTCGAGCAGGCCCTTGCGCATGGCGGCGATGATGGCCTGCCCCATGCCGAGCAGATGCTTGCCGGTCCACTTGGCCAGGTAGGTGCGCGCGCCGACGCGCAGCGCCCGCATCGCGCCCTTGGGGTGACGGCGGATCAGGTTGAGCCGCACGAAGTCGGCCTGCATGACGACCACGTTCAGCGGCGCCTTGGCGTAGGGCGGTTCCAGATTGGCCAGTTCCGCGCCGAGCACCTTGCCGTTGAACGGCGTCGGCTCGCACGAGCGTCCCTGGCCGAGCCCGCCCGGGGCCTCGGGGTAGTAGTCGGAGTAGCCGGGAACCCACTTCATCTTCAGCGGGGTGTGGTCGAGGACGAAGTCGAACGCCTCGGCGCCACGATCGAGGTAGGTGTCGATCTTCTCGGCGGGCACCACGTCGCCGATGATGCTGTGCAGGTAGGTGCGCGCGTCCTCGCGGTCGTCGGGGCGGCCCGCGGCGAGCAACGCCTTGTTGCCCGGAATCCAGACGCCACCGCCGGATCGGGCCGTCGACCCGCCGTAGTGCGCGGCCTTCTCCAGCAACACAACGCTCAGTCCCTTGTGCGCCGCCGCGAGGGCGGCGGTCATCCCGGCGGCGCCGCTACCGACGACCACGACATCGTATTCCCGATCACTCATGTAGAACACGTTATAGAAGGGTCCGGGCGTTTGGACAGATAAAAATAGAACTCAGTAGAACATGTTGCAGAAATCACCAGATGTAGCGTTGTATTGTCAGGTGAACGGCTGATGCTGGACTGGAAAACCGGTTACAGTTTTGACGTCTAGATCCTTCCGACCGTGCTGCCAAGGAGGTCCGCGTGCTGCCTGACGCGGTACGAACCCATCTCGCCGACGAACTGGCCCGCGCCGAAGACGAGCGCGTCGCCGTGCCGCCGCTCGTCGACCGGTTCCCCGATATCGATGTGGTCGACGCCTACGAGATCCAGCTGCTCAACATCCAGCGCAGGCTCCGGTCCGGCGCGAAGGTCGTCGGGCACAAGGTGGGGCTGTCGTCGAAGGCGATGCAGGAGATGATGGGCGTCGACGAGCCCGACTACGGTCACCTGCTCGCCGATATGGAGGTCTACGAGGACGTCCCCGTCGACACCTCGAAGTTCCTGCTGCCACGCGTGGAGGTCGAGGTCGGATTCGTGCTCGGCGCCGACCTGCCCGGCGAAAACTGCACCGAGGCCGACGTGCTGGCCGCGACCGTCGCCTACGCGCCCTCGATCGAACTCATCGACTCGCGCATCAACGACTGGAAGATCGGCCTGACCGACACCATCGCCGACAACGCCTCCTCGGCCGGGTGGGTGCTCGGCAAAGAACGCGTCGCACCCGGCGACATCGACATCAAGGCCATCGACGCCGTACTCACCCGCAACGGCGAGGTCATCGCCGAGGGTCGCAGCGACGCGGTGCTGGGCGATCCGGTGATCGCCGTCGCGTGGCTGGCGCGCAAGGTCGCGACCTTCGGGGTGCGGTTGAAGAAGGGCGACATCGTGCTGCCCGGTTCCTGCACCCGCGCCATCGACGCCCGCCCCGGTGACGACTTCCTCGCCGAGTTCACCGGACTCGGTTCCGTCCGTTTGCGTTTCAGCTGAACCAGACTTCCCAAGGAGTACACCGTGACCAGCAAAGTCACCGCCGCGATCGTGGGGTCCGGCAACATCAGCACCGATCTGCTCTACAAGCTGCTGCGCTCGGACAAGATCGAGCCGCGCTGGATGATCGGCATCGACCCGGATTCGGAGGGGCTGAAGCGGGCACGCGGGCTTGGTCTGGAAACCTCCGCGGAGGGCGCGGACTGGCTGCTCGCCCTCGACGAGAAGCCGGATCTGCTGTTCGAGGCCACCTCCGCCTACGTGCACCGCGCGTACGCGCCGAAATACGAGGCCGCGGGTATCCGCGCCGTCGACCTCACCCCGGCCGCCGTCGGCCCGGCCGTGATCCCCCCGGTGAACCTGGATTCGCTGCGGGACGCGGCGAACGTCAACATGATCACCTGCGGTGGCCAGGCCACGATTCCGATGGTCAACGCGGTCTCGCGGGTTGTCCCGGTGTCCTACGCCGAGATCGTGGCCTCGGTGTCCTCGGTGTCGGCCGGTCCGGGTACCCGCGCGAACATCGACGAGTTCACCAAGACCACCTCCCGGGGTGTGGAGACCATCGGTGGCGCCGAACGCGGTAAGGCCATCATCATCCTGAACCCGGCCGAGCCGCCGATGATCATGCGCGACACCATCTTCTGCGCCATCCCCGAGGACGCCGATCGCGACGCGATCTCCGAGTCGATCTTCCGGATGGAGAAGTCCATTCAGGAGTACGTGCCCGGCTACCGGCTGCTCAACGACCCGCAGTTCGACGACCCGTCGCTGGTATCCGGCGGCTTGGCGAAGGTGTCGATCTTCGTCGAGGTCGAGGGCGCAGGCGACTTCCTGCCGCCGTACGCGGGCAACCTCGACATCATGACGGCCGCGGCCACCAAGGTCGGCGATGTGCTGGCCGATCAAATCCTCTCGGCTCGGGTGTAAGGAGATTCGACCATGAACAACATCCTGCAGCCCTTCTCGGGCGAACTCGATGTGCGCGTCACCGATACTTCACTGCGTGACGGCTCGCACCACAAGCGCCACCAGTTCACCGTGACCGAGGTTCGCGACATCGTCGGCGCGCTCGACGCGTCCGGTGTCCCGGTCATCGAGGTCACCCACGGTGACGGCCTGGCCGGGTCCTCGTTCAACTACGGGTTCTCCAAGACCCCGGAGCAGGAACTGATCAAGGCCGCCGCGGAGACCGCCAAGCAGGCCAAGATCGCCTTCCTCATGCTGCCCGGCGTCGGCGTCAAGGAAGACATCAAGATCTCCCAGGACAACGGCGCGTCGATCTGCCGGATCGCCACCCACTGCACCGAAGCAGACGTCTCCATCCAGCACTTCGGCTACGCCCGTGATCTCGGCCTCGAAACCGTCGGCTTCCTCATGATGGCCCACTCCACCACGCCGGAGAAGCTGGCCGAGCAGGCCCGCATCATGGCCGACGCGGGCTGTCAGTGCGTCTACGTCGTCGATTCCGCGGGCGCGCTCGTCCTCGAGCAGGTCTCCGACCGCGTCTCGGCCCTGGTCGCCGAACTCGGCGACGACGCCCAGGTCGGCTTCCACGGCCACGAGAACCTCGGCCTGGCCGTGGCGAACTCGGTCTACGCCGTGCGCGCGGGCGCCACCCAGATCGACGGCTCGGCTCGCCGCTTCGGCGCGGGCGCGGGCAATCTGCCGGTCGAAGCCTTCATCGGCGTCTGCGACAAGCTCGGTATCAAGACCGGCGTCGACTTCTTCGCCGTCACCGACGCCGCCGAAGACGTGGTCCGCCCGGCCATGCCGTCGGAATGCCTGCTCGACCGTCAGGCCCTGATGATGGGCTACGCGGGTGTCTACTCCAGCTTCCTGCGCCACGCCGAACGCCAAGCCGAACGCTACGGCGTCTCCGCCGCCGAAATGCTCGTCCGCGCGGGCAAGCGCAAGCTCGTCGGCGGCCAGGAAGACCAGCTCATCGATATCGCCCTGGAACTCCAGCGCGAAGCTTCGGTCACCGCCTGATAGTTCCCCACCCAGCACCGGGCCGGCAGACATCCTGCCGGCCCGGTGCTGTTTCTTTGTGCACAGCCTCTGGGTTCGACTCGATCCAATTGGATCGAGTCCGTCACCGCCGCGATGCAGCCTGGTAGTCGTGACCGCCGACGTAGAACGTGTGGCCGTCCACGACCGCGTCGGTGCCGGCCTGAACGATCACGCGCGCGAAGTCCTCGACCGTGGGCAACGGGCCTGCCGCGCGGCGGGACTCGACACTGCCCGGGTCGCGCCGTTCCAGCAGCCGGACGATGATCGTCCCGTCGATCATGTCGCCGGACACCACCGTGAAACCGACTCCCCGCTCCCGGAATTCGGGGATCAACGCTCGCAGCGCATCCTCGCCGGCCCGCTTGCTCCGTGCGATCGGCGTGTAACCCTGTGGCACGTTGTCGTTTTCGTGAATGAAGTGCGCCTGATGGCTGGTGACGAACACGATCCGGCCGCCCTCGGACATCAGCGGCAGCATCGCCGTGGCCAGGTTCACCTGGGCGTCCCGGTTGAGCCGCAGCGCGTACCCCGGATCAGCATCTCGCTCGAGCCCGCCGGATGCGTTGAGCACCAGGGTATCCAGCCGCCCGAACGTCCGGCCGATCTCCTCGACCATCGTCTCGACAGCCGCGGGATCGGAGACATCGGCGCCGAGCACCGAGGCGCTCCCACCCGCTGTCACGATCCCGTCCACGACATCCTGGGCCCGCTTGCGCTTCTCCCGGAAATTCACGACGACATGTGCCCCGGCCGCGCCGAACTGCGCCGCCGCCTCCGCTCCGATCCCCCGCGAGGCCCCGGTGACCAGCACGATCCGCTGATCTTGCCGCACTGTCGAATCCATCGTCGATCTCCTCGTCCATCCCCGACCGGCCGTCGTGCTTCTGATTCAGAAGCAACTATCGTGCTTCTGAATGAGAAGCGCAACCGGCGACGAGCCCTCGCCAGCGATCCTGGCCGCGATCGACCTACTCGGCCAGCGCTGGATGCTGCGCGTGATCTGGGAACTGGAGCCCGGCCCCCTCGGCTTCCTCGACCTCCGCCGGCGCATGGGCAACTGCTCGTCGAGCATGCTCTCGGACCGGCTCCAGCAACTCCAGTCCGCGGCGCTGATCCGCAAGAACGGCCAGCGCGGCGCCTACGAGCTCACCACCGAGGGCGCCCTCCTCGCCGAATCCCTCCAGCCCCTGTGGGACTGGTCCGAGAACCGGACCCCCACCGGCGACGGCAACGGGCGAATCCCCTGGCGGCCCGACCGCTAGTCCGCCGACCCTCGAAAACTCGCTGGACAGGGGCGATATAACTGGCTGATGAGCGAGGATGCGGCGGCGTTGTTCTGCGATACCGGTATGGCCGGTCGGATCGAACGGATGGAGACCGAGGCCATTGCCGGTGGAGTGCGCGCCGGACTACACCGGGCCACCCCGGCCGCGGGCGGGTTCACACAGGAGATCGCCGGTGGCGCAGCGTGTTTCGCCGGGCCGAACTCGCCGTTGAACAAGGTGGTCGGTGTCGGCTTCGCCGGGGTGCCCTCGACGGCGCAGTGGGAGGCGGTCGAACAGGCTTATGCCGAGGTCGGGGCGCCGGTCCAGGTCGAGCTGGCTCATCTCGCCGACCCCCGGATCGGCGCCGAACTGACCGCGCGCGGGTATCGGCTGACATCCTTCGAAAACGTGCTCGGCCTGCGTCTGCGCGGCCGTGCGTGGCCGGTTCCGCAGTCGGTCGAGGTACGCCGTGACGACAACGACTTGGATACCTGGCTCGATATCGTCGTCGACGGCTTCGCCCACCCCGACGACGACGGCCTACCCGCCACCGAGGACTTCCCTCGCGACATCCTCGCCACCGCCGTCCGAGATCTGGCTGCCACCAACAACACCCACCGCTATCTGGCCTACCGCGCGGGCGAACCCGCGGGCGGCGCCAGCCTTCGCACGAACGGCGGCATCGCCGCTCTCGCCGGGGCGGCGACGCTCCCCGAGCACCGTCGACAAGGCGTCCAGACAGCGCTGCTCTCCACCCGGCTCAACGCGGCGGCCGCGGCCGACTGCGACCTCGCGGTCGTCACCACCCAGCCCGGATCGAAATCCCAGCAGAACTCCCAGTCCCAAGGCTTCGCTCTGCTCTACACCCGAGCGGTGCTGGTCAAAGATCCCGCCTGATCCGTCCTACTCGATGCGGATCTCTTCGACGGTGGGGCCCTTGGCCGAGAGGCCGCTCACCAGCAGGGCATAGATCGCGACGATGAGGACGGGCGCGGCCAGGGGCGCCCAGATCAGCTGGACGGGTACCCAGGCCGCGGTGGCGGCGGCGATGGTGAACAGAACCGCGCCGCCCACCGAGGGGATGGTGGTGGGGACCACGCCCTCGGGGGCGTGCAGCACGGCAGCGTTCAGCAGGTAGGTGGTTGCGACAAGTCCTGTTGCGGCTGCGGCTATGACGCCGACGTCGGCGAAGGCGAGAGCGGCGATGGTGATCAGCACCGCGCCGACCGAGGCCGGACGCCACCACCAGCTCGCGATCACCAGCGCCAGCGCGGGCACCCCGGCGAGGGGATTGATCAGCGCGACCGCGGCGACCAGGAGCAGACCGGCCAGCAGGGCAAGAAATCTCGTCATCGGCGTACCCGTACTGCTCGGCGGTGTTCGGGGAGCAGGCGCATGGCCTGGTCCAGGCGGGTGCCTTCGGGCCAGGCGATGATGTCGACGCCGACGGTGCCCATGTCCCGATACATCGAGGCGCGCTCGAGCTGCCACATCTTGGCCATGGTCGGGTCGAGGCCGTCCTCGAAGGGTGTACCGCGCAGGACGTCGACCGCGACCACCACGTGGCCGCGTTTGCGCAGGTCGATCAGGGCCAGCGCGAACTGGGTGTCGAGCAGGGTGGAGAAGGCCACCACGATCGCGCCGATCGGCACGGCGGCGTGCGGTGCGAGAGTGCCGGTGGTCTCGACGTGTTCGTCGCCGACGCCCAGGACCGTGTCGACGATGCGATAGAACTGTCTGCGGCCGATGTCGGGGCGCAGCCAGCGCGGCGATTCACCGAGGCAGACCACGGCGGTGCGGTCGCCGGATTGCAGGGTCGACTGCACCACCTGGGCCGCGCCGCGCACCGACAGTTCCAGCGAAGCGCTGGCGGGGCCGGGCGCCTGCAAGGACGTATCGACCATGACCACCACATCGGCGGAGCGGTTGGTGAACCGCTGGGTGACGTAGAGCCTGCCGCGCCGCGCGCTCACCGGCCAGTTGACGGCGCGCAATTGATCGCCCGGCGTGTAGGCGCGGATGTCGGCGTATTCGACACCGGGGCCGTGCCGACGGGTCAGGTGGGTGCCGATGCGGTCGGGAAGTTCGGTGCGCGGCATGCGCATTCGCTGCGGATCGGCGATGGGGTACACGTAGAGCTTGGCCGCGGGCAGCTCGGTGGTCGCGACCGCGAGACCGGCCGGGCTCAGCGCGGACACCTTCACCTGCACCGGATACCGGCCCCAGCGGGTGGCCGAGAGCCCGAGCCGCATGCCCGCGGGCGCACCGCCGGAATCGTGGGCTTCCTCGACCTCGAGTTCCAGGCCGGGCATCGGCAGGGCGGTCATCCGCAGCAGCGCGTGCCCGCTCTCGACGAAAGCGACCGCGCTGCAACCGATCACCTCGTTCTCGAAACAGCGCACGGTGCCGCTGCCGTCGACCTGGACCCTGGTCGGCGCCTGCTGCCACGGCGCGGTGGCGAGCACGCCGAGCATCGGCGCCGCGAAGACGACCAGCTGCCACTGCCCCAGCAGCACCGCGACGACCAGTGCCGCTGCCGCGCAACCGGCCAGGATGAACACCAGCGGGGCGGGCCGCCACCGGAGGTCGACCTCGACCGTTCTGGATTCGTCGCGGTGCTTCATGTGCTCGTGGCGCGGGGCACCGGTAGCCGGCGGAGTAGCTCGGTGATGACGTCCTCGCCGCGGATACGACGCACCCACATTTCGGGGCGCAACGTGATGCGATGCGACATCGCCGCCACCGCGAGGGCTTTCACGTCTTCGGGAATCACGTAGTCGCGCCCGAGGAGCAACGCCCTCGCCCGCGACATCTGCACCAGGTCGAGTTCGGCGCGCGGGCTGGCGCCGACTTCCACCTGTGGGTGGCTGCGGGTGGCCGAGGCCAGCGCGACGACGTAGCTCACCACGTCGGGGTGCACGGTGACGAACTCGACCGACTGACGCATCTCCATCAACCCCTGCGCGTCGACCACCTGGCCCACTTGCGGTGCGGTGGAACCGCGTTCGAGCCTGCGCCGGATCATCTGCGTCTCGTCGGCCTCGGAGAGGTAGCCGAGACGCAGCTGGATGGCGAAGCGGTCGAGCTGGGCCTCGGGCAGCGGGTAGGTGCCCTCGTACTCGATCGGGTTGTCGGTGGCCAGCACCACGAACGGCTGTGGGAGCAGGAAGGTTTCGCCGTCGATGCTCACCTGACCCTCGGCCATCGCCTCCAGCAGCGCAGCCTGGGTCTTGGGCGGAGTGCGGTTGATCTCGTCGGCGAGCAGCACATTGGTGAACACCGGACCGCGACGGAAGTTGAACCGGCCCGACGCCATGTCATAGATCGTCGAACCGAGCAGGTCGGCGGGCAGTAGATCGGGCGTGAACTGCACGCGGGTGAAGTCCAGGCCGAGCGCGGCCGCGAAAGAGCGCGCGATCAGGGTCTTTCCGAGGCCCGGCAGGTCCTCGATGAGTACGTGGCCTCCGGCCAGCACGGCAATCATGATGAGCTGCATCTCATCTCGCTTGCCGACCACGACACGGCCCAGCTCACGCAGTACGGCATCGGAGCGCTGGACGGTCACGTTCAACGGCATTGTCATCGGTGGCCTCTAACCCCTCACATCGTCTGCAAACGGCGCAGGATCTCGTCCAGCGCCTCTCTACCCGGTGCGCGACCGGTGTGATCGCGCAACGCGGAGTTCGCCGGATCCACCCAGCGCCACAGTTCGGGTCCGAACTGCAGCTGACCGGCGGCCTCGGTGGCCCGGCGATTCTTGGAAACCCTCAGCCCGGTGGACAGCTCGAATTCCTTGGCGAGCAGTGGCCGCAGGTGGCGGTCCCAGTCGGCGCGGGTGCCGTCGGCGCGGGCGGTGAGCATCTCGGCGCGCGCGTGCCAGCGACCGAGCATCTCGGCCGGACCGTTGTCGATGTACTCGGTGAGCGGTTCCTCGCGGATCACGCGGTGCCGCAACGACCAGACCAGCATCGCGAGCGCCGCGGCCACCGGCACGGCAACCGCGAGCAGCACCGAGTCACGATCAAGACGCACCAACGTCACTTCGATCACCGCGACCGCGAGCACGGCCGTCACAATCACCGAAGTCCGGTTCACGCTGAGCCCTCCTGGCATGCTCGGGCGACCTGCGTGGTGACGCGAGCTACCGACTCCGGTCCGCTCATGCGGTATCCATTCGGCATGCTCGGGCGCCCTGCGTGGTCACACTTCGCTACCGCCTCCGGGCGCTGACCGCTCATGCCGTCACCAGCCTGCGCTGCAGGTCCGTGAGAACGATGCGCAGCAGTTGTTCGGCGCGCATGCGCTGCCATTCGAGCATCGAGTGCGGGCTGAACCGCGCCTCCTCGAACAGCGCGACCAGCTCGCGGGCCGAGGCATCGTGCAGCACACCGCTTTCGAAGGCCCTGGCCAGCACCTCCATCGGGGTGTCCGAGGCCAGCGGGCGGGCGGCGCGGTCGCTGGACAGACCGCGCTCCATCGCCACATAGCAGGCGATGATGGCGGTGCGCGGATCCTGGCCCGGGGCGTTCATCGCCGCGAGGCCCATTTCGGCGGCGCGCGTGAGGGAGTCGACTTCGCTGGCGGACGGTTCGTCCTCGACGGGCGCGACGGGGGCCGGTTCACGACGCGCGGCGACAGCCACGACGACCAGGCCGACCAGCGCGACCACGATCAGCACGATGGCCAGGATCGCCGCGATCACCAGGGCGGTGCCGGTGAGTTCGGTGGGTCCGGTGGTGGGGTCCGCGGCATGGGTGTCGGTCGTGGGGACGGGGCCGGAACCCTCGGTGAGCGTCTCGGCGGCCGGGCGCATCGGGCGGGCGCCGGGCAGCAGGAACAGTGCGGTGACCCCGCCTGCGAAGATCAGTGCCACCGCGGCGACGGCGACCGGGACCAGCAGTGCCATCCTGCGCCACTGGATGCGCGGCATGGCGTCGCGTTCGGCTTCCGGCATCGCCAGCGGCAGGCGATGCTGGCTGGCGATCACGCCCGCGACCAGGATGACGATCGAGACCAGCAGCAAGACCGGCATCACGGCGATGAGCAGCGGAGAAGGGGCTCCGGTCGAGGTCGCGCCGGAGCCGGGCAGCGTGCCCTGCAACGCGATCGTCGAAGCGACGACCAGTGCGATCACGACAATCGCCCGCGTAATGGGCTGATTCACCCCGATCACAGCTGTACCACCAAACCCCAGAGACTGCACAAAACAGCCACATAGTTACATGCCGAGTGGTCCGCTCGAGAGGAAATCGATGCTTTTGGACCCCTCCCCTCTTATTGTCCCCCCGCGACCAAGGGCTTGCTACGCAGTGCGAACGTCTGACACGCCAGTTAATGGCAACTCACCGAGACGGCTGGCGGTGCGAGCCAGATCGGGAATCGCGGGGACCCCGGCGGTCAGGTCGTACGGGCGCTCCGGGGCATGGACGGTGAACGGGAGATCGGCGTCGTAGAGGACATCGACGAGATTCACCAGCCGCATCGACCAGTCCGGCGGGACCGCGCGCAGTGGCGGGACCTCGCGCAGGGTCCAGTGGCGGTAGCGCTCGGTCAGGCGGAGGTAGTCGGCGGCGCTGGTGGGGGCGGCGCAGATGTCGTGGAAGTCGAGGGTGATGGCATCGGTGGCGGCGTGGGCGCGGATGGTCCGGCCGTTGCCGAGGGGCACGTCGACGAGGCCGACACCCTTCAGGGGTCCGGTACCCACCGTGAGCACATAGCGGCCCGCGAGGAAGCCGGTGTCGCGGTGGGGCGTGCGGGTGCGGTAGTCGAGTGGTCCATCGAGAGCGACCGTGTCGAGGTGGGCGAGGATCAACTCGATGGTGGGCAGGAACGCGTCGTGGAACAGCGGGTTGGGCAGGAGCTCCTGGGGCCGGTAGTTCGAGGTGACCACGAGGGTGCGGTGGCCGGCGAAGAGGGCTTCGAGCATGCGGGCGACGAGCATGGCATCGCCGATATCAGTGACGTGGAATTCGTCGAAGCAGACCAGGTCGGCGTCGCCGAGGAGTTCGTCGATGGCACGTTCGATCGAACCCAGGGTGTGCGTGGCGGTATGGAGGGCGGCGAAGAAGCTGTGGAAGTGGAAGCGGCGCTTGAGCCGTGTCTCGACCGCGCCGAAGAACCGGTCCATCACCATGGTCTTGCCGCGGCCCGGTCGGCCGTGCAGGTAGATGCCGCCGCGACCGGCCCGCCGACCGCCGCTGTCAGCGAGGCGCGGGAGCGGGATGCCGAACGGGCCGGTGCGTCGAGCGGGGTGCCCACGGTGTACGAGGTGCCCGTCGACCGGGTCGAGCAGTGATTCGAGCGCGTGCAGGGCCGCTTGCTGTGCGGGGTCGAGCACCACGGTGTCGGGTTTCATGCGAGCCTCCTCGTTCCTCTACAGTTGTAGAGGATGGCCGTCGCCGACGGCCAGGAGAGGTGACGATGTCCACAGACCGGCGGGCACAGATCGTGGCGGGCGCCATCGAACTCATCGCGACCCGGGGAATCCGCGCGCTCACCCACCGCGCGCTGGACAACCAGCTGGCCCTGCCGGCGGGTTCGACCTCGTACTACTTCCGCACCCGACGAGCCCTGATCGAGGCGGTGGCCGACGGGATCACCACTCGCTCACGCGCGGATTTCGTTGCCGCGCAGTACGAATCAACGCCCCACCCGGAAGATCTGACGCAGGTCGCGCGCGAAGAATCAGCAAGTCCGCCGATGGATCCCGTGCAGGTCGCGCACGACATCGCGACCTGGCTCGATCAGCTGCTCCTCCATCGCCGCAACGAGCTGATCGCCCGGCACGCCCTGATCATCGAGGTCCTGTCCGACCCAGAACTGCACGCTCGCCTGGCAGGCAGCCTGTTCTCGCTGGACCGCGCGACAGACTTGTTCATCGCCCTCGGTGCCGCCGAACCACGCGAGTGGGCCCACGACTTCCTCGCACTGCTGGAAGGACTCGTCTTCGATCGGTTCGCGGGACTGCGCGCGGGATCAGCGGGCACCGTCGACCAGCTCGCCCGGCCACTGGCCGATTTCCTGAGGAGCGGTCAGTCCCGCCAGCCGAATTCGGAATAGGTGGCGGTCGAATTCAGCGCGGCTAATCCGAGCGCGGAATACTCGATCAGGTCGGCGGGCAACTCGGTCAGCGGAAACCATTGCAATGCATAGCATTTATCGGGTTCCCGATTGAAAGGCTCACCGCGCCAAACCTCGACGCGGAAGAACAGACCGAGGCGGGAGTCGCGCCCGGGGGCGGTGACGTGGGCGACGTGGAACAGCCGCAGGGCGGTGGGATCGATGTCGACCCCGACCTCCTCCGCGGCTTCACGGACCGCTGCCGCCGCCACCGACTCGCCGGCTTCGACCTTTCCCGACGGCAGGTGCCAGCGGTGATCGAACTCGTCGCCGCTGCGGCGCAGGCTCAGCAGAACCTCGTCACCGCGGATCAGCAGGACGTGCACGTCGACCAGGTGGCGGGGAGTCACCCGGTCGAGCGTACGAGGCTACGACGTCAGGACGAGTCCGGAGGTGGGGACGCCGGTACCCGCGGTGACCAGGATGCGTTCCAGGGCCTCGACCTGGTTGACCGAGGTGCCGCGGATCTGGCGAACCGCTTCGGCGATGCCGTTCATGCCGTGGATATAGGCCTCACCGAGCTGACCGCCATGGGTGTTGAGCGGAAGGCGGCCGCCGAGCTCGATGGCGCCGTCGGCGATGAAGTTCCTGGCTTCGCCACGGGGGCAGAAGCCCAGTTCCTCGAGCTGCATGAGGACGAACGGGGTGAAGTGGTCGTAGAGGATCGCGGCCTGCATGTCGGCGGCGGTCAGGCCGCTCTGCGCCCACAGCTGGTCGCCGACGAGACCCATTTCCGGCAGGCCGGTCATGGCGTCGCGGTAGTAGCTGGTCATCACGTACTGGTCGGCGCCGCTGCCCTGTGCGGCGGCCGCGATGATCGCGGGGCGCTGCGGGAGGTCGCGGGCGCGTTCGACGCTGGTGACCACGATGGCGACCCCGCCGTCGGATTCCTGGCAGCAGTCGAGCAGGTGCAGCGGTTCGGCGATCCAGCGCGAATCCTGGTGCTGTTCCAGGGTGATCGGCTTGCCGTAGAAGAAGGCGTTGGGGTTCACCGCGGCGTGCTTGCGGTCGGCGACCGCCACCGCCCCGAAATCGGCACTGGTCGCGCCGGTGACGTGCATGTACCGGCGGGCGACCATCGCGACCTGCGCGGCGGGCGTGCCGAGCCCCTGCGGGTAGGCCCAGCCCGCGTCGATCCCCGACGACGTGGGCGCGGCGGCCAGCGCGGGCGAGAACTGACCGAACCGGGCGCCGGATCGTTCGTTGAACGCGCGATAGGCCACCACGACATCGGCCACCCCGGTGGCCACGGCCATCGCGGCCTGCTGCACGGTCGCGCAGGCCGCGCCGCCGCCGTATCCGATGTGGCTGAAGAACTTCAGGCTCGGAATGCCGACCGCCCTGGCCACCGCGGCCTGGGTGTTGGTGTCCATGGTGAACGTGGTGAGGCCGTCGACATCGGCGGGCGTGAGACCCGCGTCGGCCAGCGCCGCGCTGACAGCCTCCGCGGCCAACCGCAATTCGCTGCGACCGGAGTCCTTGGAGAAGTCGGTGGCACCGATGCCGACGATGGCGGCGTGACCGGAAAGGCCAGCGGATTCGGCGGAGGTGGTGCTCATTTCGGCTCCAGATCGGGAAGGGCGATGACGGCCGTGGCGGTGATGTGCTCGCCGAGGCTGTCTTTGCCGTGCACGTCGATGGTGACCTGGGTGCCGTCGATCTCGGTGACCGTGCCGGAAAGGGTCAGGGTGTCACCGGCGTACAGCGGCACGCCGAGACGAAGAGCGATGCGCTTGACCAGCGCACGCGGACCGGCCCAGTCGGTGACGAAGCGCTGCACCAGACCGGTGTCGGTGAGGATGTTGACGAAGATGTCGCTCGACCCGCGCTCGACCGCCTTGTCGCGGTCGTGGTGCACATCCTGGAAGTCCCTGGTGGCCAGGGCGGTGCTGATCACGAAGGTGGGATCGGCGTGAATCGCCAACTCCGGCAGCACAGTTCCCACCGCGAGGGTGGCGAGTTCGACCGTGGGGGTCATCGAGGCGTCCTTTGCGGTCATCACACGGCCTGCCAGTACGGCAGCACGGTTCCGTCGGCGAGCTTTTCGAAGGCGACGCGGACGGGCACGTCGATGGCGACGTCCGCCGGGTCGATGCCCCGCAGTTCGCCGAGCACGCGCACGCCTTCGTCGAGTTCCACCAGGGCTACGACGAAGGGCAGGTCGCGACCGGGCACCTTCGGCGCATGGTGCACCACGAAGCTGAACACCGTGCCGGTGCCCGCCGCCACGACGTAGTCGGTGGGCTCCGCCTTGTCCTGCCAGAGGGCCGGAATCGGCGGGTGCCGCAACGAACCGTCGGGCAGCCGCTGGATCCGCAGCTCGCCGATTTCGGTACCGGCCCAGAAGAATTCGGTGTCGCGTGAGATCACCGGGCCGACCCGCCCCTCGGGCGCTGTCTCGATACCGTCCGCCGCGGGCTGCGCGGCGGCCGTGCCGGGTGCGAACTTCAGCAGCCGGAACAGCATTTCGGTGACCACCTCGTCGCCGACCGACCAGGTGGTGGCGTAGGTGAGGAACCAGCCGTCGCCCAGCCCGGTTCGCTTGGGGCCCTTGACTTCGGCCAGCTTGCTGGTGACCTGTACCTGTTCGCCGGGCCGCAGGTAACGGTGGTAGGTCTGCTCGCAGTTGGTGGCGACGACCGAGGTGTAGCCCGCCGCGTCGAACAGCTCGTTGGCGAGATTCATCGGGTCGTCGGCGGCACGGACACCGTGCAGACCCTGCATGGTCCACACCTGAGCCATCGCGGGCGGCGCGACGATGCCGGGATGCCCCGCTGCCCTGGCGGCTTCGTCGTCGACGTAGATCGGGTTGGCGTCGCCGAGGGCCTCGACCCAGTTGTGGATCATCGGCTGGTTCACCGGATCACGACCGGCGCGCGGCGCCGACTCCCCCGCCGCGACGATCTTCGCCGCGCCCTCTGCGAGTTCTTCTGCGGTGAGGGATTCCGGCACGCGCCGCTCCTTGTTCATCGGGGTACGCGCGGCAGTTCGAGGCCGGCCGAGGCCACCAGTTCGCGCATGATCTCGTTCACGCCGCCGCCGAAGGTGACGACGAGGTTCTGCTTGGTACGCCGATCCAGCCAGCCGAGCAATTCGGCGGTGCCGGGCTCGGCCGGGTCGCCGTAGCGGCCGATGATCTCCTCGACCACCCGGCCCGCTTCCTGTAGCGACTCGGTGGAGAAGATCTTGGTGGCCGAGGCGTCGGCGATCACCGCGTTCTGCGCCGCCGAGGTGTCGGCCGCCGCGACCTGCCAGTTCAGCAATTCGTTGAGCCGCACCATGGTCCGCACCCGGCCGAGCGCGCGCCGAACCTCGGGCTCGCCGAGCAAGCCGTGCTGGGCAGACCAGTCGCGCAGGCGGTCGTAGAGCTGTTCGATCTTGCCCGACGGGCCGAGACTGACCCGCTCGTGATTGAGCTGGGTGGTGATCAGCCGCCAGCCGCGGTTCTCCTCGCCGACCAGCATGTCCGCGGGCACCCGCACGTCGTCGAAGTAGGTGGCGTTGGTGTGGTGGGCGCCGTCGCAGGTGATGATCGGAGTCCAGGAGTAGCCGGGGTCCTTGGTATCGACGATGAGGATCGTGATGCCGCGGTGGCGGGACTCGACCGTGCCGGTGCGGCACGCCGTCCAGACGTAGTCGGCCTCGTGGGCGCCGGTGGTGAAGATCTTCTGCCCGTTGACGATCCAGTCACCGTCGTCGTCGCGTACCGCGGTGGTGCGCAGCGCGGCGAGGTCGGTGCCCGCCGACGGTTCGGAGTAGCCGATGGCGAAATGGATGTCACCGGACAGGATTCCGGGCAGGAATTTCTTCTTCTGCGCGTCGGTGCCGTACTTCTGCAAGGTCGGCCCCACGGTCAGCAAGGTGACCAGCGGCAGCGGGACATCGGCGCGGACGGCCTCGTTGAAGAAGATCTGCTGTTCCATCGGGCCGAACCCCTGGCCGCCGAACTCCTTGGGCCAGCCGACACCGAGCCAGCCGTCGCGGCCCATCCGGCGCACCACCTCGCGGTAGGTGTCGCCGTGCCGGTCCACCGCCATCGCCGCGGCCTCGGCCGGGCTGATGAGATCGGCGAAATAGGAACGCAATTCTTCGCGCAACCGCCGCTGTTCGGCGGTCAGATCGATGAACATCTTGCTCCCAGAAGGTCGAGCCGCAGACCCGCACCGCCGAGGAGCCGGGCGAGGTCTTTGGCCTGCGAGTAGTAGCGGTGCATCGGGTGGGTGATATCCACACCCAGTCCACCGTGCAGGTGGTGACATTTCTGCATGGCGCGCGGAACTTCGGCCGCGGCCCAGTAGGCGAGCACGTCGAGGTCCTCGTCGATGCGGTACTGGTGCTGGGGCGAGAGGTCCGGCTGCGCCAGCGCCCAGCACGCCGACTCCGCGGCCACGTGCAGCGTGCGCGAGACCACGTACAGGTCCGCGATCTGCTGAGCCACGGCCTGGAATTCGGCCAGCGGCCTGCCGAACTGTTCCCTGGTGCGCACGTGCTCGGCGGTGAGCGTGAGCGCGCCCTTCAACAGGCCGTCGGCGACCGCGCCGATACAGGCCAGCGCGTGGCGGTGCAGGACGGGCAGCGCGTCGGGCAGCAGCTGGTCGGCCGGGATCTCGACGTCGTCGAGGACCAGCGTCGCCTCCGGGATGCCCGCCGAGCCCGCCACCGGGATGATCTCGAGCCCCGGCGCGACCGAATCGACCAGTGCCACACCGGCATCGGTGGGCACCAGAATCCACCGTGCCTGCTCGGCGTAGATCACGCCGGACTTGCGCCCGGTGATCCGCACCGTGTCGCCCGCGCGCACGGCCTCGGTGGTGGGCGCGGTGGTGAACGGCGCGCCCGGTTCGTTGAGCGCGGCGCTGAGCACGGTGCCCTTGCCGACCTCGGCGAGCACCCGTTCGGCCAGTTCGTCCGACAGCACACCGAGCAGCGGCAGCACACCGAACCCGAAGGTCGGCAGCGCCGGGACCGCCGCGGCATCGGTGGCCAGCTCCATGAGCAGGGCCGATACCTCGAGCAGTCCCATACCGTCGCCGCCGAACCGTTCCGGCACCGGCACGGCCAGCAGACCGGAGTCGACCAGGCTCGGCCACAGGGCCATGTCCCTGGCCGGCTCACGTTCGAGCAGGCTTACCACTACCTCGGCTACGGCGTCGGCGCTTTCGTCGCGGGTGAAATCCACGGCGTCCTCCCTCATCGAGCTAACTGTCCGCATCGCGCGGCAGGCCGAGAATTCGTTCGGCGGCCACGGTCAACAGGATCTGCTCGGTACCGCCCGCAATCGAGAGACACCGCGTAAGCAGGAATTCTTTCAGAGCATCACTGTCCAGGGAACCTTCTTGACCGACAAGTTCCAGCGCGTATTCCGCCAGCTCCTGCCGATGCCGGACACCGACCAGTTTGCGGACACCGGCTTGGGCGCCCGCGTCGACGCCCGCCATCGTCGCCACCGCGATCCGCTGTTCCAGCAATGATCCAGCAACCGAGGACGTGATCAGTGCGCCGAAACGGTCCTCACGCAGTTCTGTTCCCCATCCACCGACCGGAAAACGGTCGAGCAGGGCTTCGAGCGCGCCACCGATACCGCCGCCGCCCATCGCGACCCGCTCCGCCGACAGCGTGGTGCGCGCGATCTTCCAGCCGTTGTTCAGTGCGCCGACCAGGCAATCGTCGGGCACGAACACGTCATCGAGGAAGACCTCGCTGAACTTCTCCTCGCCGGTGATCTGCACCAGCGGCCGCACCTGCACGCCCGCGGCGCGCATATCGACGAGGAAGTAGCTGATGCCGCGATGCTTGGCCGCGGCCGGATCGGTACGGGCCAGGCAGATGCCCCAGTTCGCGGTGGAGCCGAGCGAGGTCCACACCTTCTGGCCGCGCAGCACCCAGCCGCCGTCGACCTTCTCGGCGGTGGTGCGCAGAGCGGCGAGATCGGAACCCGCGCCCGGCTCGCTGAACAGCTGACACCAGATGACCTCGCCGTGCAGGGTCGGCCAGACGTAGCGTTCGATCTGCTCCTCGGTACCGAAGCGCAACAGCGTCGGCACAGCCCAGCCCGCGACGGCGAGGTCGGGGGTCGTCAGCTCGGCGCGACGGAGCTGTTCGGCGATCTGCAGGCAGGTCATCGGATCGGCGGCACGGCCGTAGGGCCGCGGCCAGTGCGGCATCACCATGCCCGCTTCCACCAGCGCGCGCGCCTGGTCGGCGGGCTCGAGGGCGGCGATCGCGGCGACCTCGTCCGCCAGCGCGGTGTCGACAGCGGCGTCACCGAGCACCCGTTCGGCGCCGGTGGTGCGGCGCCGGCCTGCCCTGGTGAGCTCGGCGACACGGGCGCGCCAGCGCGCCGAACCACCGAGGAGCTGGCGCAGCGAGCTCGCCCGGCGCAGGTAGAAGTGCGCGTCGTGTTCCCAGGTGAAGCCGATGCCGCCGAGCACCTGGATGGCGTCCTTGGCGTTGTCGACGGCGGCGTCGAGGGCCACCGAGGCGGCCACAGCCGCGGCGATCGGAAGCTCGTCGCCGCCCTCGTCGATCGCGGCGGCGGCGTCGGCGGCGACCGCGCGGATCAGCTCGGTGCGGCACAGCATCCAGGCGCACAGGTGCTTGATCGCCTGGAAGCTGCCGATCGGCTTGCCGAATTGTTCACGGACACGGGCATATTCGACCGCGGTACGCAGGGTCCAGCCGGCGATGCCGGCCAGCTCCGCTACCGCGAGCGCTACGAAGAGATCGGTGACATCGGCCGTCGGCGCGAAGCCGTGATCGGCCGGTACGGCCACCTCGGCGGCGCTGACCCGCGCCAGCGGCACGGTGTGGTCGCCGTGTGCCAGCGACGTCACCGTCACCGCTTCGGCGGGCAGCAGCAGCCAACGGGTGCCGTCGATGGTGTTGGCGGGCACGAGAACTCGGGTCAGCTCATCGGCGCCGTAGACGAAATCCCAAGTGCCGGAGACAGTCCAGCCCGTAACGGTGGCGACCGCCTTCGCGGACTGCTCGTCGCCGGGCACCGCGACCGCGCACGGCGTGCCGTCGGCGAACACGCCCTCGGTGATCAGCCCGGCCAGCGCGGTGGCCAGCACCGGACCGCCGACCAGGTCGTCGCCGGTCTGCTCGAGCATCACTGCGAGGTCGGCCACGGTGCCGCCGAGACCGCCATTGCCCTCGGGCAGCGCGACCTCGAACAGCCCGAACTCACTCAGCCCGGTCCAGTACCCGCGCCAGGCGGTCGAGCCGCCGGCCCGCATTGTTTCAATCGGCGCGACCGTGCTCGCCCAGCCTCGCAGCGATGCCGCGACGGCTTTGTGCTCGTCAGTGGTGGCGATGGTCACAAGAAGATCCGCCCTTCCGGCGTGGTTCGCACTTCTAGAACATGTTCTAATATCTAAGCCGGGTATAAGTCAAGAGACCTACACTCGCACTAAGCTCCGGACACGGCTCGGCCGATGAATTGCCACTGAAGCGAAAGGGTTTCCACGATGGACAGTCCCGCACCAACGCCCACCGTGACGACGCTGTCCGAGGACGAGCTCAGCTCCAGCGCACAGCGCGACCGGCGCAAGCGCATCCTCGACGCGACCCTCGCGCTCGCCTCCAAGGGCGGCTACGACGCCGTGCAGATGCGTGCGGTCGCCGAGCGCGCCGACGTGGCCGTCGGCACGCTGTACCGCTACTTCCCGTCCAAGGTTCACCTGCTCGTTTCGGCGCTGGCCAGGGAATTCGAGATGTTCGAGGGCAAGCGCAAGCCACTACCCGACGGCGACGGCCCGTCCGAGCGCATGCACACCCTGCTCACCCAGATCACCCGGATGATGCAGCGCGACCCCCTGCTCACCGAGGCGATGACGCGCGCGTTCATGTTCGCCGACGCCTCGGCCGCCGCGGAAGTGGATCGGGTGGGCAAGGTGATGGACCGGGTCTTCGCCCGCGCGATGAGCGACGGCGAACCCGACGACCGTCAGCTCGCCATCGCCCGCGTCATCTCCGATGTGTGGCTGTCGAACCTGGTGGCTTGGCTCACCCGGCGCGCGTCCGCGACCGATGTCACGGAACGACTCGAGCTCACCGTCGACCTGTTGCTGGGCGATCGCGGATAACCCAGCAACCCGGCAAAGCTCACCACCGCAACATCACAAATCGCCCATCGCTGTTGACACCCGTCGGCTGTGCGCCTTCCAGTAGGAAGATGCATAGCCGACGTCGCATATGCGAAACATCGCATCTACCGGGCGCGCGTGCCTCGCCGCGCCCTCGTATGCGCGGTGAGCTCGACGAATCCGGCGGAGGGCGGTGGGCCGCCGGGACGGAATTTGCCGTAAGGTCGCGAGCAAACGACCGGGGATAGTGCGCACAACGCGCCGCGCCGCTCGCGCGGCAAAATTGACGCAGTATTGTTTTTCGCGCCCCCTGATCAACTCCTCCCATCACTAGGTTGGATGCGTGAGCGCACAGGAACTGCCCTTGGATGTCCGCCGTGCACTGGCGTCGGTTGCGCGCGTGCCACGGCTCTTGGTTGCCTCGGACTACGACGGGACCATCGCCCCGATCGTGTCCGACCCGTCGAAAGCGTTTCCCCAGCGGGAATCGGTGAGCGCGCTACGCGCGCTGGCGGGGTTGGCGAACACTACTGCGGCGGTGATTTCCGGTAGAGCGCTCCGAGACCTGGCGGCGCTGTCGCGCCTGCCGGTCGAGGTGCAGCTGATCGGTAGTCACGGCTCGGAGTTCGACGTCGGCTTCGTGCACGCGATCGACAACGACGCCAAACAGCTACTGACAGAGATCAATTCCGCGTTCTCGAAGATCGCCGCCGAGAACCCGGGCGTGACCGTCGAGATGAAGCCGGCCAGCGCCGCGCTGCACGTGCGCAACGCCAGCCCCGAAATCGGCAGGCGCGCACTGACTTCCGTGCGCCAAGGCCCGGCCTGCTGGGTGGGCGTGCAGGTGACCGAAGGCAAGGCGGTGATCGAGCTCGCGGTGATCCCCACCGACAAGGGCACCGCGCTCGACACCATCCGCCATCAGGAAAGCGCCTCCGCCGCAGTGTTCTTCGGCGACGACGTGACCGACGAGAAGGCGTTCCGGGTGCTCTCGGGACCGGATGTCGGCATCAAGGTCGGCGAGGGCGAGAGCATCGCCAAGCTGCATGTGAACTCCACCGAGGACGTGGCGCGCGCGCTGGCGTTCCTCGTCGAGGAGCGGCGCACCTGGCTTGCCGGGGCGAGCGCCCCCCGGATCGAGCGGCTGAGCATGCTGGCCAGCCCGCGCTCGGTCGCGCTGCTCACCCCCGACGCGACGGTCACCTGGCTCTGCCACCCCGAACCGGATTCGGCGGCGGTGTTCGCGCATCTGCTCGGCGGCGCGGCGGCCGGACACTTCACGGTGGCGCCGGAGCGGCCGAGCCTGCCGCTGTCGCAGCGGTATGTGGACGGCACGATGACGGTCGAGACACGGTGGGCCAGTTTGCAAGTGGCCGACTACCTGCCGCACGACGTCGCTCCCGATCGCACCGATCTGACCAGGGTGATCACCGGCGCCGCGAAGGCCGTGGTCATCTTCGCGCCGCAGCCGGAGTTCGGCCAGGTGCCGGTGCGAATGCAGGCCGTACGCAGCGGAATTCAGGTCAGCGGCACCAATGATCCGATGGTGCTTCGCTCCCCCGGTGTGGAATGGGAGATCCTGTCCGACGGCACCAACGAGCAGGCGCGCGCGGTGGTCGACCCGTCACTCGGTCCGGTCGTGCTCGAATTGCGGTGCGGAACAGCAGATCTCGCGCCCTCGATGACCCCGGAGCCGCAGCGCCGCCAGCTCGCCGAGCAGTACTGGTCGCAGTGGGCCTCGGAGTTGCTGCTGCCGCCGCTCAAGCCGGATCTGATGAAGCGTTCGGCGCTCACCCTGCGCGGGCTGGTCCATCGCCCGTCGGGGTCGATCCTGGCCGCGGCCACCACCTCGCTGCCCGAGGACATCGGCGGCGTGCGCAACTGGGACTACCGCTACTGCTGGCTGCGTGACGCGTCGCTGACCGCGCAGGCACTGGTGACCCTGGGCTCGCTGACCGAGGCCGAGGAGTTCCTCGGCTGGGTGCACAAGGTGCTCGACACCCTGCCGGGGCCGGAGCGCCTGCACCCGCTGTACACGATCTACGGCGAGACGCTGCCGCCCGAGGCCGTGATCGACCTGCTGCCCGGTTACGCGGGGTCGCGGCCGGTGCGCGTGGGCAACGCGGCCAATATGCAGGTGCAACTCGACGTGTTCGGGCCGATCGTCGACCTGATCACCTCGATGGCGCACGAGCGCGAGCGTCAGGGCATCACCGCCCCGGCCAAGGCACTGCCGGATGCCGACTGGGAACTGGTGCACGCGATGGTGTCGGCGGTGCAGCGCCGCTGGACCGAACCCGACCACGGCATCTGGGAGATCCGCGGGAATCCGCGCCACCACGTGTACTCGAAGGTGATGGGCTGGCTCACCATCGACCGTGCCCTGACCCTGGCCGACCGTTTCGATCGCACCCCCGATCCCGACTGGGTGAGTCTGCGCGACACAATCGCCGACGAGGTGAAGGCGAAGGGCTGGAACGACGAGGTCCAGTCCTACACCGCCGCCTACGACGGCACCGACCTGGACGCGGCCACCCTGCACATCGGCCTGAGCGGCCTGATCGATCCCGCCGACCCGCGCTTCGCCGCGACGGTGGTGGCCACCGAGGCCGAACTGCGCAGCGGCGCCACGGTGTACCGCTACCACCACGACGACGGGCTGCCCGGCGGCGAAGGTGGCTTCCACCTGTGTGCCGCCTGGCTGGTGGAGGCGTACCTGCTGATCGGCAGGCGCTCCGATGCGGAGGCGCTGTTCGCCCAGCTCGTCGCCGCCGCGGGCCCCACCGGCCTGCTCAGCGAGGAATACGACCCGGTCGCCGAACGTTCCCTCGGTAACCACCCCCAGGCGTACAGCCACCTGGGTTTGCTGCGCTGCGCCCAACTGCTCAGCCAGCCGGTCAACGCCCTGGTCTGACAACGCTCGAAAAAGCCGGGTTCGAATTTCGAGCCCGGCTTTTCGATGCGGTTCGTACTGGGTATTCGTAGCTGCTAATCTAAAACGGTAACGATTTCCATTACGATCTAGAGCTTGCTCGCCAGGAGTGCCGCGTGAACCCTCGATTCGCCCGCTTGTTTGCCGGTCTCACGGCGGGGGTGGCGGCCGTGGTCGTCCTCAGTGCCTGCGGTACCAGCTCCAGCGATTCCGATACCCCCCAGATCGTCGCCTCCACCAATGTGTGGGGTTCGGTGGCGTCCGCCGTCGCCGGGCCGGATGCCCAGGTGACCTCGATCATCAGCGACCCCGCCGCCGATCCGCATTCGTTCGAGACCTCGGCCACCGACACCGCCAAGATCAGTGACGCGGATCTCGTCGTGTTCAACGGTGGGCACTACGACGAGTTCATCGAGAAGGCCATCTCGGGCAAGGACAAGCGGACCGTCGAGGCGTTCGAGCAGCGCGCGGACAAGAACGACGACAACGAGCACGTCTGGTACGACGTGAGCACCGTCGCCGCCGTCGCCGATCGGATCGCGGCCCAGCTCGGCCAGGTCGACGCCGCGCACGCCGACGCCTACACCGAGCGCGCGGTCGCCTTCAAGAATCAGCTGATCGGCGTCAGCACCATCACCGGCACCATCGCCACCCAGACGCCGAACGCGCCGGTCGCCCAGTCCGAGCCGCTCGCGCACTACCTGCTCACGGCCGCGACCGCGCAGGACAAGACCCCGCACGAGTTCCAGGAAGCGATCGAGCAGGAGACCGACCCGGCCCCGGCCGCCGTCGCCGCCACCCGCGACCTGATCACCGCCAAGCAGGTCAAGGCACTGATCTACAACACCCAGACCGAGGACAAGATCACCCAGGACCTGCGGGCCACCGCGCAGTCCGCGGGCATCGCCGTTGTCGAGGTCACCGAAACCCTGCCCGCCGGAATGGATTACATCCAGTGGCAGACCGCCAACGCCAAGGCGCTCGCCGCGGCCCTGCGCTGAGGACCCCCATGACCGAGGCAACCGCACTGTCGGACACCACCGCCGCACCGGACATCGAGACCGCCGACGCGGCGATCCGGCTGCGCGGGGCGAGGATGGCCTTCGGCGACCGCACCCTCTGGCGCGACCTCGACCTCGACGTGCGGCCGGGTGAGTTCATCGCCGTCCTCGGACCCAACGGCTCAGGCAAGACCTCGCTGCTGCGCGCTCTGCTCGGCACCCTCGAACTGAGCTCGGGCAGCGCGGAGATCGCGGGCAGGCGAGCCGGGGTCGGCAATCCGGGCATCGGCTACATCCCGCAGCAGAAGACCATCGACGCCGGCGTGCAACTGCGCGGCGTCGACCTGGTCGGCCTCGGCGTGGACGGGCATCGGTGGGGGCTCGGATGGCGCGGGCGTCGCAGCCGGGCCGACAAGGTCGAGCGGGCCATCGCCGCGGTGGGCGCCGGGTCGTTCGCGCACGCGTCGCTGGAGACGATGTCCGGTGGTGAGCAGCAGCGGTTGCGGGTCGCGCAGGCCCTGGTCGGCGACCCGTCGGTACTGCTGTGCGACGAACCGCTGCTGAGCCTGGACATGGCGAACCAGCGGCTGGTCGCCGAACTGGTCGACAAGCGCCGCCGCGAACACGACACCGCGGTGCTGTTCGTGACCCACGAGATCAACCCGATCCTGCCGCTGGTGGACCGGGTGCTCTACCTGGTGGACGGTGGCTTCCGGATCGGTACGCCCGATGAGGTGATGACCTCGCAGACGCTGTCGGAGCTCTACGGCACCGAGGTCGAGGTACTGCGGGTGCGCGGCCGCCTGGTGGTCGTCGGCACCGGCGACGATATGGACGCCCTGGGCGGTACCGCCTGATGGAAAAGCTCACCAAGGTGTTCCAGCAGATGTTCGACTTCGCCACCACCGCGAACCTGCTCGGCTACGACTTCGTGCAGCAGGCGCTGTTGGCCAGTGCCCTGCTCGGGTTGCTGGCAGGCTTGATCGGACCGCTGATCGTCGCCAGGCAGATGTCGTTCGCCGTGCACGGCACCAGCGAGCTCTCGCTCACCGGCGCGTCGGCGGCCCTGCTCGTCGGGGTCGGGGTCGGCTTCGGGGCGATCGCCGGTTCGGTGGTCGCGGCCGTGCTGTTCGGGTGGCTGGGTTCTCGTGCGCGCGAACGCGATTCGGTGATCGCGGTGGTGCTGTCGTTCGGGCTCGGGTTGTCGGTGCTGTTCCTGTGGCTCGCGCCGGAACGGGCCGGGTCGAAATTCTCGCTGCTCACCGGGCAGGTCGCCGGGGTCGGCTACGACGGGCTCGCGCTGCTGGTCACCTGCACCGCGGGCGTGCTCGCCGTGCTGGCCGTGGTGTATCGGCCGCTGTTGTTCGCCAGCTCCGATCCCGAGGTCGCGATCGCGCGCGGGGTGCCCGTGCGGGCGCTGTCGGTGGTGTTCGCGGTACTGCTCGGCATCACCGCCGCGTTCGGCGTGCAGATCGTCGGCGCGCTGCTGGTGCTCGCGCTGCTGATCACCCCTGCGGCCGCGGCCGCGCAGGTGACCTCGAGCCCGATGCGGGCGACCGTGCTGTCGGTGATCTTCGCCGAGGTCGCCGCGGTCGGCGGGCTGCTGCTGTCGCTGGCGCCCGGTGTTCCGGTGTCGACCTTCGTCACCGCGATCTCGTTCAGCATCTACCTGGTGTGCCGGGTCGTCGGACATCGCAATCGGCAACTCGCGCACGCGCGCTGAACCCGCTCCGATGCCCGAACGGCCGCGAACCACGTAGGTCGGCGCGCAGAATGGCCAGCATGATCGACTTCACCGTTCCGGATGATCTGGCCGCACTGCGAGATCGGGTTCGCGCCTTCGTCGTCGAGCAGATCGTGCCGTTCGAGCGCGATCCCCGGCTCACCGCGCACGGCCCGAACGACGACCTGCGGGCCGAACTCGTCGAACTGGCCCGCGCCGAGAAGCTGCTGACCGTGCAGGCGCCGGTGGAATACGGCGGGCTCGGACTCAGCCACGTCGAGCAGGCGCTGGTGTACGAGGCGGCGGGGTGGTCCACGCTCGGACCGGTCGCCATGAACTGCGCCGCGCCCGACGAGGGGAACATGTTTCTGCTCGGCAAGGTCGCCGACCCGGAGCAGGTCGACCAGTATCTGATGCCGGTGATCCGCGGTGAACAACGCTCGGTGTTCGCGATGACCGAGCCCGGTGGGGCCGGTTCGGATCCCGGACAGCTCAGCACCGAGGCGGTGTTCGACGGCGAGAACTTCGTGATCAACGGCCTCAAGTGGTTGATCACCGGCGCCGACGGCGCCAAGACCTGGATCATCATGGCCCTGCTCGCCGAGAACCCCCACCTGCCCGCCGGGCCGACCCTGTTCCTCGCCGACGGTGACGCGCCCGGCATCGTGATCGAGCGGATCATGAACACGATGGACCGCAACTACGTCGGCGGGCACGCGGTCGTCCGGTTCGACAATCTCACGCTGCCGCCGACGGCCGTGCTCGGGCGCACCGGACAAGCCCTGCGGTACGCGCAATTACGGCTCGCCCCCGCCCGGCTCACACACTGCATGCGCTGGCTCGGCGCGGCGGCCCGCGCCCAGTCCATCGCGCTGGACTACGCGCGTACCCGCACCGCGTTCGGCAAGCCGATCGGCGAACACGAGGGCGTGTCGTTCATGCTCGCCGACAACGAGGTGGCGCTGCACCAGTGCAGACTGACGATCTGGCACGCCTGCTGGCTGATGGATCAGGGGCAGCAGGCCAGGCACGAATCGTCGATGGCCAAGTCGTATGTGTCCGAGGAACTGTTCAAGGTCACCGATCGCTGTGTGCAGGTGCTCGGCGGGATCGGGATCAGCGACGAGACGGTGGTGGAGATGTTGTTCCGGGACATGCGCGCGTTCCGTCTTTACGATGGGCCGACGGAAGTGCACAAGTACGCGATCGGCAGACACTTGCTGGCCGGTCGCTAGTACGATTCCATCCCATGAGTTCGGAATTGCTCGTCGATGTCGAAGGCGGCGTCGCGCTACTGACGCTCAACCGACCAGCCAAGCAGAACGCCGTCACCCCGACGATGGCGGCCGAGCTGAGCGCCGCCCTTCGCCGGTGCGATACCGAGGACGCGATCCGCGCCGTCGTGATCACCGGCACGCCGCCTGCCTTCTGCGCGGGCGCCGACCTGGCCGCGCGCGGTGGCGACGTGAGCGCCACCCTCGATCCGCCCCCCTGGCAGGTCCGTAAACCGGTGATCGCCGCGGTGAACGGGCACGCGGTCGGTATCGGGCTGGCGCTGGCTCTCCAGTGCGACCTGCGCTATTTCGCGCGCGACGCGGTGTACGGGCTGAATCAGGTGCGTCGCGGGGTGCTCGCCGACGGGTTCGCGCACTGGACGGTGCCGCGCCTGGCCGGCCTGGCCAACGCCGCCGACATCATGCTCACCGGGCGCACCTTCGACGGTGACGAAGCCAAGTCACTCGGGCTGGCCAATGCCGCACTGCCCGCCGACGAGGTGCTCATGACCGCGATGGCGGTGGCCCACGACATCGCCACCGGGACCGCTCCCCTGCCGGTCGCGCTCACCAAGCGGCTGATCTGGGAGAGCCTCGGCATGACGCCTGCGGTGGTCGGGCAGCTCGAATCCGAGCTCAACGCGCAGGTTGCCAAGAGCGTCGACGGCGGCGAGGCGATGGTGGCGTTCAAGGAGCGTCGCCCGCCGAACTGGACCGGCAGCGTCAGCGGCGAATGGCCCGCCTGGGACGCGCCCGGCGTGCGCCCGAGCCTGGACTGAGCCTCAGAAGTTCCCGTTGCAGGACCCGGCCAGGTACAGCATCGCGAACAGCAGCATGCAGATGGTGCCGAAGATGCCCGCGATATAGCCGATCATCACCTGAGACCGGCCGCTGAGCGCACCGTAGGACGCGTCGATGTCGTTGAGTGCCCGCTTGCCGAGCACCCACGCGACCGGCCCGAAGAGCCCACAGCAGAACGGGCTGAGCAGCCCGAGCACAAGGATCAGGTTGGCCTGCGGGTGCTCGACCGTTTCGCCGATCGGCTGATTAGGGATCGCCACAGCACGAATTGTACGGTGACAGAGCAGTTTTGCCCGTCAACCGCGCGGACTCAGCCCAGACGGCGCTGCCTGGCGATGTCGGCGAGGACGACGCCCGCGGCGACCGAGGCGTTGAGGGACTCGACCGGGCCCGCCATCGGGATGCTCAGGATCGAGTCGCAGTTCTCGCGAACGAGCCGCGACAGGCCCTTGCCCTCGGAACCGACCACGACGACCGTCGGGACGCTGCCGTCGAAGTCGTCGAGGGTGGTGTCGCCGTCGGCGTCCAGGCCCACGATCTGGATGCCGTTCGAGGCCCAATCCTTCAGCGTGCGAGTCAGATTGGTCGCCCGTGCGACGGGCAGCCGGGCGGCGGCACCGGCGCTGGTACGCCATGCCACGGCGGTGACGCTCGCGCTACGACGCTGCGGGATCACCACGCCCTGTCCGCCGAACGCGGACACCGAGCGGATGACGGCACCGAGGTTGCGGGGGTCGGTGATGTTGTCGAGCGCGACCAGCAGCGCGGGTTCGGCGGTGGCCTTCACCCGGTCCATCAAGTCGTCGGGGTGTGCGTAGCGGTACGGCGGCACCTGCAGGGCCACGCCCTGGTGCATTCCGTTGGCGCTCAGCCGGTCCAGATCGGTGCGGGGCACCTCGAGGATGGAGATGCCCATGTCGGCGGCGCGCTGCACGCTCTCCGAGAGCCGGTCGTCGTTCTCGGTGCCGACCGCCACGTACAGGGCGGTCGCGGGCACGTCGGCGCGCAGACACTCGAGGACGGGGTTGCGGCCGAGCACCAACTCGGGACCCTCGTCGGACTTGCGTCCCGCACGCGGAACGCCGGACTTTCCGGTCGGCCGACCCTGTGCCGCATTGGCTTTGGCCGCCGCTCTGGCCCGCTTGGCGGCGGGGTGCTTGGTGCGCTCGGACGCGGGCGGAGTCGCGCCCCTGCCCTCGAGACCGCGGCGATGCTTCCCGCCGGAACCGGCGACGGCACCCTTCTTGGTGCCGCTCTTCCTGACTGCTCCGCGTCGCTGTGAATTGCCTGCCATCAGTTCGCCTTTCCGCTCGATGCGCCCAGCGACCATTCCGGCCCCTGCGGGGTATCGGTTACCTCGATACCCGCGGCGATGAGCCGATCCCGTGCGGCATCGGCTTCTGCCCAGTTCTTGTCGGCCCGCGCGTTCGCGCGGCGATCCAGCTCCGTGCGGACGAGCACGTCGAGCGCGTCGATCGCCGCCGAATTGTCGGCGGGGGTGTACCACTGTTCGTCGAGCGGGTCGACGCCGAGAATTCCCAGCATCGCCCGCACCTGACCGGCCAGTTCGACCGCGGTCTCCACCGCACCCGCTTCCAGCGCGCGATTGCCCTCGTGCACCACGTGGTGAATTTCGGCGAGCGCCTTCGGGACTGCCAGATCGTCATCGATCGCGGCGGCGAATCCGTCGGTCCATTTTCCGATCGGCACCTCGCCCGCCCGGTCCAGCACTCGCTGCACGAAGGCTTCGATGCGCTGATACGAGGCGACCGCGTCGTCGAGTGCCTTGTCGGAGTATTCGAGCATCGAGCGGTAATGCGCGCTGCCCAAGTAGAAACGCAATTCTACCGGGCGCACCCGGGTGAGGACATTCGGCACCGAGAGCACGTTGCCGAGTGACTTCGACATTTTCTCCCCGCCCATCGTCACCCAGCCGTTGTGCAGCCAGTAACGCGCGAAACCGTCGCCCGCGGCTTTGGACTGGGCGATCTCGTTCTCGTGGTGCGGGAAAATCAAATCCATTCCACCGCAGTGGATATCGAATTCCGCGCCGAGATAGAACTCGGCCATCGCGGAGCATTCCAGGTGCCAGCCGGGGCGACCGGGACCCCATGGCGACGGCCAGCTCGGCTCGCCGGGCTTGGCGGCCTTCCACAGCGTGAAGTCGCGGGGGTCGCGTTTGCCGCGGGTCGGGGTCTCACCCTGGTGCACGTCGTCGAGTTTGTGGCCCGACAGCTCACCGTAATGAGGCCAACTCACCACATCGAAATAGACATCGCCGTCGGCGGCATACGCATGACCGCGCTCGATCAGCCGCTGCATCAGCTCGACCATCTGGGTGATGTGACCGGTGGCGCGCGGTTCGGCCGAGGGCGGCAGCACGCCGAGCGTCTCGTAGGCCTTGTCGAACGCGCGCTCGTGGGTCGCTGCCCATTCCCACCACGGCCTGCCCGCTTCGGCGGCCTTGTTCAGGATCTTGTCGTCGATATCGGTGACATTGCGGATGAACTGCACGTCGTAGTCGTGCGCGAGCAACCAGCGACGCAGCACGTCGAAGGCGACGCCACTGCGCACATGACCGATATGGGGTTGCCCCTGCACGGTGGCCCCACACAGATACACCGAGGCACGGCCGGGGACCAGCGGGGTGAATTCCCGCATGGTCCGCGTGTCGGTGTCAAAAAGGCGCAAGGTCACGGCATTCGATCCTAGTCGGTGGGATTGGGGTGGGGTTGACCGGCCGGTTCGTGGCGCCGTGGTGAACGGAACGGCTGATCGAATCGGCGAAAAGCAATACGCGGAAGGAAAGGTTCAGTGGCCCGTCGGGGCTACGAACATGCTGCGATCAGACAGGTGGAGATGGCGGCGATACCCTCGCCGCGACCGGTCAGACCGAGACCGTCCGTCGTGGTACCCGACACCGAAACGGGGGCGTCGAGGAGTTCGCCGAGCACTTTTTGCGCTTCGGCGCGGCGGGGGCCGATCTTCGGGCGATTACCGATGACCTGCACCGCGGCGTTCACGACTTCGAAGCCTTCGTCGGCCAGCAGCCTGCGGACCTCGATGAGCATGGCGGCCCCGGTGACACCGGCCCATTCGGGGCGGCCGACGCCGAAGACAGCGCCCACGTCGCCGAGGCCGGCGGCGGAGAGCAGGGCGTCACAGAGGGCGTGGGCGGCGACGTCACCGTCGGAGTGGCCCGCGCAGCCGTCGGCGTCCGGGAACAGCAGACCGGCCATCCAGCAGGGCCGTCCCGGCTCGATGGGGTGTACGTCGCTGCCGATACCGACTCTCATCGGGCAACCGCCTGCTCGACGCCGGGACGCCCGACGGCAGGCGACCGACCGCCGTCGGCCAGCCGCGCCTCGGCCAGGCGCAGGTCGAGGGGGGTGGTGATCTTGAATGCCAGTGGGTCACCGGGGACCGTGTGCACGGCGACACCGAGGCGTTCGACCAGACCGGCGTCGTCGGTGGCGCCGACGTCGGTGGCGTAGGCGCGGCGGAGTAGGTCGGCGGCGAAGCCCTGGGGGGTTTGGATGGCGCGCAGGTGGGCGCGATCGGGGGTCCCGGTGACGATGCCCGCGTCGTCGACCGATTTCACGGTGTCCACGACGGGCAACGCGGGAACCACGGCCTGGCTGCCTGCCTGGAGCTCGGCGGCCACCCGTGCGATGAGTTCCGGTGGTGTGAGCGCTCGTGCGGCATCGTGCACGAGATAGAACGCGGCGTCGGGCGCGGCGGCGATGCCCGCGCGCACCGAATCGGTGCGCTCGGCGCCGCCCACCACCACCTGCACCGGCACAGGGGGCATCGAACCGCCGGTCAGCGAGGTGGTGGTGGACAGCAGCGCGGATGCGGCCTCGACCAGTTCGGCGGGCACGACCACGACAACCCGGTGCACCGCACCGGACGCGATCAGACCGTCGACGGCCAACCGGACCATAGGTGTGCCGCCGACCGCGACGAACGCCTTCGGGGTGGGTTCACCCAGGCGCACGCCACGACCGGCGGCAGGGACCAGTGCTACGACAGGTCGCACTTGTTTGTTTGTTTCTAGGAAGCCGCGGCGAGAACCTCGTCGAGCAGCGATTCGGCCTTGCCGTCGTCGGTGCCCTCGGCGAGCGCGAGCTCACCGACGAGGATCTGACGAGCCTTGGCGAGCATTCGCTTCTCACCGGCGGACAGGCCGCGGTCCTGCTCACGACGCCACAGGTCACGCACCACTTCGGCCACCTTGTTCACATCGCCGGAGGCGAGTTTCTCGAGGTTGGCCTTGTAACGGCGGGACCAGTTGGTCGGCTCCTCCGTGTGTGGCGCGCGCAGCACCTGGAAGACGCGGTCGAGACCTTCTTGGCCGACGACGTCACGGACGCCGACGTATTCAGCGTTCTCTGCGGGAACCCGAACGGTCAGGTCGCCTTGCGCAACCTTCAGGACCAGATACTCTTTCTGCACACCCTTGATGGTGCGGGTCTCGATTGCTTCGATCAGCGCCGCTCCGTGGTGGGGGTAAACGACGGTGTCTCCGACCTTAAAAATCATGTGTCCCGTGCCCCTTTCGATGTTCACAGTTTAACATGCGACTCGATAACGGCGCGATCAACTGTGCAGGTCAGGGCCACAACGAGGCCATCGCAGGGGTTGACAATCCAGAATTGTTGTGCATTGTGTTGTGCCAGAACGGGTTAACCACCAGCACAGCGACAGGTTATCGCACAGGGCGATCCCGGCATCGATCCGGCAAACCCCCTCGAGACACCGAACTGTTACTTCCGCACCCGCGCGTCGCGAGCCCGAACGTCACCCGCGCGAAGTGAACTACTACGCTGCCTAGTTACTACCCTCCGATCCCCGTGTGGACGGAGTGAGCCCGGTCGACATGGAGGACAAACCGTGACTGCCCTGAAAGCTGTGACCGCCCACTCGGCGCGACGTCGCATGGTGACGGTTGCCGCGCTCGCCGCTGCCGCGGGCATCGCCCTGACCGGCTGCAGTGCCGGCCAGCACACCCAGACCTCGACGCAGGCCGCCGCGATCAACGGCAACCACGCCAACGTCGGCGCCATCGCCCTGCGCAACGTGCACATCGTGTACCCGGAGGCCGCCGCCGAGCACGACAAGGGCGGCAAGGCGGTGATCGCGATGTCGATCATCAACAACAGCGAGACCGTCACCGACGAGCTGACCAGCGTGAGCACCGACCTGGGCCAGGTCAAGATCACCGGGCCCGCGGGCGACCCCAAGTTCGTGCTGAAGCCGCAGCAGACCGTGGTCGTGGGACCGGGCGAGACCAAGCCCGCCGCGGCCGACGATCACCACGGCGCCACCTCGGCGGCGCCGACCACCTCCGCGGCCGCGCCGACCAGCGCCGCCGCGGGCATCGACATCCCCTCGAACGATCCGGTGAAGACCCCGGCCACGATCGAGATCACGGGCCTGTCCAAGGACATCGTTCCCGGCCTGACCTACAACGTCACCTTCAACTTCAAGGACGCGGGCACCGTGCAGGTGTCGGTCCCGGTCGATGCCGCGGCCGTCCCGCGCATCGAGAACGAGAAGTCCGGCCCGGCGCCCGAGGGCGCGGGCGGTCACTGACACCAGCCGTAGGGAAGAGCCGTCGCGAACTTCGCGGCGGCTCTTCCTTTTTGTGTCGGTCCGGGTCCGTAGGGTGCGCGTGTGGCCAAGACCAAAGCAGTCTTCCGGTGCTCCGCGTGCACGCACGAGGTGTCCAAGTGGGTGGGTAAGTGCCCTGATTGCGGTGCCTGGGGAACGGTGAACGAGGTGGCCGTTTCGGCCTCCAGCGCGGCCCCGGGGCGGCGGGCGATGCTGCCGAGTACCGCGGCGGCGCCGTTGTCGCAGATCGACGCCAAGGTCACGCAGGCGCGGTCGACGGGGGTGAGCGAGCTCGATCGGGTGCTCGGGGGCGGTGTGGTGCCCGGGTCGGTGGTGCTGCTGTCCGGCGAGCCGGGAGTCGGCAAGTCGACGCTGCTGCTCGAGGTCGCGTTCCGGTGGGCAGCGGCGCGCGAGGAGACCGCGCTGTATGTGACCGCCGAGGAGTCCGCCGGGCAGGTGCGGCTGCGGGCCGATCGCACGGGTGCGGTGCACGACCGCGTGTACCTGGCGGCCGAATCGGATCTGTCGATCGTGCTCGGGCATGTGGAGCAGGTGCGGCCGACGCTGCTGGTCGTCGACTCCGTGCAGACCATGCTGGCACCGGAGGTGGACGGGGTGATCGGCGGTGTCACCCAGGTGCGCGCGGTCACCGCGGCGCTGACCTCGCTGGCCAAGGCGACCGGGATCGCGGTGCTGCTGGTCGGGCACGTCACCAAGGACGGGAACGTGGCAGGCCCGCGCACGCTCGAACACCTGGTGGACGTGGTGCTGCAGTTCGAGGGCGACAAGAATTCGTCGCTGCGCATGGTTCGCGGCATCAAGAACCGGTTCGGCAGCGCCGACGAGGTGGGCTGCTTCGAACTGCACGACGACGGCATCGCCTGCGTCGACGATCCGTCCGGGTTGTTCCTGCACCATCGCACCGACACCGTGCCGGGCACGGCGGTGACCGTCGCGATGGACGGCAAACGGCCGCTGGTGGCCGAGGTGCAGGGGCTGACCGTCAAGACCGAGATCCCGCAGCCACGCCGGGCGGTGAGCGGACTGGACTACAACCGCGTCGCCATGGTGCTGGCGGTGTTGCAGAGCCGGGGCCGGGTCTTCCTCGGCAAGCACGACGTGTACGCGGCGACCGTCGGCGGGATGCGCCTGCTCGAGCCGACCGCCGACCTGGCCATCGCCTTGGCCATCGCCTCCGCCGAGGCCGACATCGCCCTGCCCGCGGGGTGGGTGATCCTCGGCGAGGTCGGGCTGGCGGGTGAGGTTCGCAAGGTCACCGGGCTCGGCAGACGCCTGGCCGAAGCCGAACGGCTGGGGTTCACCACCGCGCTCGTTCCGCCCGGTTCGGAGAAAACCAAGACCGGCACGATGCGTATCCACGAGGTCGGGGATCTGCGATCGGCACTGCGATTGGCCGAACTCCGCAAATCCCGCGCACCCCGCGAAGTGGTGGCGGTGGAATAACTCCGGCAACCGGCTGATTCAGCGCCGGTTCGCCATTGCTCCGCCAATGTCCATTGACGGCACCGCCGATCTTGCGAACGCTGCAAATCAACCCATCTTGAACATGTGACCTATGGCGCACCCGCACAATGCCCCCGGCCTGCGGGAGCGCGGCGTCAAGAGGCGAGGTTGAACGGCTCCGCGGCGCTGCGAACGGCACCGAGCTGGGCCACGACCATGTACGCACCCGCGGGCACCTGGAGGCGGTCACCCGCGCACTGCGGCTGCGAGGTGGTGCCGAACCAGGTGCCCTTGTAGGAGAGTTGTTCACCGGCCTTGAGCGTCTTCATCTCCGCCGGATCGTCCTGGTTGCAGTCGTTGCTCGCCCACAGCCTGCGCTGGCCGTCGAGGGTGTAGACGAGGAACTGTGGGCCCGCGCCGAGATCGCGCGAGCAGGCCGCGGACGAGATGTTGGTGATCACGGTGCCGAACGCGGGCTGGTCGCCGACCCGATAGGTCGGCTGGCCGACCGTCACCTTCAGCGCCAGCGACTGGTCCGAGCACGGCTGTGCCGCGGGCTGGTCGGCGGCGGCCGTCGTCGCGCTGGGCGTGACCGACCCACTGCTGGGCGTGGTCGACGCGCTACTCGACGCCGAGCTCGTCTCGGACGCGCTCGACTCCGCCGACGTGGTCGTGCTCGCGGCCGCCTTGTCGGCGCCGGACGAGTCCCCACCGCGCGCGACCATGGTGACGAGCCAGATCACGATCGCGAGCGCGACGACGATGACGCCGATCGCGAGTGCACGGCGGCGCCAGTAGATCTCCGGTGACAGCGGTCCATTCGGTTCCAGCACGCCTCAACGGTAAGCGCAGCGCGCAGGGGCGCGCTCGATGACCTCGGCGTGTCGGGGGCCGAACCGGGGAGAAGCGGGCGGTTCAGACCACCTCGCCGATATTGCCGACAGTGCGCCGCAGGTGCACGCGACCGTCTTCGAGCTTGTAGGTGACGCTCGCGATAGCGCACTGACCAGTGGCAACGCGCTGGGAGATGATCATCGAGCGCTGCATGAGCAGCTTGCTGGTCTCCACCACGTGACGCGCTTCGAGATCGTCGAGCGAGGTGAGCCCTTCGCGTCGCCCGACCAGGATCGACGGGGTCACCCGCTCGACCACGCTGCGAATGAACCCGCCGGGCACCTCGCCGCCGTCGAGTGCGTCGATGGTGGCTTTCACGGCGCCGCAGCTGTCGTGCCCTAGGACGACGATCAGCGGCACATTGAGCACCTCGACGCCGTATTCGATCGAGCCGAGCACCGAACTGTCCACGACATGGCCCGCTGTGCGCACCACGAACATGTCGCCGAGCCCCTGGTCGAAGATCAGCTCGGCGGCGACGCGGGAATCACCGCAGCCGAACAGGATCGCGTGGGGGTTTTGGCCCTTGACGAGTTTGGCTCGGTCCGCGGCACCCTGGCTAGGATGCTGCAGGGTGTCGTTGACGAAGCGCTCATTGCCTTCGCGCAACGACTTCCAGGCGCTTATCGGATTGGAACCAGGCATACCGACCATTGTGCACAGACCCTTGGTTACCAGCGAGTCCGCCACGTTACGCGTCGGCAAAGAGAGACTGGCTCAGAGGAAACGGGAACAGTGAGCATCGACGCGCAGGCCCTGCTCGACTGGTTCGACGACACGGCGCGCCCGCTGCCGTGGCGCGAACCGGACGCGACCGCATGGCACATCCTGATGAGCGAGATCATGCTCCAGCAGACGCCGGTGGTGCGGGTGGAGCCGATCTGGCGCGAATGGGTGGCGCGCTGGCCGGTGCCGTCGGCGATGGCGGCGTCCTCGCAAGCGGAGGTGCTGCGGGCGTGGGGCAAGTTGGGATATCCGCGGCGGGCGTTGCGGCTGCACGAGTGCGCGCGGGTGCTGGCGACCGAACACGGTGACGTGGTCCCCGCCGACGTCGACGTGCTGCTGAGCCTGCCCGGCATCGGCGCGTACACCGCTCGCGCGGTGGCCTGTTTCGCCTACGGGCAGCGAGTTCCCGTGGTGGACACGAACGTTCGGCGCGTGGTGGCTCGGGCGGTCCACGGCAGGGAGCCCGGCAACCCGTCCTCGCGCGATCTCGCCGAAACCGAAGCGCTGCTCCCTGTTCCGGTGCCGCGGGCCGCGAGGTTCTCGGCCGCCCTGATGGAACTGGGCGCGCTGGTATGCACGGCCCGCAACCCCGACTGCGCCCGCTGCCCGCTGCCGAGCTGCGCCTGGGTCACGGCGGGCAAACCGGCCGCCGACGTGGTGCGGAAGGTGCAGAAGTACGAGGGCACCGACCGTCAGGCCCGTGGGCGGCTGCTCGATGTGCTGCGCGACGCGTCGGGCCCGGTCGAGCGGATTCGCCTCGACCTGGCATGGACCCGCGATCCGGGTCAGCGTGCGCGAGCGTTGGACTCGCTGCTGGTCGACGGGCTGATCGAGCAGACCGACGATGGGCTGTTCGCACTCGCGGGCGAAGGAAGCCCCACCGGGTGATGTCGGATCGCGGCACGCACCGAGAGAGCGGGACGACCGCCGGCCGGCTCACCTCGTGACGCGCTCCAGGAACTGGCCGACGTGTTCGCGGTATGCCTCGGGTTGTTCGTCGTGCACGAGGTGGCCTGCCTCGGCGATGCGCACATACTCCGCGTCGGGATGCACCTGCGCCATCGTCCGCATCTGCCCCGGCGGGGTGATGGTGTGCTCACCCTCGATGAGCAGCGTGGGCACCCGCAGCGACTTCCATTCGGCCCAGAAATCGCGCGTGCCCCACTCCTCGGAGATCGCGCGGAAGGTGTCCACCTCGCCGTGTAGCCGGTAGCCGTCGGACGCGGCGGTGAACGCGCGCAGGAAGTACGTGCCCGCGACCGGGCCGAAAAAGTCGAGCACCGCCTGCTCGTCGGCGAACGGTTGCGGCCAGGAGTGGATCAGCTCGGCCCAGTGGGCGGCGGTGCGGCCGGTGAAATCGGGAGCGATGTCCTCGACGACGATCGCGCGCACCCGCTCGGGCCAGGTCGCCGCGAAGACCCACCCGTGGATCGCGCCCATCGAGTGCCCGACGATCACCATCGGCTCGGTGATCGCGGCGGTGCGCTCGGCCAGGTCGGCCACGAACGCCTCCGTCGTGAGCTCGGCGGGCGCCGGCCGACCGTGCCCGGCGGCGTCCACCGCATACACATGCCCGAACTCCCGCAACCACGGCACCTGATCGGCCCACGTCCGCGCGCTCCCCATCAGCCCGTGCAACAGCAGAATCGGAACCCCGGACCCACCTTCGTCGTACAACACATCTCCGATACTGCCCCAGCTACGTCACGTCGCCGAAGGCGAGTTCGCGGGCCGCGAACACCCGGCGCCGGCCGGCAGAGATACTGTCTGCATGGCTGTTGTGAAGATCAATGCGATCGAAGTTCCCGAGGGCGCGGGCCCCGAGCTGGAGAAGCGGTTCGCCGCGCGTGCCGGCGCGGTGGAGAACTCCCCCGGTTTCCTCGGATTCCAGTTGCTGCGCCCCGTCGCCGGCGACAACCGGTATTTCGTGGTGACGCAATGGGATTCGGAGGATTCGTTCGCCGCGTGGCGTGACGGTCCGGCCCGTGCGGCGCACGCCGGAAACGGTGGTGACGGCGAGCGTCCCAAGCCGGTGTCGACGGGTGCCTCGCTGCTCGAGTTCGAGGTCGTCCTCGACGTGCCCGCGAAGGCCTGACAGCGGCGTTTCCGCTGGACATGCGGTTACGTGTATTGACGTGGACGGCTCGCGGCTGTCACAGTTCGAGGGAACACGCGAGGGTGCGCGGTAATTCCGGTGTGAGTCCGGAGCGGTCGCGCCACTGTATCCAAGTACCGGGTCCCCGGTGCCGGAGAGCCAGACACCGGCACCTTCGCACCACACTTCAACCGTGGGACGCGTATCCCTAGAGGAGGACCCGAATGGCTATCGCGCATTCACCCAGCCGGTCTACCGGTCTCGACACCCTCGCAACCGTGCTCGTCACGGTCGGTGTCGTCCTGCTTGCACTGCTCGCCCTGTACCTGGTCGGTTTCGACCAGGGGGCCGTCTCGCGTAGCGGGATGTTCCTGCACGAGCTGATGCACGACGGACGCCACCTGCTGGGTGTTCCGTGCCACTGATCGGATCACTCAAGACCCTGCTGTTGCGCGGCCTGCTGGCCGGCTTGATCGCCGGCCTGCTGGCCGCGACAGTGGGCTACTTCGTCGGCGAGCCCCAGGTGGACGCCGCGATCGCTATCGAAGAGGCCGCCGCCGCTCCGGCCGAGCACGGCCACGAAGCCGCGCAGCCGCAGGGCCACTCCCACGGCGACGAGGAAGAACCGCTGGTCAGCCGGCCGGGCCAGAAGGCGGGACAGTTCCTCGCACTGGGCTTGGCGGGCATGGCGTTCGGCGCGTTGTTCGCGTCGGCGGTGAACGTGGCTCGCCGGTTCACGAACCTGTCGGGGCCCCAATTGTCGCTGACCTCGGCGGTTCTCGCGTGGGCGGCGATCGTCGCGGTGCCGTTCTTCAAGTATCCGGCCAACCCGCCCGCGGTGGGCGATCCGGACACCATCAACGAGCGCACCTGGCTGTGGGTCGCGGCCGTCGTCCTCGGCCTGCTGGCCGTCGCGGCCGCCGTCGCGGCCTACCGTGCGCTCGCCGCGTCGGACACGCTGCGACTCATCGCCGGGGTGGGCGCGTTCGTCGTGGTCACCACGGTCGGTTACGTGCTGCTGCCCGGCGTGAACGAGGTGGCCGACGACTTCCCCGCCACCCTCCTGTGGAACTTCCGGGTGGCTTCGCTGGCCGAAACCACCACGCTGTGGGTGAGTTTGGGGCTGGCGTTCGCCGCGCTCACGGAATTCGCCTCGCGGCGTAGCACTCCGGTAGTGGACAAGGTTCCTACCGCAGGGTGATCCTCGCGAGCAGCTGAGAACGGCAGTGTCGGTGTCATGACCGGCACTGCCTTTCTTGTTTCCAGCACTCGCCCCCGCGCCGTGAATGTCGCCTTCGGCGGGATCGTCACAGCGCTCGCCGCCGGGGTCGCCGAGGGACTGTTGCGCGCCGTTCGTGGCGGCGATGAATTCGGCGCCACCGCAACGGGTCTGCTGCCCCGGCTCGCCATCTACCTGGCCGTCGCCGGGGTCGCCCTGTACATGCTGAACGGCAGCCGGGTGGCCCGTGCGCTACTGACCGTCGGCATCGGCGTGGTGGGCCTGGTCTCGCTGATCATCGAGCCGCTGGCGGTGGTGCTGTCGACCGACGATTACGCGACCCTGCTCGACGGCATGTCCCCCAGCTCGACCGTGCTGGCAGGCTGCCGGACCGTGCACATCCTGGCCGTCGTCCTCGCGATCCCGGCCATGTACACCCCCGCCGCGCACCGCTGGTTCACCCAGCGGTGACGGCGAGCGCCGCTCAGGCCAGTGCCGCGTCCAGCTCGATCTCGGCCACACCGGTGAGGGCCTTGCTCACCGGGCAACCGTTCTTGGCCGCGAGGGCAGCCGCGGCGAACCCGTCGGCATCCAGCCCCGAGGCACGCCCGCGCACCGTGAGCTTGATCTTGCTGATCTGGAAGCCACCGGCCGGGTCGGGCGCGAGGGTGACATCGGCGTTGACATCGAGGCTTTCCGGCGTCCCACCGGCATTGGCGATCTCCGCCGACAGCGCCATCGAATAGCACGACGAGTGCGCCGCCGCGATCAGTTCCTCCGGGCTGGTGCCCTCGGCCGTGTCGGCCGCCCGGCGTGGGAAGCTCACATCGAACTTGCCCACACCCGAGCTGGCCAGTTCAACCTGCCCGGACCCGTCCTGCAGTCCGCCTGACCAGAGTGTGCGTGCGCTGCGAGTCGGCATCGCGATCCTTTCGGTTCGAGTTGTATTGCGTGGCGATGACGAACCTACTCGGGTCCTCAGACGGTGGCGCTGGTGATTTCGTCGAGACGCTCGAGTTTGTCCGGCCAGACCTGCTGGTGCAGATCCCGGATCGCCGCGGTGGGGAAACCCGAGTGGCGCAGACGCAGGCGGATACCGCGTGGTTGTTTGAGGAATTCGGCGGCGACCACCGTTTCCACGCCGTCGGTGGCGGCGGTGACCCAGGTGAATTCGATCCGCCGATTCGGCTCGAGCAGCAGAATGCGGCCGTAATGGGGGTTGCGCTTGTCGGGCGAGCCGGTGTCGAAGTAGAGGGGCTCGTTGACGGCGGGGCGCATCAGCACCGATCCGGGAACGGCCAGCCATAAATCCAAGCCTTGGGTCCAGGCCGCGTAGAGCAGGCTGGGCTGGGCTTTCATCACGCGCTCGACCGTGAGCTCGTGTGGCCGCGTGGACAGGTCCGGGGGGCGAACTGGCTGGTCCATCAGCCGACCTTACCGGTCATGACCGGCCGATCCTCGCATCGGGTGTGCGACAGAGTTACTCAGGATTCGTCACCCGCGCGAGCACGATGCCGCCGAGGATCAGCGACAGCGCCAGCGCGCGGCCCGCGCTCAGCGGATCCTTGTGCACGAGCACCCCGAGACCGATCGCGCCGAGCGCGCCGATTCCGGTGAAAACCGCGTAGGCGGTGCCCACCGGGAGGGTCTGCATGGCGCGCGAGAGCAGATATACCGCCAGGGAGCCGAGCGCGACGCAGAGCAGGGTCGGACCGAGTCTGGTGAAGTTCTCGGTCGGTTTGATGGTTTGTGACCAGACGATTTCGACGAGCCCGGCCAGGCCGAGCACTATCCAGCTCATCGCACGTAATCCTTTGCCAGCGAACGCACTTCGGCCTGCGCGGCGGCGAGCGAGGCTTCGTGAGCGTCGCGCAGATGGGCCAGGTTCGGATCCTGCCCGGCATTGGCCAATTCGGCGTTGACGAAAACCGTGTCGGTGACCGCGAAGTGGCCGGCGAAGAAGTCGCGCAGAAAGCGCTCCTGGTAGTCGAACGCCGCTTTGGGCGCACCGGGCGAGTACGCACCGCCGCGGGCGGTCACCACGACGAACCTGCGTTCCCCCAGCGACATTCGGGGAAAGGTGACCTGGTCGAGCCATGCCTTGAGAGCGGCGGGGACGGAGTAGTTGTACATCGGTGTGCCGATCAGGATCACATCGGCGGCCAGCACCTGCGCCAGCAGCGGTTCGGCCACCCGCCATGCGGCCTTCGCCGCGGGAGTGACGGCGAGTTCCGGGAGCCGGTCGAGGTCGGTGGCCCCGGCGGCGAGGACGGCGTCACACAGTTCGGTCCAGCCCTCGTCGATGAACGGCGTCGGCTCGGCGGCGAGGTCGCGATAGGTGTAGGTGCCGCCGGGTTCGGCGTCGCGCCAGGCCCGGACGAATTCGGCGCCCAGCTTGCGGCTGAGGGAGTTCGTGCGAGCGCTGGCATCGAGGTGCAGCAGGTGAGTCATGACGGTTCCTAACTGGACATGATGTCCACTTGTTGATCTCTCGACGATAGAACACAAGTGGACATGTTGTCCAGATAATCGTTGCCGGGTTACAGTCGACCCATGGAGCCACGATCCGACCTGATCACCGGCTTGGCGCTGGACGCGCAGCCACCCACCGAGCGCACCGACGCGGCCCGCAATCGCGCGAAAGTACTGGCGGCGGCCGCCGACCTCTTCGCCACTCGCGACCCACGCACGGTCACCATGGACGACATCGCCAAGGCCGCGGGCGTGGGCCGCGGCACCCTCTACCGCCGCTACCCCGACCGCAACGCGATCGCCGTCGCCCTCCTCGACGAGCACGAACGCGCCCTCCAGGAACAGCTCCTGCGCGGCGCACCCCCGCTCGGCCCCGGCGCTGCCCCGGCCGATCGCCTGGCCGCCTTCTACGCGGCGATGATCGAATTGCTCACCGCCCACGCTCATCTGGTGCTCGGTGCGGAGATCGGCGGCGCCCGCTTCGCCACCGGCGCCTACGGGTTCTGGTCGGCGCACGTGCGGTCGCTGCTGGTCGAAGCCGGTGTGTCACAGCCGGATTCGCTGGTCGATCCGGTCCTCGCGCCACTCGCCGCCGAGGTCTACCTCCAGCAACGCGACCGCGGCTTGTCGCCCGAGCAGATCACCGCCGGTCTGTCCGCCCTCGCCCAGCGCCTCCTGCGTGCCTGATCGATGACCTCGGACCCCACTCCGTGTCGGACCCGAGCAGTACCGTCCGGCAGGTGACGAGCACCCCCGAAGACATCTCCCGATTCTGGAATCTGATCGCGTCGGCCTGGACGGCCACCGGTACCGAACCGTCCGCCGCCCTGCGGTCGGCAGCAGACGACCTCGACAGCCGACTCGACGCCTTCCTGACGCAGTTGAGCGCCCTGTCAACAGATTTCAGCAGCGCGGAACTGACCGCGCTCGACCGCGTCGCCGAACGCGCGCTGTACGACATCGATCGCGCCGACCTCCAGGCGGTCACCGACGGCTCCGACGACGGCTTCCTCTACGCCCGGGGATTCATCGTGGCCATGGGCCGCGACTACTACGACGCCGTCAGCTCCGACCCGGAGGCCGCGACCACCGACGCCGAATGCGAGCAGATGTGCTATTTCTTCGCCCACCTGCACAATGAGCGCTTCGGCGCCTTCCCCGACACGGGCTCGGGAATCTCCCGTGAAACGGCGTCCAACCCGGCCGGTTGGTCCTGACCTGACGCGCAGGTAGCGGCAGCCCGTTTTCGGACTGCCGCTCCCTGGTGCCGGGTTCGATGATCGCAGCGCGTCAGGTGAGATCGCGGCGGGTCATCAACCAGATGGTGCCGCCGGCGAAGGCCACCACGTACACGGCCAGCAGAGCGAAAGATTCACCGCGGGTGAGGATGTCGAGAACTCCGGGGTTGGCCGGTCCCTCCACGGTGCGCATCGCCCCGGCCCGCGAGCCCGCGGCCGTACCGGGGAGCAAGTTGGTGACAGCTTCGATCGGGCCGAAGATCCCCGCCACACCGCGAAGCAGGTTCTCCACCACCAAAACCCAGACCAGGCCGAGCCCGACGGCGAGAGCGGGGCCGCGAGCGATGGCGCCGATGAGGGCCCCCGCGAGGGTCCACATGCCGAGAATCGCGGTACCGGTGCCGATTCCGATCAGTGAGTCGTCGAGTGCGGGCATCGTGACCGGCTGGGCTTCGCCGACCGCGATCACGGTGGCGATGCCGACATCGACGGCGAAGGCCGCCAGGACAAGCGCGAGGACCACTGCCAGCAGCGTCAACAGCAGTCCCGCCACGGCCGCAGCTCGGCTCGGGCCCTGGGTGAACACGGTTTTCCATGTGCCCCAGCCATATCCGCTGCCCACCGCGAGAGCGCCGAGGATCAGCACCAGCGCGCCGCCGAACATCGACATGCCCTGCGTGAACACCTCGGGGACAGCGGCGGGCATGAGCTGGCCGAGCAGAACATCGCGAGGCAGGCCGTCCGACATCGCACCGTTTTCGCCCGAGGTGTAGGCGAGGTAGTTGAAGAGGTAGGCGAAGGTCAGGTTGAGTAGGATCCAGGTACCGAGGACGATCCAGAAGGCGGGCCAGCGGCCGAGGCGTAGCGCTTCCGCACGGACGCTCGCGGTGAGATCCCTGGTCATGGCATTCATTTCGCTACCTCCACAGCCGTCATCTCGAAGAACACTTCTTCCAGCGATTTCTCGTCCACCCGCAGTTCGAGCAGGTCCGCGCCTGCCGTCACGACGGCTCGCGCGACCTCAGGGGCCAGCGCGGCGCTCGTGTCGACCCTGATGCCGTCCGTCCCCGCTCGGGCGGGGGCATCGGTGACGGCGCGTACGGCGTCCAGAGCCACGTCCACGGGCTCGGCGCGCACCAGCAGTGTCGCGGTGCCGCGCAATTCGGCCACCGTAGATTCCGCCAGCAGGCGGCCACCGGAGATCACGCCGACCCGGTGGCAGATCTCCTGCACCTCGGCGAGCTGGTGGCTCGACAGCAGCACAGTATGTCCGTCGGCCGCGAGATCGGTGATGAGCGTGCGCATTTCGGCCAGGCCCGCCGGGTCCAGGCCGTTGGTCGGTTCGTCGAGGATGAGCAGGTCCGGGTCGCCGAGCATGGCCGCGCCGACGCCGAGACGCTGTTTCATGCCGAGCGAATAGGTCCGGAAGCGGTCGCCTGCCCGGTCGGCCAGGCCGACGCGTTCCAATGCCTTCTCGACCTCGGCATTGCCATGGCCGCGATAGCGGGCCAATACCCGCAGGTTGTCGCGGCCCGAGAGGTACGGGTAGAAGCCGGGGCCCTCGATGAGTACACCGATTCGGCGCAGCACCTCCGGATCGCCCGGCGGCAGGCCCCGCACGGTCGCGGTGCCCGCGCTGGGCCGGATGAGACCGGCCAGCATGCGCAACGTGGTGGTTTTGCCCGCGCCGTTGGGCCCGAGGAATCCGTAGATCTTCCCGGCCGCGACCCGCATGCTCACCCCGTCCACCGCGAGGTGCTCGCCATAGCGTTTGGTCAACTCGGTGGTGACCACGATCGATTCGTTCATGCAAATCAGAATCCGTGCTCGAGGGGTGCCGGGACATCCGTCCCGCGGCGTGCACGGCGCTACGCCGCGCGGCCTACGCGGCTTCTCGCGGGAAATACGTGCGCAGGCCGACGCGGCGGGTGGGCGCACACAATAGGGTTGGGCACGTGGGAGCGTCTGCGAAGTGGGAGCGTGGCTCAGTCGTTCAGGACTGGGGCCTGGCAGTGGTGGTCGCGGTGATCCAGCTGGCCGGTAGTTCCGGTGCGAATTCGCATCAAACCGGCGTGCGGTCACTGGACGCGTTCGCGTATCTGCTGCTGCTCGCCGGGCCGGTGGCGCTCGGTTTCCGGCGGGTAGCGCCCGAAGTGGTGCTGGCGGTGTCGCTGATCGCCACGGTGACCTATGTCCTGCGCGACTACGGATATGGGCCGATCTTCCTGTCGCTGGTGATCGCCTTCCTCTCGGCCGCCGTCACCGGGTCGCGATGGCGCACCTACCCGGTGGTCGCGATCGGGTATCTGACGATGGTGTGGCCACTACCCGCCCTGCTCGGGCGGCACTCCGACGCGTGGCAGATCTTCGGCCTGCTGGCCTGGATGGGCGTGCTGGTCGGGATCGCCGAAGGCGTACGGCAGCGGCGCGCGGTGGTGCTCGCGCGCGAGCAACGGGCCGAGGCGGCACAACGCGACGAGCAAGCTCAGCAGGCCAGGGCGGCCTCCGAGGAGCGGTTGGCGATCGCTCGGGAACTGCACGATGTGCTGGCACACAGTCTTTCGCTGATCAACGTGCAGTCGTCGGTGGCGCTGGAGTTGTTCGATCGCAAGCCGCAGCAAGCGGCCGCGGCGCTGGCGACCATCAAGACGACCTCGAAAGAGGCGCTGACCGAGGTGCACACGCTGCTGCACGCGATTCGCAGTGGCGCGGCGGTGGTGCCGCAGTACCCGGAACACGCTCCCGTCGTGGATGATTCGCCCCCGCCGCCGCGTCCCGCTCCGCGCGCGCCGGCACCGACCCTCGACGACCTCGACACACTGCTCGAGCGCACCCGCGCGACCGGGCTCGACGTCGATACCAAGATCATCGGTACGCCGAAGAAGCTGCCGAGCGTGATCGATGTGGCCGCGGCCAGAATCGTGCAGGAATCGCTGACCAACGTGGTGCGCCACGCGCCCGGCGCGACCGCCCTGATCACCCTGCGATACACCCCGGAATCGGTCGACATCACCGTCGACAACACCCGGCCGACCGGAACCGCTGTCCGAACCGGCATCGGCGGCAACGGGATCATCGGCATGCGTGAGCGGGCGCACGCGCTCGGCGGGGCGCTCACCGCGGGGCCGCGACCGTCCGGCGGGTTCCGGGTGGCGGCCCGATTGCCCGCTCGCCCAGCGACTTCGGCCGCGTCCGCGCGATCGTCGGATTCACCGGGCAGGGAGGCGGGCGCATGACCGAACTGCCGCCGGTCGGGTCGGGACCCGCCAAGATCCGGCTACTCGTCGCCGACGATCAAGCGCTGGTGCGCGGTGGTTTCGTCGCACTGCTGGACGCCCAGGACGACATCGAAGTCATCGGCGAGGCCGAAAACGGCGAGCAAGCCGTCCGGATGACCCGAGCCCTCGTCCCCGACGTGGTGCTGATGGACATCCGCATGCCGATCCTCGACGGCCTCGCCGCCACCCGCATGATCGCCGACGACCCCCAGCTCGCGCCGGTCCGCGTCGTCGTCCTCACCACCTTCGAACTCGACGAATACGTCTTCGAGGCGATCCGCGCGGGCGCCGCGGGCTTCCTGGTCAAACACACCGAACCCGCCGACCTGCTCCGCGCCGTCCGCGTGGTGGCCGCGGGCGACGCCCTCCTCTCCCCCGGCGTCACCCGCCGCCTCCTCGCCGAATTCTCCACCCACGCCAAACAACCACCCCCCGCTGCCTTCGCCGAACTCACCGACCGCGAACGCGAGGTGATGACGCTGGTGGCCGAAGGCCTCACCAATGCCGAAATCGGCGCCCGCCTCTACATGTCCCCCGCCACCGCCCGCACCCACGTCAGCCGAATCCTCACCAAACTCGACGCCCGCGACCGCACCCAGCTCGTAGTCCTCGCCTACGAGTCAGGCCTGGTCCGCCCAGGCTGGCAGTAGCGCCACCATTGCTATATAGGATTGATCCTATATAGGATCAATCCTATGCACCTGTACCTGGTGGAACTCGAACCCGAGGTAGCCCGATGGCTGCGCTCACTGACTACACGCGAGTACGGCCAGGTAGACGTGTACGTGGGCATGCTGGCCGAACGTGCAACCACCCTGAGCGAACCGTGGTCGCGCAATCTTGGCGATGGGGTACGTGAACTCCGCTTTCACCTTCACCCGCGAGAAATGCGAATCACCTACTGGCTCGCTCCGGGTCGTCGCATCGTGCTGCTGACAGTTTTCCGCAAGACTCGCATGCGGGAGACCGACGAGGTGGCGCGAGCCAAGGCACTACGCAAGGTATGCGAATCGGAACATGGTTGTGCCCACACAGATTTCGACAGGAGGTAACCGATCATGACTGAGCACCCATCGATGGACGACCTGCGCCGTGAACGGATGAGCAGCCCCGGGTTCGACGCGGGCGAGTACGAGGCCGGGCGGGCCGAGGCGATTCTGGCGATCGAGCTGGCCGAAGCCATTCGCGAACGGCGGCTGGAACTCGGGCTGACACAGACACAGCTGGCCGAGCGGGCTGGGCTGCGTCAACCCGAGGTCTCACGGATCGAATCCGGAGGCGGGACACCGACAATCGGCATGCTCGAACGTTTGGCGTATGCGCTCGAGGTTCGGTTCGTCGCTCGGTTCGAGAAGGTCGACGCGGCGTAGGACTACTTGCCCTGGTCGGCTTGCCGGCGTTCGGAGGCGGAGAAGCGGGCGCGGCGGGCTGCTCCCGCGGGGGCGGCTTGGGCTCGGGCCGAGTAGGCGGAGAGGGCGTCGAAGGCGCCTCGGACGCCGCCCGCGACCGGGGCGTAGGTGATGGCCGAGCCGGGGTCGAAGCCGAGGTTGGAGCCTACTTCGACGGCGTCCATGTTGGCGCCGAGGAAGACGAAGGTCCAGTTGTACACGTCTTGCTGCTGGGTGATGAGGGACTTCACCGCGGCGTGGGTCCATTCGCGGCTGGAATTCTCGTGGCCGTCGGTGAGAACCACGACGATCACGGTGCCGGGACGCTCGTGTTCGGGGCGCCCGGCCAGCTCGCTGCCCACGCTGGTGACGAGCTTGCCGAGCGCGTCGTAGAGCGCGGTCCCACCACGTGGCTGCAAACTCGGCGCAGGCACCTGAGCCAGCGGCACATTCGCGTAGACCACGTCGTAGGTGGTGTCGAACTGCGCGAGCGTGACCTCGATCGTCTTCGGCACACTGCGCTGCTGTTCGAAATAGGCGGCCAACCCACCTTCGGTATCGGCCTTGATCGTCTGCATCGACCCCGAACGGTCGAGCAGAACGGCGATCAGCGTGCGGTCGGAATCAGTCATGTGTGCGAACACCCCCGTGTCGGTCGGATCAGCAATTCCCACCGTACGCCGCGAAAGAGGACCGTCTGACCGGCGAAAAGAAGATGCCAAGGTATCGCCAAGCCTGCGTCCCGGGCATGGGGCCGGCGCTCACATTCCACCGCTCCGCCGACCCCACTTTCGAACCGGCGCTCGGTCGGAACCGGTGTGCCCCAGTCTTCGTCGGGGAACGCGGCGTTTGAGTCGGATGCGGTGGCGTTTCGGGCGAGTGCGAGGCCGACAGCCGATGTTGCACCTGGCATGACAACGACTTCGACGGCCGATGCGGCGGTGCAGAGCACCGATCGCCGAATCTGGCCCGCCCTGCTGACCATGTTCCTCGGCAGCTTCACGCTGGTGACCGCCGAATTCCTACCGCCCGGTGTACTCACCGCGCTGGCGACCGATCTGAATGTGCCGGAAGGCGTGGTCGGGCTCTCGGTGAGCGCGACGGCGCTGACCGCGCTGGTAGCCGCGCTCGGATCGGGCGCACTGTTCCCCCGCCTGGATCGGCGCACCCTGCTGATCTGGCTGACCGTCGGCGCGGCGGTGTCGAACGTGGTGGTCGCCCTCGCGCCGAACATCGTGTTGTTGCTGATCGCGCGACTGCTGCTCGGTCTGGCTGTCGGCGGCTACTGGTCGATGGCGCTGGTGATCGCGGCGAAGCTCGTCCCGGCCGAACGGCTCGGCAAGGCGATGATGATCGTGAACGCGGGAACCACGGTCGCGACGGTGGCCGGAGTGCCGCTCGGTGTGCTGCTGAGCACCTACGCCGGGTGGCGGACGACCTTCCTGATCGCGGCCGCGCTGACCGCCGCCACCGCCGTCGCCGTGCGGCTGATGCTGCCGCCGATCGCGCCGAGCAAGGGCATCGGATTCACCGCACTCGGCAATGCCCTGCGGTCCCCGGGCGTGACGCTCGGGCTGGTCAGCATGGTCGCCGTCGTCGGCGGGCACTTCGCCGGATACACCTACATCCGCCCGGCCCTGGCCGAACTGCTCGGTGCCGGCCCGGCGGTGATCCCGGTGCTGCTCGCCCTGTTCGGCGTCGGTGGTCTGCTCGGCAACTTCGTCCTCGGCGCCCTCGCCGACCGCCACCTCGGCGCCCTGCTGGTGGCGGTGCCGGCGGCCGTCGGCCTGTCACTGCTCGCGATCATCGCCTCCGCGGCGTTCGCCCCACTCGCCTACCTGGCCGTGGTGGTGTGGGGCGCCGCGTTCGGCGGCATTCTCAATCTCGTTCAGGTGTGGGTCTCGCGGGTGCTGCCCGATCGCATGGAAGCGGGCAGCGGACTGATCGTCGCCGGTTTCCAGCTGGCGATCATCCTCGGCTCGGCGATCGGCGGCCGCGGGGTGGACAGCATCGGCCTGGCCCCGACCTACGCGCTCGGTGCCGTCGCCGCGGTCCTCGGCGGAGTACTGATCCGACGCTCACTCACCCGAGCGGGGCACTGACATCAGTCGATGTCCGGGCCGCCCGCCGCCACTGCGACGGCGTGCGGCCCGTCTGCCGCCGGAACGCCCGCCCGAACGCCGTCTCCGAGCGGTAGCCGAGCCGGCGGGCCACCGTGCCGACCGGCACAGCGTGGTCGACCAACAGCAGTTGTGCCCGCTCGATCCGCAGTTTCGTCAGGTACCTGCCCGGCGTGAGGCCGGTCGCCGCCTGAAAACGGGCGGCGAACCCGGACCGCGAGGCCAGCGCGATCTTCGCCAGCCCCTCGACGGTCCACTCCTGCCCCGGGTCGGCGTGCATCGCGGCCACGGCCTGCGCCACCCCGGGCTCGTTCACCTTCAGCAGCCACCGTGGCGGCGCGCAACCACGGGCATGCCAGGACTCGATCGCCATCGACGTGAGCAAGGTGGCCACCCGATCGCCTTGGACGCCGAACGGGTCAGGGCACTGTTCGACCAGATGGCGAAACATGGTCGCGGCCAGAGGCGTGTGGTCGACGAAACCGGTCAGCAGCAGCCGTTGTGGCAGCGCGGTCATGGCACTGCCGGTCCCGACAGGTTCCAGGCGCACCCGGAGCACCCGGCCGTCCGACAGCGCGTTGATCGCGAATCGGTCCGTGCCGGGCACGAACAGGAAGTCCCCACTCGCCAGATCTTCTGTCTTGCTGAGCCCTTCGACCCGGACCAGCCCGTCCAGCACCACCAGCGCGCTCGGCTCGGTCATGAACTCCCACTGGCCCGCCGCCAGCGCGAACTCGTCGCGCCCGGCGAAGCGCCACTGCACACCGGCCAGCACATCATCGAGGCTGTGCGCACCATCGGTCTGCGTCACTGTGCACCCCTCCTGGTGGAACTCCGATGCCCTGCACGGTACCGGTCGACGGGTCGTACGCGCGGTGACGTACGCCGGATCGGGTCTCGCGGCCGATGTCGTCGGTCGTTCGCGCGAGCAGGGTTGAGACATGAACATTGTCGACAGCGCGACGACGCTGACCCTGCTGGCCGACCACTACGACGGAGGGTGGCATCCATGGCCGTTCTTCTGGATCTTCCCGGTGATCTTCTGGATCACCGTGATCGCACTGGTGTTCTTCGCCCGCCGACGGTGCGCGGGACGCGGCGGCGCGGTGGGCGCGCTGCGCGAAGGTTTCGCTCGCGGCGAGATCACCGAGGACGAATATCGCGGCAGGCTCGCGGTATTGAGCGAACCGCGCGGGAGGAAGTAGCGATGCGTTTCGGAATCGTGCTCGTGCCGCGGTCCGGGGCGGAGTGGACACAGGCGGTGACCGGGGCGCAGGCGCAGGGATACGGCACGCTGATGCTGCCGGACACGCTGTACACGCCGTCCCCGCTCCTCGCCCTGGCAGCGGCCGCCGCCGTGACGGAGACCGTGCGATTGCGGCCCAATGTCCTGGCCGCACCCTTCCGCTCCGCCGCTGCGACTGTTCGGGAAACGGCCGCACTGCAACTGCTCTCGGACGGCCGATTCGAACTGGGGATCGGCACCGGCAGACCGGACGCACGAGCGGAGGCCGAAAGGCTCGGCATGCCATGGGGTTCGGCGGGCGAACGACGAAACCAGCTGATCGACACCATCACCTCGGTGCGCGCCCAGGTCGACCCGCCACCACCGGTGGTCATCGCGGCGAGCGGGCCTCGAATGCTCACCACCGCGGCGGAATACGCCGACCGCATTCTGCTGGCGGCGGCACCGGACGCGACCGAAGACGACCTCGCCGAAATGGTCGGCACCGTCACCGCCCACACCGACCGCGAGGTCCGATTCACCCTCCAACTGGTCGGCATCGGCGACCAGCTCCCCATCTGGCTGAGCACCCGCCTCGGCCACACCCCCGACAAACTCCGCGCCGCGGGAGCCGCCGGACTTCTCCCCAGCGATCCACAGGCCGCTGTGGAAATCCTCGAGTCCCGCAGCGAGCGTTACGGAATCGACGAGCTGATCGTCCCGGGCGAGCTGGCCACCGCCTTCGCCCCGGTTCTCGAACGCGCACATCGGTAGACGATCCGCGACGCGAAAAGCCCGCCCCCTGATACAGGGGGCGGGCTTTCGGTTCAGCTGGTTACTGCTACTCGCCGGAGGCGGCGGCCTCGGGCGCGGTGCCCTCGGCTGCGCCGGTGAGAACCACCTCGGGCTTGTCGTCGGTCGCGGACGTCTTGGTCAGCTTCGTCTTGCCTTCGAAGGTGAACTTGGCGTCCTCGCCGAGACCCTCGCCGTTCCAGCCTTCGACGTCGACCAGAATGGTCTGGCCCGCGCCGATCTCGCCGAAGAGGATCTTCTCCGAGAGCTGGTCCTCGATCTCGCGCTGGATCGTGCGACGCAGCGGACGAGCGCCGAGAACCGGATCGAAGCCACGCTTGGCGAGCAGGCTCTTGGCCTGATCGGTCAGCTCCATCGCCATGTCCTTGTTCTTCAGCTGCACCGAGACGCGGGCGATCATCAGGTCCACCATCATCACGATCTGTTCGCTCGTGAGCTGGTGGAAGACGATCACGTCGTCGATGCGGTTGAGGAACTCGGGGCGGAAGTGCTTCTTCAGCTCGTCGTTGACCTTGAGCTTCATCCGCTCGTAGTTCGAGCCCTCGGCGCTCGACTGGGTGAAGCCCAGGCCGACAGCCTTCGAGATGTCGGAGGTGCCCAGGTTCGAGGTGAAGATCAGCACGGTGTTCTTGAAGTCGACCGTACGACCCTGACCGTCGGTGAGACGGCCGTCCTCGAGCACCTGCAGGAGCGTGTTGTAGATCTCCTGGTGCGCCTTCTCGATCTCGTCGAACAGCACCACCGAGAACGGCTTGCGGCGCACCTTCTCGGTGAGCTGGCCGCCCTCCTCGTAGCCCACGTACCCGGGAGGGGCACCGAACAGACGAGAAGCGGTGAAGCGGTCGTGGAACTCGCCCATGTCGATCTGGATGAGCGCGTCGTCGTCGCCGAACAGGAAGTTCGCCAGCGACTTGGCGAGCTCGGTCTTACCGACACCCGAGGGGCCGGCGAAGATGAACGAGCCCGACGGACGCTTGGGGTCCTTCAGACCGGCGCGAGTGCGGCGGATCGCCTTGGAGACGGCCTTGACGGCATCCTCCTGGCCGATGATCCGCTTGTGCAGCTCGTCTTCCATCCGGAGCAGACGGGTGGTCTCCTCCTCGGTGAGCTTGAAGACGGGGATGCCGGTCCAGTTGGCCAGCACCTCCGCGATCTGCTCGTCGTCGACCTCGGCCACGACGTCCAGATCACCGGAACGCCACTGCTTCTCGCGCTCGGCACGCTTGGCGACGAGTTGCTTCTCCTTGTCGCGCAGACGCGCGGCCTTCTCGAAGTCCTGCGCGTCGATAGCGCTTTCCTTCTCCCGGCGAGCATCGGCGATCTTGTCGTCGAAGTCGCGCAGGTCCGGCGGAGCGGTCATCCGGCGGATGCGCATGCGCGCGCCCGCTTCGTCGATCAGGTCGATCGCCTTGTCCGGCAGGAACCGGTCGTTGATGTAGCGGTCGGCCAGGGTGGCGGCGGCGACGAGCGCGCTGTCGGTGATGGAGACCCGGTGGTGCGCCTCGTAGCGGTCGCGCAGACCCTTGAGGATGTTGATGGTGTGCTCGACGGTCGGCTCGCCCACCTGCACCGGCTGGAAACGGCGTTCCAGCGCGGCGTCCTTCTCGATGTACTTGCGGTACTCGTCGAGGGTGGTGGCACCGATGGTCTGCAGCTCGCCACGGGCCAGCTTCGGCTTCAGGATCGAGGCCGCGTCGATGGCGCCTTCGGCAGCACCCGCGCCGACGAGCGTGTGCAGCTCGTCGATGAACAGGATGATGTCGCCGCGGGTGTTGATCTCCTTGAGCACCTTCTTGAGGCGCTCTTCGAAGTCACCGCGGTAACGGCTGCCCGCGACCAGGGAGCCCAGGTCGAGGGTGTAGAGCTGCTTGTCCTTGAGGGTCTCGGGGACCTCGCCGTTGACGATGGCCTGTGCGAGGCCCTCGACGACCGCGGTCTTACCGACACCGGGCTCGCCGATCAGCACCGGGTTGTTCTTGGTGCGGCGCGAGAGCACCTGCATCACGCGCTCGATTTCCTTCGAGCGCCCGATGACGGGATCGAGCTTGCCTTCGAGGGCCGCCTGAGTGAGGTTGCGACCGAACTGGTCGAGCACCAGCGACGTGGACGGGGTCCCCGCCTCGCCGCGCGGACCGGCGCCCTCGACGGGCTCCTTGCCCTGGTACCCGGACAGCAGCTGGATGACCTGCTGACGGACACGGTTGAGGTCGGCGCCGAGCTTGACCAGCACCTGGGCCGCGACGCCCTCGCCCTCGCGGATGAGGCCGAGCAGAATGTGCTCGGTACCGATGTAGTTGTGGCCGAGCTGCAGCGCTTCGCGCAGGCTCAGCTCCAGCACCTTCTTGGCACGCGGGGTGAAGGGGATGTGACCGGACGGCGCCTGCTGGCCCTGCCCGATGATCTCCTCGACCTGGCTACGCACACCCTCCAGCGAGATGCCAAGGGACTCCAGCGACTTCGCCGCCACGCCCTCGCCCTCGTGGATCAACCCAAGCAGGATGTGCTCGGTGCCGATGTAGTTGTGGTTGAGCATCCGGGCCTCTTCTTGGGCCAGGACAACGACACGCCTCGCGCGGTCGGTGAACCTCTCGAACATCGCTCCCTCACTCTCCTGCTCCGACATTCTGGCAACAGACGCCGCAGTATGCTCGATACAACCTAGGGCGTCGGACCGACAACTCTCGCCGTCAGCCTGCCATGAAGCCCGGGGGTTGCGGCCCCCGCCATCCACTCTAGTTGGCAGGGGATTCCGCCGCCGCCGGTCCACCCTATTGGGGACCGGCGACAACATGGTCACTCACTGACAACGCGCACGTCGCAGCATTCGTTTCCACCTCAGTTTTGCCTACAGCGAAATCGCGCCGCGCGGCTCAACCGGTGAAGGGTGGGACGAATTCGCACGGAACCGCGGCCTGCCGGGCGGGATCGAGGGCGTTGAGGACATGGCCTGCCGCGCGCGGACTGCCCGCGATGGCCAGGTGCTCGGAGTAGTCCTGCGCGCACCCGTCCTGCACCACGATCGAGGTGGCGTTCGGGCCGGGGACCAGGCCCGATGTGTGCGGGACGACTATCTCGTCGAGGCCGGCGACAATATTGGTGTAGGTGACGCGCGGGTCGTACACGCCGTCCGCGTTGAGAGCCGCCAGGAAGGCGGCGCCGGTGAGCATCTGCCCACATGCCTGGCACAGCGACGAGCTGACCGCGTCGAACGCGGGCCCGGCACCGAGTGCCCTGCTGAAGTGGGCGATATCGCCCGCCGCGAGCACATTGGTGCCGAGCCAGGGCGGCGCGATCCCGACGAGCTTGCCGACCTTGTTCCCGCCACCCAGCCGTTTGATGTAGTAGTTGCCGACGATATTGCCCTGCGAATGGGCGACCAGGTCTACCCGCGCGGCACCGGTGCGGGCCAGCACACCGTCGACGAAGGCGGAAACCTCGGCGGCGCTCTGCTCGATGGGACGCATGCCGCCGATCGCCGAGATCGGCCACGGGAGGCCGTAGGCGCCGTAGGTGAGGCGCTGAAGACGCAATAGCCCTCATTGGCCAGCAGCGGGGCGTACACACCCCAGTTCGTCTGCCCTCCGCCACCGGTGCCGTGCAGCAGGACCACCGGGTCGGGATGCTCGGGCGAGGGGACGCAGGCCGGATCGTTCGCGCCGGGTAGCGAGCCGCCCGGGTTGGTGAGCTCCGGCGGAATGCCCGCGAAGAAGTTGTAGTCGACCGGGAGGGGCTGGGCCGACGCGGTGGCGGGCAGGCAGGCGAACAGGGCCGCGGCCAGCACCAGAAGCGAACAACGTCGCATGAACGACTCCTCACTAGAACGTGTTCCACTCATCATGGAACACGTTCTAGTGATCGCGTGGCACTACCGGCCGTAAACCATCGCCACCGGTGCCGCGGCCACGTCGGTGGCCGAACCGGACTTACCCTGCTGCACGCCCGCGGCGAACAGCGCGCCACACAGCACCAGGAACGCGGCACTGTGCAGCACCGCGCGGACGATATTCCAGCGAACCCAGGTCGCCTCGAAATCCGCACGGACAGCAGCGGTGTCGGCGATCGACGCCGGATCACCCGCCGCGGCGAGTGCGTCGTTGAGCGGCACGTTCAGTCCGGCGGTGACCGCGAACGCGATCACGTTGAGCGCCAACGCGATTCCGATCCAGATCAGCGTCGAGCGCTGTTCCTTGCCGAGGTGCAGCGCGGCCGCCAGCGCGGTGAAACCGACCGTGCCCATGAAGCCGAACATGAACCAGGGGTTGATGATCACGACGTTGATCTTCTGCATCACGTCGATCAGCGTGCGGTCGTCGGTGCGGGCCAGAGCGGGCATCACCGAGATCGCGTAGGCGTAGAACACGCCGGCGATGAGTCCGGTACTGAGCAGGGCCAGCACCATGGTGGCCATCCGAACTGCGAACATGCGATGTCTCCTGACTCGTGGTCCGGAGCTTCGATCCCGCGCTCCGGTGATACGAGTAAGTCAACCGCCCAGACCGGATCCGCGACATAGTTCAGACGCTCACCGGCCTACGCGAACGTCGCACTCACAAATCGTGGTCGGAGATCAGGCCGCTCTGCATCGCCAGCGCGGCCAATCGGGTGCGCTTCTGGTTCTGCGGCAGATTTTCCACCCCGAACTTCGCGAACAAGGCACGCAGGTGGGTTTTGATGGCGTCTATCGAGAGGAACAATTCCTCGGCGATCTGCTGGTTCGACGCGGGCGTCGCGAATCCGGTGCCGTGTTTGTACGGACGGCACAGCGCGACCAGCACCGCGCGCTGGGTCTCGGTCAGTGAGCGCATCGTGGGGATGGACCCGGACGCGGTATGCGTCGCGTCATCCACCACACCGCCGAAATCGAAGAAGTGCACGAGCGTGGTCCCGACCCGGATCCGGTCGCCGGGACTCAGCCGACGCCGCCCGACCAGCCGCTCGCCATTGACGAAGGTGCCGTTGCGCGACAGCCCGTCATCGATGATGGTCCAGTGCGCACCGAGATGTTCGACCGCCGCGTGCAGCCGGGAAACCTCGGCATCCCACGCGAGCACCAGGTCGGCCTGCACATTGCGCCCGATGGTGACACGCTGCTGCCCGGCCTCCAGGGCCAATTCATGCTGCTTACCGGTGTCGTCGGTATACCGCAGGAAGGAACTCACTGCGCGACACCGCCGGATACTCGAAACACCTTGTGCACGGCCATCAGTCTACGTCCCGAGACCCCACACCCGGGACAACCCGGGCCCCTTGTTCCCCGCACTCGGCCCAACCCGGGCCCTTCGTTCCCTCGTTTTCCCCACTGACGCAACCCCGCACGCCCCGACCTCGAGGAGGGGCAGGCAGGCGCAGCCTGCCGTTCGCGGCCGTCCCCGCGGTTGGGGGGCCGTGGGGCGGGGGCCGAGGGGCCAACCACCGGGGCCCCAACCCCGGGCCCGCGGGGGCCCGCAACCCC
>NZ_JBHURA010000004.1:0-45428 GCF_042674185.1 Nocardia sp. NPDC056952 | reverse complement strand
CGGGGTGCCGGGGCGGGCTGTGTTGTTGGCGCGGGGTTCTCTGGGAGCGCACACAACTCGCGCCGCCCCCCCCCCCCCCGGGACCGGCGGGGCCGCGAACACGCGGCGCCCGCGCCGCCAAAAAATCAGCTCTTGCCGACCTCTTTGTTGTATGCCTCGGTGATTTCCGCCGAGATACGACCGCGGGCGGAGACCTTGTGACCCTTGCGGCGTGCCCATTCGCGAATTGCGGCGCTCTGTTCGCGGTCCATGGAAACGCGGCTCTTGCCCTGCGGCGCGGGTGCACCGGCAGCCTTCACCCGACGACGGCCACTCACACGGCGGGCGTTGGCGACCCACTCGTCCAGGCCCTCGCGCAGGCGCGCCGCATTTGCGTCCGACAGATCGATCTCGTACGACACCCCATCGATAGCGAACTCGATGGTCTCGTCCGCGATGGACTCACCGTCGACATCGTCGATCAGGCTAACGGTGACCTTCTTTGCCATGAGATGAACGTCCTCTCGAAATCGTCAAGCCTGCCTCCAGGCCGAATACCCGAGGCAAGAATACCCCGAAATGCGAAATTTCCAACACGGGGTCTTCACCCCGTGAATTCACTGGTCAGCGACTAGTGGGTCGCACAATCGGGAACAGGATCGTTTCCCGGATTCCGGAACCCGTGAGTGCCATCAACAAGCGGTCGATTCCCATACCGGTTCCGGTGGTCGGCGGCATACCGTGTTCCATCGCGGCGAGGAAGTCTTCATCGAGCACCATGGCCTCGTCATCGCCCGCCGCGGCCAGCCTGGCCTGGTCGACGAAGCGTTCCCGCTGGATCACCGGGTCTACCAGTTCCGAATAGCCCGTTGCCAACTCGAAGCCGCGAACATAGAGGTCCCACTTCTCGGTGACGCCGGGCTTGCTGCGATGCTGACGGGTCAGCGGTGAAGTCTCGACCGGGAAGTCACGAACGAAAGTCGGCGCGTAGAGCTTGTCGCCATACGCGTGTTCCCAAAGTTCTTCGACCAGTTTCCCGTGACCGTAGCCCTTGTCCGAAGGAATTTCCAGACCCACCCGATCGGCGAGCGCGAGCAATTCCTCGACAGTGGTTTCCGGAGTGACCTCGACACCGATCGACTCCGACAGCGAGGGATACATCTCGACGGTGGTCCACTCGCCTCCGAGATCATATTCAGTGCCGTCGGCAAGCGTCACCAGAAGGGTGCCGAATGCCTCGTGCGCGACTTCCTGGATCAATTCCCGGGTCATCGTCGCCGAGTCGTCATAGGTGCCGTAGGCCTCGTAGGTTTCCAGCATCGCGAACTCGGGCGAATGGGTCGAGTCAGCGCCTTCGTTGCGGAAGTTCCGGTTGATCTCGAAGACCTTCTCCAAGCCACCGACCACGCAACGCTTGAGGAACAGCTCCGGCGCGATGCGCAGGAAAAGGTCCATGTCGAGCGCATTGGAACGGGTGACGAACGGGCGCGCGGCGGCGCCACCGTGGATGGTCTGCAGCATCGGGGTCTCGACCTCGAGGAAGCCGCGGCGCTCCAGCGCGTTACGCAGCGCACGGACCACGTTCACGCGGGTACGGGCCATTTCCCTGGCCTCCGGGCGCACGATCAGGTCGACATAGCGCTGACGAACGCGCGACTCCTCGTTCATCTCCTTGTGCGCCACCGGCAGCGGGCGCAGCGACTTGGCCGCCATCGACCAGGAATCGGCCATCACGCTCAATTCGCCGGTGCGTGAGGAGATGACCTCGCCGTGCACGAACACGAAGTCACCGAGGTCGACATCGGCCTTCCACGCCGCCAGCGCGTCGGCCCCGACACCGTTGAGGCTGATCATCGCCTGCAACTTGGTGCCGTCGCCTTCCTGCAGCGTGGCGAAGCACAGCTTGCCGGTATTACGAACGAAAATGACGCGACCCGCGATACCGGCCTGCAGACCGGTCTGGGTGTCGGCTTCCAGATCCGGGTAGGCGGCACGAATTTCGGCCAGGGTGTGGGTGCGTGGCACCACCACCGGATAGGCCTCACCACCCTCGGTGAGCAGCCGTTCGCGCTTGTCCCGGCGAATCCGCATCTGCTCGGGAACATCGATGTCCACAGCGGAAGTGGCGGCGCGGCCGGGTGCGGCGGGGTTAGGAGTGCTCACGTTCGACAACATTAGCGGTCCCCGGAAATGGATTTGCCGCTCCCCCGCTCCCCCGCCCCTCCGTGTATTCAGCGGACCGTCCGGAAGCACAGCCGTCAGCTCTCGGCCTCACGTTATGCGTACGAGGGCCCGGAGGCGGCTAGCGAGTTACCCATGTGCTCGCGAAATCAGTGAGGCACTTCACAATTCGTGCGGGGCAGTTACAGCGAGGCCAGCGCGTCCACCTCGCGGGCGAAATGCGGGACGCCGATGCCGACCGTCAACAGCCCCGCCGATTTCAACGCCTGGTATCCACCGATCACATCGGTGGCCCGGTGCAACCCCAGCTCCTGCAACGCGGCCGCCGCCAAACTCGACGTGTACCCCTCCGAGCAGAAGATGACCCATTCCACGTCGTGATCAACGGCAAGGGACAACCGGGCCGACGAGGTCGGATCCAGCCGCCATTCCAGGACATTTCGCTCGATCACCAGCGCGCCGGGCAGCGAACCTTCGCGCACGCGCTGGGCGGCCGGTCGGATGTCGACCAGAATCGCGCCACGCTCCAGCGCGGCGGCCACGTCGTACACATACACCCGGTGCAATCGCGCGCGAGCGTTCTCGAGCATCTGATCAATCGTCAAACGGCTCATCACAGATCACCTTCGGGCTGGTCGGTGAGGACGGTTTTGGTTCGGCGCAACGTTCCGTGGCCGGTCACTTCGTAATACGACATCGCCGACAGCGGCGGGGAATAGGCATGCACGCTCAAGGTGGGATCGAGCGGACCGACGGATTCGGCGACGGCGGGCGCGCGCACCACGTCGTGCACCCAGCCGATCGGGAACGACGCCTGATCACCCGCGGCGAGCGTGCGCCTGCGTAACTCCGTGCCATTCCAGCGGTATTCCGAGAGAGCGCCGCTCAGCACGGTCAGGGCGCCGAGCGAGCCGGCGTGATCGTGCAAATCGGTGAATTTGCCCGGCGTCCAGCTGATCAGCCAGACATCGACCTCGTCGTCGTGCGAGAGGCGGGTCGCCCAGCGCTCGTCGGCCGGCCAGATGCCGTCGGCGGGCAGAAGGTGGTCGTAGCGACCGGAGAGGACGTCTTCGGCGCCTTCGTCGGTGAGTCGTAGCAGGTCAGCGGGCCTCAACCGGGTCGGCAACGCCGAGGCGATCGCCCGGTCGAGCGGGGGCGTCGCGGAGTACTCGTCGCGCGCGGACGGAAGGGAAAGGACAGAAGAACGCATGAGCGCATCTCCAGGAGGTGAGAAATCGGTCGAGGGAAAACGTCAGCCTCGAACGGTCGAGGCAGATTAGCCTCGACAACACTCCTGGGTGCTCACACGGAAGATCACGAGCGCTAGTTTAGCAGACACTATTTCTTGTTGCGCTCGTAGACATGGCGCAAGCCGGTCAGCGTGAGATGCGGGACGTGCTGGTCGATGGTTTCCGACTCCGGCACGATCAACGGTGCGCCCGCCCCCGTCGCGACGACGGTGACATCGGTGCCCGCGAACGCGTCGAATTCGTCGCGGATGCGGTCGACCAGCCCGTCGACCAGCCCGGCGAACCCGAAGATCGCGCCGGACTGAATGCACTCCATGCTGTTCTTGCCCACCACCGAACGCGGCCGTGCCAGCTCGACGCGGCGCATCGCACTGCGTTCCACCAGCGCCTCGGCAGAGATCTCCACCCCGGGCGCGATCACGCCGCCGAGGAATTCCCCCTTGGCCGAGACCAGGTCGACGCAGATCGCAGTGCCGAAATCGACGACGATCGCGGGCCCGCCGAAACTACGAAACGCGGCAAGGCAGTTGACGATGCGGTCGGCGCCGACTTCCTTCGGATTGTCGACCAGTAGCGGAATGCCTGTTCGCACACCGGGTTCCACCAGCACATGCGGCACATGGGACCAATAGCGCGCCAGCATGGCGCGCAGTTCGCGCAGCACCGGCGGCACGGTCGACAACGCCGAGACACCGGCGATCTGATCGAGATCGTCGCCGACCAGACCGCGCACCTGCATGGCGAACTCGTCCGCGGTGATCAGCGGATTGGTGTGAATCCGCCAGTGCCGCACCAGTGTCGCGTGTTCGCCACTACCGGAGAACAGGCCGAGCTCGATTCCGGTGTTGCGGACGTCGATCGTCAGCAGCATGGTCCTGGGTCCCCCGCCCGGCTCAGACGAACGACAGCGAGCGCGGCGAGGTGAGGCCGGAGCCCTCCGGTGCGTGCGCGGGGTCGCTGCCCAGCTCCACCGGACGGTTGCAGTCGTCGACGAAGACCACCTTCGGGTCGTACTCGCGGACCTCGGCCTCGTCCATCTGGCCGTAGGCGATGAGAATGACCAGGTCACCGGGGTGCACGAGGTGGGCGGCGGCACCGTTGATGCCGATCACACCCGAACCGCGCTCGCCGGCGATCACGTAGGTCTCGAGGCGGGCGCCGTTGTCGATGTCGACGATGCAGACCTGCTCACCCTCGAGCAGATCGGCGGCGTCGAGCAGATCCTGGTCGACGGTCACCGAGCCGACATAGTGCAGGTCGGCATGGGTCACGGTGGCACGGTGGATCTTCGACTTCATCATGGTGCGCAACATCGTCGTCGCCTTTCAGTGCGCCTGCGAGGCAGGGAGGGAGTTCGCGTCGGGATGCCCGTCGATCTGGGCGCCGAGTACTACGGGAGCGTTGTCGATCAGGCGGGTGTCGCCGACTCTGGCGGCGACCAGCAGGCGGGCGTTGCCCGCGGTGGGGGCCGGACCCAGGTTGGCATCGCGCAGTTCGAGGTAGTCGACATCGAGGCCCTCGACCGCGTCGAGAACCGAGCGAGCGGTCTGGACGACCGCCTCCGCGCCGAGGCCCGCGGCGTGACGGCCCGCGGCGAGCGCGGCCGACAGCGCCAGCGCCGACTCGCGCTGGGTGGCGTCGAGGAAGCGGTTGCGCGAGGACAGCGCGAGGCCGTCGGGCTCGCGGACCGTCGGATAGGCAACGATCTTCGCGTCCATGTTCAGGTCGCGCACCATCTGCCGGATCAGCGTGAGCTGCTGGTAGTCCTTCTCACCGAAATACGCCTCGGAGGCGTGGGTGATGTTGAGCAGCTTCGCGACGACGGTGAGCATGCCCGCGAAATGCGTCGGCCTGCTGCCGCCTTCGAGCTCGGCGCCGAGTGGACCCGGCTGGATCGTGGTACGCATGCCGTCCGGGTACATATCGGAAACCGTCGGCGCGAAAACCAGGTCGACGCCCTCGGTGCGGAGCAGTTCGAGGTCGGCGTCGAGAGTGCGCGGGTAGGCGTCGAGGTCTTCGTTCGCGCCGAACTGCAGCGGGTTGACGAAGATCGAGACGATCACGACCTGGTTGTTGAGCTTGGCCTGACGAATCAGCGCGAGGTGCCCCTCGTGCAACGCACCCATCGTCGGCACGAAACCGACCGTGCGACCGGCGCCGCGCAAGGCCTTGGCGACCGTGTCGAGCACCTCGGGATTGTGGTGCACGGTGAGCACGCCCGCCTTGAAAGCACCGGTGGCGCGGGCGCCACCCTGGTGATGATGCACTTCTCGGGGTTCCATCAGTGGCCTTCCTTGGCGAGGAGCTCCAGCAGTGCCGGATCGGTGTGGGCGAGTTGGGCCGTGCGCAACGAGTTGGCTCGGTAGGCCTCGGCCAAGCGATCGTCGACCTGCCCGAACGCGGCGAGATGGGCGGCGACGGCGTCGACATCACCGCGGGCGACCGGACCGGTGAGTGCGGCCTGGCCGCGACGCAAGGCGTTGTCGAGTGCGGCCGAGGCGAGCGGGGCGAGCAGCCGTTCGGGGAGGCCGCCGGGCTGATCGTCGACCAGCGGCTGGCCGAGCAGACCGGGGCCGGAGAGGGATTCGCGCAGGGCCGCGACGGCGTCGACGATCACCGTGACCAGGTGATTGCTGCCGTGGGCGAGGGCCGCGTGATAGAGCGAACGCTGGTCTTCCTCGACGCGAACCGGTTCGCCACCCATCTCGATCACCAGCGCCTGCGCGATGGCGTACCCGACCTCGTCGGCGGCGGTGACGCCGAAACAGGCATTGGCGAGTCGGGCGATGTCCTCGTCGTGGCCGGTGAAGGTCATGGCGGGGTGGATCGCGAGGCCGAGCGCACCCTGCTTCGTCAGCGGTTCGAGAATCGCGACGCCGTTCGCGCCGGAGGTGTGCACGACGATGGTGCCGGGGCGGACCACGTTCGCACCGGCGAGCCCGCGGACCAGCCCGGCGAGTTCCGCGTCGGGCACGGCGAGCAGGAGCAGTTCACTGCGCTGGGCGATCTGTTCGATCGGCAGTACCTGGGCTTCGGGCAGCCGGGTACGGGCGCGATGCACCGAGGCGTCGGAGATCGCGGCGACACCGAAGACCACGTGGCCGGCTCGCTCGAGCGCTACGCCGAGTGCGGAACCCACTCGTCCCGCCGAGACGATTCCCACCGTCAGTCGTGCGGGCGCTGGATCCATTCGTGCGGGCACGGAGTCGCCACTCGTGTTTGCGCCATCAGGGTTGACACTTCTCGAGGTCAACGTTGTCCTCTCGATTTGCGTTCCAGTCCCGCGGTGCGGGTACCAGACGTTCGCTTCGAGAATAGAGGGAGTTACTCGAGGACCGCCACACGCCCCCACCGTGATCTAGCGCTCACCTGGTCCGCCACTCCGCGTATTCAGGCCAGACCCAGGTGCGTGGTGCCAGGTGGACGCGGCCGAGGGTTCGCCGGTGGGCGAGCTGGCTGTTGTCGGTGAGTTACCCATGTTCTCGTGCGAGAACGGTGTTGCGACCAGCTAGGTACGCGGAGACGCGGAGCCGGTGGACTCCGATTCGAGGTTGGCCATGATGTCCGCCACCGACAGCCGGGCGGTGCCCTCGGTTTCGGCGCGGCGGCGTCGACGGGAGCTGGTGCCGACCGAGGGGGCCTTCTCGGGGCGGGTGGCCGGGGGCTGGGCGGGCTCCGGGGCGGCCTCGGCCGTCGCTGCGGGAGCCGGGGCAGGTTCAGCCGCGGCGACCGGTGCCGGGGTCGACTCGGCCGCAGCCGGGGCGGGCTCGGGCGCAGCGGTCGAGTTGCCGTTGGTGGTGGGCTCGGCCGGGAGGACCGTCTCCGTCACCTGGCGGGTGTTCGGCGAGGACAGGCGCGGCGGCGGCGTCTTTCCCGACGACTTGGCCGGTGCGGCGGGCTGCGCGGCGGCGGTCGCCTGCTGGGTTTCGGCGTACTCGTCGAGCTGCACGGCCGAGGTCTCGGCGGTGACCGGGTCGTCGTACGGGTCGGCGAAATTGGCCGAAACCGGTTGCATGAAGACAGGTTTCAGTGCGCTGGGCGGTTGCTGCCACGGGCCGAACCAAGCAGCGGTGGCATCCTCGGGGCTATCGTCGAAATCGTGGTCGGGCTCGTCGAAGGCATTGAAGCCACCGGCGGGCAACGCGTCGATCCGCACGGCGTCGGCCTGCAACGCAGGTTGCTCGTCGGGCAGTGCACCGTCGAACAGGACCTGCAGATTCTGGCGCAGCAGGGTCAGCTCGGCGCGCAGTGCGGCGATTTCGGAGGAGTCGGCGCCGACTTCGGCACGCACCCGCGCCTCGACGCCCATCTCGTACTCACGGCGCGCGTTGATCTCGCGCTCGAGCTGCAACTCGTACACCGTCTGCAGATCGCGAACCTTCGCCTTGTCGACGGCCGCGTCCTTGCGGTAGCGAGTAGCCGCGAGCGCGCCGATCACCGCTGCCCACAGCGCTGCTACCAGGCCGATCCGCACGTATTGGACGTTTTCGCTGAAGATCAGGAAAACACTGGCGGTCAGGCCGAGCAGGATGAGGAAACCGACGAAGAATTTTCCCGCGTCGTCCCGCCGTCGTCGGGGCGCCGTGCTGCGGGAGGGTGAAACCATGAGGGCCAGGGTAGCCGGAATCGGCTGGTCGGCCCACCAAAGGTGGTGGTTGTTCCATTCGCAAGTTGCTACGTAGTAGCGGGATCGTCGGTCGGATCCTCGGGCGCTCGGCAGCAATACTCCAGCCACAAAGCCGCAGCAACCAGGGCCGAACCGGCCAGCAGACCGACCACCGCGCCCGGCGAATCGGTAGCGGCGGCGGTCACGGTCCCGCGCTGTGGGAAAACCCACAGCAGAAACCCCAGCCACACACCCGCGGCCAGCGAGCCCACCTGCAACGACGCCTTCGCCAGCGCCACACCCCTGGCAACGTTGATCGGGTGCATCTGGCCGGGGCCGTCACCAATCTGCTCATCGGCGATCTTGGCCTTGATCGCGAAGCCCAGCGCCGCCTCGATCGCGGCGACCGGCAGCAGCGAGGCGCCCGCGGCCACCGAGATCGACGGGAAGCTGGAATAGGCGAACCGGGTGGCGACCCAGGCGACCGCTGCGGCCACCACCACGTTCAGCGCGAGGTCGAGTACCCGGGTGGGTTTCAGCACGAGCCGGCGCTTTCCTCGCGTAGCACCAGATCGGTACGGACCACGCCGTCTTTCTCGGACCGGCCGAGTCCGGCGAGCAGCTCCGCGATCGGGCGCGCGACCCCGTCGACGACAAGGTGCGCCGACGGTTCGACGGCCAGCCACGGGATCAGGACGAAGGCCCGGTTGTGGGCCTGCGGGTGCGGCAGGATCAGCGTCGGGTCGGTGTCGCGGGCGATCGCCGTGCCGGTGCTGTCGGCGCACTGGACCACGTCGACGTCGAGGGTGCGCGCACCCCAGCGGACCTCGCGCACGCGGCCCGCCGCCTGCTCGAGCTCCTGACCGAAACGCAGCCAGGCGTAATCGTCGAAGGCCGGATCTTCCACTGTGACAACAGCGTTGAGGTAATCGTCTTGGTCGACGCCACCCCACGGCGCGGTGGTGTAGACCGGCGACACCGCCACGACACGCTCCCCCAGCGCGTCGAGCACGCTGCGCAGATGCGCGAGCCGATCGCCCAGATTCGAGCCGATCGACAGCACCGCGCGAGTCATCGGCGCGACTCCGGGGCCTGCGTGCGATACCGGGTGGCCACCACGCGCACGTCTTCGAAGGTGTGCGGGATCGGCGCCGACGGCTTGTGCACGACCGCCTCCACCGCCTCGATCCGCGGGTCGGCCATCACGTCGTCGGCGATCTCGGAGACCACCGTTTCGATCAGATCGCGCGGCGGACCGGTCACGATGCGCACGGCGCGCTCGGCGAGGGCGCCGTAGTCGACGGTGTCGGCGAGGTCGTCGGACGCGGCGGCCGCGGCGAAATCGACCCACACCGTCAGATCGACGACGAATTCCTGGCCGTCACGACGCTCGAAATCGAACACTCCGTGCCTGCCGAAAGCACGCAGGCCACGCAGCTCGATCCGCGACGACGCGGGCCTGCCCGCGGGCGGCGGCAGCAGAGGCAAGTTCATCGGAGGGCTCCTCGGAGGGTGACTCGGACACCTGCGGCGGTTCGGGTAGCGAGGATGTTCACGGCGCGAGCCCTCGGGCAGCGGCCGATCGAGCGTCGGCTGCTCGACGCCAGGCATCGACGACGGCGATGGCGTCGAGGGACGCCCGGACATCGTGCACGCGCACGCCCCAAGCGCCGTGGGTGGCCGCGAGGGCCGACAGGGTGGCGGTGGCGGTTTCGCGGCCGTCGGGCGGGCGTGGGCCCGATTCGTCGGCCAGAAGAGCGCCGAGGAAACGCTTGCGAGAGGCGCCGATCAAGATCGGGAAACCGCCTGCCACCAGTTCCGGGAGAGCGGCGAGGAGTTCCCAGTTGTGCTCGGCGTTCTTGGCGAAACCGAGGCCGGGGTCGAGGATCAGCCGGTCCGGGGTGACCCCCGCGGCGACAGCCAGGTCCACCTGGGCGGTGAGCTCGGCGTTCACCTCGGCGACCACGTCGTCGTAGTGATCGGCGGGGCCGGTGTGGCGGTAGTCGGCGCCCGCCCGCCAGTGCATGAGGATCCACGGCACGCCCGCTTCGGCGACGACTTTCACCATGTTCGGGTCGGCACGGCCGCCGGAGACGTCGTTCACCACCGAGACGCCGGCCTCCAGCGCGGCCTCGGCGACCTCGGCGCGCATGGTGTCGACACTGGTCGGCACCCCGGCGGCGACCAGACCCCGGATCACCGGAGCGACCCTGGCGGCCTCGGCGGCCGGGTCGACCCGGTCGGCCCCCGGCCTGGTGGATTCACCACCCACATCGACGATGTCGGCGCCCGCTTCGTACAGCTCGACACCGTGCGCGATCGCGAGTTCGGGATCGAGGTAGCGACCGCCGTCGGAGAAAGAATCAGCGGTCACGTTGACCACACCCATGACCACGCAGGAGCGGTGGTCACGGGGGGTCACCAGTGGCTCGCTCATTTGCGCAGGATCAGGTCCAGCGCCTCGGATCGCGAGGCGGAGTCGGTTTGCAGCTGGCCGCGCACCGCCGAGGTGGTGGTGCTGGCACCGGGCTTACGGATTCCCCTCATGGCCATGCACAGGTGCTCGGCCTCGATCACCACGATCGCGCCGCGCGGATCCAGTCGGCGCATCACCGCGTCGGCGATCTGGCTGGTCAGCCGCTCCTGCACCTGGGGGCGCTTGGCGTAGAGATCGACCACCCGCGCCAGCTTCGACAGCCCCGTCACCCGGCCGTGCGGGCCTGGAATGTAGCCGACGTGCGCGACGCCGTGGAACGAGACCAGGTGATGCTCACAGGTGGAGAACATCGGGATGTCGCGAACCAGCACGAGTTCCTGGTGACCCTCGTCGAAGGTGGTCGCCAGCACCGCGTCGGGCTCGGTGTAGAGCCCCGCAAACATCTCCCGGTAAGCACGCGCCACCCGCGCGGGTGTGTCGAGCAGGCCGGGGCGGTCGGGATCCTCACCGACCGCGAGCAACAGCTCGCGCACCGCGTTCTCGGCACGCTCCTGATCGAACGGCAAACCGGTGGCCAGCGCCGTCAGCACCGACGGACTGGTCGCACCCAGCTCACCTGCCGGATCGAGTTCCTGCTTGTTGGCCGACAACTTCTCCGCACCTCCGTGATATTTGCGGCTGGCGCCGCGGGTTCTCGGCCCTGTTCTGCGCTCAGTCCAGAGGCGGGCGGGCCGAGAACGAGAGCCGAAAGCCGGCGACCACCCGACATTCGACGGCCGAGCGTGATCCGAGAACCAGTGCCGAACGCCGGTACCTGTTCGGCATTCGACCTTCGAGCGTAGTTGGCCCCCGGTCAGTGGCGGCCGTTCGGCCCTTCCCACTCCTTGTTCTCCGGATCGGCGTCACGCACCGGCGGCTGCGGCTGGGCACCCCACGGCTGGAAACCGTCGCTGGCGTGCCGCGGCTGCTGCTGCTCGGGCCTGCCCCAGGCACTGCCCTGGTCCTGCGGCGGTTGTGGCTGCTGCTGCGGCTGTTGCGGCGGCTGCTGTTGCGGCTGCTGCTGCTCCTCGCGCGGCGGCCACCCCGGAGCCGACCAGCCGGCCGGTGCGCCGTAATCGGGCCGCGAACCGTGCGTGCCCGACTGCCGGGGGAACGCCTGGGTCGGCGCGGCGGGCAACGGGTAACCGGCCGCGGGCGGTGCGGGCTGGCCGTAAGGCTGACCCGGGTAGCCGTTGGGCTCCACCGGCGGTGCCCCGTTGGGCACCGGCACCGGAGCGGGCTGCACCGGCGGCCACGGCTCGCCGCGCTCGACAGCCAGCTCACCCGGCGTCTTCACCGGCGGCTTGTCCGACGGGTGCCGGTCACCGAAATCGTTGAACGCGGTGATCCGCGGACGCTTCTCCACACCGGCCAGGATCGTCTCGAGATCCTTGCGGTGCAGCGTCTCGCGCTCGAGCAGCGCGGTGGCCAAGGCGTCGAGCTGCTCGCGGTATTCGCTGAGGATCGACCACGCCTCGGTGTGCGCGGCCTCGATGAGGTTGCGCACCTCCTCGTCGATCTCGCGGGCGACCTCGTGCGAGTAGTCGGCCTGCACGCCCATCGAGCGGCCGAGGAACGGGTCGCCCTGCTCCTGGCCGTAGCGCACGGCGCCGAGACGGGCGCTCATGCCGTATTCGGTGACCATCCCGCGAGCGATCTTGGTGGCCTGGTCGATATCGGAGGACGCGCCGGTGGTCGGCTCATGGAACACCAGTTCCTCGGCGGCGCGGCCACCCATCGCGAAGACCAGCCGGGAGATCATCTCCGAGCGGGTCATCAGGCCCTTGTCGTCCTCGGGCACCGTCATGGCGTGCCCGCCGGTGCGGCCGCGGGCCAGGATGGTGACCTTGTAGACGGGCTCGATATCGGGCATCGCCCACGCCGCCAGAGTGTGGCCACCCTCGTGGTAGGCGGTGATCTTCTTCTCGTGCTCGCTGATGATGCGGCTCTTGCGGCGCGGGCCACCGATCACGCGGTCGACCGACTCCTCGAGCGATTCGCCGGTGATGACCGAACCGTTCTCGCGGGCGGTGAGCAGCGCGGCCTCGTTGATCACATTGGCCAGATCGGCGCCGGACATGCCGACGGTGCGCTTGGCCAGACCCTCGAGGTCGGCTTCCTGCGAGATCGGCTTACCCGCCGAGTGCACCCGCAGGATCGCGCGGCGACCGGCCAGGTCGGGGTTGCCGACGGGGATCTGCCGGTCGAACCGGCCGGGGCGCAGCAGCGCGGGGTCGAGGATGTCGGGTCGGTTGGTGGCCGCGATCAGGATGATGTTGGAGCGATCGCCGAAGCCGTCCATCTCGACCAGCAGCTGGTTGAGCGTCTGCTCGCGCTCGTCGTGACCGCCGCCGAGGCCCGCACCGCGCTGGCGGCCGACCGCGTCGATCTCGTCGACGAAGATGATGCAGGGGCTGTTCTGCTTGGCCTGCTCGAACAGGTCGCGCACGCGGGAGGCGCCGACACCGACGAACATCTCGACGAAGTCCGAACCGGAGATGGTGAAGAACGGCACCCCGGCCTCGCCCGCGACCGCGCGGGCCAGCAGCGTCTTGCCGGTTCCCGGCGGCCCGTAGAGCAGCACGCCCTTGGGGATCTTCGCGCCGAGCGCCTGGTAGCGGGCCGGATTCTGGAGGAAGTCCTTGATCTCGTAGAGCTCTTCGACGGCCTCGTCGGCACCGGCCACGTCCTGGAACGTGGTCTTGGGCATGTCCTTGGTCAGCAGTTTGGCCTTGGACTTACCGAAGCCCATCATTCCGCCACGGCCGCCGCCCTGCATGCGCGACATCACGAAGATGAACAGGCCGACCAGCAGCACCATCGGCACGATGAACAGCAGCAGCTGCGACAGCCAGCTCTCCTGCTTGACCACGGTGTCGTACGGGGCGCCGGACTTCTGCACGGCGTCGAGGATCTGCGCGGAGTTCTCCCCACCACTGGGGTACTTGGCGACGATCTTGGCGTTGTTGCTCGTGGCCTCGTTGCCGTTGTTCAGTTCGATGCGGAGCTGCTGCTCCTTGTCATCGATCTGCACGTTCTTGACGTTCGCTTTGTCCTCGAGCTGGGCCAGCGCAACGGAAGTGTCGACACTCTCCCAACCGCGCGTGTCATCGCTGAGAAAGCTGAACAGCCAGATCATGAGCATGATGCCCGAGATGATCGCCAAGGTGCGAAACACTGTCTTGCGGTTCATAGAGCGTCGGCCGGACGGCCCAGTCCTTTCCGGTTATTACTCCGGGTGTGCTTGCGAAGCGTCGAGATCGGCGGGTTTCGGATGCGGACATGCCACGTTACCGCGTACGGTCTAGTTCGATACATCGCGCAGTTCGGCTGCTGGTGCAGTTGCACTGGTAAACGGCCGGAGAACGCAAGAGGTTCCCGAACGCTCCGACCGGGTTGTGGCAAGTGGCCACAATCATGTCATGCCCGCCTTATCGTGGGCGACGACACAACTACAGCGCAGGGGGTATAGACATCGTCGAGCTACGAACACCCACAGCGATTCTGCGCCACGGCGGTGGACGGCTCGTCGTCCTCCGGCCGGGTACCGACGGCGAACGTGTTCTCGACGTTCCCATTGCCGACCTGCTCAAGGTGCGCCTCAATCGGCGCGCCGACGAAGCGGTGGTGATCGAGATCTATCTGCGTTATCCCACGGCGGTCCTCACCGGCGTTCCCGCCGACCGCACTCCCCTTCCGGTGCTCATCGCCGAGCACGACGTGCCTGCCGCCCTCGGCATCGTCGACCGGATCAACGACCAGATCATGGTGACCCAGCGCATCGACGTGGCCGCGCCGGATCTCACCCCGCCCGCTCCCGAGTGGGGCAAGTCGGGTCCCACCCGCGCCGATGTCGAGCGCGCCGTGCGCCGGATGGCGCCGCGCAAGGACGCGCGTTCGGCCGTCACCGCGCTGAACCGGTATGTCACGCCCGACGAATACGTCCTGGAAACGGCCGTCGCCGTGGCCGCCCCGCCCGCGGGATCGGGCACCGGCCTGCTCGCCGCGACCACCTCTCGCGTGCTGTTCATCTCCATCGGCAGCGGCGAGCGCTATGCCTTCGAATTGGCGGTGGCCGCGATTCTCGGCGCCCGCACCGTCGAAGGCGCGCGCTCGGCGCCCGGCGAGGTGGATACGCGCCACGGCGGATCGGGCATCGATATCAACGACGGCAATCGCACGCTGCATTTCGCGGGCGTGGATCGCGCCGACACCGAACGGGTCACCTGCGCGGTGAATTTCGCCATCCGCAGGCAGGCCGCCGACGGCGCCGCCGGTCCCGCCGACCCGGGTGTCAACCAGCTCTACGCGGAATGGGAATTACTGGTCGAGCGGCATTCGCTCGGCATGGTCGACGACACGCAATTCCAGCGCTACGGCCGCGGGATCCTGCGCAGCCTGTAGTGCCGGTGGCCGGACCGGATGCTCAATTCGGTTCGGCCGCTTCGGTTTCCGCCTTCTGCTCCGGCTCGTTGAGTTCGATCCGCCGCCACGGGCTGGTGGGCCGGGTCCATAGTCGCACCAGTTCCATCCGGCGGTCGACGCCGCCGTTCTTCAGTTCGGCGAGGTCCTCGGTGGCTTGCCAGTAGGTCCAGCCGGTGAGGTAGGCGTCGCCGAATTGGCGCCAGTTGCGGTAGCGGCGCTGCGCGGGGACCAGCGCGCGCATGCAGTATTCCCACGCCACGTCGGCGTCGATGTAGCCCGCGGTGAACGCCATACGGGCCACCGCGACGACGCGGGCCAGATCCCAGGCGTGGATGTCGTTGGGTAGCGGGCGCGAGAGATGGTCGGTGAAGCCGATCTTGATGGCCTGCGCCCAGATGTCGTAGTCGCGCACCAGCGCTTCGGGATTGTCCATCCCCCGAAACGAACCGACCTGCCGCAGGAACGCGCGCTGCTTGTCGGCGCGCTCACCGAAACGGTCGCGCTCACTGGCGTTGACCGAGGCCATCACCAGCGGATGCACCAGCGAATACAACGGCGCGTGCATGCCTTCGAGCAGCTGTTCCATCGAGGCGCGGGCTTCGGTGCCGTCGGTGATGCCCCAGGCGCCGGTGAGCGTGTCGATCGCGAGTTCGCGGCGGTCGCCGAGCGGGTGCTCACGCTCGGGGCCGAGCAGCATCGCGTCGTGGAAGGCGTCCCAGCGCGTGGAGTAGAAGGCGCCGAGGGCGAGCGCGCGCAGTTCGTCGTCGCTCACCCCCGCACCCGACCAGTGATCTTCTTCGCGCTCATCTAGTTCCGGGTACGGAAATGTGGTCAGCGCTGGTACTCCCCTGGCAGGCATGCGGCCGAGTCTAGTGCCGTGACCGCGATCACGGGTGGCGTGCGAATCTCACGTGCGTCACGAGATTTTCAGATCGCCTTATTCTTCGCCTGTCGTGTCATGCCTCACAGGTCTATGGTTCTGACATGTGTAGAAATATCACCGTCTTGCGTGGTCTGGAGCCTGCCGCCACCGAGCAGGAGATCTACGCTGCCGCCTTGCAATATGTGCGCAAAGTCGGCGGCATCTCCGGCCTGAGTAGCGCCACGAAACCCGCGGTCGACAAGGCCGTCGCGGCCATCGCCGCGGCCACCACGGCGCTGCTGGCCGAACTCCCCGATCGCCGTGTCCCGCCGCCCACCGAACCGCCGCTGCGCCGGATCGCGGCGCGCGAGAACGAGGTCAGCGAGGCACCGTAGGAATCAGCTCGATCCAGAACTGAAACGTGTTCTAATTGTTTGAGCAGGCACGCCACTTCCTCTTGGCCGCGCCGCGATAGTCGGTGAACCGAATTCAGCAGACGCACGAGGAGAACGACCAGTGAGCGAACTCGACAAAGACGTCGCGGTGATCGAAGTGCACAATCCGGCCACCGGCGATCTGGTCGGCACCGTGCCGGTCACCACGCCGGACGACGTGGCGGCCGCGGTCCGCGAACTGCGCCTCTACCAGCCCGAATGGGAAGCGATCGGGCCGTCCGGGCGCAAGCAGTGGCTGCTGAAGATGCAGGACTGGCTGATCGACAACACCGAGCACCTGGCCGCGGTGCTGCAATCCGAGACCGCCAAGCCGCGCGTCGACGCGATCATCGATCCGGCGTTCGCGGTCGACATCCTCGGCTACTACGCGCGCCGGGCGGGCAAGTTCCTCGCCGACGAGCACCCGTCGCCGCACAGCCCGCTCGCGCGGGTGAAGTCGCTGACCGTGGCCTACCGCCCCTATCCCGTGGTCGGAGTGATCACGCCGTGGAACTTCCCGCTCGCGATGCCCGCGATCGACGTGTTCCCCGCGCTGGCGGCCGGCGCCGCGGTGATCCTCAAGCCGTCGGAGGTGACGCCGCTGTCCGCGGTGGAGCTGGCCCGCGGCTGGGCCGAGATCGGTGCCCCGCCGGTGTTCAAGGTGGTCACCGGCGCGGGCGCGACCGGCGCGGCAGTGGTCGAGAACGCCGACTACATCCAGTTCACCGGTTCCACCGCGACCGGCCGCAAGATCGCGGCCACCTGCGCGGAGCGGATGGTGCCCTACAGCCTCGAGCTCGGCGGTAAGGACCCGGCGATCGTGCTCGCCGACGCGGACCTGGACCGCGCCGCGCACGGCATCGCCTTCGGCGGCATGTTCAACGCCGGGCAGGTGTGCATCTCGGTCGAGCGGGTCTACGTCGAAGCGCCCGCCTACGACGAGTTCGTCACCAAGCTCACCGCGGCGGTCGCCGCCTTGCGTCAGGGCGCCGACGACCGCGAGTCGAAGAACGACGTCGGCGCGCTCGCCAACGAGAACCAGGTGCTGATCGTGCAGCGCCACGTCGACGAGGCGGTGGCGGCGGGCGCCCGGGTGACCACCGGCGGCAAACGCACCGGCGTCGGCACCTTCTTCGAGCCGACCGTGCTCGTGGATGTGGACCATTCGATGTCGTGCGTCGCCGAGGAGACCTTCGGCCCGACGCTGCCGGTGATGAAGGTGGCCGACGAGGCCGAGGCGATCCGGATGGCCAACGACTCGATCTACGGGCTCTCGGCGTCGGTATGGACGGGCGACAAGGCGCGCGGCGAACGCGTGGCCAGGCAGCTGAACACGGGCGCGGTGAACATCAACGACGTGTTCTCGAACCTGTTCAATCCCGCGATGCCGATGGGCGGGTGGGGTCTGTCCGGCGTCGGCGCACGCTGGGGCGGTGCGTCGGGGCTGCGGAAATACTGTCGCGCGCAGGCGATGACGAAGCCGAAGCTGCCGACCATGGGCAAGGAATTGTTCTGGTACCCCTACGACATGAACAAGCTGGTCGTCGCGGTCGCGGCGATGCGGGCGGCCGGTGCCCGCGGGATGCGCCGAATCGACCTGCCTGCGGTGCTGCGTCTCAAGAAGAGCGAGTAGCCGATTCCGGCTGCGACACCTGTTGGTGCGCAGCCGGATTCACCGCTTCGAAACTTGTTTGTGACTAACATCACTCCGTCGATCTTGCTGGTCGCGGTCGCCGTGGTCAGCGGCACCTTTCGACGCGCACGACAGCGGCGCGGTGCGGCCCACATCGGGCCAGGTGATGTGAACAGCGACGCATTTTCCCTGGTCAGCCGCCCAGATGTGACGTCGATCCACTCGTCGGCAGATCGACACGAACAATAGACAATCCGATGGTGCAGCTCACCATGTCAGGCCATATGCTGTGCGATACCAACCTGGTGACTGTTTTGATCCACTTCCGCGAACTTCCTTGCCCGTTTTGGCTGGATTTTCCCGACCGATTCTGATAGCAAGGTGCTATGGACCCGCATTTGCGCGATCTGCGGTATTTCGTCGCCGTCGCTGAGGAACTGCATTTCACGAACGCCGCCCAGCGGCTGCATATCGCTCAGCCGACGTTGTCACGCCAGATCCGCCAGCTCGAACGCCAGCTCGACGTGGTCCTGTTCGACCGCAACCAGCGCAGTGTCGCCCTCACCGTCGCCGGTAAGGAACTGCTCGAAGGCGCACGCAAGATCCTCGAGCTGTGGGAGGTGACCAACGTGTCCCTCCAGGAAGCAGGCGAGGTGCTGCGCGTCGGAATCCAGTCCGCGCTCGGCCGGGGTCTGCTCAACGACCTCGAGAGCGCGAGCGGTCACCGCCTCGCCCTGCACGCCGCGTCGTGGAACGACCCCTCCAGTGGCCTGGCCGGCCGACAGGCCGACCTGTCGCTGGTCTGGCTGCCGCTGCCCGACCCCAACCGTTATCGCTGGCAGGTGCTGCGCACCGAGCCGCGCTGGGTGCTGCTGCCGGAGTCGCATCCGCTGGCCGAGCAGGACAGCATCGAATTCGCCGATCTGCTCGACGAGCCTTTCGTCGCCCTGCCCACCGAAGCGGGCGCGGTCCGCGACTTCTGGCTCGGCAACGATGCCCGCGGCGGCAAAGCGGCCAAGATCGGCGCCGAGGCGGCCACCCCCGAGGACAAGCTCGAGGCTGTGAGCCTCGGTCTCGGCGTGTGTCTGCTGGCCGAGAACAACGTGCCGATGTACCGCTGGCCCGGGCTCACCGCGCGTCCGGTCGCCGGTCTCACCCCATGTGAGCTGGCGGTGGCATGGCGGGCCGACGACACGCGCCCGACCATTCTGGAATTCGCCGGTCGCGCCGTCGACGGCGGCTTCTCCGAGCCCACACCGCAGCCGCAGCCGATCGCGGTCTAGTTCGACAGTTCCAGTTGGGCGGCGAGACCGAGCAAGGTGGACTCGCTGCCCGGCGGACCGACCAGCTGCGCGGCCAACGGGGTGTGCGCCTCGGGATGGGTGCCCATCGGCAGTGACGCCGCGGGCCAGCCGAGCAGATTCCACAGTCCGGTGAACGGCGCGTAGCGCACCGAGGACACGACATTCGCGGCCCACCCGCGCCCGCTCCACTGCCTGGCCTTGGGCGGTGGCGCGGCGAGCGTCGGGGTGATCACCACGTCGAAGTCCTCGAAGAATTCGAGCAGTCTGGCTTCGGTCCGGTCGATCTGGCTGGGGCGGACCAGGCCGAGTCGCCGGATCACCCTGCCGATCGCCAGATGACGTTTGGTGCGTTGCTGGAGCAGATCGGGGTTCTCGAGTGCCTCGGCGTCGGCCAGACCCGCGCTCGGCCAGCGCAGCAGCATCAGCAGCGCCGCGTCGCCGTAGGGCAGTTCCACCGGTTGCACCTCGTGCCCGGCCACCGCCGCGCGCGCACCCGCGGTGCGCGCCGCCGCCGTCCAATGCCGATCCATCCGGACCAGACGCGACGGCGGAGCCACGGCCAGTCCGATGCGTAGTCGCTGTGGCTTGCGTAGTTCGGCCAGGTCGGAACGGCCCGCCAGCACCGACAGCGCCAGCGCCGCGTCCGACACCGTGGTCGCGAGGACGCCGTTCTCGGCCAGTCCCGCCCAGGAATCGGCGCCGATCTGTGCGGGCACCACGTGTCTACCCGGCTTGATACCGAAGACCCCGCATGCCGCGGCGGGCACCCGGATCGAGCCGAGACCGTCGTTGCCGTGCGCGATCGGCACGAGTCCGGCGGCCACCGCGGCAGCCGCACCACCCGAGGATCCTCCCGTCGACCGGCCGACATCGCGCGGATTGCGGGTGACGCACCCCGCGGAGTCGGTAGTGGCCCACAGACCGAGCTCGGGCATCGCCGTCAACCCCACCACGATCGCGCCCGCGGCGCGCAGCCTGGCCACCACCGGGTGATCGACGCTCGCCGGTTCCGCGGAGGTGGCCGCCGAACCGGCCCGGGTCGGCTCGCCTGCCACCGCGATGTTCTGTTTCACCGCCACCGGCACACCGGCCAGCGGCAGCTCGTCGAGGTCTTGCCTGGCGGCGAGTTCTCGCGCTTCGGCCCGCGCCCGCTCGGCGCGCACCACCGTGAACGCGTTGATCTTGCGATTCTCCGAGGCGATGCGGGCGAGCGCGTCGGCGGTGACGTCGGCCGGGGTGATGGTGCCCGCGCGAACGCGGGCGGCCAGTGCCGCTGCGGGGCCGCCGATGGGGTATTCGTCGGCGGGCGGGCGGGACGAGTCCATCGTCACCTCAGCGTCCGTTACGCCGTCGTCGTCGACGGACTCCCATGCTACCGCTGTGAGGTCTTCGTTCATCTGCGGATTCGCCCCCGTCGCATGGTCGTCGAAATTCGGGTGATCAGCTCTAGAGGCGCAAGTTATCATTTCAAGTACAGCTCTCCGGCGATGGCGGCGGGTGTGGCGGAATGAATTTCGCACCGATCCGCGCGAACCCTTTAGGTCGGTTGATGAGCGATAACACCGGAAGCGGGGAACAACCCGACGCAACGGCCGGTCGGGCCACGAATGTGCGCGTCGACATGGTCGAGGCGTTCGCCGCCGCGTGGGGCGCGGTCGACGAACGCCCGCCCGACATCGCCGAGTTCCTCCCCGACGCGGCCACCCTGCGCGCGCAGGCGCTGCACGAGCTGATCCGGGTCGACCTGCGCCATCGCTGGCTGCATCACGCCGGCACCGGCATCGACCGCAAGCGGCTGATCCACTACTGCGCCGAGTTCCCCGAGCTCGACCGGGAGTCGCTGCCCGCCGGGCTGGTGTTCGAGGAATTCGTCATCCGCAGGCACAGCGGCGAACGGGTCGATCCGCGCGAGTGCCTGCGCGAGTATCCGGAGCAGGCGGCCAGTCTGCGTGGCCTGCTCAATACCGAGGAACTCGACCAGAGCACCCACCGGGCCGACGATCCCGACGCGACGATGAACCAAACGGCGGACTCGACTCGTAGTACCCAGATGACCAGCCCGCACCTCGACCTCACCGCGACCGCCACCTCGGCCGCGACGTCGACGGACGCACTCTCGAATCCCGGCGTGTTCGAGCCGCTCGACCGCATCGAGATCGGCCAGCGCATCGGCGATTTCGAGTTGCTCACCGGGCTCGGTTCCGGTGCTTTCGCGCGCGTCTTCCTGGCCAGGCAGACGTCGATGCAGCGCCTGGTCGCGGTGAAGATCTCCGCCGACCGCGGCACCGAGCCGCAGACGCTGGCCCAGCTCGACCACGACTACATCGTGCGGGTGTTCGACCAGCAACTGATGGACACCGACTCGGCGCCCTCGGGTTCGCGGCGCCTGCGCCTGCTCTACATGCAGTTCCTGCCCGGCGGGACCCTGCTCGGTCTGCTGCGCTGGGTCCGCGCGACCCCACCCGCCGAACGCAGCGGCAAACTGCTGCTCGACGCCGTGGACGCCGCCATGGAGGAGAAGGGCGAGATCCGGCCGACCGATTCGAGCGTGCGCTCCGAGATCGCCGCCCTGAGCTGGCCGGAAACGGTGGCCTGGCTGGGCAGGCGGCTGGCCGAGGCGCTGCACTACGCGTCCTCGCACGGTGTGCTGCACCGTGATGTGAAACCGGCGAACGTGCTGCTCACCGCCGAGGGCGTCCCGAAGCTGGCCGACTTCAACATCAGCTTCAGCCGCACCGTCGAAGGCACCAGCCCGGTGGCCTACTTCGGCGGTTCGCTGGCCTACATGTCCCCCGAACAGCTGGAGGCCTGTCACCCCGGCCTCAGCCGCACCGCCGCCGACCTCGACACCCGCAGCGATATCTACTCCCTCGGCGTGGTCCTGTGGGAACTGCTGACCGGCGCGAAGCCGTTCGACGACGACACCGCCGCGGCCGAGGGCCGGGGCGACGAAACCACCCTCGAGGCGATGTTGGAACGGCGCACCGGAGGCATCGACCATGCGGCGTTGGACCAGCTTCCCGATGACTGCCCCGCAGCGCTTCGCCGTGTTCTGCTGACTTGTCTCGACCCAGTGCGTGAACGCCGATGGCAGACCGGCGCGGTGTTGGCGAAGCAGTTGGGCTTGTGCCTCGACAAGCGGGCAAGAGAACTCGTTGATCCGAAACCCGGTAGTTGGCAGGTCCGGCTGCGGCCTTGGATTTTTCCCGTTGTGTTCCTGGCAATCGGTGTCCCGAACATCCTCGCGGCCCTGTTCAATATCCAACACAATCAACATCTGATCGTGGACCGGCTCAGCGCGGACGCGCGCCCGACGTTCTTGATCATCACCAGTGTGATCAACGGGATCTTCTTCCCGTTCGGGACCATCGCCATCGTGTACATGTCCCGCTATGTGCTCTCGGTGCCTCGCGGTCTCCGCCGCGGCCAGAGCTTCGATCCGGAGATCTTGCGGAAAACGAGATCGGACACGCTGCGATTCGGTGACCGCGCTGTGGCGGTCGCCTTCACGTTGTGGATGGTCGCCGGGCTCGCATTCCCGATCGCCCTGCAATTCTCGACCGGCGGAATCACCGCCCGCGCTGTTCTGCACTTCCTGACCTCGCTCGCCGTGTGTGGAGCGATCGCGGCCGCGTACCCGTTCTTTCTCGTGACCTTCTACATGGTGCGGTGCATCTACCCGATCTTCCTTCGACACGGTGAGATCAGCGCTACAGACCGCGCGCAGCTGCAGGGCCTGGATCGACGCTGCAACGGTTACCTCGCCGTAGCCGCATCCGTACCGTTGCTCGCAGTGGCGGGTGTCACTTTTCTACAGCCCGGTGATATTCCCTCGATCATCGTCGCTGTCCGCATTCTGTGCATCGGCGCGATCGTCGCCTTTGTGGGCTTCTTCTTCCTGTTCCGCGCATTGGAAGCGGATCTGCATGCACTCGAGCGCGTCGTCGCGCCGTTGGGCGCTCGAGATCAGGATGAGAATTCGACCCCGACGAGCGATCTGTTCTGACCCCTCCCGGATCGACCGGTTCGCGGTCCTCATGATGAGCCGGTAGCCTCGCGGTGCATCTATGCAAGGGGGACACGCATGGCAAACTCGCCGAATGACCTGACCGGAGTGTTCGAGCTTTCGCCTACTCAGCTGGGCCTGTGGTACACGCAACATATGGATCCGCTCGTCCCGATCAATATCGCCGAGTACGTCGACATTCATGGCGATATCGACCTGCGGACTTTGAATGCCGCAATCATTCGCGCCGCAGACGAACTGGGCACGGGACGCGTGCGGATAGTGACCGTGAACGGGGATCCTGGACAGATCATCGATCCAGCGGTCGAGGTAACCCCCGCCGTGATCGATCTGCGCAGCGCAGTCGATCCGGAGGCTGAGGCCTTGGCATGGATGCGCGCGGATTACACGTCGCCGGTCGACCTTCTCAATTCTCAACTGCTGCAGATGACTGTGCTTCGTCTTTCGGATGACCGGTGGTTCTGGTATCTGCGAGCCCATCACATCGTGATGGACGGCTTCGGTGCCATGGTGGGTATTCAGCGGGTTGCACAGCTCTACACCGACGCCCTACGCGGCGTGACCACTCCCCCTCTCGATGTCCCGTCCATCCGCAACGTCAGCGATTACGAGATCGCCTACCGTGCCAGCCCTCGCTACGAACGCGACCGTCGGTATTGGACCGCGCGGATGAAAGGCTTGCGGCAACGATCATCACTCGTTCGCCGGTCGGCTGCGCCCGCACCGGAAAATGGACTGACGCGTGCGGACTTCTCGTCCGAGCAGCGCGAGCTCCTGTCCGATGCGGCCACTCGCCTCGACACCACTCCCGCAACGGTGCTCATAGCAGCGTTCGCGACTTACTTGGCAGGGTGGATCGAGACCGACGAGGTGACTTTGAGTCTGCCGGTGGCCGCGCGGCTCACTGCCGCGACCCGCCACTCGTGCGGCAGCACCTCAAATGTCGTTCCGTTACGACTCCGGATCGGGCAGGACACGACCTGCGCCGAGTTCTTGCGGGCGGTTCAGATCGAAGTATCCGGTGCATTGAGGCATCAGCGATACTGGCACAACACCATTCGCCGCGACGTGGCGAGCGAGACCGACGGTCTCCGTGATGACGGCACTACCGAGTTCTTCGGTCCATGGGTGAACATCATGGCCTACAACGACGAGATCACACTCGGTCCGGTGCGCGGCCGGGTGAAGGTGCTGACTACCGGCGCGATCGAAGATTTCGCCCTGAACTTTGTCCAAGCAGGTGACAACTGTCAGCTCGACCTCGAAACGAATCCGGACCTGTACTCACCCGCGAGCGCACAGGCCCATCACGGTCGATTCCTCGACTTCCTCACACGATTCCTAGCTGCTGAGCCGACAACTCGCTTGCGCACACTGGAAATAGCCACCGCCGACGAGCGTGTCCGCACCATGAGCAACGGTGCTGGGCCTGTGGGCTCTGTCGCCGAGTGTGTCCTCGCAGATCTGCTCGACTCCGGCTCCGCCGGCACGCCCGCCCGCACAGCGCTTCAATCCGCAGAGGGAGTCCTGACCGCTGCCGAGTTCACTGCGAGGGTGAACCAGCTTGCCCGCTACCTGATCGAACACCGGGTCGGGTCGGAAACTGTTGTGGCCCTTCATCTGCGACGTTCGCACGATCTCGTGATCGCGATCCACGCAGTCACTCGCGCAGGTGGTGCGTTCCTGCCGATCGACCCCGACCATCCGACAGCCCACAATGCAGCGGTTCTGGCCGGCTCGGGCGCCGACCATGTCCTCACGACGCTCCGCGACCGCGGGCAACTTCCAGACACCACGGCGACTGTCAGCAATCTGGATCAGTTGGATCTTTCGTCGTATTCCGCATCACCGGTGACAAGCACTGACCGCCTCCGACGGGTCCGGCCGGACAATCTGGCGTACCTGCTCTATACCTCTGGGTCAACCGGAACTCCCAAGGGAGTCGCGGTGGATCAGCGCGCCATCGTCAACCAGCTGCGGTGGATGCGGGACGAATATCGAATCGGCCCTGACGACGTCTATCTACAGAAGACAGCGAGCACCTTCGATGTTTCACTGTGGGGCTACCTCCTACCCTTGATGGCAGGCTCTCGCCTCGTGCTCGCCGACCACGACAACTACCTGGATCCTGAGTACCTGGCGAATCTCGTGCACCAGCACCGGGTGACCGTCACGGATTTCGCGCCGACGATGCTCGCACCGTTCGTAGCCCAGGCAACCCGAGAGCAATGCGTCAGCCTGCGAGCAGTCTTCGTCATCGGCGAGGCGCTTCCACCTGAGACCGCCGCGGGATTCCGCGCAATTTCGGCTGCCGGCCTGCACAACCTCTACGGCCCGACCGAGGCCGCCGTCTCTGTTACACATCACCGCACCGCTGCCGACGACGGACGTACCGTGCCGATCGGCGTGCCGGAGCGGAATGTAGTGCTTCGCGTACTGGACGCACGGCTCCGCCCGGTGCCGATCGGCGCGAGCGGCGAGCTGTATCTGTGCGGAATCCAGCTGGCACGTGGGTATCTCGGTCGTACCGACCTCACCGCGGAAAGGTTCGTCGCCGATCCTTTCCGACCAGGATCGCGCATGTATCGAACCGGCGATCTCGCGGCATGGACCGTCGAAGGCCATCTCGAATACCTCGGCCGAACGGACTCACAAGTCAAATTCCGTGGCCAGCGGATCGAGCTTGGGGAGATCGAGTCACGCCTGCTGGCACACGATTCAGTGGCGCAGGCCGTCGTCCTTGTCGGCACGACTGGTGGATTACAGCAACTTGCTGCGTTCGTGGTGCCCAAGGTCGGTATGACACCTGTTCCGGATCAGCTCCGAACGGAGCTGTTTGCGACATTGCCATCACCGATGGTGCCGGCAGTTGTCGCCGTATTGCCGAAAATGCCGACCACCCCGAGCGGCAAGGTCGATCGACGGGCCTTGGCATCCCGGATCCCAGCGTTGAAGGTCTCCGTGGAGCGGCCGCAAACTCCCACCGAACAGCTGGTCGCGGGGCTGTTCGCCGAGGCACTCGGTGTCGACGAGGTCGGCCGCGACCAAGATTTCTACGCACTGGGTGGAAATTCGCTCCTCGCGTTCCAGGTTCGCAGCAACCTGATGGCTCGGACCGGGTCGGAGCTCCCGCTTCGCGACTTCTTCCGCACTCCCAGCGTATCGAGTCTCGCCGCGCTGATCGACGGACGATCAACAGCCGCAACAGCCGAGCTTGTCGAAGCTGACCTCCGCCTGCTGGACAGCCTCCCGCATATTCAGAGCGAAGCCACAACTCAGCGCAGCCACATATTGCTGACGGGAGCAACGGGTTTCCTCGGCGGACACCTCTTGAGCGAGCTGATCGAGCGGACCGACGCGACGATCTGGTGCCTGGTTCGTGCACGAACAGACGACGCTGCTGCGGCGCAGATCACAGCGTCACTGCTGCGATTCGGACTGTGGAGTCCGCGCATCCGCGATCGAATCGTCGCATTGCCCGCTGACCTCGCCGAGCCAGGACTCGGCCTCGAAACCACCGTGTTCGATATGTTGAGCTCGCGCATCACCACGATCGTCCATTGCGGTGCACACGTGAGCCACGTAGACGAGTACGAGCGGGTGCGAGCGACGAATGTGGACGGCACGCGGGAACTGCTCCGGATGGCAGGTAGCGGCGACCGAACAACACTGCACTACATCTCGACCACATCGATGTTCTCCAAAGTCGAGAATCCGGCAGGATCACAGATCCCGGAGCGGGACAGACCGGAATTCACGGATGTGGAGTATTCCGGGTACGTGACATCGAAATGGGTCGCAGAGTCCTTGGTCGAGTCTGCCTCGAAGCAAGGAATACCCACCTCGATCTACCGCGTCAGCTTGATATCCGGCCACACACGAACAGGGGCAGGCGCCGCCCAGGGGTTCTGGAATATGGTCCGAGCCATCGCCGTGCTCGGTATCGCACCCACCTCCGCGATGGACACAGATATCGAGTTGGTCCCGGTCGACTATGCAGCAGAGGCGATTACCCGGATCGCGACCCGAGCTCAGCCCGATGGACGAACTTTCCACATTGTCAACAATCAGCATGTACCAGTGCGTGCGATCCTGGACTCACTGCGCTCCCGCGGTCATCGAATCACCGAAGTGAGCGCCGACGAGTTTCGCACACGGTTGAGGAACGAAGCGCGCGAGCGAGCGTCAGTCGGCGATTTTTCCTTGGCAGGCGCCGCACTGCTGAGCGAGTCCGGCGAGTGGAGAGCGCGCCGGGCCATGACCTTCGATGACAGCAATACCCGATCGGCGCTTGCCGGAACCGGTGTCCACCGCCCATCAGTCGATTCAGCCGTGCTCGAACGGTATCTTGCCTACTTCGAGCGCACAGGCTACATCCCCGATTCCAGTGCTCGCCACAAAGTTCCGGCCATGGCCGCCGCGTCCTACCAGGAGCAATGAGTCGATGGACCTGTCGCTGTTCTTCTTCGCCAGCAACTCCGCAGATGCCCGAGCGAATTACACACTTCTGCTGGACGCAGTCAAATTCGCCGATGCGAACGGATTTGCTGCGGTTTGGACGCCGGAACGCCACTTTCATACGTTCGGTGGTGCGTACCCCAATCCTGCGGTCACCAGCGCCGCGTTGGCCACGGTAACGAGCAACATCAGCATCCGCGCGGGAAGTGTTGTCGCACCGCTGCACGATCCACTGCGGATCGCTGAGGAGTGGTCCGTCGTAGACAATCTTTCCAACGGGCGTTCCGGTGTTGCGTTCGCATCCGGCTGGCACACAGACGATTTCGTTTTCCAGCCTGAGCGATACGAAGACCGTAGAAAGACGACGATATCGACCATCGAGTCGGTGCGAGCACTGTGGCGGGGCGACAGTGTGTCCAGAATCGGTGGCGACGGAATGCCGACATCGGTATCGCTGGCACCGCGCCCCGTCCAGCACGAGCTGCCGATGTGGCTGACATCCGCCGGAAGTTCGGAGACGTTTCGAGCGGCAGGAAACATGGGGATGGGCCTGCTGACCCATCTGCTGGGGCAGACGACCACCGCGCTCGCCGAGCGAATCGCGGAGTACCGGTCCACCTTCTCGGCTGCTCGGACCGATGACCGCGCCTCGCACGTCGCGGTGATGGCACATACCTTTCTCGATCGCGACGGCGATCGTGCACGTGCCCTCGCGCGCGAACCATTCGCCGACTACCTCACCGAATCCTTCGACCTGGTGAGCCGGTTACAGGCCGTAGATGCGTCCGCGGCGATGTCTGCGAACGACGTCGGACTGCTGGTGGACCGTGCGGTCGACCGATATATGACCACAAGCGGAGTCTTCGGCTCTCCGCGCGAGGCCATGCGGATGATCGACATCTTGCGTGGCATCGGTGTCGACGAGTTGGCGTGTCTCATCGACTTCGGACTACCTCACGAGACTGTTATGCGAGGACTCGAGTACTTGGCATCGTTGGGTCGGCTGATCCGGTAGTGACCAACCGTGAGATACCGACCGTACTTATTATCGGCGCAGGATTCGGCGGGATATCGACCGCGCTCGAACTACAGCGACGCGGGTTCATCCGCATTATCCTGTTGGAGAGAGCAGCAGGCCCAGGTGGAGTGTGGCAGGCGAATCAGTACCCGGGCGCTCGCTGCGACAACCCGTCCGCGCTCTATTCACTTGCGCGGCATCGCTTCTCCTGGGGTGGCCGGTACGGCGACCGTGCCGAGATCCAGCGCTACCTCGCCGAAGTGGTCAGCAACGCGGGACTCGAGCACTACATCCGTTACGGGCAGACAGTGACCTCAGCACATTTCCGCGCTGAAACCGCCGACTGGGTAGTTCAGACGGCGACGGGCGAACGATTCCACGCCGACTACCTGATCTCGGCAGTCGGCCAGCTCGCCGAGCCCTACCAACCGAACATCGTGGGCTACAAGCGGTTTCGAGGTACGCAGTTCCATTCCGCACGATGGCCTGATTCATTGGATGTGAGCGGTCTCCGAGTCGGGGTGATCGGGACAGGAGCCAGCGCTGCGCAAGTGGTTCCGTGGTTGCAGCGCAATGCCGCGACACTGACGGTGCTCCAGCGCAATGCGGCATGGGTTCTGCCCAAGTCCGATGTTCGCTACTCGGCGCGACGGGCAGCGCTCGCCGCCTGGCCGCCGATGCGCGCCGCCGAGAGAACCGTTGTCTTTGCGCTGTGCGAACTTCTCATCCTGGCCGTGACTTCGGCTCCGATAGGGAGCCGTTGGGTGACGCGAATGGCACACGGTCATCTCCGTCGAAGCATCGCCGATACCGCTCTCCGTGACTCGCTGTCTCCCAACTACCCGCTGGGCGGGAAACGATGCGTGTTCTCCGACGAGTTCTATCCAGCGCTCGCCGCTCCCAACTGCACTGTCGTGACCGACCGGATCAGCACGATCACCGAATCGGGGATCATGACCGAAGCAGGTGATCAGTTGGACCTGGACGTGATCGTCTACTGCACCGGCTTCACCGCGACAGACTTCCTGTCCACCATCGACGTGTCGGGACGCGACGGCAAGTCCCTCGCCGAACAGTGGGCCCCGAGCGCCAAGACGTATCTCGGCATGGCCACCTCCGATTTTCCGAATCTGTTCTTCGTCGCCGGTCCGAATACGAATCTCACCTTCGGCTCCGTCGTATCGATGCTGGAATGCCAGGCGCGCTATATCGCCTCGCTGTTATCGTCGGCGTCGCGCGACCGAGTCGGACTGATCGAGGTGCGCCCGGAAGCCGAGACGGCATACGACGGCTGGCTCCGGGCTCGGTTCGCCGGATCGGTCTGGACTCGCGTCGCCAGTCCTTACAAGGACAAGCACGGCACTGTGTCATCCTTGTGGCCACGCACCATGACGCGATATCGGTGGATGACCAGGCGGCCTCGGCTCACGCACTTCCGCATGTCTCGCCCTTCGTCGTAGTGCAGGCGCTCCCTGACGTCGCAAGCATCAACGCATTCGCAGGAATGGATGAACTTCCGGGTGGGTGCGTCCGTATCCCCCGTCGTGAGTTCGACAGTCATCACCGAGGCCACACGCCCCTCGCTCGACCGCACCGCCACCGTGCATCCGACCGATCGTCGCGGGCTCGGTCGATTCGAGGCGGGTGCGCATATCGGCGACTTCGAGCTGCTCACCGAGCTCGGTGCGGGCGCGTTCGCCCGGGTCTTTCTCGCCAGGCAACGCTCGATGCAGCGTCTGGTCGCGGTGAAGATCTCTGCCGACAGCGGCACCGAGCCCCAAACCCTGGCTCAGCTCGACCACGGCTACATCGTGCGCGTCTTCGACCAGCTCGTGCTCGACCCACCGGACGACAGCTCACCCCGGCTGCGCCTGCTCTACATGCAGTTCCTGCCGGGCGGCACCCTGCTCGGCCTGCTGCGCTGGGTCCGCGTGACCCCGCCCGCTGACCGCAGCGGCCAACTCCTGCTCGACGCGATCGACGCGGCCATGGCGGAGAAGGGCGAAATCCGTCCGACCGATTCGAGCGTGCGGTCCGAGATCGCCGAACTCAGCTGGCCCGACACCGTGGCCTGGCTGGGCCGACGGCTGGCGTCAGCACTGGATCACGCGGCCGATCGGGGTGTGCTGCACCGCGATGTGAAGCCGGCGAATGTCCTGCTCACGGCCGAGGGGGTGCCGAAGCTCGCGGATTTCAACATCAGCTTCAGCGAGACCGCGGGCACCAGCCCGCTCTCGTATTTCGGCGGGTCACTGGCGTACATGTCACCCGAGCAGCTCGAGGCCAGCCATCCCGGCTACGACCGCAGCGCCGCCGACCTCGACGCACGCTCCGATCTCTTCTCACTGGGTGTGCTGCTGTGGGAATTGCTCACCGGCACGAAGCCGTTCGACGACACCGGCGCCGACGACCCCGCCTGGGGCGATCAGACCAGACTCGAAGCGATGCTCACCTCGCGCGGCGAGGGTGTGAGCGACTCTGCGCTACAACAACTTCCGCCGGACTGTCCGCCCGCACTCCACCGGGTACTGCTCCGTTGCCTCGAGCCGGACCGAACCGACCGCTGGCCCGACGGATCTGTCCTCGCTACACAGTTCGACCTGTGCCAGGACGCGCACGCTCGCGACCTCGTAGATCCACCACCGAACAGTTGGCGAATCAGATTGCGGCCGTACCTGTTTCCCGTAGTGGCATTGTCGATCGCCATCCCCAACTTGCTGGCCGCGATCTTCAACGCGCAGTTGAACACCGCACTGATCGTCGACCGGCTCGATCCGAGCACCCGTGAAACGCTGCTGAGAGTCGCGGGTGTCACGAACGTGGCGTTCTTCGCTTTCGGCGCCGCGATCTTGATGTACCTGGCCAGACGGCTCCTGATTATCCCCCGGCGGCTGCGTGCGCGCAGGCGCTGCCATTCCAGCTCGCTCGACCGCGCCCGCCAGGATTCCTTGCGCCTGGGCAACCAGGCCGTCGCGATAGCGTTCGTCCTGTGGCTGGTCGCGGCCGCCGTATTCGCGGCGACAATCGGACTTGCAGGCAACGGTCTGACTATCCGGACCGCAGTTCACTTCGCGCTCGCGGCGGCGATCTGCGCGGCCATCGCGATGACCTACCCGTTCTTCCTGATCACGCTCTATCTCACGCGCTGCGTGTACCCGCTGTTTCTCCACCATGGTGAGGACTTCCGCAGCGACGGACGGGCACTGACGGGCTTGATCGTCCAATGTCACCGATACTTGATCGCGGCAGCGTCCATCCCGCTCGTCGCAGGCATCGGAGCGACATTCTTGCCGGTCGAAGACTTACGGACGACCACCACCCCGCTCCGCGCTATCTGCGTGGGCGGGGTGATCGGGTTCGTCGTGTCCTACGTGCTGTTCCGGATCATCGAAGCCGACATCCGCGCTCTACTGCGGGTGGTCGGCTCGCGGACAACAGGCTAGGAGTACACCGCCGGGTTGAGGGTGCCGATGTAAGGGAGGTCGCGGTAGCGCTCGGCGTAGTCGAGGCCGTAGCCGACGACGAATTCGTTGGGGATGTCGAAACCCACGTGCGCGACGTCGACGGGGGTGCGCAGCGCGTCGGGCTTGCGGAGCAGGGTGACGACTTCCAGCGAGGCCGGGTTACGGGTGGACAGGTTGCGCTTGAGCCAGGACAGCGTCAGGCCCGAGTCGATGATGTCCTCGACGATCAGGACGTTACGGCCCGCGATGTCCTTGTCCAGGTCCTTCATGATGCGCACCACGCCCGAGGACGAGGTGGACGAACCGTAGGACGACACGGCCATGAATTCGAGCTGAGTGGGGATCGACAGCGCCCTGGCGAAGTCGGTCATGAAGAAGATCGCGCCCTTGAGGACGCAGATCAGCAGGAGGTCACCTTCGGGGGAATCGGGCGGGTACCGCTTGGCGACGAGCTCGGCCAATTCCTCGATCTTGGCTTTGATCTCGTCTTCGGTGATCAGCACCGATGCGATGTCGTCTCCGTACACGGAAGTGGGTGTCCCTTCGTGGCATCAAATGCGCGGCTGTGCTCGCACCGCCAGCGTGCCATGTTCGCGCGTCACGACCAACCTGTGGTCCCTCGAGCCGCCCGCCACCGCCACCCCGCCCTGTCCATGCCAATTACCCACCAGCTCGTCGATCGCCTGTAAATGGGCGTTCATGAGCCCGGTCACGCCCGCATCCGCGAGCCAGGCGCGCACCGCCCTGCGACGCAACGCGGGCGGGGCAGTGGCCAGGATCTCGATCGACAGCGTGGGTCGATCAGTGTCGTCGCGGCCACTGGAGCCGGACCGATCATCGAGATCGGGACGGCGCGCCATGGCGACATCGGGAAGCGCGCCCGCGCGGTGCGAACGCGCATTCCGCAGCAACTCGGCCGCGTAGGCATCGAGCACCGCGCCGTCCTCACGCAACTGGTCGGCCGTGCGGACGAGCGCCTGCGCGACCCCACCGCCCAGCACGTCCTCGAGCAGCGGCAGTACTTCGTCGCGCACCCGCACCCGGGTGTACCTGAGGTCGGCGTTGTGCGGATCGTCCCACGGTTCGATCCCCAGATCAGTGCACATCCGCACCGTCTGAGCCCGCCGCACACCGAGCAACGGCCGCCCCCACGGCGCATTCCACGCCACCATTCCCTGAATGGACCGCCCGCCCGATCCACGCGCCAGCCCGAGCAGCACCGTCTCGGCCTGGTCATCGAGCGTGTGTCCGAGCAACACCGGCCGCCCGTCCCGTACCGACTCCAACGCCGCGTACCGCGCCACCCGAGCCGCCGCTTCCACACCCCCCGCACGCCCGACCTCGACGGGCACGACCATCGCCCCCGCACACCCGAGCCCCATCGCCTGCTCGACCGCTCGATCGGCCACCGCCCCCGACCCCTCCTGCAACCGATGGTCGACGACCGCCGCGGTCACCTCACCCGCCTCGACAACGGCGGCGGCCACCAAGGCCAGCGAATCCGCCCCGCCGGACAACCCCACAACCACCGGTCCCCGCCCACCATGCGCGGCCACCCACTCGCGCACACCCCGCCGCACCGCGAGCACCGCCGCTGTCTCCGGCAGGCGCATCGGACGAGACGATGTCATCGGCCACACCGAACGATCGCCGCTCGATCATCGGACGGCAGCCGCGATCCACGAGCAGGCTGCGCGGCCCTGCTCGGCGGTCGACCGTCCGCGTAAGTCACGTGTGCAGGTTACCGAGACCTACCCCAGCACCCGGCGAATCCACCGTTCCGGATCGTCGACCTCGTCCAGCAACGGCAGCGTGTCGGCGTTCGTCCACACCGTGTTGAATTCCGCGACCCCCACCCGCTCGACCACCGCGTCCACGAACTTCTTGCCCCGTACGTACTGCGCGACCTTCGCGTCCACGCCGAGCAGAGCCCGCAGCAGCCGCTGGATCGGATTGGACGGCTTCTGGCGACGTCGATCGAATGCGGCCCTGATATCGGCGACGGTCGGCACCACAGCGGGCCCGGCGGCATCCATCACGTGATCGGCATGCCCTTCGAGCAGCGTGCCGAGCATCAACAGCCGATCCAGTGCCTCGCGCTGCGGCGGCGCCTGAGCCGCACGCAACAGCCCCACCACCCCTCGACTGTTCGGATCGTCGGTGTTGTCGCCGTTGCGCCGCGACCGCACCTCACCGAGTAATCGGGTGAGCATCTCGCTCATCGGTTCCTCACCGACCTCGCTCAAGATGTCCACGTTGGTGCGCATGTACCCGGCCAGCCAGGGCGCCGACGAGAACTGCACCCGGTGTGTCACCTCGTGCAGGCACACCCAGAGCCGGAAGTCGCTCGGGTCGACGCCGAGCGCACGCTCGACGCCGAGGATATTGGGCGCGACCAGCAGCAAGGTGCCGTCCTCGCCGGTGAACGGGTCGTACTGCCCGAGAATCGCGGTCGACAGGAACGCCAGCATGGTCCCCGCCTGGACACCCGCGGGTTTCCCGACGAACTTGCCCCCGTCGGCGGATTCGGTGCCGGTGAGTACCGCCATCGAATCGGCGGCCGCGGAGATCCACCCCGGCCGGTCGACGATCCGCGCCTCGGGAACCGGCCGGTCGTCGAGCAGCCCACTGACCTCACGCACCGGCAGTTCGGCCAGTATCGAGGCAGATGCCAGCTCGGCGACGACCTGTTCGGCCGTCTGCCGGGACGCGCGCGGCCCGGAGGGAGCGAGTACCGCCCCGGTTCGCGCGGCCAGCCGCCAGTCCACCGCTCCGCTGAACCCGGAACTCTTGCGCTCGGTCTTGTCGGTCATAGTCACCCGTTCTCTACGAGCATCCGCAGTTGCGCAGGGCACCCGCCACCGCGTCGAGCGCCGGCCTGCTCTGCTCCGGCAATCGGTCGTTCGACATGAGTGCGAAGGTGAGTACCCGCCCGTCGCGGTCGAGTACATATCCGACCAACGCGCTGGCCACGCTCAGAGTTCCGGTCTTGGCGCGCACCCACCCCGCACCCTGCCGGTTCTGCGTGACGAAGCGCGGCGCGAGTGTGCCGGTGCCGCCCGCGACGGGCAGGTAGTCCAGCATCGGTGCGAGAGCCGCTGCGCGCGGGTCGTTTTCGGGCCTGGCCTGTGTTCCGGTCGGCACCAATGCCGCGTTGCCGGTCGGTTTCGCCGCGGTCGCGATGATCGAATCGAGCAGCTTCGGGGTCACCCGGTCGTCGACGGAGAGCCCACTGTTGTCGGCCAGATGCAGTCCGGTGATATCGAATCCGGCCGTCGACAGGGCGGCCGTGGTAGCCGCGACCGCGCCGGCGAAGGAGGCGGGCTGACCCGACGCCACCGCCAGCTCACGTCCGATGGTCTCGGCCAGCACGTTGTCGGAGTGAATCATCATGTCGTGCAGGCGAACCCGCAGCGGAGCCGATTCGACCTTCGCGATCTGAGCGCCGGTCTGCGCGGCCGGTCCCACTCGCACCGCGGCGGGATCGATACCCAGCTCGGCGGCCAGCGCTCGCCCGGCGTCCAGCGCGGGGTTCGCGGTGCGCGGGGAATAGTCGGCCGAGGGGTCGAACCGGCCACCGTCGAGCATGATCGGCTCGATCGGGGCGATCGAGCCTTCCGGGATGTCGATCGGGTCCCAGCCCGAGGCCATGGTCGGCCCCGAGTAGGCGGACGTGTCGACCACGATCGCGTTCGCCTGGCGGCCGGCGGCCCGCACCTGCGCGGCCAGATCCGCGATCCGGGCACCGTCGGTGTAGTAGCCGCCCGCTGCCCGTGTGGTGAGCGTCGGATCCCCGCCCGCCACCAGCACCAGCTCGCCGGGCGCGCCGGCGAGCACCTCGGTGGTCACCCGCTGATCATCGGGCAAGGTCAGCAAGGCGGCCGCGACCAGCATGATCTTGGCCGTCGACGACGGGATCATCGCCTTGGCCGGCTCCTGACTCCACAGCACCGTCCCGCTGCCCGGATCGGTCACCTGACCGGCGAACGCACCGAGATCAGGATTGCCGACCACCGCGGCGAGCGCCGTGGCGATGCCCGCTACCGTCGGCGCGGGCGCGTCCGATCGGGCCGGGGCCACCTCGGGAAACACCTGACCCGTGTCCGGCGGAGGCGCCACGGTGAGTCCGCCGTGCCGGAATTCCGGCGTCCACGGCTGCGCGATCGCCGCGAAACCGCCCGCGATCACCAATAGCGCGACGACCACTGCCGACAACCAGATCCAGCGGGACCTCCGGCGCCCCTGCACCGGTGATCCCGGATTGCCGCCTGTATCGACCACGACAGTGTCTCCCTCAACGCCGACCGACACGCCTCGACTGCGCGACTACAGCCGCCTGCCGCACCGGTGTACCAGCACACCACACTATCCTCGTTGCGCAACGGTTCCCCAGAACGATCTGGCGATTCGGCACAGACCAGCACTCGAACGAGCAAGGAGATGGCGTGGAGTTCGACGTCACCATCGAGATTCCCAAGGGTTCTCGGAACAAGTACGAGGTCGATCACGAGAGCGGTCGGGTCAAGCTCGACCGGTACCTGTACACCTCCATGGGCTACCCGGCCGACTACGGCTTCATCGAGAACACCCTCGGCGAGGACGGCGACCCGCTCGACGCGCTGGTGCTGCTGCCCGAGTCGGTATTCCCCGGCGTGATCGTCGAGGCCCGTCCGGTGGGCGTGTACCGCATGACCGACGAGGCCGGTGGCGACGACAAGGTGCTGTGTGTCCCCGCGGGCGACCCGCGCTGGGATCACATCCAGGACCTGGGCGACGTCTCGGAGTTCGAACTGTCGGCGATCAAGCACTTCTTCGAGCGCTACAAGGATCTCGAGCCGGGCAAGTACGTCGAGGGTTCCGAGTGGCTCGGCCGCGCCGAGGCCGAGAAGATCATCGACGAGTCCTTCACTCGGCTGAAGGAAGCCGGCCACTGAGCCGATAGAACTACGAGAAACGGGAAGTCCGAAGAGTTTTCGGACTTCCCGTTTTTTCGTGTCAGTACCAGATGTAGAGATCCCAGCCGTCCCAGCTCTCCGTGCACTCCCAGTAATACCCGCCGGTGTACGGATCTTCCCCGGCCGCGCGGCACTGATAGAGCTCGTAGTAGGTGCCGTAATACGTTCCGTACGGTGCGGCGGCGGCACTGCCCGCACCGACCGCCGACACCCCGGCGACGGTCGCGACGGCCAGCAGAGCGGCGGCGATGGTGGATTTGATGCGCATAGTGTTTCTCCTGACGCGTACAACTTCGACTTCTCGAAGTTATTGCGGCGCAGCGGTTTGAACAGCCAACCCTAGGGGTATGTTCGCTCTCCCCTTGGTCACTTCACCTACCCCACCCCAGGTTGGTAGCGCAGGCACCACCTTCGATTCGGGTGCGCGCGGCATGGGCACGGCGCCCGCTCGTTCCTAGGCTCGAATCATGCAGCTCACCACCACTTTTTCGAGCAAGTCACTGCGTGCCTTCGCGGCCGGGACCGGCTTGCTCGCACTACTCACCGTCACCGCGTGCGGCCCCGAGAACAGCGCCACGGCGGCGCAACCGGATCGGCCGGAGATCCGGCAGGCGCTCGAATCGGTGGTGCAGGCGGGATTCCCCGGCGCCCAGGCCGTGATCACCACGGCGGCCGGCGAGCGGACGGTCACGGCGGGGGTCGGTGATATCGAGTCGGGCGCACCGATTCCCGATGGGGCGTACGTCCGAATCGGCAGCAACACCAAAAGTTTCGTCGCGACCGTGGTCATGCAGTTGGTCGCCGAGGGCAAGGTCGAACTCGACGGTCCTGTCGAGCGGTACCTACCGGGCGTCGTGCAGGGCAGTGGCAACGACGGCAACCGCATCACCGTGCGCCAACTGCTCCAGCACACCAGCGGCCTACCGGACTACCTGGCCGGCGGCGATCCGAGCCTGCGCGCAGCCCCCGGCACGCAGCAGATCGCACCCGACCCGGAAGTCATCCGCCTGCGCCACTTTTCGCCCAGTGAGCTGGTCAGCATCGCGATGACGATGCCGCCGCGGCACGAACCCGGCGCCCGCTCGGTCTACACCAACACCAACTACATCCTGCTCGGCATGCTGATCGAGCAGGTCACCGGCCGCCCCGCCGCCACCGAGATCACCACCAGGATCATCGAGCCACTCGGCTTGCGCGACACCTACTTTCCCGCACCCGGCGACATCGGCTTGCGTACACCGCACCCGCGCGGCTACCAGCAAATCGACGGTGCCCGTGTCGATTTCACCGACTTCGATCCCTCATGGGGCGATACCGCGGGTGCGATGATCGCCACCGGCTCGGATCTGAACCGCTTCTTCCTCGCGCTGCTGGACGGCAAGTTGCTGCCCGCCGCGCAGCTGGAACAGATGCGGCAGACCGTGCAGTTCGACCGAATGCCCTCGGCCGGTTACGGATTGGGCCTGGTCGTGCAGACCACCTCGTGTGGCAAGAAGACCGTCGCCCACGGCGGCAGCATCCCCGGTTTCGATACCCGCACCGGGGTCACCGCCGACGGCGTCGCGATAACCATCACCGTGAACGAGCTGCCGAACAGCAAAGACCAGGCAGAGGTTGTCGAGCGGGCGTTCGACACCGTGGTCTGCGCCTCATGAAACGCGCGATCCTGGCCGTCGCGGTCTCCGCCATGGCCGCCGGATTATTCACCGCTACACCGGCATCGGCCGATGTCGACCCGATCGATCGCTTCCGGCATCAGTCGCTGACCTGGCAGTCCTGCGATGATCCGCGTCTCGATCCGGTGGGCGCCCAGTGCGCGGAGGTGACCGTGCCGGTGGATTACTCGGCGCCACAGGCGGAAACGATGACCGTGGCCATCTCACGGCTGCCCGCTACGGACCCGGCGAAACGTCGCGGCGTGCTGCTGTCGAATCCGGGAGGGCCCGGCGCTCCCGGCCTCGACTTCATGATCGACGTGCGCGAGGCGATGAGCTCCGACGTCCGTGATCGCTACGACCTGATCGGCATGGATCCGCGCGGCATCGGCCGCTCCACCCCGGTGAACTGCCGCTGGCAGCACGGATTCGGGCTGGAGTCCGCCGGTCTCGACGGCATCGGTTTCGCCGAAAGCGTCACCCAGCAAGCCGAACTCGCCGCGCTGTGCGCGACGAACGAGGGACCTCGGCTGCACCACATCACCACACGCAACACCGCCCGCGATATGGACGTCATCCGTGCCGCCCTCGGCGAGGAACGAATCAGCTACTTCGGCACCTCCTACGGCACCTACCTCGGCGCGGTCTTCGCCCAGCTGTTCCCCGAACGCAGCGACCGGTTCGTCCTCGACAGTGCCGTCGACCCCGAGCACTACGGATCGGTCGGGATGATCCGCGCCATGGGCCCGGTCAACGAGGCGGCGTTCGACCGATGGGCCGATTGGGTGGCCGCCCACGACGGTGAGTTCCGTTTCGGCGCGGACCGTTCCGCGGTCAGGTCGACCGTGCAGACCATGGTCCGCCGCGCGAACGACCGGCCGATCCGGATCGGCGAGTTCACCGTCGACGAACACAGCCTGCCGATGGTGCTCTACCGCGGGCTCGACGACCCACGCAACTATCCGCTGCTGGCCCGCCAGATCCGCCAGCTCGCCGACGCCGCCGACGGCATCGAGGTGCGGCCCGAACCCGAGCTGGCCGCCTCGCTCGCCTTCATGCTCACCGCGCGGCCACGCGACTACTCACCCGCGTTGGCCGTCCTGTGCGGCGATGTGGAAGTTCCGCGCGATCCGGCCTGGTACTGGCGCAATATCGAGGCGAGTCGCGCAGATCAACCGCTGTTCGGCGCGTTCGCGAACAACATCCCGCCGTGCGCGTTCTGGGCGTCGCCCCCGGTCGAGCAACCGACTGTGATCGGCCATGCGCTGCCGAGCCTGATCGTCCAGTCCACCGGCGACACCCGCACCACCCACGCGGGCGCGCAGGTGATGCACCGGGCGCTGACCGGGTCACGCCTGGTGACCCTGGAAAACGTTGCGGTGCACTGGATTTACGGTAACTACCCGAACACCTGCGTCGACACGACCGTCAATGCCTATCTCCGCGACGGCACGCTGCCCGACACCGACCGGGTCTGTCAGGACGATCCGGGGCGCGAGTTCAGGTAGGCCAGTACGGCGAGCACCCGGCGGTGGCCCGATTCGTCGGCGGCGAGGCCGAGTTTGGCGAAGATGCTGCGAATGTGTTTGAGCACAGCGCCTTCGGTGACGACCAGGCGTGCCGCGATGGCGGAGTTGTCCTGCCCTTCGGCCATCAGTGCGAGCACTTCGCGTTCGCGGGCGGTCAGTGTGGACAGCGGATCGTCGACCTTGCGGCGCACCAGCAGTTGTGCGATCACTTCCGGGTCCATCGCGGTGCCACCGGCGGCGACGCGGTGCAGGGACTCGAGGAACCGGTCGACCTTGCCGACCCGTTCCTTGAGCAGGTACCCGACACCACCGCCACCGTCACCGAGTAGTTCGGAGGCGTAACTGTCCTCCACATAGGACGACAGCACGAGCACCGGCAGCCCCGGGTGGACCGTCCTGGCACGTACCGCGGCGCGCAGGCCGTCGTCGGTGAAGGCAGGCGGGAGCCGCACATCCACCACCACTGCGTCCGGGCGGTCGGCGGTGACGACGGCGAGGAAGTCGTCGGCATTGTCGACGGCGGCGACCACGTCGATCCCGGCCGTCTTCAACAGCAGGACGAGGCCTTCCCGCAGGAGGGCGTCGTCCTCGGCGATCACGACCCGCACGGCAACTCCACCCGCACCACAGTAGGCCCACCGGCGGGGCTGCTCAGCGTCATCTGCCCGTCGAGCGCCTCGGCCCTGCGCCGGATGCCGGCCAGACCACCCCCGTCGGTCGCGCTCGCTCCGCCCACACCGTCGTCGCGGATCTCGACGGTGAGCAGATCGGGCGGCCCACCCAGTTCGATCGACAGTGTGTCGGCACCGGAGTGTTTGGTCGCGTTGGTGACGGCCTCGGCGATGACGAAATAGGCGGCGGCCTCCACCGCCATCGGCCGCCGGGTGATGCCGTTCGATTCGAGCACGCACGGGATCAGACTGCGCGCGGCCAGCGCGGAAACGGCGCTGTTCAGGCCCCGATCCGAGAGCACCGGCGGGTAGACGCTGCGCACCACATCGCGCAGTTCGGCCAAGGCCGCCGAAGCCGTGTCCTGCGCCGTCCGCACCATCCGATCGGCGGCGTCGGGATCACGGCCGCGCAATTGCTCGGCCAGTCCGAGTTGCATGATCACCGCCGCGATTCTGGCCTGGGCGCCATCGTGCAGATCGCGTTCGATGCGGCGCAGTTCGGCACCGTGCGCGTCCAGCGCGGCGGCCCTGGTCACGGTCAGCTCGGCGACCCGATCGGCCAGCACGGCGTTCTCATCCGGCGCGAGCAACGCCCCTGCCACCCTGGCCTGCGCGTTCGCCGCCTCGGGCGCGCGCAGTGCGAGGGCGCCGTAGACGATGCCCACCACCACGCTCACCACGGCGGCGGTCCACGAATCGACGATGATGCCGCCGCTGGACACAGTGCCATCGGCCCGCGCACTCCAATAACTCGCGACAGCGAGATGCTGCACCGAGCTCAGTGGCAGTGCCACCGCCAGCGCGGCCAGCGGCAATCCGATGATCGCGTGCAGCACCAGCCAGGCGAGATCACGCCGATTCGCCGGATCGGCGGCCAGCGTCGCGAGCTGATGACGCAGGTCGCCGGTCAACGGCCGGTAGGCGGACACGATCGGCGTGCTGAGCAACCTGCCCGCCCTGCGCCGCTCGAGCCCCAGCAGCGGCCGGATCAATTTGACGGCCTCCGGCAGCGCGGGAATCCCGATCCCGATCAGGCTCGCGGCCGCCACGATCGCCAGCGCGACCACCGCGAACAGCGACACCACCCCGGTCAGCCCGCCCACCAGCAGATAGCCGACAGCGGCGGGCAGACGACGTAACCGCCGCACCACACCGCCGCTGCCGAATCGACTCACCTGATGATCATGCCGGGGGCGCTCCGGCTCGGTCTCGACCACCCTTGTCTTCGTCGCGCGGGTCCCCGGCTGACGCGGCGGACTGCGCGGCGGTGTCGACCAGCGCACCCACCCCTTCGGCGGCCTTGGCATCGCCGTCTGCCTGGATTCCACCCGACATCCGCAGCGGAACTTCCTTCCAGAACAGCACCAGCAGCAGGGCGATCAACGCCACCGCGGAGGCGACGAGGAACACCGTCGACATCGAGTCGGCGAAGCCGACCTGGAAGGGCTTGGCGAGGTCGGGGTCGAGCTGCTGGATGATCGAGCTGTCCTGGAGCACCTTGCCCGCGGCCGACGTGTCGTGCGCCAGCAGGCCCTTGGCCAGCGCGGCATCCGCCGGGTTGGTGCTCTGCGCGCCCTCGATCACGGCCTGCTGGTAGGCGGGGTCCGCCGCCGACTGCTGCAATTCGGTGGTGATGTTCGGGGTGAGCAGCGAGAACAGGATCGACAGGAACACCGCGGCGCCGAGGGTGCCGCCGATCTGGCGGAAGAACGTCGCCGACGCGGTCGAGACGCCCATGTCCTTGGGCGGCAGCGCGTTCTGCAAGGCCAGGGTCAGCGGCTGCATGAGGTTGCCGAGGCCGAAGCCGGTGGCCGCCATGAACAGCATCGCCAGCCACAGCGGGCTGTCGGCGTCGAGCAGGTGCAGCAGGAACAACCCGAGCGTCAGCATGATCGCGCCGATCACCGGGAATGCCCGGTAGCGGCCGGTTTTCGAGATCAGCCGACCCGAGAGGATCGAACCGGTCATCAGCCCGAGCACCATCGGCAGCATCTGCAGACCTGCCTCGGTCGGCCCGGCGCCACGCACCACCTGCAGGTACTGCGGCAGCAGCAGCATGCCGCCGAACATCGCCGCACCGACGACGAACGAGATCACCACGCCGAGCGCGAAAGTCACATTGTCGAAGATCCGCAGCGGAATCAGCGCCGCGTCACCCATGAACTTCTCGACCACGACGAAGCCGGCCAGCCCGATCGCGCCGATCGCGTAACAGATCACCGAAGAGGTACTGCTCCAGCCCCATTCGCGACCCTGTTCGGCCACGATCAGCAGCGGAACCAATCCGACCGCGAGCACGATCGCACCCGCGAAGTCGATGCGGTGGGTGGCGTGCGGCTTGCGCGGCAGGTGCAGTACCCGGGTCACCACCACCAGGGCGAGCAGCCCCAGCGGCACGTTCACCAGGAACACCCAGCGCCAGCCGGTGATGCCGAGAATGGTGTCCTGCCCGGCCAGCAGCCCGCCGAGGACGGGCCCGAGCACACTCGAAATACCGAATACCGCGAGGAAATAGCCCTGGTAGCGGGCGCGTTCACGGGGTCCGATGATGTCGCCCATGATGGCCAGCGCCAACGACATGAGTCCACCCGCGCCCAGACCCTGGAACGCGCGGAACGCGGCCAGCTGATACATCGACGTGGCCAGCGTGCACAGCAGCGAACCGACGATGAACAGACCGATCGCGGCCAGGAAGAACGGCTTGCGGCCGAACATGTCCGAGAGCTTGCCGTAGAGCGGGGTGCTGATCGTCGCGGTGATCAGGTAGGCGGTGGTGGCCCATGCCTGCAGCGAGTAGCCGTCGAGGTCATCGGCAATGGTGCGGATGGAGGTCGACACGATCGTCTGATCGAGTGAGGCCAGCAGCATGCCGAGCATCAGCCCGGACAGGATGGTCAGGATCTGGCGATGGGTGAAGCCGGCCGGTGATTCCACCGGGGCCGCGGTTGTCGTCACGAAACGTTCTCCGTAGTGCTCAGTGCGGGCGGCTGGGTCAGCAGGACCGGGCGGGCCTCGTCGTAGTCCTCGACGAACCGCGTCAGCAGCCCGGCGAAGAGCGCGCGATCGTCGGCGGACCAGTTCTCGGTGATGATGGCGATGGAATTGCGGCGCCGTGCCCGGATCCGGTCGGCGGTCTCGCGCCCGTAGTCGGTGACCTCGAGTACGGTGGCTCGCCCGTCGTCCGGGTCGGCGGCGCGCACCACCAGGCCACGCTCCACCAGCTGCGCGACCTGCCTGCTCACCGTCGACGCGTCCGAATGCACCGCCTCGGCGAGGGCGCCCGAGCGCATCGGCCCGTCACACACCAACCGGAACAGCACCATGAACCCCGCCGGGTCGATCCCCGAGCGGTCCTTGATCTGGGCCATCGACCGGTCGCGCAGCCGGTGCAGTCGTACGAGCTGGATCGCGATCTCGTCGATCGCGGGCTCACTCTCACTCACACTTTTACCTTTACTTGCATCAATCAATTAGTTGTGTGATGCAAGTATGTAGGCAGAACGGTCACCGGGGCAACCGTTTGAACTGCCTTTACTCGCCCTTGAACTCCGGCGCGCGCTTCTGGAACACCGCCGCGATGGCCTCGGGGAGATCCTTCGACGGCAGGAACGCCGCGTTCCACGTCGACACATAACGCAGGCCCTCGGCCACCGCCGGGCTGGTCCGCTGCTCGAGCACGTCCTTGATGCCCTGCACCACCAGCGGCGGGTTGCCCGCGATCTCGCGCGCCATCGCGTGCGCGGCGGCCAGCACGGCCTCCTGATCGGCGAACACCTCGTTCACCAGACCCATCCGCTCGGCGCGGGCCGCGTCGATGTCCTTGGCGGTGAACGCCAGCTCCCGCAGATTGCCCTCGCCGATGATGCCGGGCAGGCGCTGCAGCGAACCGATGTCGGCGACGATCGCCACCTTCGCCTCACGCAGGCTGAACTTGGCGTCCGCGCTGGCCAGACGAATGTCGGCAGCGGCGATCAGATCGAGACCACCGCCGATGCACCACCCCGACACCGCCGCGATCACCGGTTTGGTGCACTCGGCCAGCGCCGTCACCGAGGCCTGCATCCGGCGGACCTCCTTGAGGAACTCCGTGCGCGGTCCAGCCTTCGCGTCGTCGGCCAGCACCGGAGCCAGCGTGCCCGCGGTCGCAGCCAGGTCGAGACCGAACGAGAAGTGCTTGCCCGACCCGGTCACCACCACCGCCCGCACCTGCGGATCCGCGTCGAGCTCGGCGAAGACCTCCGGCAGCTCGCGCCAGAAGTCGGGTCCCATCGCATTACCCTTACCCGGCCCGATCAACGTGACCTGGGCAACGTTGTCGGCGATCTCGACGGTAAAAGCCTTCCATTCACTCATGCCCCGATTATTGCCACCACGCCAACATGCCGCCCACTCAGCCCCGACCCCCGACCCCTAGGGAGGGGCCGGACGCGCAGCGGCCGGGTTCGCGGCCGTCCCGTCGATCAGGTGCCGTTGCGTAGGCGACGAAGGAGCAAGCAACGGC
>NZ_JBHURA010000003.1:560015-940918 GCF_042674185.1 Nocardia sp. NPDC056952 | reverse complement strand
GGGCCGGGGGCCCCCGCCGCGCCCCCTCCCCCCCCGTCGGCCCCCCGCGCCCCCCCCCCCCCCGCCGCCCCCCCCACGACCTGCACGAAGAACTCGTCGATCTGCCTGATCGCAGCGATGAACTGGTCGAGATCCACCGGCTTGGTGACGTAGGCGTTCGCATGCAGTTTGTAGCTGCGCAGAATGTCTTCCTCGGCCGCCGATGTGGTGAGCACGACCACGGGGATGTGGGACAGCTCCGGGTCGGCCTTGATCTTCTCCAGCACCTGCCTGCCGTCGTACTTGGGCAGGTTCAGATCCAGCAGGATCAGATCCGGCCGTGGAGCGTCGACGTACGCGCCGGTGCGGTAGATGAAGTCCAGCGCTTCCTGACCGTCCCTGACCACGTGCAGCGTATTGCCGATCTTGTTGTCCTCGAAGGCTTCCCGCGTCATCAGTTCGTCGCCGGGGTCGTCTTCGACGAGCAGGATATCGACCGGCTGGCCGGGATCGGTCATGCGAATACCTCGTTCTCGATGGATGTAGCGGTGATCGCGGGCGCTGCCGCCCGCAGGGTGAAGCACAGACGGGTGCCGTCACGGTGATCGGTGTCGAGCCAGATCCGGCCGCCGTGGAACTCCACGATCTTCTTGCACACGGCCAACCCGATCCCGGTGCCGCCGTAGGCATCTCGCGGATGTAGGCGCTGGAAGATGACGAAGACCTTCTCCGCGAATTCGGCCGCGACACCGATCCCGTTGTCCGACACCGAGAACTGCCATTCCTCTGCGTCGTCGACGTTGGGCGCGCACGCCACCCGGACCACAGGGGTCAGGCCGGGCGTGCGGAATTTGATCGCGTTGCCGATGAGGTTCTGCCACAGCATGATCAGCAGGGTCGGTTCCCCGAGGAGCTCCGGCAACGCCGCCGGGCGCTCGATCACGGCCTCGGATTCCTCGATGGTCGCCGACAAGGCGGCTATCGCCTCGTCCAGGGTCTGATCCAGGCCCACCGGCTCGGTGCCCTCCGACATCCGGCCGACGCGGGAGAAGGTGAGCAGGTCGTTGATCAGCACCTGCATGCGTTTGGCGCCGTCGACGGCGAAGTCGATGTACTGCTTGCCGCGCTCGTCGAGCTGGTCGCCGTAGCGCTTCTCGAGCAACTGGCAGAACGAGGCCACCTTGCGCAGCGGCTCCTGCAGATCATGGGACGCGACGTAGGCGAACTGCTCCAGCTCGGTGTTGGATCTGCGCAGTTCCTCGGCCTGGACGTCGAGATCCTGCTTCTGGCGCAGCAGTGCCGCCTCCTGGATGCGCGTGGAATCGAGCTCGGCGACGATGTGGTGGCGCATGTTCTCCACCGCCTCGCAGACCAACGCGATATCGGAAGGACCGACAGCCTCGATACGCGCGTCGAACTCCCCCGCCGCTACCCGCCGCGACGACTCGGTGAGATAGCCCAACGGCCGTACCACCAGTCGCCGTACCAGAACGGTGAGCAGCACCCCGGTCAGCAGGAAGACCGCGACGATGCCCGACAGCACGATGTTGCGGGTGGTGCGTGCGCTTGCCAGCTCGGCGGAGTCGCTGTCGACGACCGCGACGAGATGGTCGTTCTGCACCGCGAAGGTATCGCGCACGGCGTCGAAGAGCGCCTTTCGACGCACCGCTCCCGTGGCGGCGTCGGAACCGATGCCCGCGCGAGACGACACGGCCCCGGTCGCCGGATCGGTGAAGTCGGCCTGCCACCGCTGGGCGGCGAGGTCGACAGCGGCGAGGTCGGCGAGCAATCCGGGGTGGGCGACGAGCAGCTCCCGTAAGCGGTCGGCAGCGCGTGTCTGCTCTTGGCGCCCTCGGTCGTAGGGCTCGAGGAACTGCGGGTCTCCGGTGATGGCGTAGCCGCGGATGCCGGTTTCCTGGTTCAGCAGCGCACCCTGCAGCCGATGGGCTTCGGTGGCCGCGGGCAGAGTTTCGGCGAGCAGACGATCGGTGACCCGGCTGGTGTGCGCGATCACCTGCGCACCCGCCGCGGCACCGGCGACCACCACCAGGATCATCAGCGCGAACACGAGCTGGAACCAGCCCTGTGCTGTCAGCTTACGAATCGACTCCGACCGGGCTGGTGTGCTACTCGTCACGTTCTCCGCCTCGTCACATCACTCCACCGCAAATACAGGATGGCCACATCGTCATCCAAACCGCCTGCCGCCGAAGACAGTTCCGCCACCTGCCCGATCAGCGCGTCGACGAAGGACTCGGGCTGATCGGTCGGCAGCGTCTGTGCCAGTTCGAACAATCCGTCCTCGCCGAGGCGGGTGCTGCCGTCGCCGACACGCCCTTCGAACAGTCCATCGGTGAACAGCATCAGCCCCGCCTGATCCGCCAGTGCCACCTCGTGCGCAGGCCACTGCGCGTAGCCCGGGACGAAACCGAGGGCCGGTCCGCCCGGCACCTCCACCCAACTCAGTCCGGCACCGGTGCACGACAGCATGCCGGGATGACCCGCGCGGCGCACCGACACCTGTCGGGTCGCCGGGTCGAGTATCAAGCTGGTAGCGGTGGCGAAGGTTTGCTGGTCGGCGCGTTCGGCGAGCAACACTTCCTCGAGCAGGTTCAGCTGCCTGGCACCGGTGACACCGCTGAGCACCAGCGTGCGCCACGCCAACCGTAACGCGACCCCGGTCGCCGCGGCATCGGGACCGTGGCCGGAGACATCACCGATGATGGCGTGCACGATGCCGGTCGGGTCCTGGACCACGTCGTAGAAGTCGCCGCCGAGCAGTGAGTGGTCACGGCCGGGTCGATACCTCGACACCACCTCCACCGCGGGGTCGGCACCCAACAGCGGGGTCGGCAACAGTCCGCGTTCGAGTCGGGAGTTCTCCTGTGCCCGCATCTGACTGGCCTGCAGGGCCGCGCTGGTGAGCTCGGCCTGCTTGCGCTGGATCGCGTAACGCACTGCGCGCCCGAACAATTCCGGGTCCACCCGGCCCTTGACCAGATAGTCCTGCGCGCCGGAGGCCAACGCGAACAGCCCGGTGCGCTCCTGGTCGAGCCCGGTCATCACCACGACCGGGACCTGATCGTTGCGGACGCGGATTCCGGCCAGCGCCTCGAGTCCGTGCGCATCGGGCAGATGCAGATCGAGCAGCACACAATCGGGGACGTCGGTGCGTAGGCGCTCGCCGGCCTCGGCCAGGGTGCGTACCCAATCCAGGTGCGGGCGCGGAGACAGATCGGCGACCATCTCTTCCACCAGCAAGGCGTCGCCGGGATCGTCCTCGACCAGCAGTATGTGGAGTTGACGCCGCGATCCGGGCCCGGCCGCGAAGAGATCGGCGTTCAACGCGTCACTGCGCACCACGACCACCGCCGGCACAGCCGAGAGTTGCCTGCTCGCACCACATCAGACTTCCCCTCCCCACCTGGACAGCACAAAACCCAGGGTGTGCACGAAAGCCTCCGATCACAAGCGCCCACGACGCGAACTGACTCCGCCGGCCGGTTGCTGGACCGAGAGGTAGTACCGGGGATGCTATCCGATTGCGCCGACACCCATGCCCACGCGGGATTTCGGCGTGGGCAATCGGTACCGGCTCCCCGGTGGCGTATGGGTGAGCGAGTTCATAGAGCATGCGGCAACTTCGCGAGTAGGTTCTCGAGCATGGAGAACGACGGACCAAGCAGGACAGCCCTCGTCACCGCCTACGCCCGCGCCTATCACCAGATCGCCGACCGGCCACAGATCTTCACCGACCCCTTGGCGGCACGGCTGCTCGCCGTCACCGCGGAGGAACTGGCCGATCCGGGCACGCTCACCACCGATCATCTCGGTGACGTGGCAACTGATAGGCCCCGCCGCCTGTTCTTCGCCGCCCGCGCCCGCTTCGCCGAGGACGCCGTGGCCGCGGCCTTCGCTGCTGGTGTGCGGCAGGTCGTGATCCTCGGCGCGGGCCTGGACACCTTCGCCTATCGCACTACGTACCCGGACTTGCGTGTCTTCGAGGTCGACCATCCTGCCACCCAGGCGTGGAAACGCGAACGCCTCGCCGCCGCCGGAATCGACCGCCCCGAGACATTGACCTTCGTGCCGGTCGATTTCGAAACCCAGACGCTGGCGGCGCGATTGGAATCCACCGGATTCACACGGACGGACCCGGCCGTGTTCGTGTGGCTCGGCGTCGTCTTCTATCTGACTCCGAGCGCCGCCCATGCCACCCTCGAATACATCGCTGCCCAGGCCCAGCCGGTCGAGGTGGTCTTCGACTACCTCCAGCCCGCGACGACCGACGAGGACCGTGCGGACCACCGGGCACGTGCCGATCGGCTGGCCGGCATCGGCGAACCGTTGTTCAGCTACTTCACCCCCGACGACATCGCCGCACAGCTGCGCGCCCTCGGATTCACCGACATCGAAGACCATTCCGCCCCTGAGCTCATCGGTGGCTACCTCGACGGATCCGGAAGGTTCGAGAGCGACTCGCCGCGCGCACTGCGCGCGAACCGCATTCTGCGTGCGAGCCGCTGAGGACTGCCCGCCGCGCCGACTTGCACCACCCCGGCCGCCGTCACCGATGCGGTGGCTGTAGGTGGTCCTTCGCGAACACCGCCGTCACGTAGTCGACGAGGTGCAGGCGGAGGGCGGAAGGCCAGTCCGCCGAGAGATCGTCGAGGTCCACACCGAGCGCCTTTTCGACTTCCTGCAACACGAAGGGAAGCGGAATACTCTCGCGCGAACAAACCTGTACCGCGTACTCCAATTGATCCACGACATCGTGGAGATGAGCGGTCTCGCTGTCATAAGATTCCGCGCCGGCAGCCGCAATGCGGCATTCAATATTTCGTGAAACCCGATCGCCGCCTACGTCATCGCGCGATATCGGGGTACCACTGATGTTCTCGTCCATCGATCCCCCTGTCGAAGTAGTTCCCCGTCGATGGTCGACCGTACCCGATTATTCGCAGAAAATGGAGGGCCAAACCGGACATCTTATAGCTAATTGGTAGCTAACAGGAGCCGGTTTGTGAGCCGTAACAGAGAGCATGTGATCTGCGCGAGATCGGTAGCCATCGGGGAGTCGGCTGCCGATCAGCCCAGGTGGACCCGCGATCCGATACGTTGCTGATGCCCTCACCGACCAACCTCACCGTGCTCCCTCGACCCCGAGGAAGGCTGCCATCATTATCGTGAACAGTTCTAAACTGTTCTTACAGTCGCGGCCCTTGTCGAGCGTCGAAGCATTTCTCTGGAAACTTCACAGCTTCGGGGAATTAGTGTCGAGAATTTCCCATCACACACCGAAAAGGTGCCGGAATATTGCGACCGGGCGGCCGTTCCAGGCTGTCGAAAATTCGTCATACCGCACCGCCGATGACCATACCCTCCACACCGCATCGAATTGCGAATTCACCTGCGGTACAGCGCAACCCGACCTCTCCGTATCGAATATTCATCCCGCACTACCCGCCCTGGCAAATAGCCTGCTCGACATGCACCACGGACGCGACTGGAAGTCTCTTACAGAAGTCGTCCATGCCTAGCGTCGGTCACCCTGCAGTAACGGCAACAAGGCCCAGCGGTTGCACCTACACCTCCGCGGTCATGGCGGATCATGTTCGCGACCGGATTCGATTCGGATAGAAATCGAATTCCTGCTTCCACCGGGCTCGAGCCACGACGGCATCGCCGCACAGCCGGTCCGCGCTCACGCGAGTCAGGTGAGCACCGCGTCGATGAGGCGGCGTGCGGCGGTGTCGCAGCGTTGTTCGTCGTCGGTGACGAGGCGGTCGATCAGGATTCCTTTGAGGCCCGACGCCAGCACCGTGGCATCGACACGGGCATCGACGGCATCGCGACCTGCGCGAGCGAGCAGGTCAGTCGCATAGTCGACCCATGCCAGGATCGCATCGCGAGCGGCGGGGCGCTCCGCGGCGCCGTTGGTGAGACCGGCGGCGAGCAGGTGGTACATGACGGTGAAGTGTGTGCGCTGCTCGTCCGCTGTCATCGCCGCCCACGCCGATGTCGCCGCCTCGGCCGGACTCTGCTCGGCGGCATCGGCGAGTTGTCGTTGCATCTGCTGTCGATGTTCAGCGAACGCGGCGGACAGCAATTGCTCGCGGCTGCCGAAGTAGTGCACGAGCATGCGCGCGCTCGTCCCGATGCGCTCGGCGAGGCCACGCAAGGTGAAATCGACGAGGCCGTGACGCGCGAAGTCGTCGAGAGCGGCGTGGAGGAGCTCGTCGCGTCGGGTGGGGTTCGGAGATGTTCGGTCAGCCACCCCTTGACTGTAACATTTGTTACATCTAGGGTCGCCGGCATGGATGTAACAAATGCTTCATCGCTAGGTGCCGAGCCCACCGAGTACACGGCGTTCATGATGTTGACCGCGCTCCCCGCATGGCTGGCCATGAGCCGCCCGGAGCGTCGACGTATCGCCGACGCCGCCCTGGGCACCGCCCTGCGCGACCGGACGAAAACCACGATGCGGTTCTACGACGCCGAGGCCTTCAGCGCCCGGTCCAGCGACATCGCGGTGTTCGCCACCACCGACCTCGACGAGTACTACCTGGTGATCGAGCACCTGCGCGACTCGGCGCTGTTCACCAGGCCCTACTTCCGACTCGAGGACCTGATCTTGTCCGTGGAAGACGGGCACAGGGCCGCCGAATGAGCAAGCAGATCGTCGCGCGCGCGGCGCTGGTCACCGGAGGCGGCAGTGGAGTCGGGTTCGCCTTCGCCCAGCAGCTCGCCGCCACCGGCTGTCACGTTCTGATCTGTGGCCGCGACCCCGACCGGCTCGCGAACGCGGCCGCGCGCATCCCAGGCCTGCGGACCATATCCGCCGATCTGGCCGTTCCCGCCGACGTGGATCGCGTCGCCGCGACCGCGGCCGGAATCGCCGGACTGGATTTGGTGATCAACAACGCCGGAGTCCAATTCGACCGGCAGTGGATGACATCGGACGCCGACGAACTGCTCGACGATGTGACCGAGGAACTGGCGGCGAACCTGATCGCGCCGCTGCGCCTGACCGCACGTCTGCTTCCCGCGCTGGCGCTCGCCCCGTCCGCGACGATCGTCAACATCACCTCGGCGCTCGGGTTGGTGCCCAAGCGTTCCGCGCCGGTGTACTGCGCGGCGAAGGCGGGCTTGATCGCGGCGACCACCTCGCTGCGGTACCAACTCGCCGTAGACGCACCTACCGTGCGCGTCGTCGACGCGATGCTGCCGCTGGTCGACACCGCGATGACCGCCGGACGCGGCCGGGGCAAGATCAGCCCCGACGCGGCAGCGGCGGCGGTTCTCACCGGGCTACACAAGAGGCAGGCGCACCGGATCCGAGTCGGGAAAGTCGGAATGTTGCTCGGTATGCAACGGATATCACCGACACTCGCGGCTCGCGTGGTCGCGGACCGATCCTGATCGACCGTCGCTTCGCGAAGTCCGAAGCGGGAACTTGTCAGATGCTACGTCCGCTCACTGCGCAGGCCGATTCTTTTGTGGCGTCAGCCGGGTCTACCTACTAGAGCCTGTCCGCACGACGAACAGGACTCCATCGTGTGCCCCGGAAAGAAAGGCTGATCGCCGATGAGCATTCCCATTACCATGCGTGCGCTGCAGCAGATGTCCTTCGAAGGTCCACAGGACATGCGCCTGATAGACCATGCTCCGATACCCCGCCCCGGGCCAGGCGAGGTTCTTGTCCGAGTCGCCGCCGCTGGGGTCAACTTCGCTGATATCTCGAAGTCCCACGGAGCATTTCGGGACGGCCCGCGACCGCCCTACCTAGCCGGTTTCGAAGCCGTCGGCGAAGTTGTCGCGCTAGGCGCGGAGGTTACCGACCCCGTGCCGGGTGCACGTGTTGTCGGTGTCGGAAGTGGTGCTTTCGCCGAATATGTGGCGCTACCCGCGGCGGCCGCGGTCGCCGTACCCCCCGGCTGGACGGCGCAGCAGGCGCTCGGATTGACAGTGAATTGGCCCACGGCGCTGGCCGCACTGCGGACCCTGGGCGGGCTCGCCACAGGCCAGACCGTGTTGATTCACGCCGCGGCGGGGGCGACCGGCCAGGCCGCGGTCACCATCGCCAAGCACTATGGGGCGACGGTCATCGCCACCGCTTCGCCGGCCAAGCACGAGGCAGTTCTGGCGTTGGGCGCCGACCACGTCCTGGACTCCCGCGGTGACGACCTCGCCGCCGAAGTATCAAGAGTGACCGGCGGCGCCGGCGTCGACCTGGTGTTGGAATCGGCGGGCGGAGCGACGTTCGAGGCCAGTCTGGCAGCGGCCAAGCGCATCACCGGTCGGGTCGTTGTTTACGGGCTGGCGGGCGGGCAGGCGGCGGTCAGCAATTGGGAACTTGTGTACAAGCATCAGGTCCAGCTCATCGGGCTCAATATCGGCGTGCTGATCCAGGCCGCACCGCAGATGTTCGGCGAAATCATGGGTGAGCTGTCCGCGCTCATCACAGCCGGGGTGCTCACTCCGATCCAACCCACCGTCTACGACTTGGCCGACGGTCCGAAAGCGCTGGGCGAACTGGAGACCAGAGCGACCGTCGGCAAACTGGCCCTGCTGCCGTGACCTGCGAACGCTGTATCCACGTGGACTCGGTGACCCCACACGAGATGGAAGCCGCCGTTCGACAAGGGAAGCTAGCTAGGGTGGCCGTGTGACATCGCACCCACGGGGCGCACCGGATCACGACCGGTTCACCATCGAGACCCATCGGTTTCGCAGAGAACTGCTGGCGCACTGCTACCGCATGGCCGGGTCGGCCAATGACGCCGAGGACCTCGTGCAAGAGACCTATCTGCGGGCGTGGAAGTCCTACTCAGGATTCGAGGGCCGCGCCTCGGTTCGGTCCTGGCTCTACAAGATCGCCACAAATGTGTGCCTTACCGCTCTGCAGCGGCGTCGGATCCGAGTGTTGCCCTCGGGTTTGGGCGGACCCTACGACGGTCCCGATCGTGCGCCGAATCCGATTGCTTCGGAAGAGATCTCGTGGCTGGGTCCACTACCGGACGGGTGGATCACGCCACCTGATGGCGATCCGGCGACGATCGTTGTCGCACGCGAGTCGCTGCGGCTGGCGCTCATCGCGAGCTTGCAGCATCTGCCCGCCCGCCAGCGAGCGATGCTCATCCTGCGCGAGGTGCTCGCATTCTCCGCCGACGAGACCGCGGAGATCCTCGGAACCACCACTGCGGCAGTCAAGAGCGGGCTGCAACGAGCGCGCGCCCGCCTCGACGAGGTCGAGCCCGAGCCGGAGAATCTGCTCGAGCCGGCCGACCCTCGAGCACGTGCGCTGCTCGACGGTTACATCGCAGCCTTCGAGCGTTCCGATGCGAGTCTGCTGGAGCAGGTGCTGCGCACCGATGCCACCCTGGAAGCGACGCCGTTCGGCGATTGGCAAGCGGGCAGGGCGATGTGTATCCATGTGCTCGGCACGTACGTACTCGGCACATCCGGTGACTGGCGGATGATCGCCACTACCGCGAACGGCCAACCTGCCGCTGTGGTGTACCGCAGGGACACGAGCGGAGTGCTGCGAGCGGACGGTGTCGTGGTGCTGGCGCCCACTACCGCCGGTATCGCACGGGTGGTCAAGTTCCATGCTCCCGCGCTGGTTCCGATGTTCGGCTTCCCCCGGGTGTTCGCAACCTGATCCGCGAGGAGAGGAATCACGCACACCGGAACCCGTGCACCGATCGCTCGGGATGATGTCCAAGCGAGCCCCTGCACCAGAATGGCAGCGTCAGCCGCGATTGCCGGCCGTTGATGTACCCGATGCCCCGGGCCCCACCCCTGCCGATGTGATGCCTACGGCTTGGCCGACGAGTTGCTCAGTGGTGCGGTGTGCGTTTCGGTCGGCCCCCTGTGTAGTCGGGCAGCTCGATACCGTTGATCGCACGCTCGATCAGCGCGAGGTCCCATTCGACGTCGGGCCCTGTGCCCGGCTCGGCCTCCGGCGTGGGGGCGATGAGGCTTCGCGCGTGCAACCGGCCGATCTCCTGGTTGGCCTCGACGAACGAGCGCATCCGCCGCTCGTAGGCGGCGTACCCGGTCTCCGGGTCCCATCCTGCGGCAGCTAACTCGCCGGCCAGCAGGTAGGCGCCGACCAGAGCCAGGCCGGTACCTTGCCCCGACATCGGCGACGAGCTGAACGCCGCGTCCCCGAGTAGCCCCACCCGCCCGCTCGACCAGCGCTCCATCACCAACTGGGCGACCTGGTCCAGATAGAAGTCCGCAGTGTCGTCGAGATGGGCAAGGATGTCGGATGTCAACCAGCCCATTCCGCTCATCCGCTCGCGCAGCAAACGCTTCTGCGCCACGATGTCGCGGTAGTCGACGTCGAAGTCGCCCGAGCTGAAGCAGAGTACGGCCATCGCCTGGGCGGCGTCTCGGATGGGCCGCAGGCCCGCGGATCGCCCCGACTCCCGGTAGTCGATCAACCAGCGGTCCAATCCGAAGTCGTTGGGGACACTGTAGAAGGCCAGCACGAGCCCCAGATGGCGAACGAACCGCTCATGTGGGCCGAAGACCATTGCTCGCAGCGCCGAATGTAGTCCGTCTGCCCCGATCACCAGGTCGAAGCGGCGCGGGTCGCCGCATTCGAAGGTCACGTCGACCCCGTCCGCGTCCTGGGCGAGGGCGGCGATCCGGTCGCCGAAGATGTATTCGACGCTGTCGCGGGTGTCGTCATAGAGCACCTGGGAAAGGTCCCCGCGCAGGATCTCGATCTCGGCGATGTACCCGTCGCCGCCGTCGTCGCCCACCCGGAAGGTCTCCAGGACGCTCCCGTCCGCGTCCACGGTGTGCGCGCCTGCGGTCTCCGTGCAGGCCGCGCGCACCTGCGCGTCCAGCCCCATGCGCCGGATGACCTCCTTGGTCACCCCGCGTGCGTCTACCGCCTGCCCACCGGGACGCAGCCCGGACGCCCGCTCCACCACGGTCACCTCTGCCCCTCGCCGATGTAACCAGTGGGCCAGCGCGGGCCCCGCGATGCTCGCTCCCGCTACCAACACCCGCGGGTGTGCGGGGTCGGCGGTTTGCTCACGTATCTGGGTCGCGTGCTCGTGTGCAGGGCTGTCGAAGTTCACCGGTGCCTCCGTGTGCTTGTTCCCGCGCGGGAACGGCCCCGGCGCAGACACACCGCAGTCGGTGTATCCACCGATATCGACGACAGATCCACACGAAATTCATCGGTGCGCCGCGAACGTATCCGTGCTCGCGCGACAGGCGGCTTCGAGTCCGCCTACGCGACGGATCACGGCGCCTTTCGCGAGCTGGTGACAATGGTCGATTCGACCAGAGGAATGAAGAGTTCGTCGGCAATCGCTCGCGGATCGACCTCGTCCCTGTAGTGGAGAAGGTCGTCGATGATCATCGCGATGGGTAGGCGCAACAATCGCGGGCTGATTGCGGCCAGATCCATACCCGCGGCTTGCACGACTTCGCCGAGTTGGGTGATCGCGTCGTCGGCGAGCTCGGGGCGCAGCCGGTTGGTCAACTCCGGGTCCACACCGGTCAGCACCGACAAACTCTCATATCGAGCGATGACCCCGGTGAGTACTTGAAGTACGTCGTCACGCAGATTGCCGGTCGGCGCCGGACGCCCCAGCCGGGGGACTCGTTGCTCGATGACAGCGCGAATCAGGTCGAACTTGTCAGGCCACCGTCGGTACAGCACCGATTTCGCCGCGCCTGCGCGCTCGGCGACGCCGGCCATGGTCATCTCGCGATAGCCGACTTCGACCAGTTCCGCCCAGGCCGCGTCCAGGATGGCCCGCTCCAGCGCGGCACCTCGTCGTCGTGTCTGCATCACCCCCAATAAGCTACCCGAGTTGCTTAAAACTTTCAGTGCTTGCTACCTTCAAATAAGCAACTTCAGTTTCTTATGGGTGTGAATCATGGCGGTACTCGACGTGCCCGGCGCGCAGATCTACTACAAGGTTCGAGGCGTCGGCCCTGCGCTGTTATTGCTCCCCGGAGGTGACGGCGACGCTGATGCGTATGACGTCCTAGCCCTGCATCTGAAGTCGGACTTCACGGTGATCAGCTTCGACCGGCGCGGCCTGTCGCGCAGCACGGGACCGGCTGACACGTCGGGTCCACGCACGCACGCCGACGATGCCGCGCTGGTACTGGGCGCGGTGACCGACTCACCGGCGCTGGTATTCGGCACCAGCATCGGTGCGATCATCGCGCTGGAACTCGCGGCGCGCCACCGAGAACAGGTTCGGACAGTGATCGCTCATGAGCCGCCGATAGCAGCCTTGCTACCCGATTCCGAGCGTGCGCAATTGCTTCAGTCCCAGCTCGACGTCGAAGACGCGTACCGCCGCGACGGCATCGCCGCGGCGATGGCGCTCCTCGTCAAGATCGCGGGGTTGGACATCGTCGACCGCGACCCCGATGTGCCTGTGGCACTGCCGAATCCAGGCCGGATACGCAATCTCGAACACTTCCTCGCCCACGATGCGCCGGCAGTGCGCGAATATCGTCCGGACACCGTGGCACTCCGCGCTGCTGCCGACGTGATCACCCCGGCAGCGGGCGCCACCAGCGTCGGCCCGGTGCCACACTGTTCCACGGCCCTGGCCGAGATGCTCGGCCGCGAAGTCGAGACGTTTCCCGGCGGCCACAACGGACCGCTTTTTCGGCCACGGGCCTTTGCCGACCGCTTGCGAGGGATCCTGCGCTCGATCTAGCGCGCTGGCTGACTTTGTGCGCAGGACGCGGATGACAGCGCACGCAAGACCTGGATCCGAGGTCTGGAGAAGGTGCACCAACAGATGTTGAAAGGCGTCAGGCGCTCGACATGCGAGGCGATGACGCTGGTCGGCCACGGCCGACGATTCGTCGACCACCTGATCGATGCACCTACACAGTCGATTCACCGTCACTGATGGTAATGCGTTCGCCGCATGAAGGAGTAGCCATGCCCGAGTCCACCGGCGCGGTACAGACAGCCTTGCACTACTTCACCGCGTTGACCGCCGGCGACCTCAGCAGGGCCATGCGCTATGTCGCTGATGACGTCATCTGCGACACACAAACCAGGCGCGTGAGCGGCTCCAGAGCATACAGGCAGTTCATCTCACAATGCCTACCCGTGATACGAGGGGCAATGTCGGTCGCGGGCGCAGACCGTCTCGTGGTCGACAAAGACAAGATCGTCAACATCGTGACCGTTGTCGACAGGGTTCCATATCAGGCGGGGCCTACTCGATAGTCCACGAACGCAGGAGACCTGCAATGATCGGATGCAACGAATCAGCCAATGGCGTTGCCCCGATGAGTACTTGGCGTTGGATCAAGCCTTCGATCATGATCACCACCACCTCGGCGGTGATCGCGGGGTAATCGTGATCCATCGCAGTCACGATATTCGCGGCGAACTCCACGAACGCACCACGGTGCGCATCGAACTCCGCACGGATCTGCGGATCGACTTGGGCCTCGGCCAACAACATATGCCGGGCAACGACACGCTGCCGAGCCGGAGGGGCCGTCATTTCCTGCACGAACGCGCTCATGCGGTCAACTACGACGGCCATGGGAATCTGCGGGGTGCTGATCAGGTCGGCGAAATGAGTGGCGGCGACGACCCCGTCGCGGGCGAACAGCTCGTCCAGCGCCAAACGGACCAGGTGCGCCCGGGTGGGGGCGTGATAGTTCACCGCGCCGCTGCCGAAGCCGACGGCGGCGTCCACCGCGCGGTGAGTCAGCCCGCGAAGACCCTGTTCAGCGAGAACGTCGATCACCGCGGCGGCGATCACCTGCCGCCGCGCAACCTTCGTGCCGGTGTCGGTGGCCTTGATTCGCGCCATGGGACCACACAGTAGCGGCACCTGCCATCGACGCGGCACCACTCAGCCCAGCCGACAGCGGGCGGCGGATTCCTATCAGCTGGTGATGTGGTGTTCGACCTCGCCGATATCGTCGAGAGTCAAAGTGAGGACATCCCCCGGCTCGAGCCAGTTACCGGTTTCCATACCGCTGCCGCCGGGCAGAGTGCCGGTTCCGAACAACTCTCCAGCAAAGAGATGTTCGCTGTGGGAAGCGTGAGCGAGGACTTCACCGAGGCTCCAGCACATCCCAGCGCTCGATACCGTGGTGACGGTATCGCCGTTGATTCTGACCGACCCGGTGAGGCTATCGATGCGCGGCAGGATTTCGTCCGCGGTCACGGCGGTCGCCGACATCGAACTGGCGAAATGCTTGGATTTCTGTGGCCCGAACCCGCTGGCCATTTCGGCGCGCTGGATGTCGCGCGCACTGAAGTCGTTGAGCAGGACGAAAGCGCCGATCGCGGCGGTAGCCTGCTGCGCGGTCGCACAGTACAGAGGCTCGGCGAGAACGAATCCGATCTCGAGTTCGTAATCCAATGCCGACGAGTAGGCCGGAGCACTGATCGGGGTTCCCGACGGAACGAATGTCAGATGATTACCCATGTAGTAGATCGGCTGCTGATAGAACAACGGCTTCGGCTTGAACAGCGGAAAGCTCCGACCACTCAGCCGCTCGACCGCAGCAGCCAACCGGTACTGCGCCGGATGGAATCGGCGCACCAAACCACGGCTGGCGTCGATATTGTGCTGCTCGAACAACATGAAGTCGCGAAACGATGCCGGGTTGAAAGGCAGCAACAGCTCGGACTCACTCAGGTGCCCGTTCGCGACGCCGAGCTCCCATTGATCACCGAACACCTTGCCCGCCAACGGTTCCGGATGCGCGGACCACTGCCCGTCACGGAGACACTGTGTCTGCAAACCATCCTCGGTCCGAACCCGACGCAACTTCATCGACGATCCTCTGTTCGTTGTGGCCGAAGGTCGGCGCGCGTGCATCTGGGCACCGGATGCCACCTCCGCACGTTGTCATACTTCACAGACCTGCCCCAAGGCTTCGGTAGCTCTTCTCCATGACCATAGGGTCGACGGATGCCGAGCCAACCAGAAACCAATCGGCGCCGCGCAATTCAGGTGGCGGCGGTTGTCGGCGCGGGCCTGGCGCTGTCCGGTCTCCCAGTCTCCGCCACCGCCGATCCGAACGTGCGATACCGTGGGTACTCTGCCGAGGACCGTGCCGAACCGTACGCGAAATACATGGCCGCGCACACCGCGCCTGTCCTGGCTTCGGTCGCCGCGGCCTATCGCTGCGGCCCGACGCCATCGGAGCAGATTCCCGAGTTCTCCGCACTCCCGAGCGACCTCTCACCGCACGGTGTCGCCGCGGTGGAGACCGGCTACGGACACACCGCATCCGGCGCGATCTGGGTCGCGGTACATACCGAGATGCAGGGCGTCACCGCCGCCATGTGGGATTGGTGGTTCGCCTGGCACACCGTGGAATCCGCGCGCTACAAACTGTGGCACCCCGACGCTCACCTCTACTGCGGAATCGCCCGGGACCGGTCGGCTGACCACATTTCCGACCGCGACAAATACATCGGCAACATCGCCTATGTCGACGAGTACATCGGCCCGAAACTGCAGCAACTGGCGATTGCCTTCACCGACCCGCGTGCCCACGGCTTCGATGTCCCCGATCAGCACACGATCATTCTCGGCAGGGTCGGCAGCATCGTTGCGCCGGTCGACCTCGGGTGGCTGGCACATCAGGTCAGGCCGATCCCCGGGGGATGCGAAATGCGCAGCCGCTTCTACCTCAATCTCCACGGCCTCCACCAACCCGACCTGTCCCGAGCCGCGCAAGCGATCGAACGCGGGCCCGCCGTCGATCCCCGAGACCTCGTCCTCGACGTCGAGCTCGCCCGGGAACTACTCCTGCACTGCGGTCAGGAAATGAACCATCTGGCCGGATTTCTGCCGCGGCTCTACCACGAATTCGCCCGCTGACACCGATCGAAAGCCGGTTCAGCTCAGGGCGACTCCGAGTTCTGCTGCGAAGGTCTTGATCATGTGTTGGACGCCGATTTCGTTGCGGCCGATGATCATGTGGTCATGCTGGCCATGACGAACACCTTCGCCGCACTGGGGCAGCATGGCGAAGTCCTCGTCGCGGACCGCGGCGTGGACTTGAGCGTAAATGGTGTCGTAGACGGCGCGCTGCTCATCAGTCGTGGCGGGGATCTTGGCCATCCAGCTGTGGCGCACGGTACAGCGGGTAGGCGCACCGGCGGGCAGCATGTCGAGGATCTCCACGCCGACAGGGCTGTTGGCCAGGACCAGGTTCGGGTAGATCCAGTAGATCACGCCCATGTTCATCAGGGGATCCCAGGAACCGGTGGGATCGGTGTCGAGCCCGGTGATCCAGTTGAACGGGAATCCCATCCGGTGGTGGCGACCGAAGGCGTCGTGGGTCGAGGTGTTGGCGACGGTATTCTGGCCGATCACGCTCTGGCCGTGGACGAACGGGAAGTGATAGCTCTCGGCGAAGGCTTCGAGCGCGCCTTTCCAGCTGACCTCGGAGGTGAACTCGCGCTCGTCGTGGTAGCCGTAGGAACCGTAATCCAGTTGCGCCAGTTCAGGTCCCATGTCGCCGAGGTGAGCGTCGATGTCGATCTCACCGTCGGCGGAGAGTACCGCCCAGATGAAGCCGTGACGTTCCTGGCTGGGTAGTTCGACCAGGCCGTAGTCGCCGCGGTCCATTCCGGTGAAGCCTTCCTTGCCCGGCACTCCGGTCAGCTCGCCGGTGTTGCGGTAGGTCCAGGCGTGATACGGGCAGGTGAAGCGCGTTGCGTTGCCGGATCCGCAGGCCGGTTGCGCGCCGCGATGACGGCAGTAGTTCAGCAGCACGTGCGCGGTGCCGTCGCGATCACGGGTCACCAGCAATGAGTCGCCGAGCACGGTGCGCACCACGTAGTCGTTCGGTTCGGGGATGCGCGCGGAGGGCGCGATCATCACAGGCGTGCGGCGCAGGATCTGCGATTCCTCCACCTCGGCGATCTTCGGGTCGCGGTAGTAGTGCAGCGGCACTCGTAGTGCGGTCGGCGCCATGTCGGTGGTCCGGTCGAGCACCAAGCGCAGCGCGCGGCGGGTCAGGTCCTCGGTCAGCCCGACGGCGCCGGGTTCGATCTGGTTCATCATGACAATGACCATACATATTGCTCAATATGTATGGTCTGTTTCGGTTGAACGGGTTACGCGGTCCCCCGACGAAGTCGATAGAGTCGGCGAGAAACACAGCTGCCCGAAGGGACTCGATGCGCACCCATGGCTGGTCCGGCACCACTCCGGCCGATGACACCGAAGCCATCGAACGCATCATCGCCGCCGCGCGCACTGCCATCGAACGCAGCGGCGGGGACTTCACGATGGCCGAGATCGCCCGCGACCTCGGCGTCACCCGCCAAACGGTGTACCGCTATTTCGCCAACGCCGATGCGCTGCTGACCGCTACCGCTCTGGCCGAGACCGGACGCTTCCTCGATGTCCTCGCCGCGCATCTGGACCACATCACCGATCCAGCCGAGGCCGTGGTCGAAGGCATTGCCTACACCCTCGAAAGTCTCGCCGCCGACAGATATCTCGGATTGCTACTGAGCCCCGGCCGCGCCGGGGTCTTTTCCCCTGGCGTCACCTCAGACACCGCGCGGGCCTTCGGCCGCTCGATTCTCGAACGCTTCGCCATCGATTGGGAACGCGCGGGTATCGCTGACACCGCCCTCGACGAGCTGGTCGAGCATATGCTGCGCACCGTGCAATCGTTCGTCATCGACCCCGGTCGCCCGCCACGTCAGGGCGTCGCGCTGCGCGCTTATCTCACTACCTGGATCGCCCCGGCATTGCGTGAGCTGCGGCCCTGAGTGTGAAGTGCGCGCTTCTACTCGTTCGCGCGGCTGCGAACGACCCTTCTCCTCGATCTGCGCGAATCTCTGGCCGCTATCCGGTCGAGCACCAACCATGGATGCGGAGATTCGTTGTCGCCACCCATCGATCCGAGGACGCCGCCATGACCGTCACAGACGAATACCTCAGCAACAACGCCGCGTACGCGGCGCAGTTCAGCGGCCCGCTCCCGCTGCCGCCCAGCAAGCACGTCGCGGTCGTGGCGTGCATGGACGCCCGCCTCGACGTCTACCGCATCCTGGGCCTGCACGACGGTGAAGCGCACGTCATCCGCAACGCGGGCGGCGTGGTCACCGACGACGAGATCCGCTCGCTGGCCATCAGCCAGCGACTGCTCGGCACCACGGAGATCATCCTGATCCACCACACCGACTGCGGCATGCTCACCTTCACCGACGACGATTTCAAACGGGCGATCCAGGACGAGATCGGCATCAAGCCGACCTGGTCCGCCGAAGCCTTCGGCGATCTCGACGAGGACATCCGCAACTCGCTGCGCCGCATCGAACGCAGCCCCTTCATCACGCGCACCACCTCTCTGCGCGGATTCGTCTTCGACGTCGCGACCGGAAAACTGAACGAAGTACTCGACTGATCATCGGTGTGACTGCCCGAGTGGCCGAGATCGGGCGCGCTGCTCGGGCTCCGGCAAAAGGCCTCAGATGAGCGAGCCCTCCCCCGCCGACGTGCGTCGCGTCGCGATCGTGACCGGCGCCGCGTCCGGTATCGGCCGAGCCACTGTCGAGTTGTTCGCCGAACGCGGGCACGACGTGGTCGCGGTGGATATCTCCGAGCACGGCCTGACCGGATTCGGCGACGGCATCGTGACCCTGGCCGGCGACGTGTCGTCCGACGCGGCGAACCAGGCCGCGGTCGACGCCGCGCTGGGTCATTTCGGCCGGCTCGACACCATCGTTCTCAATGCCGGAACCGGCGGCACCCCGCCGCTCGAGGCCGACGATGCGGTGCGCACGGCCGACCGCATCCTCGATGTGAACCTACTCGGGCCGATTCGCGGGCTGCGAGCGGCGATTCCGGCGTTGCGTCGGTCCGGGGGCTGCGCGGTGTTGACCGCATCGGTGGCCGGTTTGCGCGGCGATGCGGGAAACTGGGCCTACAACGCGTCCAAGGGCGCGTTGATCAACCTGGTCCGCGCGGTCGCGATCGACTATGCCGCGCAGGGGATTCGGATCAACGCCATCGCACCCGGGCTCACCCGCACCGGCATCACCGCCGGCGTACACCAAGACCCCGCACAGCTGACGGCGATCGAACGCCGGATCCCGCTCGGACGGTTCGCGGAACCACGTGAACAGGCGGAGGCGATCTGGTTCCTCGCCTCGCCCGCCGCCGGCTATATCACCGGCACCACCCTCGTCGTCGACGGTGGCCTCGACGCCAACCTCGGCATTGTGCCGCTTCCCGGCCAGTTCTGAACGAGCGGCGCCCCTTCCGAATTTCTGTCGACTGACGCGATTCGCCGTGTGGGACACGCTGTTCCAGTAGTCGACAACAACGACCAGGGCCGCTGGCCAGGGGAATAGTCGCGTTCGGGATCGCCGGGCGCGGTTGCTCGATAGGGTCGGCGCAACGATCGAGCTGGAGGTGAACGTGGGAATCAAACAGCGGGCCACGGTGCAGATGAGCGCGGACGAGATCGCGCAGTTCCTCGACCGCAGCAGGGTGCTCACCTTGGCCACCCTGGATGCCGAAGGCAAACCGCATCTGACAGCGATGTGGTTCGGGCACATCGACGGCAAGATCTACTTCGAGACGAAGGCGAAGTCGCAGAAGGCGGCCAATCTGCGCCGTAACCCGACCCTCACCTGCATGGCCGAGGCGGGCGACACCTACGACCAGTTGCGCGGCGTCTCGATCGAAGGAACAGCGCATCTGATCGAGGACCCCGCCGACGAGGAGTACTGGAACGCCGGAATCGACGTCTTCCGTCGCTACGTCGGTCCCTACACCGAGCAGGCTCGTCCGCTGGTCGAGTCCATGATGCACAAACGCATCGTCGTTCGGGTCGAGCCGACGCGGATCCGCTCGTGGGACCATCGCAAACTCGGTCTGCCCGCCATGCCGCTCGGCGGCACCACAGCTGGTGTTCAACCCTGATCTGCGCTCCTCGGACGAGCACAATGAAGGGGTCCCACCCTCTTGACCACATCCCTGGAAGTCGTCTGTGGCCCGGTGATCGTCGCCGTGCCGGAACAACGGTAATCGAACGGAGAAGCGCCGATGACCGACGCCGATTACATCGTGGTTGGAGCCGGTAGCGCCGGTTGCGCGGTGGCTCGCCGACTCGCGGAAAGTGGCGCGTCCGTCGTGCTGATCGAGGCTGGGCGCGCAGACGACAAGGGCATCGCCAAGATGCTCTTCCAGATTCCCGGTGCTATCAACGTCATGCACTCCACGCCGCAGTTGAAGAAGCTGTTCGACTGGGGTTCCAAGTCGATACCGCAGCGCTGTGCGCTCGACCGCACGATCCCCATGACGCGCGGCCGGGTCCTGGGTGGTTCGAGTTCGGTCAACGGCATGCTCTTCGTCCGCGGCAACAAGAAGAACTTCGACGACTGGGCGGCTGAGGGCTGCGAGGGCTGGGACTACGCCGGTGTCCTTCCGTACTTCAAACGGCTGGAGGACTGGGAGGGCGGCGCCAGCGACTTCCGTGGTGCCGGTGGCCCGATCAAGGTCACCCGCAAGAGCGATCTCACCGAGGCGGCCCGCGCGTTCATGGGAGCGGCGACCGAGCGCCTGGGTGTGCCCGCCATCGACGACTACAACGCGGAAAGTCAGGAAGGCGTCGCGGTCTTTCAGCAGAGCGCCGCGAAGGGATTGCGGTACTCCACTGCGCAGGGCTACATCCATGCGGATCCGCTCCCGAACCTGCTGGTTCTCACCGAGACGACGGTCATCAGGATCGTCGTCAACGGCTCGCGGGCCACCGGCGTCGAGATCTCGGTCGAGGGCGGCAAGCAGATTGTGCACGCCTCGCGCGAGGTGATCCTCTCGGCGGGCGCGTTCGGGTCGCCGCAGATCCTCCAACTGTCCGGTATCGGTCCCGCCGAACACCTCGCGCAGCACGGCATCGCGGTGCACGCGGATCTGCCGGTCGGCGACAACCTGCACGACCACCTCTTCGTCCCGCTCTCGTACAAGATGAAATCGGCGGTGCGGCGACCGACTCCGTCGTACTTCCTGCGCGGACTCCTCGCGGAGAAGCGCAGGCCAGGAAGCTCGTGGGCGGCCGGATCGTCGTTCGAGTCCGTCGCGTTCGTGCGCACGTCGTTCGCCCAGGACATTCCCGACCTGCAACTGCTCAGTCTCTACTGGGTCTACCCCTCGCCCAACCAGGACTCCGACAAGCGGGTCGTACCGCCGACGAAGAAGCCGGGGCAGAGTGTCTTCCCGACGCTGATCTACCCCGAGAGCCGGGGCACCGTCAGGCTCTCCTCGGCGGATCCGACTGCGGCTCCACTCATCGACCCCGGGTACCTGAGCGTGCCCAAGGATGCGGAAGTGCTGCTCGAAGGCATCGCGATGGTGCGCGAGATCATGGCGGGAACCGGCGACAACGCCGGCGAGATCAACCCCGGAGCCGAGTTCGCCGACGACGCGTCGCTACGCGCGGAGCTGCCGAACCGAATCCACACCGTGTACCACCCGGTGGGCTCGGTACGGATGGGAGTCGACGAGCGTGCGGTCGTCGATCCGACGTTGCGGGTTTCGGGCATCGACGGTCTGCGCGTCGCGGACGCGTCGATCATGCCGACCATCATCGGCGGGAACACCAACGCGCCCTCGATCATGATCGGCGAGAAGTGCGCGGACCTGATCCTTCGACCCTGAGCGGTTCCGTATCGGCCGCATCGGTATGCACGCGGTTGGTTCTGTCGCCGAAGGGAGGACAATGGACGGTGGGTTGACCAGTTCGTACGCACCGTCAGGAGCACGCGATGCTACACAGCCACCGAACGTTCTCCCACTTGCTGCACGATATGGGTGAGCAGTCTTTCGACGACCTTCGAGTGCGCCATGCGGCCTGGGTCGCGCGGTGGGTAGGCCACGGTGCCGCCGCTCCGCTGCACTTCGACGACCTCACCGCAGTTGCCGACCGTCTCGAGGCCAGAGCCCTGCCCGCCGGATCGGTGATGTTCTCGGCGGACCAACCGCCGGACGGGGTTTGGATCGTGCGGCAGGGGCAGGTCGAACTGTCCGTCGGATCGGGCACGCAGCGTGCTGTGGTCGGCAGGCTGGGTCCTGGCGATGTCGACGGCGATATCGCGCTGGTGCTGGAGGTGCCTCTGGCATACACCGCGCGCACGCTCACCGAGGCGCAGTGCCTGTTCGTCTCCCAGCGCAATTTCGACACGTTGCTCACCACCCACCCCGAGATCTCTCGGCGCTGGATATCCAGTGTGGCGCAGCGGGTTACGACGGTCCAGAGCCGGCTGACGGATATGCTCGGCCGCCCGCTCCCGGTCCAGGTGGCTCAATTGCTTCTCGACGAAGCCGTCGACGGGTCGGTTCAGCTGGACCAGCGCACGCTCGCCGCCATGCTCGGTGTGCGGAGCGCGTCGTTCCACAAGGTCATCGAGGAATTCGAGCGACACCGCCTGATCACCATCGGCCCGGAGAGCATCGGTATCGATGACGGCGACGGATTGCGGCAGCTCACAGCAAAACTCCACAGCCACTGAGCAGCCGACCGGTGATGACCGGCCGAGACAATACTGGTCTGCGCAAAAACCTTTCCGCAGTTAACTATTCGGAATAGATATCTAATTGCGGATAAGGATATTCTTGCCACGCTCGGATCGGCGATTTCAACAACAGAAAGACAAGAGCGGGTTATATTTTCTGAACACCCATTTTTTAGCGGTTCGACCTCCCGTCTTACCGCTGCTCGACATTCCCTGGAGATCGCCATGATATCGACCTCTTCCTTGTTTCGTGCGGGCTTTATCGCCCCGGTCGCCATCGCGACCGTCTTTTGTTTGGCCGCACCGGTAAATGCCGCCCCCGTCAGCGTGAACTGGAGCTGCCGGGGCACGGTCCTCGGCATCGGCCAAACCTCGAGCATGAACACCTCGGTTACCGGCACCGCGCCGAGCTCGGCGGCGTCGGGCTCCGCGGTGGCCATCACCATCACACCGGGCGCCTCGTCGGTTCCCAGTTCAGCTTCCGGATTCACCGTGAACAACATCAGCAACCTGAAGATGACCATTCCGACTCCGGCGAATTCGACAGTGGTCTCAGCTACCGCCTCCGGGGGCACCGTGGCGGGCACCGTGGCCACGTCGGGCGGGAATGTCGTACTGACCGTGCCGGGTCCGATCGCCGGCGGTACCAGCTTCACCCCACCGGCGGTGACCATCAACGTCACCGCCGGCGCCGCCGGAACACCGATCACCAGTAAGTACGCGGGGACCAGCTACACCAGTCCCGGTATGACCATGACGACCAATGTCTCATTTGTCGGCAATGTCGCGACCTCGTGCTACCCGAACCCGTCCCCGACCCTGACCACCACAGCTGTCGTCTGAGTCCGCACCCGAGTGCCGCCGGATGATGACCGGTGTCCGCGCCGGCGGCCTGTGGTGAACGTCCCGGACCGGGTTGCCTCAGCATCCCGGTCCGGCCCCACCGAGTCACACCGGACGGCCGCCACTGCTGATTGTGGTTGCCCTGCTTACGATTTGGCGCAGCGGAGCCACTTCGACCGATTTATCCGATGCGCGGTACCACCTCGCCCGGTGTGTCGTACAGTGCATGTCCGGCACAGCCACGGCCGCTTCGACGACCGGAGCGGTGCCGCTTTCGTGATGTTCGTCAGCCGCGGTTCGGGCCGCCGGTCGATCGATTGACAGGAGCGCCCATGCCCACCTCGAGCACCCGGCGGCAATCCCTGCTGCCGCGGCCTGCGGCGTCCATCGACTCCGCCGCGCTCCCTGGCTGCCCCGAACAGATCCGGGCGCTCAGCAACCGAGCAGGCCCTGATCGGTGACTTGTGCTGAGCGGTTCTATGTTTCCAGTGATCGATGGGAAAGCCCGTGTGCCCGACAACAAGCGAACCCGCCCGGATCTCGGTCGAGCTCAAAAGGGCGCTGGAGTTCTATCACGGAAGCGTCGAGGACCTGGTCCGCGAATTGATCAGAGTGCTGGGCGTGAACGAGACCGATCGGCGCGCACTGGAGATCGTCCTGCTCGAGGAGAAGTCCACGACGCCGGGCAGGCTGGCCGAACGGCTCGGCCTCACCGCCGCCGGTGTCACGATCATGCTCAACCGGCTGGAGAAACAGGGCTACATCGCACGGTCGCTGCACCCGACCGATCGTCGCCGCGTCATTGTGATGGCCACCGAGCTCGCGGCAGATCGCGTACAGGAACTCGTCGTTCCGATGATCGTCGAGAGCTACAAGATGTTGCTGAATTATTATGACGCCGCCGAACTGGAAATAATCGCGGACTTTCTCACCCGTGCGGGCGAACTGCAACGAATTCACCGGCAACGGCTGCGCGAGGTGGATCCCTACTCGCGCCCCTGAGAACACACACGCCGGTCGGCGTATTTCGAGGGAGAAAGCAGGAATTGAATGCGAACCTTCGACAACAGGTGCGGCCACCCGCCCGAGGCGCGATCATCGGACCGGTTCCGGCGGCAGATGTCGCGTGCCGGGGTGGCGGCCGCGTTGGCGATGACGGTTATCGGGACAACGCTCGTGGTGCGGGCAGATTCGAGCCCACCGGTGCGGGCGAACAGTGCCGGGGCTTTCGCGGGCGAACCCACCGCACGAATTTCCGGCTACAGCGCCGGCCGAAGCCTGTCCCTGGCGACGATCACGAGCACACCAGCGGACAGCCCGAGCGAGGTCGCCGTGCCGGTCGACGTCTCGGGCGGCTACCCCGCTACCGATGCCGAGTCCGCCCCACCGGGCGCCGATTACCCGAGCACGACCGCTGCGACGGAAACGACGACAGCCATACCGACGGATACCGCCACAGCGAACTCGCCGGCTGTTTCGGTGAGCGCGAGTTTCTCCGCCACGGCCAGCCTTTCGGTCCAGGACACCGCCGATGTGCCGGACCCGGGTGCCGTCACGTCGACCTCGACATCCACGGTGACCGCCGCCATGACTCCGCCCGATCCGTCGACGATCACGGTGACAGCCGAACCGAGCACGGTGACGGTGTCGGCTGATCCCTCGACCATCACCGTCACTTCCACCACAGTGCCGGGCACCACCACGACAGCACCGCCCAGCACCACGACAACGACCGATCCGGCGAGTTCGACCATGACATCCCAGTCACCGGCGATATCCACGACACCGGCGGCGCCGACGACCACATCAGCGCGGGCGACAACGACCACGTCACCGACGACCACGCCCCCGCCCATGACGAAGCCGCCGCGTCCGACTCCATCGATCGCCCGTCCACCGGCCACCTCACCGAGGTGACGGCAGCGGGACGATCGGTCCTGCCGCGCACGCGTTGCGGTCCGGTTCAGCCGGCGTCAGTGGCAGACCGCGTCGACGCCGAGTGTGCGAGGGTGGACGACATGACGGTAGAACGGTTCGAAGTGCAGCGGCAGGTCTCCGCGTCACCCTCGGAAATCTTCACACTGCTGTGCTCCCCCGAAGGGCACGTAGCGATCGACAGTTCGGGCATGCTGCAATCGGCGGAGGGAAAGCCCGTCACCGGCGTCGGCGACGAGTTCATCGTGCACATGGATCGTGAGTCCCTCAACGACTTCCCGATGGGCAAATACGACGTCACAGTGATCATCACCGAGTTCGAGCAGGACAAGCAGCTCGAGTGGACGATCTCGGGCACCATCCAGCCGCCGATCGAGCACCTGTACGGCTACCGCCTCGAGCCCAGTGACATCGGTACCCTGGTCACCTCGTACTACGACTGGAGCAGGATCGCGCCCCGCTACCGCGAAGCGGCCATCTTCCCGATCATTCCCGAGTCCGCGCTGCGGGCCACGCTCGGCATCCTCGCCCGCACCATCCAGAAATAACCCTCTTCGCTGAACAGCGGCCTTCTCAGGGTTTGCGGCCGACGCCACCGACGATGCAGTTGCGGACGTCGGAGAGCGGGGTGAGGTGGGGACCGTCGGACCACCAGTCGTCGCAGCGGACGAGGCCGGGTTCGACCATGTCGAGGGTGCCGAACATGGCCTGGATTTCGTCGCGGGTGCGGAAGCGGCCGCTGCCCATCGGGCTGTGGATGAACTTGTCTTCCATTTTCCGGGCCAGCTCGCTGTATTCGGCGGTTTCCGGGTCGTGGAAGTGGGCGATCGCGACGAACGAGCCCGAGGGCAAGGCGTCGATGTAGGTCTGCATGAGGGCGGGGCCGTCGTCGCCGAGGTAGTGGTGCAGGGTGCCGATGTGAAACAGCGCCAGCGGGCGGGTGAAGTCGAGTTCGCGGCGAACCGTCTCGTTGCCGAGAACTTCCAGGGGTCGGAAGATGTCGGCTTCGGCGATGCGGGTGCGGCTGTTGCTGGCCAGTAATGCCTGCGCGTGGACGAGCACCGACGGGTCGTTGTCGACATAGACGACCTTGGACTGGGGGTTCACCCGCTGGACCACCTGATGGGTGTTCTCCGCGGTGGGCAGACCCGATCCGAGGTCGAGGAACTGGTCGATGCCCGCCCTGGCCAGGAATCGGCAGGCGCGGATCAGGAAATCACGGTTGGCCCAGGCGAGGTCGTTGACCTGCGGGGCGACGGTGCGGACCTGGTCCAGCACTGCGCGATCCACCTCGTAGTTGTCCTTGCCGTTGAGTGCGGCGTCGTAGACACGCGCGATACTCGCACGGGTGGTGTCTACCCCGACCGGAACAGCGCTGGGGTAGGCGGCAGAAGAATGCGACATCGGGAGCGCCTTTCGAGCATCGGAGCCAACTGGACGATTCAAGCCTAGGGCATCGGTTACGTTGGCAGACAAGCTATTCCGACTCGGCCGGGGGCAGGCCGTGAGCCGGGTACCCGGAGTACCCGTATCGGTGGGCTCCTATTCCTCCGGTGCGTCCGGTCCCAGGATCTGAGCATGATCCAGATGCTCAAACCAGTCCCGGTGCCCGATTCGGCGGCGACGGGCAGGCGTTCGATCGCCGTGCTCGTCGTCATCCTCACCGGCCAGTTCATGACGGTGCTCGACGGCTCCATCGTCAATGTCGCCATTCCGTCCATTCGGTCGAGCCTCGACACCGGTGGGGCCGCACTGCAATTGATCGTCGCCGGGTATGTGATCGCGTACGCGGTGTTGCTGATCGGTGGTGCGCGCCTGGGCGATCGGTTCACGCAGCGACGCACCTTCATCGCGGGGCTGGCGGGGTTCACCCTGGCTTCCCTCGCGTGTGGACTGGCATGGAACGAGCTGTCGCTCATCGTGTTCCGGTTCGGTCAGGGCGTCGGGGCGGCCGCGATGGCGCCACAGGTGATGACGTTGATCCAGCGCACGTTCGCCGGGGCGGCGCGAGCCAGGGCCCTGAGCATCTATGCGGCGATCGTCTCCGGTGGCCTGCTGGCGGGCCAGATTCTCGGCGGGTTGATCGTCGACGCCGATCTGGGCAGCACCGGTTGGCGTGGGGTGTTCCTGGTGAATGTGCCGATCGGCATCGCACTGCTGGTGCTGGCTCCGCGTGTTCTCCCGGTCACCGTCGCCCGTACCGATCGAACGGTCGACGGGCTGGGCTTGGTGACGCTCACGGCCACCGTGCTGTTGCTGGTCGTGCCGCTGGTACTCGGCCGGGAGCTCGGGTTCCCGCGGTGGTCGTGGCTGTGTCTCGGGGCGGGCGTGCTCGGGGCGGCGGTGTTCGTTCTGGTCGAGCGGGCGGTCGCCGGGCGCGGTCGCGATCCCCTGTTCGCGCCGCAGGCGCTCGGCGCGCCCGGTCTGCTCGCGACTGCCGCGACCCTGCTCATGGTGATGGGAACCTTCGGCGGCTGGCTGTTCGTGAGCGCCATCCACATGCAGAGCGACCTCGGCTACAGCGCGCTGCGGGCGGGCACGCAGTTCTTGCCGATGGGTGCCACGTTCGCCGTGGCCGGACTGTCCTGGCAGCGCGTTCCGGCCACGCTGCACGCGCGGATGATTCCGTTCGGGCTGGTGCTGAGCGCGGCCTCGCTGGGCTGGCTCGCGTGGCTGCTGGGTGACGGCGCGGGTATCGGCATCGCGGCGTCGATCGCGTTCGGGCTGTTCGGTCTCGGTAACGGGCTGGCGTTCAGCCCGTTGATGACCCGGGCATTGGCCGCGGTGCCGGTGACACTCGCCGCCGACGCCAGCGGCATTCTCGTCACCAGCGTGCAGCTGGGGACCGTGGTCGGGATCGCGAGCATCGGGTCGGTGTTCTTCGAACTGGTGGGAACGACCGTGTCATCGGCGGCCGGCGCGGTCGCGGTCGTGCATCTGATCTGCGCGGCGATCACGCTTGTCGCCGCTGTCTCGGCGGCACTGGCTGTGCGCGGGATCCGCCGCCGAGCGCGCTGATCGCGGCGCCACCGGTCCTGAGCTAGCGTGACACCATGCACGAGCTCAGGGCCGGTGACATTTTCGCCGGCTATCGGATCGAGCGGGTGCTCGGGGCGGGCGGGATGGGGAGTGTGTACGCCGCCCGGCACCCGCGGTTGCCGCGTCTGGTCGCGGTGAAACTGCTGCACTCATCGTATTCGGCGGATTCGGTGTTCCGGGGTCGATTCGAGCGCGAGGCCGATCTCGCCGGGCGCCTCGATCATCCGAATATCGTGGCGATCCACGACCGCGGAAACGAGGACGGGCGGCTGTGGATCGCGATGCAGTACGTCGCGGGCAGCGACGCGGAAACGGCACTGCGCACAGGGGCTTTGGCCCCGCGGCGGGCGTTGCACATCGCACGGTCGACGGCGGACGCGCTCGATTGCGCGCACACGGCCGGGCTCCTGCATCGCGATGTCAAACCCGCCAATATTCTGCTGAGCGAGAGCGCGGGCGGCAGCGGTGAGCGGGTGCTGCTCACCGATTTCGGCATCGCGAAGGCAGTCGATGAGGGCACCGCGCTGACCGAGACCGGGACCTTGGTGGCGACGCTGCGATACGCGGCGCCCGAACAGCTCGACGGGCGCACGACGGGCGCCCGGGCGGACCAGTATTCGTTGGCGTGCACGCTGTTTCACCTGCTCGCGGGGCGCCCACCGTTTACCGCGACCAATGCGGGGGCGCTGATCGGTGCGCATCTGATGCAGCCGGTGCCGCGGATCAGCGAGATCGCGGCCGGCATGCCCGCCGCGATGGACGCGGTGTTCGCGCGGGCCCTCGCCAAAGATCCCGATCATCGATTCGCCAGCTGCGCGGAAATGGTCGCGGCGGCGTCGACGGCCCTGACCACCGGAACCGCTCCCGCTCGTCCCGTGACCGGCCCCGTCGGGCCGGCTCAGGCGGTCGACCACCTGGCGCGAGGCCCACAGGTCACCCTGGTGGGCCGAGACGCGATAGCTGGGATCGGCGGCGCGGGCAACCCGACGTTCGGTGTCGACGATCGGGCCGACTTCGCCACGGCCACCGATGCGGGTGCGCGTCGCGGAAACGCCAGGTGGTGGGTAGCGGGCGCACTCGGGGTGGTCGCCGTGATCACGATCGGAACTGTGGTCCTGTCGATCCGGGATTCCGGGAGCACCGGCGCCGTTCCGACGAGCGCAACGGTCGTGCCGACCACCACCGTCGACGCGTGGGCGGCCGCGCGGCCCACGATCGCGATGTTCCCCGACCTGCTGCCCGCGAGTCCCGACAGTGCAGGGTATCGGGGACTGCGGTGCAGTTTCGCGACGAAGAGCGCGGAGGCGATGTGGGAGACGGGGTTCGACTGCACCGACCGCGAAGGACTGCACGTGCAGGTGATGGCGCACAAGGATTCCGGGACCGTCGGACGGTTCGTCGCGACCCTGCCCGCCGGGGCGACCCAGCAGCCGCGGTCGCGGTACGGCAGACCGCTGACCGTGCACAGTTTCAACGGCTCCACCGGACCATGGCTGCTGGTGCGCTTCGACGCCGCGCCGTATTCGACTGTGCTGCTCCAGGTGTATTGGAAGGGCCACACCCATCAGGAGATGATCGACCAATGGTTGAGCACCGCACCTCTGTGACCGCACGACTGGCCCTGGGCTCACTCGCCGTTCTGCTCGTCGGCTGCGGCACCGTCGAGGGCACCGCGACGTCCGGTGAGATCGATGTCCGCTCCCTCGACGTGGGCAGCTATACGACCGCGCCCGCCGATATCGAGGCGGGCCGAAAGTCCACGGACGGGCCGATTCTGGAAGGTCTGCGGATGGCGGGCGCGGTGGTGCTGCCGCACGAGGTCGATCCGGCGCTGACCCACAGCTGGGGCACCGATGTCCTGGACACACCGCGGCGGGCTTCGGACACCTCGGCGATCTCGAATGTGAATCTCGCCGTGCTGGAACGCCATCGGATGATCGTGGCCTTCGACGTCGCCGAGGGCAGCCAGGCCTTCGACAAGGCGAAACCGGCGATCGAGACCGACGCGCGGATCACCCGGGTGGTGCTGTTGCGGTTTCCGAGCGCCCCAACAGCCGCGGAGGCGGCACGGGAGCTCGAGGCGACCGATTTCCGGGTGAGTCCGGACAATCAGCCGGTACCGATCCCCGGTTACGCTGCCGCACACGCGCATTGGCGGCCCGGCATCAAGACGATCGGTGCCACCTTCGCCCACGGCGAGATCGTGGTGAGCATGTTCCTCCAGCATCCCTCACCCGACATCGACGCGCTGGCGAAACGCGTCGCGGCCGTCCTCGATGCCCAGATCCCCCTGCTCGACAAGTTCACCCCGACCGCGCCCGACCGGATCTCCGAGCTGTCCCGCGATCCCGACGATCTGTTGCGCCGCACCCTGATTCCCGGCCCGGCCAATCAGCAGATCGCCATCTCCTCGCGCGAGTTCGCGGCGTGGACCGGCCGTGCGGGACTGCACTACCGCCCCACCGAACCCGCCGAGCTCGGCGCGGCGTGGGATCGCGGTGGCGTGGACAGCGTGGCGAATTCCTACAGCACCACGCTGTTCCGGTTCCGTGACGAGGCCGCGGCCCTCGCCTTCGGCACCACGTGGCAGAACACGCTCAGCGCGGCAGCGCATCCTGTCGCGGCACCCGAAGGCCTGCCGCAGGCGCGGTGCGCGGAGCGGCGTGCGGGGACTGCGCCCGCACTGACCCGCTGCTATGTGAGTTACCGGCGCTACGGCGCGTTCGTCAGCGGCGCCGAACCCGCCGGGGTTCGCCAGCAGGCAGCGGCACAGTACGCGCTGCTGGCGAACGCTCAGTAGTTCGGAGCTGGTCTAGATCAGAGCTGGGCTTCGATCGCCTGCACGACCTCGGCGGCGTCGGGGGTCGTGCGCGGGCGGAACCGGCCCGCGACCGTGCCGTCGCGACCGACGAGGAACTTCTCGAAGTTCCACTGCACGTCGCCCGCCGCACCCTCGGCGTCGGCGGTCTCGACCAGCGCGGCGTAGAGCGGGTGCCGATCGTCGCCGTTGACATCGGCCTTGGCGAGCAACGGGAAATCGACGCCGTAGGTGACCGAGCAGAATTCCTGGATCTCCTCGGCGCTGCCGGGCTCCTGGCCCATGAACTGGTTGCTCGGGAAGCCGATCACGGTGAAACCGCGCTCGCCGTAAGTCTTCTGCAGTTCCACCAGGGCGCCGTACTGCGGGGTCAGGCCGCACTTGGAGGCCACGTTGACCAGCAGTACCGCCCGCTCGCCCGCCAGCTCGCCCAGTGTGGTGTCCTCGCCCGCCAGGGTCTGCACCGCAATGTCTCGAATGTTCGCGCTCATCACATCACCACCAGATCTCGTCTATGTCGGTTCGATCGCCACCGTACCGGAGCCCGATCGGCGCGCAAGTGTCCCGCTCGGCGAGAGAATCTGTAACACGTTCTTGTTTTGTGACGCGGTTCGCGGCACCATTCCTATGGATGGGCGGTGACGCCCGCACCCTGAGCACCGGAGGAAGCCCGTGAGCGACCAGCCACATCGGATCGATACCGTCCGCCCGCTGCGCGCGAGCGAGGTGACGCAGTGGGATTTCGACGCCGACGTGGTGGTGGCCGGTTTCGGCATCGCCGGCGTGTGCGCGTCGATCGAAGCGGCGCGGGCAGGCGCGAAGGTGCTCATTCTGGAACGGACCGGCGGCTGGGGCGGCGCGGCGGCGCTGGCAGGCGGATTCGTCTACCTCGGTGGCGGCACACCGTTGCAGAAGGCACTCGGATTCGACGACACCCCGGAGAACATGGCGGCGTTCCTCACCGCCGCGCTCGGACCCGGCGTCGACGAGGCGAAGATCAAGGACTACTGCGCGGGCAGCGTCGAGCACTACAACTGGCTCGTCGACTGCGGAGTGCCGTTCAAGGAGTCGTTCTGGGGCGAGCCCGGCTGGGAGCCCCCGCACGACGAAGGCCTGATGTACTCCGGTGGCGAGAACTCCGCACCGTTCCTCGACATCGCCGAACCCGCTCCGCGCGGCCACGTTCCGGAGCTGGCGGGTAAGAAGATCGGTGAGCGCAGCGGCGGCTACATGCTGATGAAGCCACTGGCCGACACCGTGGCCGAGCTCGGCATCGACGTCGAGTACGACACCCGCATCCGCCGGCTGGTCGTCGACGACGAGGACCGGGTGGTGGGCGTGCTGGCCACCACCTACGGCAAGCCCGTCACCGTGCGGGCCGCACGGGGTGTCGTCCTGGCCACCGGCAGCTTCGCCTACGACACCGAGATGATCGACCGCTACACCCCGCGCCTGAGCGGCAGGCCCGGCGCGGCCATCGAAGAACACGACGGCATCGGCATCCGGCTGGCGCAAGCGCTGGGCGCCGAGCTCGCGCACATGGACGCCAGCGAGGTGGCCATCTTCGGCGATCCGCAGATGATGGCGCGGGGCATCCTCGTCAACGGACGCGGCCAGCGCTACGTCACCGAGGACACCTACCCCGGCCGCATCGGTCAGGCGACGCTGTTGCAGAACGACAACCAGGCGTTCTTGATCATCGACGAGACCTCGCTCGAGGAGGCCCTCGCGACCGAGAGCGCCACCCCGTTCTTCCGCTTCCAGCCCAAGTGGGTCGCCGAGACGGTCGCCGAGCTCGAGGCCGAGATGGGCCTGCCCGCACAGACATTGCAGACCACCGTCGCCACCTACAACCAGCACGCCGAGCACGGCACCGACCCGCTGCTGGGCAAGAAGCCCGAATGGGTGCGCCCGATCAAGGGGGCGCTGGCCTGTTTCGACCTGCGCGGGTTCACCGCCGGGTTCACCCTCGGCGGACTGCGCACCGACCTGGATTCGCGGGTGCTGCACGTGAGCGGTGAGCCGATCGAGGGCCTGTTCGCGGCGGGTCGCTGCACATCCGGCCTGTGCGCGTACGGCTACGTCAGCGGGGCCTCGCTCGGCGACGGCAGCTTCTACGGCCGGCGCGCGGGCAAAGCGGCGGCCGCGGGCTGAACCGCGGACGACCCACCGCGCGGGTTCTGTCAGTACTCTGCTTGCAGCGTCACGCCCGACGACGAGTCCGGCTGGGCTCACGGGCTTTTCACGCCCGGGAGCAGGCGCGCCGAACGACAGACGCAATGCAGATCGGAGTTGGACAGTGCAAGCAGGTGGGACGTCCGCGGATTACGTGATCGTCGGCTCCGGATCCGCGGGGGCGGTGCTCGCGAATCGGCTCAGTGCCGACCCGGGCACCACGGTCGTGCTGTTGGAGGCAGGTCCGGCAGACGACGACAAGTTCGCCCACATCCCGGCCGCGTTCTCGAAACTGTTCCGCAGCGAGCGCGATTGGGACTATCTGACCGAGCCACAGCCCGAGCTCGGCGACCGGCAGATCTACTGGCCGCGCGGCAAGACCTTCGGTGGCTCGTCATCGATGAACGCGATGATGTGGGTCCGCGGTTTCCGCGCCGACTACGAGGAATGGGGGCTGCTGGCGGGCGAGAAATGGAATTTCGCCGCCGCGGTGGAGCAGTTCCGCAAGATCGAGAACGTCCAGGACGCGCAGTTTCCCGACGAAGGTTCCAAGGGGCCCCAGCACGTACAGCGCCAGCGCAGCCCGCGCGCGTCGACGCACGCGTTCCTCGAGGCCGCGCGTCAGGCGGGTCACGAGCTCGAATCGGCGAACCGGCCCGCGCCCGAGGGCTTTACCCAGACCATGGTGACCCAGCGCGACGGCAGGCGCTGGAGCACCGCCGACGGGTACCTGCGTCCGGCGATGAAGCGGGCGAACCTGACCGTGCTGGCGGAGTCGCTGGCCACCCGGGTGCTGTTCGAGGGCACCAAGGCAGTGGGCGTCGAGTACCGCAACGGCGGGCAGACCCTCACCGTGACCGCCGATCGTGAGGTCATCCTGTGTGGTGGAGCGGTGAACAGCCCCCAGCTGCTGCAGCTTTCGGGCATCGGTGATCAGGACGAGCTGAAAGAACACGGCATCGAACTGGTCGCGCACTCCCCCGAGGTCGGCGCGAACCTGCAGGATCACCTCATCTCGGCGCTCGGCTACAGCGTGGACTCCGATTCGCTGTTCACCGCGGAGAAGCCCCTCGAGCTGATCAACTATCTGGTCCGCCACCGCGGGATGCTCACCTCCAATGTCGGTGAGGCGTACGGCTTCGTGCGCAGCGAGCCCGACCTCGAGCACCCCGATCTGGAGCTGATCTACGCTCCGGCGCCGTTCTACCACGAGGGTCTGGTCGAAGCCACCGAACACGGTGTGGTGCTGGGCGCGATCCTGCTCCGCCCGCGCAGTCGCGGCAAGATCAGCCTGGCCTCGGCCGATCCGACGGCCAAGCCGGTGATCGATCCGCGGTATCTGTCCGATGCCGAGGGCGCCGACCGGGCCGCGCTGACCGCCGGACTTCGGGTGTGTGCCGGGCTCGCCGCGCAGCCCGCGCTCAAGAGCGCGCTGGGCGCGCTGATCTACCCGCCCGAGGCACCCGAGGATCTCGAGGCGGCCATCGCGCTGACCATCGAACAGTTCTCGCACACCCTCTACCACCCGATCGGCACCTGCCGGATGGGCACCGATGCCGCCAGTGTCGTCGCCCCGGACCTGAAGGTTCGCGGCGTCGAGGGTCTGCGCGTCGCCGACGCCTCGGTGATGCCGTTGATCATCCGCGGCCACACCAACGCCCCCGCCATCTTCATCGGCGAACAAGCCGCGGACTTCATCCTCGCCGAGGCCTGACCCAGGTGCTGGTGGCGCGCGGGCGAGGGCGCGCCACCAGCTGCCTCATGCTCCCGCGAGGCCCAGCGAAGCGGCCGCGAGTAGCAGGTACGGCAGCGGATAACCCAGATCCGCGTACTGGCGCGCACGCAACACGGTGAATTCGGCGGCGACGAAATACAGCACGAGCCCGGCCGCGGCTGCCACCGCCAGCGGCCGATAGGCCAGACCGGCGAGCAGACCGAGTCCACCCGCCGCCTTGATCAGGGCCAGCGGCGTGAGCGTCCAGGGCGCGATGCCGTAGTTACGCATGTTCTCGCGTACCCAGTCGGCGCGAACGACGTCGATCAGCGCAGCTGCCAAGGCGGCGACGGCCGCGAGCACGGTGACGACGAGATAGGTGGTGTGCATCGGATCAGATCCTCCGGTTTCGGTGATCGGCGCCTCTGTCATCGTGGAGACAGCCGCCGTGATGGGACAGCGAGTGCCGTCCCTCGGATAGACGACCGGCGCGAGCGAAAGGTGACCGATGCGCACTGACGGGACCGAAGTGTCGGCGCGCGCGTTCGAACAACGGCGCGACCGCCTGCGTGGCGTGGCCTTTCGGATGCTGGGTTCGGGAGCCGAGGCCGAGGACGCGGTGCAGGAGGCGTGGTTGCGCTTGGCCGGGACCGGCACCGAGATCGCCGATCTCGACGGCTGGCTCACCACGGTGGTTTCGCGGATCTGCCTCGATATGCTGCGCGCCCGTACCCGTCGCGCCGAGATAGCGCCCCCTGAGACTTCCGTTCCGGTGGCGACCGGCGCGGGTGTGGATCCCGAAGCCGAAGCGGTGCGGGCGGATTCCGTCGGGCGGGCGCTGCTGGTCGTTCTCGACACGCTGGGCCCCGAGGAACGCGTCGCCTTCGTGCTGCACGATCTGTTCGCGGTGCCGTTCGCCGAGATCGCGCCGATGCTCGGGCGCACGCCGGCCACCACCAAGAAACTCGCCAGCCGGGCCCGGCTGCGTGTGCACGCGCCCGCCCGGGTCGAGCCGACGGAACTGCTCGCGCATCAGACCGCGGTAACGGCTTTTGTGCAGGCTGCTCGCGAGGGCGATCTCGGCGGACTGCTCGCGGTGCTCGCACCCGACGTGGTGCGAACCGCCGACCCGGCGGCGCTCTCGCCCGGAATGGCCCTGGTCGTGCGCGGCGCCCGCGCCGTGGCCGAGGGCGCTCTCGCGCTGCGGCGGCGCTCGCGTGAGGCGGTGCTGGTACTCGTCGACGGCAGGCCGGGCCTGGTGGTGCCGGGAGCCGACGGACCGAATTTCGTGGTGACGTTCCTCGTGCGCGGTGGGCGCATCGCGGCTTACGACGTGGTGGCCGCGCCGGATCGGCTGGCCGCGCTCACCCTGTCGCTGCTGCCCTGATCAGGATCCGCGAACGCCCGGATTCCACGTTTTGGCACTCGATGCAATGCTGCGGTCGATGCGTCGATCGCGGTCAGAGGGCGGGAACGCGGGCGAATCCCAACGGTGGTGTCGGTACGGGGCCCGAACGCAGTTCGTGGCGGAAGTCCGGGAGCAACGGCAGCATGTCGACATTGCGGGCGGCGTAGCAGCGCACCATCGGCAGTGCTCGCGAGACCTCCGCGCGTTCGACCGGCTCGGCGTCCACGAACGCGAGTGAGTCCAGACCCAGGCCGAGGGTGCCTGCGATGCGGACGATCGAGGCGGACTTGCGCCCCCAGCCCACCTCGACCGCCGAGAACATCTCGTACAGACCGTGGCGGTACAGCGTGTGCATGGTTCTGGCTCGGTCACCGCGTGCGGCGACAGCATGGAGCACACCGCGCTCGCTCAGTTTCGTCAGCGTGCGCAGTGCCGGTGGGCGCGGCGTGGTGCCGGTCTCGTCGTGGACGACACCCTCCCACAGGGTCTCGTCCAGTTCCCAGACCAGACAACGGACGGCAGGTCGCATGGCGCTGAACTCTACAACCACTGATAGCTAAGAACCAGACTTGTGATCCGTCACTACGGCGACCGCCAGGGGTGGGCCCCCTACCCAGAACCTGACAATCCATTCCGGTTTCCTTTGTCGTTCGTTAGGGTGGGGTTCGCTGGACAGCGGGGGGTACAGCCGAAACTGGCGAAGGGAACACAGATGTCCGTCCACAATCCACCCCGACCGTCGCTGACCGTCTCGGGCAAGCCGATGTCGTTGCCACTCAAGGACGTTCGCGCACTCTCGCGGCAGATGGTCGGCCATTTCGTCGCTACCGTCGCACCCTGTGGCACGCTACCCGGTGACGCCATCTCCGGCGATGTCACCACGATCACCCGGATCTGCCTGGAATTCGCGGTCGGCATGCTCGACGGGCGTGATGTCCCGAGCCAGCTGCAGCGCCTGCAGGACGCGGCCAGCGCGTGGGCCCGGGAGGGCGTACCGATCGACACGATCCACCACTCGATCGCCGAGGGCTTCAAGATCGGCCTCGACCTGGTGGTATCGAGTGCGTCGGGCAAGGATTTCGACAGCCTGGTCGGCGGCGTCAAGGTCGTGATGGAACTGCTCGACACCATCACCGCCCAGATCTCGCTGGCCTATGTGCGCGAGCTGCGCGGTGTGGTCAGCGAGCACCACACCGCCGTCCACACCCTGACCTCGGCCCTGCTCGGCGGGCACAGCACCTCGACGATGGCCCGCGAATGCGGCATCACCATCGCCGAGACCTACGCGGTCTTCGCCCTGGCTATCCCCCAGCACCGCGAGGAAGCCAACCCGGCACTGGACTCGAAGGTTGTCGCCCGCCGCAAGTTGCGCCGGGTACAAGCCGAACTGGCCAAGCGCTGCGGCGACTCGGCACTGTCGCTGCTCAGCGTCGACGGCGGGACGGTGCTGATCCCCGCCAACGCCTTCGACCGCGAGGGTTTGACCGCGCTGGTCGCCCAGCTCTCCCAGGCGGCTCAGGTCGGCATCACCGCCGCGATGGTCGAAACGAGCACCACCGGGGTTCCCGATGCCGCCGATCAGGCCCACGAGCTGCTGGACATGGTGCAGCGGCTCGAGGTGACCTCGGGTCTGTACCGCTTCGACGAGCTCGCCCTGGAATACCAGCTGACCCGTCCCGGGCCCGGCCGCGAATTCCTCGGCTCGCTGCTGGATCCGCTGGATCAGTACCCCGAGCTGCTCGAAACCCTGCAGCGTCACATCGCCAACAACCTCAACCGCCAGCGCACCGCTCGCGTGCTGCACGTGCACACCAATACGGTCGACTACCGGCTCAAGCGGATCGGCCAGCTCACCGGCTTCGATCCCACCCAGCCGTCGGGGCTGTGGTACCTGCGTTCCGCGCTCGTCGCGCGCAGTTACCGCTCCGTTCCGGCCTGATCCCCGACACGACGAAGGCGCTGCCCACCATGGTGGGCAGCGCCTTCGTCGTTCTCAGTGCGAGCGGGTCACAGCGAGCCGCCGCCACCGACCAGCCACGGGTTGAACGCGCAGGTCAGCTGCGGGTTCTGCACCGGGTCGAGCGCGCGAAGCGCGATCGAGAGGGCACGCGGTGAGTACATCATCGTCAGGTGATCGGAGATGTCCTGCTCGCAGCCGTCCTGCAGGGTGATGTTGTGGACCGTCGCCCCCGGACCGGCCTTCATGAAGGTCAGTTCGTAGGGGTTGGTCACCTCGTCGTAGCGGGTGCCGACGATGGTGTAGTCGACACCGGCGACGGTGTCACCGCCGGCATTGAGGTTGTTGACGAAATCCGAGCCGATGGTCTGCTGGATACCCGCGTGCCCGACGAAGATCTCGATCGGACCCAGGATGTCGATGCCCAGGTTGTTGATCATGCGGCCCAGGGCGCCGATGCCGTCGAGGCTGGTGCCGTGGTGGGTGGCGCCGAAGGTGATCAGCTTGTTGACCTTGGCCGCGCCGCCCTCGAACTTCGTGTAGTAGTTCGCCATCGACCCACCTTGTGAGTGCGCGACGATGTCGACCTCGTCGGAACCGGTCGCGGCGAGCACGCGATCGACGAACGCCGCGGTCTGCTTGGCCGAATCCTCGATGTAGCCGGTGCCCATGACGCCGGGCAGGAATGAACCGAGGCCGCCGCCCTCCATGATGTTGGAGCGACCGTAGTTGAACGTGAACGTGCAGTAGCCGGCGTCCTTGATGGGCTGGCCCATGTAGGCGTAACCGTTGTAGGCGTTCATCCAGGTGCCGTGCAGCAGCACGACCGGGCGAGGGTGCTCGGCGGTCGGCTTGCAGTTCCAGTCGTTCGTCCCGGGCGCGGCCGCATCGGGGTTGCCAAGGCCGTAGGCGAACGCGGCGAGGAACGCCGTCGACTCCGGTCCGTACGCACCGGGATCGGAGGAATAGCCACCCGAGGAACCCGAGCTGGAGCCCGAACCGCCGTAGCAGTCACCGGACCCGTTACCGGATCCGGCGCCACTGCCGGAGGTGCACGCCGACCCGGAGCCGGCGACCTGCCGGCCTTCGGAGATGATGCCGGCAAGATCCTGCTCGGTCGGCGCCGAGGCGGGAGCCGCGCTCGCCCCCGGCCCGGTGAACACCATGGAGAGGGCGCCGACTCCGGCGAATACCGCCGTGTGCAGCGTGCGCCTGCGACTGGGAGATTTCATGTGTTGACTTGTCTTCCTGTGCGATTCGAATATTCGTCGCCCTTTTCTTCCGGGAGAACGAATGGCTTGTCGAAACCGCCCAAAACATAAGCCGCAGAATTACTTACGAGACGATTGTCACGCGTGGTCTGGGTAGGTCACCACAGCCCCTCGAAAAGTGCCATGACAGGGCACAGGAAAATGTTCAGCACTCGCTGCGCGCCGCGACTCCGAGAAGTCGCTCGTCGAGCCACAGCACCGCCTCCGGATAGCCGGTCGCCGCGCCGATGATGTGCTCACCGAGCACGCCGCGATACACCGCGTTCGCCCCGAGTTCGCACTGCTCATCGTAGAGATTGCGCGCACCCTCGGCGGGAATCCACCACTCTTGGTCACCGTTGTAGATGTAGAGCGGAGTCGACGACCGCATTCCTTGCATCCGGGTGATCTCGTAGATCTCGGTGGCCAGTTCCGAACGCAGCGGATCGGCGATGTTGGCGCCCACATCGATCGGCAGGTGCAAGATTCCCGGCACCGCGAACACGCTGGCGCACGTATCTTTCATGATCGAGGTGGTGACCCAGCGCCCGAGATTGTTCATCGCGGCGAGGATTTCGGGTCGCTCCCGGCCGATCGCGAAGGTCGCGGCCATAAATATTCCGGATGCGAGGTTGGCATTCATACTGCGCGAAAGGATTTCGAAGTCGGCGGGCACCCCGCCCAGCGCCGCGCCGACGATGACGTCGGCCAGTTCCGGTGCGTAGGAATCGATCAGCTTGGCCGCACCGTGGGTGGCGATGGCGCCACCGGAATAGCCGGTCATCGCGAATCGGCTGTCGCCGTAGGCCGCCGGGTCGACACCACGCACCGCCCGGATCGCGTCGAGCACCGCGTGCCCGGCGACATACGGTTCGGCGTACGCCATCCACGGGCCCTCGTGGTCGGGCACCAGGACCGCGTACCCGCGCAGGACCGCCAGTTGCGTCGTCGGCGGAATGAACTCTGTGGAGCTCGACTGCGATGTCAGGCCGTGCGCCAGCGAGTAGCCGGGAGTGCACTTGCGACCCAGCGCGTCGATGGGCAGGTTGTTCACCAGCACAGGGCGATCCCCCGGCCCGGTCCACTCGGTGGCGGGCACGATCAGGGTCGCGGTGGCGTAGGACGATCTGCCGTGGGCGTCGTCGGTGCGGAATTTCAGCAGCGTCGCCGAGCGGATGGGGACCAGGGTCAACCAGGCCGCGGTCGCGGTGACGTCGCGGGATTCGATCAGATCGCCGGGCGACAACTCGTCGAGCCCGGCAGGCCACTGGTCGAAGATCGGATCGCCGACCGCCGACGGGAGCACCGCCGCGTGCAGTGCCGCGAGTTCGGCCGCCGGATCGGCGGCGTTCGCCGGGATCGGCGACGGAATCACCTGGTCGATCCAGCGCTGCAGATCGGGCAGGAAACCGGGTGTCCCCACCTGCGGCACCGGGAATTCCTGGGTCGGTGGCGGCTCGGCGGCCGCCGTGCCTGCCGCGAAGGAGCCGAGCAGCAGCATCGAACCGACAAGTACTCGAACAGATCTCATGGCACACACGCCTTCGGGTGGCAACGGATTCGTCGATGACGTGCCACTATGCGGTGCTCCGACCCCCGCCGAAACTCCCCCACCGCGCCGTCGTCAGATCCTTCACGCTACGGGGCGCGGCGAACCGGCTTCGGCGTTGTGCCCGAGTCGTGTGCGCAATGCCGCTGTATCGCAACAAGAATCGTCCGTGACGACGCGAATCGGCCCGGATCCGCTTCGGGGCGAGCGGATCCGGGCCGATCGAACCGGCTCAGCAGGTGCTGGGCGCCGGTTCCCCCTGCAGCCGGGCATCGAGCCAACTCAGCGCGGAAGGCAGTCCGAGCACAGCTGCGGTCAGATGGTCCGGGGTCGGTGTCTGCTGACTGACAACCTTGGCGCCCGCGGCACACCAGCGATGGATGGTGGAGGTGATCGCGTCGACCGGGATGAGGCCGTCGATCGGCGAATGCCATTCGAAGACGGGCATTGTCGGCGCGCCCGGATACAGCTCGAGGCTGTTCTCCTCCACCACAGAGCGAGCTTCGGGATCCTCCACCAGTGAGGTGGTGGCCGCGAAGTCGAGGATGCCGCGCCCGGCTCCCGCCCCGAGGATGTCGTTGGTGCAGGCGTCACGGATCGACGCGCGGGCGGCCAGACCGCTGGCATTCATCTGATCGCTGATCGGGAACCGTTGGGGGTATTCCCGTTCGAGCCCGATCCCCGCAGCCAGCGCGAGACCGAACACCGGATGTGAACCGAAGCCGAGCCCCTCGAGCATCGACACCAGGTTCATCGGCACCCCGCCCATCGCCGCCCCCGCGATCTCGAGCTCGGGCGCGTACTCGGGCTGCAATGCCGCCGCCCACGCCGTCGCCATGCCGCCACCGGAGTACCCCGCCATCGCGACCCGGCTGCCGCCGACCCGCAACTGCTCGACCTGGCGCACCGCGCGGATACCGTCGAGGGTCACCTGGCCGCCCAATTTCGCTGCCCCGTAGGCGAAATTCGGTCCGAGGTGGTCGGGCACGGCCATCGTCCAGCCGCGCTTGAGCGCGTAGTTCCAGGCCACCGCCTCGCGCACCATCAGGTCCGGATCGTCGGTGTAGAGGACCTTGGAGACCGAGCAGCGCGTGCCGAGACCGTTGATGATGTGCTGGTAGGACAGCACGGGGGCGTCGGTGCGGTGATTGTTCGGCTGCAGCACCGTCGTCGTCGCGGCGATCGGGTCACCCGCGGAATTGGTGGACCGGAACTGGATCAGGGTGATGGTGGTGTCGGGGAACATGGCCAGCGCCGGCATCTGCCGTACGCCGAGTACGTCGCCGGGCTTGTGCTCGGCCAGGTCGGCCGGCTGGCTGTAGAAGGGGTCGGGGTCGGCAGTCGGGTACAGCGGTGTGGTGTGGCCTGCCGCGGCGGGGACCACGGTGAGCACCGCTGCCGCCAGGCAGACCAATAGTGTTCGGCCCGGCCTGCTGTGTCGTGCCGCGGCATCCCAGATCATGCGGCTGTCCCTCCCGTGTCGCTGCTGTCGAGACCGATCTTCGCCGGTACCGTGGCTCCTCGTCGACGGGTCGCCGCGAACATCGGCGGAGCTCACAACCTCACCTGTGTGCGGTTGTGACCGGAGGCAGGACGCCGATATGCGGGCGCACCGCCGCGGCGACAGGTGGATTGTGAGATCTCCAAGCGAAATCGGAACGTGTTCCTCTCGATGGTGCAAGACCTACCGTCGAGTAGGAAGGCGCTCACCAGTGCCGGGGCGAAAGGAGCACGCCATGATTCCCACCGACGAGAACATCGCCGCCACCCTCCACCGCATCGACCCGAACGAGATACCGACCCGGCGGATCACGGTCTACTTCGACGGCCCCACCCCCGAGGACGCACTGGTCCTGGAATACGCCGCGACCCAGGCCGAGGCGTGGGAGTTCACCTCGGCGGCCGTACATTCCGGCCTGCTGGTGACCGTCGACGGCAATGTCGGCCCCGGCCTGCGCCGGTTGCCCTGCCGGTCGCTGTGGCACTGACGCTCGCGGCGCGGCCTCGCCGGCCGCACTAAGCTGGCACGGCGGGCGCTGCTCGGCCCGCGGTGACAGAAAGGGCATTCGTGACACGGTGGCAGTTCCCGCTCGCACTGGCCGCGGCGGCCGTCCTCACCGGCTGCGGCTCGGCGGACACCACCGAGGTCGCCACCGCACCCAGCACCACCGCCCCGACGACGACCACCACGAAGCGGGTGCCCGCCACCATCGCGCCGCCCACCACCACTGTCGACCCCTACGCGGGCCTGCCCCTGATCGATCACGTGACCTGGACCGAGAACGTCGACGGCCCCCGTCTGCTCGTCTTCCCCACCCAGGCGGGCCGCAAAACCGCCGCGCCCGGCACCGACGAACTCGCGTGGCAGGAAGTACGTGCCCTCGACGCCGACGCCGACGCGCCGGGGATGCGCGACCAGTTCGTGTGTCACTGGGTCTGGGCCAGGATGGTAGCGCCCGACAAGCCGAGCTGGAATCTCGAACCGTGGCGCCCCGTAGTCGGATATCAGGCCACGGTGGCGGCGAACTGCAATCCCGGCGGCCCCGAACGCTGATAGGAGCATCCCATGCGCATCGTCATCGCCGGTGGACACGGCAAAATCGCTCTCCTGCTCGCCCAGGTACTCACCCGGCGCGGCGATCACGTCCACGCGCTCATCCGTGAACCCGGCCAAGCCGCCGATATCGCCGCGACCGGCGGCGTGCCGGTCATCTACGACATGGAACGCGACACCCCCGCCGACCTCGCGGCGGCGGTCGCAGGTTCGGACGCGGTGGTGTTCGCCGCGGGCGCGGGCGCGGGCAGCGGTGCCGCGCGCAAGTACACGGTCGACCTCAACGGTTCGGTACAGCTGGCCGACGCCGCCGAGCACACGGGCGTCGCGCGGTTCGTCCAGATCTCGACGATGGGCGCGGGCAGTCCGCCCGCCCCGGGGACCGATGAGGTGTGGGCCGCCTATATCGACGCCAAGACCCGCGCCGAGGAGGACCTGCGGACTCGCGCGCTGGCGTGGACGATCCTGCGACCGGGCCGGCTCACCGACACCGAAGGCAACGGTCTGATCACGCTCGGACCACCGCCTATTCCGCGCGATTCGGTGCCACGCGCCGATGTCGCCGCGACACTCGCGTCGATCTTGGTCGCGGACAACACTTTTCGGCGCACACTGGAGCTGGTCTCCGGATCGGAGACGATCGAGTCAGCCGTCGCGGCCATTTGATAGCCGCAAATTAACTATCACAACATATTTCGCCTGCTGAGCGCGATTGTCGTCAAGTCGTGCCGCATTGTCGCCACCTGATGAACACAACCAGCCGCCGGTCACGCCACTATTCGAGCGCCACATTTGACGGAGGTGGTGGCGCCACCCTGGATTCGCCGCTCAGAAGCCGGGAAATGCACCGCATCGAGACGGAATCGATCGTGCAGATGTGCTTGCATCTGAAAGTCTCTCCGTCCTAAACTCAGGGCCGCAACACAATTCAGGGGATAGTCAGGGGAGGCCGCGAGCGGCACACCCGGGGCCAAGATTGCCTTGGGTTTGCCACTGCCTGAGAAGCACAGGGGCATTCACATGAACAACACCACGAGCCGTTTCGGTTTCGCCGATCGCGCGGCGGCCGATCACCCCGGCTCCGCTCGATGGTCGAGGGAAAGCGCGGTCGCCTTCGTCATCGACGCCGTGGAATCCACCGGCGCGGCGACCCGCAACGATTTCGATATCGACCGGATCGTGACCACCGCGCACGAACTGGCCGATGACTGGGATCTGCAAACGCTGACTCCCGATACTTTCTGGCGTATCGCCGCCGGCTGTATCCGGTACTGACCGCGAATCGGTACCCGCCGATCGACTGCCCCGCCTCTCGCGCGCAGTCCGATCAGCTCTCCGTGTTCGAGTCCGCCCGACCGATCAACTCCGCTCGGCTGTCAGTCCCGCTCGGCTGTCAGTCCCGCTCGGCGTAGGACAGCAGTATCTCGCGTGAGCGATCCGGCCGTTCGGCTTGGACGCTGAGCTGATCCATCACCGACAGATACATCGCGAGGTCCTGGCGGCGCTCGAGGTAGAGCGCGCTGGTGAGTTGCTCGAGGTAGACGATATCGGGCAGTTCCGGCTCGCCGAAGCGCAGAATGCTGAACGAACTACCCGCCGCCGCGTGCCCGCCCGCCGAGTACGGCAGCACCTGCACCGTCACGTTCGGCAGTTCCGAGAGCTCGGCCAGGTAGCGAAGCTGGGCCCGGTGCACCTCACGCCCGCCGATCGGACGATGCAGCACGGCTTCGTCGATCACCGCCCACACCACCGGCGGGTCGACCCGGCGCAGGACATCCTGGCGTAACTGCCGAACCTGGACCCGGCGATCGGTTTCGGCGTCGTCGAAACCGAGGGTGACGATCGCCCTGGTGTACTCCGGCGTCTGTAGCAGGCCGGGTACCAGCTGTGCTTCGTAGGTGCGGATCTGGCTGGCCGCCTGCTCGAGCCCGAGGTAGGTGCTGAACCAGGACGGCAGCAGGTCGCTGTAGCGATGCCACCAGCCGGGTTCGCTTGCCTGCCTGGCCAACTCGAAGAACGAGGTGCGTTCCACCGGGTCGTGCACGCCGTAGAGCGTGAGCAGATCCCGGATGTCGCGTTCCTTGAAACCGGTGCGGCCCAGCTCGAGTCGGCTGATCTTGGCGTGCGAGCCGCGGATCGCGTCACCCGCGGCCTCGCGGGTGATGCCTTTGCCCTCGCGTAGCTTGCGCAACTGGCCACCGAGCGCGATACGCAACACGGTGGGGCCACGGTCGACAACAGGTTGTACGCGACCGATCTCGTCGGGTTCAGCCGTCATGGACCCAGATCCTACCGATTACCCGGTGAGGTAGTCGAACTCTCCGGCCTTCGCGCCGCGGATGAATGCGTCGATCTCGGGCCGGGTGTAGAAGATCACCGACCCCTGCGGGTCGCGCGAGTTGCGTACGGCGACCGAGCCGTCGGCGGCTTCGGCGACCTCGACACAGTTGCCGCTGGGGTTGCTGTAGGTGCTTTTGCGCCACGCGCCGTCTCCGGGGCGTTCACGCTGATCATGCTGCATTCCGGACATACCGCACTCCTCGTTGTCGAATGATGCCCACCGGTACGAAAATTGCAGATGCACGCACAAACGTTCTTGCATCTGCCTTGCGCGATGGGGACATTAACACGCGAAACGCCACCGCGCACCGGTCGGTACTTACCCGGCGTCATGACCGCGGCCAGGCGCCGACCGTCTCGTCCAGCCCCCTGAATTCGTAAGCGCCGCAACCCCATCGCGAGCCGACACGGCCGCAACGAGCGTGCAGATGTGCTTGCATTCGAAAATGAACCGCCCGTAGACTCAGGCCGCAAGATCACCGGGAGGTACCTCGGCTCCCCCAGCCGGGCGGGCCTCCCGTCGCCGAATGGGAGGGGACTCGATGAGCAGTCCGTTTCAGCGACACCTCAGTGCCGCAGGTGTACCGCCCACGGCGTGTAGCGACGAGCCGAACGGGCTCACCTACCGTCAGGCGCGCGAGATGCTGAGCCAACACGACATCCATGGTCCGCAGTGCCGTCAGTGGCTGGCCGCTGCCGCGTACCTGTCCGCGGGGCTGGACGACGAATAGTGCGGTCGTAACGTCTTCGTGCTGGTCAGACCGATTCCGACAGGTCATGCTGGTGGGCGACGATCGATCCGGACAGGTGGTGCGCGTATGCGGATAGCGGAGATCCTGCGCAACAAGGGCAGGGCGGTCACGACCGTGCCGCCGCAGACCACCGTGCGCGACCTGCTCGCGGCACTGGCCGACCACAATATCGGCGCGGTGGTCGTTTCCCCCGATGGCGCCGTGATCACGGGCATCGTCTCCGAACGCGATGTGGTGCGTCATCTGCACGTCCACGGCGCCGCGCTGCTGGACCGGCCGGTCACCGACATCATGACCGCCCGGGTTCGCACCTGTGGGCCCGATGAGGACGTGTCCTCGCTGCGCGATGTGATGACCGAGCACCGGATCCGGCACATGCCGGTGGTGAAGTCCGACCGGCTCGTCGGCATCGTCAGTATCGGTGACGTGGTGAAGAGCGAGATCACCGAACTGGCCGCCGAACGTGAACACCTCGTCGAGTACCTGCAGGGCAACTACTGAGCCCGATACCGACCGGCGACACCGAAAAGCCTTGCGCCTGAGAATTCTTCGCGAGCAGTACCAGAAACGTGCGTATCGTTGAGCGGGTGCACCCCGTCCGGCCCGAGCTCGCCGCCGCCTCGGTGATCCGGCACGCGCCCACCCCGGTGCCCGCCTCGATTCGCACGCGGTTTCCGGCCCTGGCCGATCCCGCGGTGGTCTACCTCGACAGTGCCGCGACGACGCAGAAGCCCGACACCGTCATCGCGGCTGTCACCGATTACCACCGCGAGCACACCGCCAACGCGGGCCGCGGCACCTACGGCTGGGCCACCGCGCTGTCGGCGCGGATCGCCGCCGCCCGGACCCGGGCGGCCGGTTTCCTCGGCGCGCACCACGTCGACGAGATCGTGTTCACCAGCGGAGCCACCGCCGCACTCGGCGCGATCGCGCACAGTTGGGGCCTGGCCGAGCTCGACGACGGCGACGAGATCCTCTACAACCCGGCCGATCACGCCGCCAATGTGCTGCCGTGGCACCACCTGCGCGACACCCTCGCCAGGTTCGGCCGCCGAATCGTGTTGCGGCCCTATCGCAGCACCGCGACCGGCGAAGCCGACATCGAGGACATCCTCGCGCGGGTCGGTCCGCGCACCCGTCTGATCACCACCAGCCACCTCCATCACGTGTACGGCGGGCTCACCACCCTCGAGGAACTGCACGGCCGGATCGACCCCGAGATCCTGCTGTGCTTCGACTGCTCGCAGAGCGGAGGGCACCTCCCGGTCGACGTGACCGCGCTGCGTGCCGATTTCGCGGTCTTCGCGGGACACAAGATGTTCGGTGCGCCCGGGATCGGCCTGCTGTACTGCCACCGCCGGGTGCACGACAGGCTGCGGCCCTTCCTGCCCGGCGGGAACACCGGGGTCAGGATCACCGAAACCGGTCTCGTCGGCACCGGAATGCCCGAGCTGCTCGAGGGCGGTACCCACAACATCCCCGGGATCCTGTCCCTGGCACCAGCTTTCGACCTCCTCGACGAGCTCGACCGATTCGCTGTCGCCGAGCACAACCGGGTGCTCACCCTGCGGCTCATCGACGGCCTGCGCGAGGTTCCCGGGCTCGACTTCCTTCCCGGGCCCGCCCACGCCACGTGCGCCGTCGGCTATGGGATCGTCTCGTTCACCCTCGACACGATCAGCGCGGCCGACCTCGGGTTCGTCCTGGCCGATGCCGGCTTCCTGGTGCGAACCGGAGCGCATTGCGTGCCCTCGGCCGATGCCGGGAACGGTTCGGTGCGGGTGAGTACCCACCTCTACAACACCCTCGACGAGATCGACCGATTCGTCGCCTGCGTGTCCGGCATCGCCGGCCACGGGCGCTGAACGACCTGTCCTTCAAGCCCCCGACGCCGAGGAGGAACGATGGGCTCGCCCACCGTGCAGCACTACGATCGTCGCGCCGCGTCGCGGGTACTGGCCCGCCTGGCCGCTCCCGGACTGTTCGCCGCCACCGAACCGGCGCCCGTGACCCGAATCACTTACCGCGCCAGGGCATTACAGCCTGAATCGGGTGCCGCGCTCACACAGTCCCAGCGGATGTACCTGGAACGGTTCATGCGCCCGTGCCGCCCGGATCAGGTGACCAGCGCGACCCACCGCCTCACGTGGACCGACAGCGCGGGCATTCCCAACACCGGGTACTTCCACACCGCGGGCGCGGGCCCCGAACTCGCGGTGCTCGCGCGGGAAACAGTCCTCGCGCTGTGGCATTCGCTGGCGGCATCCGGACTCCCGGCGCGCGCCGCGGCCCTCCCCGCCCACGATCACGGCGTTCTTTCCGCGACCACCACCGATCACGATCCGCACGAGATCTTCCGGGTCGGTATCGAGGCAACAGGGCGCGCACTGGTCCAGCACGGGCTGATCGCCGCCGACACCCCCTATCGCGGGCTCGTCGAATTCGCCACCGGGATGCGTGATTGCGGCATCTTCACCGCCGTCGCCACCCGCTGGTTCTGGGAATTGCAGGCATCGACCTTCCGGCGCGGCATGATCCCGGTGCGCTTTGCCACCCAGCCCGACGGGTCCGTGCGCTACACCGCCGACTCGATCGCCGTCCTGCGCGCGATGAAAGACGCCACCATCGCCGACGCGCACGCGGTGATGCTGCGCGCGACCAGCGAGGAGGGACTCGAGACCGAAGCGGCCGTCGCGAAATACCACGACGACCTCGACCTGATCTCACGGCAATACGCGCTGCTGCCCGCCGACACGCGACCCACCTGTCTCGCGGCAACCCAGCACGACGTCGACGGCGCCGGTGTGCACATTCTCGCCACGGTCGTCGATCAGTTCGTCGAGACGTTCGCCGCGCTGACAGGTTCGGTGGAAGTGCTCCAGGACCTGACCGAGGAACAGCCGGGCACCGCACCCAACGGCGACGACGGCGTCTTCTACGTTCCCGATATGAGCTGCCGACATTGTGTGCGCACGATCACCGCTCTGCTCGAGTCGATGGAGATCCCGGTCGTCGAGATCGATCTGGAGTCCAAGCGGGTGATCGCCCGGATCCGCAGTCCGCGCAACAGGTTCCGTGTCTTCGAGGCATTGCGCGATGGCGGCTACAACCCGGTCGACGACGTGCCGGCGCGGGTGCCCGGCGCGTCGGTGGGATGATCCCGCCCGCCGTTCCCGCCGCGCTGCATCCGCTCGTCGCCGCGTTCCTCACCGATCGCGACGGCGTGCGCGCCGCGCAGCGCCGCTACGGCTCCCCCGTGCATCTGGTGTTCCCGCAGATCTTCACCGCCAACCTCGCCGCACTGCGCGCCGTGCTCGACAACGCAGCGGTCCGGCATCGAATCTGCTATGCGCACAAAGTGAATCGCTCGGCGGCGTTCGCCCACACGGCCGCGCACGCGGGAATCGCCGTCGATGTGGCGTCCACGGGGGAACTGCGTTCCGCGCTGTCCGCCGGATTCCCCGCCGATCGCATCGAGGTGACCGGGCCCAAGGGCGCCACGCTGCTGCGGGCCGCGTTGACGGCCGCGGCGACGGTCAATGTCGACAACCTCTGGGAACTCGCGACCCTGGCCGAGCTGGCGTCCCCGGCGGCGGCTGTCCCGGTGTTGCTGCGTATTTCGGGATTCTCCGGCAGCTCACCGAGCCGGTTCGGTATCGACCTCGCCGACGTGGCCACGGCGCTGGAGCTGCTGGTACGCCACCGAGACCGGCTGCGGCTGCTGGGATTCGCCTTTCACCTCGATACCGCTGCCACCGCGGAACGGGTCAACGCCGTGGGCGACTGTCTGGAACTGATCGAACGGGCCTACGCGCACGGCCTGACGCCGACGGTGCTCGATATCGGCGGCGGCCTGCGCCAGGTCTTCACCGCCGATGCCGGGGGGTACGACGCCTACGACCACGCACTGCGGGCGGGCCTGCTCGGGCGTGGCCCCGCGATGCACTGGGGCAACAACACTTTCGGCTATCACGTCGCCGAGGGAATGGTGCACGGCGCACCGGTGTTCCACAAGTACGCCAATACCGAACCCGCCGCCGACATCCTCGCCGAACTGCTCGCCGCGCCGCTGCCCGGGCACGGTGGACGGGCGCTGGCGGCGGTCCTCACCGACAATCTCCTCCATCTGTGGCTCGAACCGGGCAAAGCGCTGGTCGACCAGGCAGGCATCACCGTGGCCCAGGTCGAGTTCGTCAAACAGGCAGGCAACGGCGCGACGCTGGTCCATCTGGATCTCAGCCGCGACACCGTCACCGCCGCCGACCAGGAGGTGCTCATCGATCCGATCGTGCTGGCCGACGTAGCCGAGCCGCGCCCGGCCGGGGTGTATTTCGCCGGGCACCTGTGTCTCGAGCGCGATCTGATCACCCAGCGGCAGGTGCGAGTTCAGCAGCTACCGTCCCCCGGCGATCCGGTGGTGTTCCCCAATACCGCCGCCTACCACACGGACCTGTCGGCCGCGCAGGCCGGCATGCACCCGACACCCGCGAAAGTCGCTGTGCTGCACCGAGAAGGACAGTTCGTGCTGTGCCCTGACGCCGACTATCGGCCCGGGGGCCGGTGATGGTCTACACCCACATCACCGAGCTGATCGGCAACACCCCCTTGCTGCGCCTGGACCCCGCCGTCCACGGGCTGCCCGAGGTCGAGCTGTACGCGAAACTGGAGTCGCACAACCCCTTCGGTTCGGTGAAGGACCGCGTCGCCTGGGCGATGATCCGCGACGACCTCGAGCGTGTGCGCGCGGGCGGGCAGTCGTTCATCGAGGCGTCGAGCGGCAACACCGCCAAAGCGCTACGGGTACTCGGCGCACTGCACGGCATCCCGTTGCGCGCGGTCACCAACCGGATCCGGGTGAGCGAGGTCCGCCAACTGCTGCAACTGCTCGGGACCGAGATCGTGGAACTTCCCGGCCTGTCCGAATGCCCTGATCCCCATGCCGCCGATGATGTTTCGGCGGTGATCGAGCAGACCATCGGTCAGGCGCCCGACCACTGGTATCACCCCTCGCAATACACGAACGAGCGCAATATCGCCGCCCATCACGACGGCACCGGCACCGAGATCGCCACCGACCTCGCGAACGCGAGCATCGACCACCTGGACTACCTGATCGGCGGACTCGGCACCACCGGCTCCACCCGAGGCACCGCCACCGCCCTGCTCGCCCACCATCCGGGCCTGCGCACCGTGGGGGTGGTGTCGGACCGCTTCGATTTCATCCCCGGTATCCGCTCCGAGCGCGAGATGTGGGACGTCGGCCTGTTCCGGCCCGATTTCTACGACGAGATCGTCACCGTCGACTCCGCCGCGGCCATCGAGTCGACCCTCGACCTGATGCGAGGCTACGGCGTGCTCGCCGGACCCACCAGCGGCGCGGGCTATTGCGCCGCCCTTCGCACCCTGGCCGCGGCACCACGCCCCGAGGGCAGAGCACTGGTGGCCGTGCTGATCGTGTGCGACCGGATCGAACCGTATCTGTCCTATCTCGCCAAACGCAGGCCGGAGCTGTTCGGCAAGCCCACCGGGCCCCCGCCCCCGAGCCCCGACGACACCACGCCGACGCTGTCCCCCGCCGAGCTGGCCGAACTCGACCGCACCGCCAGACCCACCGTCGTCGATACCCGCGGCGCGATGGCCTACCGCGTCGGGCATGTCCCGGGCGCGCTCAACATCCGCGACGACCAGCTCGACGAGATGCTCACCCAGGGCGTGCCGTTTCCGCGGTCCCGGCCGGTGGTGTTCGTGTGCCCGGTCGGGGAAACCTCGCTGCGTTTCGCCGCGGTGGCCCACCGCGCGGGTTACGAGGCGTTCAGCCTCGCGGGCGGCATCGTCGCGTGGCGCGACGCCGGATACGCGATGGAGCGCGGCGGCTGATCAGACGAGCACCCGGGTGGCGCGGCGCGCGGTGCTCAGCGCACAACCGCGCCCGGTGGTCGCCAGCAGCACTGTGAGCGGTCCGCGATACCCGTCGGCGAGCAGCCCGACGACCGCGCGGAAGCGCGCCACGAACTGCTGCGCGGTCGCCTCGTCGAACCGGGCGATCGGGTAGATGAACGACCCGTCGACCCCGGCGGGCGCTCCGAGCGGATCGTAGTGGTCGGTGAGCCCGAACTCGAGGTCGTGCTTGGCCCTGACCACCCCGGTCGGCACCTCGGTGATCGAAAGCCCCTGTGCGGGAGTGCTTTCGACGGGCGTGCGCGGCGCCCCCGCTCGCTGCAGGATGAGGGTGGCCTGGAACAGCGGCAGCGCTGCGTCCTGCGGCAGGCAGCGCTTGAGGCGTGGGTTGGGGGTATCGGGGTGGGCGTACGCGGCTAGCGCGACCCGGCGCACCTGATCGAGGAGTTCGCCGACATCGGCGGCACGGTCGAGGCGCACGCGCATCAGCACATCAGCGGAGAAGTTGCCGACGAGATCGTCGAGCAGGCGGTGATCGCGACCCGAAACCGCCGTGGCGACCGTGACATCGGCGCTGCGCGCGAACGCGCCGACGGTGAGCGCGAACGCGGTCTGTAACACCATGAACAGGCTCGCCCGCCCCTCCTGCGCCATCCGCAGCAGCCCGGCATGGGTCGAGGCGTCGAACGAAATCGGCAGCAGCGCACCGGCGACCGGGTCGATCGGGGCCGCGGGGAGCTCACGCACGGGCAGGTCGAGCAGGGCGGGGCGGCCGGCCAGCGCATTGGCCCAGTACCTCAGCTGATGGGTGGCCCGGCTCCACTCGTCGGTGAACTCGCCGAGCTGCTCGTGCTTCCACAGGGTGTAGTCGATGTAGCTGATCGGCAGCGGCGGCCAGTGCGGGGTGGTACCGGCGCGACAGGCCAGGTAGGCGGTGACGAGATCGCGGATCAGCGGGCCCATCGAGCGGCCGTCGACCGAGATGTGGTGCACGACAAGGGCGAGCACCACATCGTCGGGCCCGAGCACGAACAGCCGCGCCCGCACCGGCAGGTCGCGGGCGAGGTCGAAGGGCTGCCCGGCCAGCGCGGCGACGGCGGGGGCGAGTTCGGCTTCGCCGACGCCGCATTCGGCCACATCGAGGACGACATCGTCGGGGTCGACGACGCACTGAGCCGGGCCGAGCTCGGTCGCCGGAAACCGGGTGCGCAGCGGAACATGGCGACCGACAAGAAGTTTCAGCGCCGCCCGCAGTGCTGCCACGTCGACCGACGCGCCACGCAAGCGCATCGCCCGCGCGACATTCCAGTCCGCCGACCGGCCGAGTCGCGCGGCATGCCACATCCGCTCCTGCGCGGGCGCCAGCGGCACATGGGCCGGACACGGTCGCGGGCCGAGCACCGGTGACGCGGCGGGGCGCGCACACACCGGGTCGCTCCCGGTGCGCGCCGTCGCCGACAAAACGCCACTACCGGCGCCGTATCCCCCCGATCTGCTCCCCACACCGGGGTCCGACACGCGTCCACAACCTCCACACCGTTTCGACAGGTGAGCAACGCTAATGAGCCGATGTGAACACGCAGTTACCGGATCGTGACCATGCTCGGTCAGGCCGCCCGCATCGCGAATCCCAAGATTTCGCCGACTATCCACTTTCCGGGCGAAATCGCCCAAAAGCCGCGTTAGAGTAGCGACGGGAAGCGGAGCGAGGAGTCTGTTGGTGTCCATCGGGAAATTGGTGTCGTTCGACGGTTCACGGGGTTTCGGATTCATCCGGCCCGATGACGGCGGGCCCGATGTATTCGTCCACGTCAACGACATCGGTCTCGACGAGGACGAGCTGCGCCAGGGTCGCCTGTTCGAATTCGATGTGACCGAAGGCGATCGGGGTCCCAAGGCGATCAACCTGACCGGGGTCGGACAGCCCCCCGCCGCTCCCAAGACGCGCAAGGGCGGCGACCGGCTCGGTCCCGACGAACTGCGTCAGCAGATCACCGAATTGCTGCTGGAAGCGTCCCCCGCGCTCACCGCGGCCGAGATCATCACCATCCGCGACCGGTTCACCACCTTCGCCGACGAGCACGGCTGGCTCGACAGCTGATCTCGTTCCCGGGCCGCTGTCGCGCCCGCCGATGAACTCCGGCGCGGACTCGGCGAGCGCGACAGGCACACACTCGATGTCCGCGCACGTGTCGGTCCCCCGTCCTACGATCGCCTCACACACCGATGAATCGGGCGTGCTCGCATCGTCGACACGGGTGAACACACCCGCGAGGAGGATCGGATGGATCTACCGGTGATGCCGCCAGTGCGCCCCATGCTGGCCAAGTCGACGCCGTCGCTGCCGCGCGAACCAGGACTCAGCTATGAGCCGAAGTGGGACGGCTTCCGCTGCGTCGTGTTCCGCGACGGTGACGAGATCGAACTCGGCTCCCGCAACGACCGCCCGCTCACCCGGTACTTCCCCGAGCTGGCCGAGCTGCTGAAGGAGGCGCTGCCGCAACGCTGCGTCGTCGACGGGGAGATCGTGGTCGTCACCGATCACGGCCTCGATTTCGACACCTTGCAGCAGCGGTTGCATCCGGCCGCGTCGCGGGTCACCAAGCTCGCAGCGGAGACACCGGCCAGTTTCGTCGCCTTCGACCTGCTCGCCCTCGGCGATCGCGATCTCACCACCGCACCGTTCGCGCAGCGGCGCCGCGAGCTCGAGTCGTTGCTCGACGCCGCGCCCGGCCGGATCCATCTCACGCCGATCACCCAGGATCCCGACGTGGCTCAGGACTGGTTCACCCGCTTCGAAGGCGCGGGCTTCGACGGCGTGATGGCCAAGTCCGACGAGCTGGCCTACCTGCAGGACAAGCGCGTGATGCTCAAGATCAAGCACGAGCGCACCGCCGACTGCGTGGTCGCCGGTTACCGGATGCACAAGGACGGCGAAGGCGTCGGTTCGCTGCTGCTCGGCCTGTTCGACGACGAGGGCAATCTGCACCATGTCGGGGTGGCGTCGAGTTTCACCGCGGCCCGGCGCCGCGAATTGCTCGGCGAGCTGGCGCCGTTGCGCGAGAACGCGCTCGACGACCATCCGTGGCGCAACTGGGCCGACGCCGCCGCGCAGGCGAACGCCGACGGCAAGATGCCCGGCGGGCAGAGCCGCTGGAGCGGGGGCAAGGATCTGTCGTGGGAGCCGCTGCGGCCCGAGCTGGTCGCCGAAGTGCGCTACGAGCACGTGCAGTCGGGACGGTTCCGCCACGGCGGGCGGCTGGCGCGGTTCCGCGCCGACCGGACCCCCGATTCGTGCACTTACGCCCAGCTCGACGAAGTGGCGCCCGCCGAGCTCGACGCAATCTTCGGAGTCGGCCGATGAGCGCCGCGGTGGAACTCGACATCGACGGCCGGACGCTGACCATCAGCAATCCCGACAAGGTCTACTTCACCAAACGCGGCGAGACCAAGCTCGATCTGGTCAACTACTACCGCGCTGTGGCCGAACCGCTGCTCGGCGTGATCGGCGGCAGGCCGCTACTGCTGGAACGCTATCCCGACGGCGCGTCGGGCAAATCGTGGTTCCAGAAGCGGGTACCGAAGTCCGCGCCGGATTGGTTGCAGACCGTGGAGGTGTCGACCCCCAACGGCACCACCAGCGACGCGCTGGTGGCCCACGATCTCGCGCACATCCTGTGGGCGGTGAATCAGGGCTGTCTCGGTTTTCACGTGTGGCCCAATCACGTTCCGGATCTGCGGATCGCCGACGAACTACGCATCGACCTCGATCCCTCGCCCGGGATCGGTTTCGATGATCTGCGCCGGGCTGCGGTGCTCACCCGCGAACTGCTGGCCGAACTCGGCGTCGACTCGTCCATCAAGACCTCGGGATCACGCGGCCTGCACATCTACGCGGCGCTGGAACCGCGCTGGGACGGCTACGAGGTGCGGGCCGCCGCGGTGGCGCTGGCCAGGGAGCTCGAGCGCAGGCATCCCGAGCAGATCACCGCGCAGTGGTGGAAGGAGGAACGCGGCTCGCGGGTGTTCATCGATTTCAACCAGAACGCCCCGCACAAGACCGTGTTCGGCGCCTGGTCGGTGCGGCCGAAGGTCGGCGGTCAGGTGTCGACACCGATCACCTGGGCCGAACTCGACACCGTCGTCCCCGATGAGCTCACCCTGGCCACCGTGCCCGCCCGCCTCGCCGAGTCGGGTGATCCCTGGGCGAACCGGGCACCGCAATCGATCGAACCGCTGCTGACGATGTCGGAGCGCGATATGGCAGCGGGGCTGATGGACGCACCGTGGCCACCGCAGTATCCGAAGATGCCCAATGAGCCGCCGCGCGTGCAACCGAGCCGGGCCAAGAAGGAGTGAGAACCTATTCGGTGGTCCACGGCGACCAGACCGCGGCGCTGCCCTTGCCCTCGCACACGAGCGCGTGGTTGTCGGAGGTACGGCCCGATTTGTCCACCGAGGGATCGCATTTCGCCCCCGCGGTGTAGTAGGACCCCGATACCTTGAACGGCCCTGACCAGGTATGACCACTCGGTCCGCGCAGACACAGCAATGTCGCACCGTCTGCCGCGACGCCGAGCAGACCGGCCTTCTCCGCGGTGCACTCCGTGCCCTTCTCGACCACGCCGCTCTTCTCGCCGCCGCCCGCGGGGCTCGTCACCGGGACGGCCTCGGTCACCGTCGGTGCCGTGTGCGAGGTCACCGACACCGGCGTCGGCGTGGTGGTCGCCGCCGACTGGGCGAGTGCCGGCATCGACACGTCCAACCCACCGAATACGGCGAGCCCGATCGCTGCCGCGACCGCCACCTCGGAGATACCGAGCAGCAGTGCCAGCACCGCGATCCCCCGCCCGCGCGGATGCCCGAACGACAGCAGCCCGAACACGATCGCGATCGGGAACAGCAGCACCAGCGCGGCGGCCAGCGCCACCATCGAGTAAGGATTCACGCGCGGTTGGTCACCGCGGCGACCGCCGCTCGCACTGTCCGCGCTCACCTGCGGCCAGCGCTGGCCGTCCCAACGCCGATCGTCGGACTCCTGCTCGGGGTCGTCATCCCATTCCTCGTACCGTGCCATCAACCCCGGGTCCCTCTCCGATCTCCCCGGGCGCACAACGAAACAGGTGCGGCGCCGGGTTTGCGACGAGAATAAGGAGTAAAAGCCCGGTAGCACAGCTCAAACGCGAAATAGGGTCACAGTGACATAACGTGTCAACTCGCGCGAGCCCCCTGGTAACGAACCGGCTAACACCCTTACCCCGGCGGACGGAACAGGTTCATGCTGGTCATCAGGTACACCATTGCGCGCACCCCTGAGCTCGCGAGGAGGACTCATGTCCGACAGCACGCCGTCGGCAGACCGCGCCTGGCATGCCCAGGCCGGTGATCTGCTGGCCGACGATTACAACGTTCCCGGCATCATCATGTGCGCGATCGGGGTCGTCGGGCTCGCGTGCACCCTCGTCGCGGCGGGTACCGAGCACACCGGATGGGCCGTGCTGGCCGGGATCATGACGTTACTTTTCCTCGGCGGCGGTGTCGGTGCGCTGATGTTCGAGCATCACCGGGAGAAGAAGATCGAGCAGATGCTCGGCCGCACCGGGCACGCGCCCGGCCATGCCGGACCCCAGCGCTACAGTGCCGCCGCGATCGCGATGCGGCGCTCGGGTCGCGCGCTCGATTCCTAGCGCCCGCCCGATTCCCCGGTCGGTTCCGGCTCGGTGATCAGCACGCTGGGAATCGTCACGGTGATCATCGTGAGCAAGGTGTCGGCCAGCAGTTGATGCACCTGCGCTCTGGTGAGGGTGCCGCGGGTGATCCATTCGCGCCCGGCGACTTTCACCAGACCCGCGTAGGCCAGGACCAGTGCGCGCAAAGGCGCACTGTCTGCCAGATCGGCGCGCCCGATCATCACCAGCATGCGTTCGGCGGCGGCATCGTCGGCCTGATCGAGGATCTGCTGCACCTCGGGGTCGTCGCCGACACCCTCGTGGCTGGTCACCTTCACCCAGGTGGTGCCGTGCTCGGCGATGGTGTCGAGCAGCCAGCCCACGATCGCGTCGACCCGCTCACCCGGTGTGCCGTCGGGAATGGACACCTTGTCCTGACGCGGCAGGGTCACCATGCGACGCACCACCGCCAGATACAGGTCGCGCTTGTTGCCGAAGTAGTGGTTGATCAGGCCACGGGCCACCCCCGCGCGCTGGGCCAGTTCCGCGGTCGACACCGCCGCGTAGGGCCGCTCACCGAACATGTCGATGGCACACGCCAGGATCTGCGCTCGTCGCTCGTCGGGTTCGAGCCTGCGCCTGCGCGGCGCGTCTGCGGTGTCGGTGTCCAGCGGGGAAATCGCGGTTCTCCGTCGAGTTCGAGAGCCGTCGCGCGGTTGCGGCGACGGCCCATCACGATACCCAGCGGGTCGCTCGCGCGGCCAATGCGACAATAGATGTCGTCCACCGCTCCCGCACGAAGGAATGTCGCACTCCCCGATGACCGAGAACATGATCGATCCGGATGAGTTGGCGACCTGTCTGCGGGTACTGGAACGCGCCGGGCAGCTGGAGAAGGAACACCCCGACTCCATCGCCGTGCAGCGCGCCGTCGGGCACATGTTCAAAAAGCTCAAGCACCGCCGTCGCATCGAGGCCAGGGAGCAGATCTCCTCGAACGACCGCGCCGTCATCGCCGCGACCGCGACAGGGTCCCCGCAGCGCATCGACGACGAGACCGCGGGCATCCCGATCAGCTCGTCCACCTCGGGCGCCAGCGCGGGCACCCTGCTCAAGGCGCGTCCCTGCTACATCTGCAAGCAGAAGTACACCCAGGTCGACGCGTTCTACCATCAGCTGTGCCCCGAGTGCGCGGCCGCGAGCCACACCAAGCGCGACGCCCGCACCGACCTGTCCGGCAAACGCGCCCTGCTCACCGGCGGTCGCGCCAAGATCGGCATGTACATCGCGTTGCGGCTGCTGCGCGACGGTGCGCACACCACCATCACCACCCGATTCCCCAACGATGCGATCCGCCGCTTCGCCGCCATGGAGGACAGCGCCGACTGGCTGCACCGGCTGCGCATCGTCGGCATCGATCTGCGTGACCCCGCGCAGGTCGTGGCGCTGGCCGACGACGTCGCCGCCCAGGGCCCCCTCGACATCCTGATCAACAACGCGGCCCAGACGGTGCGTCGATCGGCCGGCGCCTACAGCGCCCTGGTCGACGCCGAGACCGCGCCGCTGCCCGCGGGCGTCCTGCCGGAGATGGTCACGTTCGGCAAGACCATGCAGGCCCACCCGACCGCACTCACCGCCTCGCTCACGCCGTCGCTGTCGGCCACCGATGTCGCCGAACTCGCGCTGGTCGCCGGTTCGGCCACCCCGGAGCGGATCGCGGCGGGCGTGGCCATCGACGCCGGTGGTCTGGTGCCCGATCTGGCGCACACCAACAGCTGGGTGCAGACCGTCGGCGAGGTGGAGGCCACCGAGCTGCTCGAGGTGCAGCTGTGCAATTCGGTCGCCCCGTTCATCCTGGTGTCACGGTTGCGGCCTGCCCTGGCCGCCGCGGCGGGCCGGCGCAAGTACGTGGTCAACGTCTCGGCGATGGAAGGCCAGTTCGGGCGCGGCTACAAGGGCCCGGGGCACCCGCACACGAACATGGCCAAGGCCGCGCTCAACATGCTCACCCGCACCAGCGCCCTCGAGATGTTCGAGGCCGACTCGATCCTGATGACCGCGGTCGACACCGGCTGGATCACCGACGAACGCCCGCACTTCACCAAGGTCCGCCTCGCCGAGGAGGGCTTCCACGCCCCGCTCGATCTCGTCGACGGCGCCGCACGCGTCTACGACCCGATTGTGCAGGGCGAGGACGGCGTGGACCTCTACGGCTGCTTCCTCAAGGATTACCGGCCTTCACCCTGGTGACGCAAGCGATGCCGAACCGGAATGATGATCATGATGCCGCCCGGGGAGCACGGTACATATCCTGAATAGGTGCCGTTCCGGGTGCTGGCCGACGTTCTCGCCGTCACCCACGTCGCGTTCATCGCGTACGTGGTCGCCGGCGGCTTCCTGGCGTGGCGATGGCCACGCACGATCGGCCTGCACGCACTCGCCGTGGCATGGGGCTTCGGCACCATCCTGATCGGCTTCGACTGCCCGCTCACCTACGCCGAGAACTGGGCGCGCAGGCAAGCGGGGGTGGGCGAGCTGCCCGCCGCCGGCTTCATCGACCACTACCTCACCGGGGTGATCTACCCCGACAGCGCGCTCGGCTTGGTGCGCGCACTGGCGGCACTGACGGTGCTCGTGTCGTGGCTCGGCTACGCGCGCCTGTACCAGCGCCGGCTCAGTTCACGTGCCGTGTGATCTCCTGCGCCACCGCGGCGTGCTGTTCGTCGAGGTAGAAGTGCCCGCCACCGAACGTGCGCAGGCTGAACGGCCCGTCGGTGACCGCACGCCACTGTTCGGCCTGGGCCACCGTGGTCGTCGGATCCTCGGTACTCACCAAGGCGACGACCGGGCAGCTCAGCTGTGCTCCCGGGCGACGCCGATAGGTCTCGACCGCCTGGTAGTCGGCGCGCACGGCGGGCAGCACGAGATCGGCCAGGCCCGGTTCGGTACGCAGCAGCCGCACCGGTGCGGGATCGTTCGCCAGCCGCTCCAGCTCGTCGATGAGCGCGGTGTCCGACCCGGTGTGTAGCTGTCCGGTTTCGACGAATTCCGGTGCGGGACGCCCGGAGACGATGAGGACGCGGGGCGGTTGTCCGGCGGCGGCGAGTCGCAGCGCGGTCTCGTAGGCCACGGTCGCGCCCATGCTGTGCCCGAACAGCGCGCGAGCCGGTCCCGCCTGACGCGCGATGTCCGCGGCGATCCGGTCGGCGAGCAGATGCAGGTCGGTGATCGTCGGATCGTCGAGCCGGTCCTGTCTGCCCGGATACTGCACCGCCGTCACTTCCACACCGGCGCCGACGTGTCGCGCCAACTCCCGATAGAAGGTCGCCGATCCCCCGCCGGGCGGAAAACACGTCAAACGCCCGCGTGCCACCGCGTCCGATCGCAGGATCCGAACCCACTCCGTCGCAGCTGTATTCACGCCCACATCACGCTCCTCACCCTCTTCACCGCAACTAGGCTGGTCGATGTGACCACCGCGCAGCAGCTCGTCCACGCCTACGAGGCGGGACTGGGACTCCCGCCGTCGAGCGATGCCGACGTGCCGGATCCCGGTGCGCGGTTGGCGGCCACCCTACCGGTATGGGCGCTCGCGGCGGGTTCGGTCGCGGCAGTGAGCGCGGCCGCCAACCGGGTCAGAGTCGCGCACGGCCTGCCCGCGCGCCCCGTTCGCCTCGATGCCGACCGGGTGACCGCGGCGTTCAGCAGTGAACGGCTGTTCCGGCGAGGCGGTAGCGCGCCCGCGTTCTTCGCCGAGCTGTCGGGCTTCTTTCCCACCGCCGACGGATGGGTGCGCACCCACGCGAACTACCCACACCACCGGCAACGATTGCTGCGCGCGCTCGACCTCCCGGACCCCGGAGACGCCACCCAGCTCACCGCCCGGTTTTCCGCGATGAAGGGCGCCGAGATCGAAGACGCCGCCGCTGCCGTGGGCGCCATCGCGGCACGAGTGCGCACCGAGGGCGAATGGGCCGACAGCCCGATGGGCCGCGCGGCCGCCCTCGGGCCCTTGGCCGCCGTCGATGCGCGCGACGCGCGCACGCCCACCACGCCGTGGCCAGGTGCGGGCGAGCGCATGGCGACCATCGAGCGACCACTGAGCGGCCTTCGCGTGCTCGACCTCACCCGCGTCCTCGCGGGCCCGGTGGCCACCCGGACGCTGGCCTTGCTCGGCGCCGACGTGCTGCGGATCGACCCACCGCACCTGCCCGAGATCGACTGGCAGTTCTCCGACAACGGCCAGGGCAAACGCTCTACCTTGCTCGACCTGCGCACCGACCTGGCGACCTTCGAGATCCTCCTCGACGAGGCCGATGTACTGGTCACCGGCTACCGCCCGGGTGCCCTCGCCGCGGCCGGTGTCCGCGCTGCCCGACGTCCCGGCTTGATCGAGGCCTCGGTCTCCGCCTGGGGTACGGGCGGACCGTGGGGCGCGCGTCGAGGTTTCGACAGCATCGTCCAAGCGGTGTCCGGCATTTCGTTGCTCGAGGGAACGCCGGATCGGCCCGGCGCACTGCCCGCGCAGGCACTCGACCACGGGTCGGGCTACCTGCTGGCCGCCGCCGTCATGGATGCCCTGCTGGCTCGCGCCGACGACGGGTTCGGCCGCAACGTCCGAGTTTCCCTGGCACGCACCGCATCCTGGCTCCTGGCCGCGGACGACCGCTGCCCCGACCACCCCGCACCGACCCCGCCGGAGCCGGCGTCGACCGTCACGCACAGCGAACTGATCACGGCCGCACCGGCATTCGCCGACTACGACGACTATCGCTGGCCCGCGCCACCCTACGGATCAGCGCAGCCGTTCTGGGTCGAAGCGCCCGATCACTACCACCGCCCGTGACCAGCCGGGTCACTTCCCGGCGAGCGCCCGGATCGCCACCGTGAGCTGATCACCATCGACAGCCACCTCACCCGGGTCCAGCAGCCACAGCATCCCGAGCCCCTGGGCGATCACGAAATACATCCGCCCGATCGCCGCGGCCTGTGCCGCGTCGAGCTCGGGGTGGGCCGCCTGCACATGGGCGCCGAGGTCGGCGAACGCCCCGGACAGCTGATCGCCCAGCTGCGCCCGCGCGTCGTCGGAGCGCACGATCCGCACGATGTTCTCCAGGCTGGCCAGCATCGCCTCGTGATTGCCTGCGAACACCTCGGGCATCCCGTTCCACAGCAGCGCGAGCCCCTCCAGCGGTGACTTTCCGGTGCCTGCGGCGATCAGCTCGTCCATCGCATCGCCCATCCCGGTGCCGAGCGCCTCACTCAATGCCTCGGTGACGAGGCGATCCTTCGACCCGAAGTGGTAGCCGATCGCGGCCAGGCTCACCCCCGCCGCGGCGGCGATATCACGTGCGGTCGCCTTCGCGACGCCGCGCTCGAGAATCACTTTGCGCGCCCCCGCCAGGAGATCTTCTCTGTTTCCCATGCTCAGCAGCCTACCCGATCGTCTCAGACGTTTGTTCTAGACAGACGTGCAAATCTCTGTTAGACATATGTCTAAGACATTCGTACATCAGACGGGAAACACATCATGAGCATCACCAGCACCCTCCACGTTCTCGTCTCCGGCGGCGGCATCGCCGGCAACGCGGTCGCACTCCAGTTGCTGCGCAACGGCATTCGCACCACCGTTGTCGAGCGCGCCGCGGTCCCCCGCCCCGGCGGCCAGGCCGTCGACCTGCGCGGCCCGAGCAAGGAAGCCGCGGAGCGGATGGGCCTGATGGAGGGCATCGCCAAGTACCAGCTCGACGAGCGCGGCATGTCCTACATCGACGGCGACGGCAAGATCTACGCCAGGATGGCGATGGAGGACTTCGACGGACAGGGCGCCGTCGCCGAAATCGAGATCACCCGGGGCGACCTCAATCACGTGCTCCTCGACGCGCTGGCCACCGCCGACAACGGTCAGCTGGACTACCGCTACGGCGAGTGGATCGACCAGGTCGCCCAGGACGACACCGGCGTGGACGTCACGTTCGCCTCCGGGGCCACCGAGCGGTTCGACCTGGTGATCGGCGCCGACGGCATCCACTCGGCGACGCGGCGACTGGTCTTCGGGCCCGAGGAGAAGTTCAGCACCAACCTCGGCGGCTACGGCGCCTTCTTCACCATGCCCAAGCCCGCCGATGTGGAGCCCGGCTGGTTCAGCATGCGCCTGGTGCCCGGCGCCATGCTCGGCATCCGTCCCGACGCCGACCCGAGCACCGCCAAGGCGATCATCACCATGCGCACCGAGCCGGACCCGGCGCTGCGCCGCGACGTCGACGCTCAGCGCGCGCTGATCAGGAAGACGATCGGCGACGCGGGCTGGCATGCCCCCGCCGTCCTCGCGGCGATGGAGTCCACCCCCGACTTCTACTTCGACGAAGTCGCCCGCGTCGACGTTCCCGAATTGTCCGTCGGCCGCGTGACACTGATCGGCGACGCGGGCTACTGCGGCTCACCGCTGACCGGCATGGGCACCGCGATGGCCATCGTGGGCGCCTACATCCTGGCCGCCGAGATCGCGGCCACCCCGGCCGATCTGGCCGCCGCGCAGCAGCGCTACCAGGACAAGATCTCGCCGTTCCTCGACAAGGCCAAGGAGATCCCCGGTGGCGGCATGGCGATGATGATCCCGAAGTCCCCGCTGTTGACGCGGCTCGCCAAGACGAACGTGCGGCTGATGATGTCGCGCCCGATGCGTCCGCTCACCAAGAAGATCTTCTTCGGCCACACCGAGGAATTCGCCCTCCCGACCTACTGACCCACCCGCAGACTGGCCGCGGACCTCGACAGGCCCGCGGCTACTCTCGATGACGTGCCGCAGAAGATCATCCTCGACGTCGATACCGGAATCGACGACTCCCTGGCCATCCTGTATCTGCTGGCCTGCGACGAGGCCGAGATCATCGGCATCGCGGCCACCGCGGGCAACGTGGACGGCGCCCAGGTCGCGGCGAACACCCTGGCGATGCTCGACCTGGGCCGGGCCCCCGAGATCGAGGTGGCGCTCGGTGCGGCCGAGCCGCTCGCCGTCCCCTTGCGTACCACCGAGGACACCCACGGTCCGCAGGGACTCGGCTACGCCGAGCTGCCCGTGTCCTCGCGGGCGCTGTCGTCCCGATCGGCGGCCCAGCTCTGGGTGGACCTGGTCCGTGCCGCTCCGGGCGAGGTGATCGGCCTGTGTACCGGTCCGCTGACCAATCTCGCACTGGCCCTGCGCATCGAACCCGAGCTGCCGCGTCTGCTGAACCGTCTCGTCATCATGGGCGGCGCGTTCAACCATCCCGGCAATACGACTCCGACCAACGAGTGGAACATCCACGTCGACCCCGAAGCGGCCAAGGAAGTGTTCGACGCCTTCTCGGCGGCGCCACCGGAGCGCAGGCCGCTGGTGTGCGCACTGGATATCACCGAGTCCATCGAGATGCTGCCCGAACATCTCGTTCTGCTCGCACAGGCGGCACACAGCGCTCCGATCGAGCATGTCGGTGCGGGTGATCCCCCCGAATTCCGTTCGGCGGCCGGCAATCCGATCATCCGCTATCTCACCGACGCGGTGCGGTTCTATTTCGACTTCCACCACCAGTACGACCTGGGATATCTGGCTCACATGCACGACCCGTTCGCGGCCGCGGTCGCGCTCGACCCGGCCTCGGTGACCACCCGCCCGGCCACCGTCGACGTGGAGCTGGCCGGCACCATCACCCGTGCCACCACGGTCGCCGACTGGGCGGGCATGTGGGGCCGGGAACCCAATGCCGACATCGTGATCGGCACCGACCCCGCCGTCTTCTTCGAACGCCTCGTCACCCGCGTCGGCGCCCTGGCCCGCCGCCTCTACCCGGAGCAGTCATGACCGTAGACACTGTCGCCTACCTCGCCGGCTTCCGCGCGCGCTACCAGCTGCCCGCGATCATCGACGTCCACACCCATTTCATGCCCGACCAGGTGATGCGCAAGGTCTGGGCCTACTTCGACACCGCGGGGCCACTGACGGGCCGTCCGTGGCCGATCACCTATCGCGACGACGAACAGGTGCGCCTGAAGACCCTGCGCGACTTCGGCATCCGGGCGTTCACCTCCCTGGTGTACCCGCACAAGCCGGAGATGGGCGCCTGGCTCAACGACTGGACCGCCGAGTTCGCCGCACGCACCCCCGATTGCCTGCACACCGCCACCTTCTACCCCGAGCCGGACGCGCCGCGCTACGTCCGCGAGGCCATCGACCGTGGCGCGCGAGTGTTCAAGGTGCACATCCAGGTCGGCGCGTTCTCGCCCTTGGATCCGCTGCTCGACCCGGTATGGGCGATCCTCGCCGAAACCGGCACGCCCGTTCTGATCCACTGCGGATCGGGCCCCGCCCCCGGCGAATTCACCGGGCCCGCGCCCATCGCCGAACTCCTGCGGCGCTTCCCGACCCTGCGCTTGATCATCGCGCACATGGGGACCCCCGAGTACAGCGAGTTCCTCGACCTGGCCGAGCAGTACCCGCGGCTCTACCTCGACACCACCATGGTGTGGACCGATTTCAGCGAAGGCGATGCGCCCTTCCCGCCCGCCGAACGAGAACGCCTGCGCCGCTTCGCCGATCGCATTCTGTTCGGCAGCGACTTCCCCAATATCCCGTATCCTTATGCCGAATCCGTCGCCGCACTGGAACGCCTGGACCTCGGTCCGGAGTGGCTGCGCAAGGTCTGCCACGACAACGCGGCGCGGTTGTTCGAGCTCGACTGATCAGGCGGGGATCTCCATCCCCTCGGCCAGCAGCGGCCAGGAGTTCTTGAAGGCCTTCTGCCAGTAGCCCCACGAGTGGGTGCCCTGGGTCGACAGGTCGAAGGTCGCGGGAATGTCCAGTTCTTCCAGGCGATTCTGCAGGTTCTTGGTGCACCAGCGGGTCGTGGCCTCGATGACGCCGCCGACGACGATCTGGTTGGCCAACCCGACCGGGCCCCAGGTCACCAGGTGCGAGTCGCCGAGCTTGTCGAACTCGCCGGGCAGGCCGTTGCCGTTCGAGACGTAGAGCTTGGTGCCGCGCAGCCCCTCGGCGTTCACGACGGGGTCGTTGGCCGCCCAGGCCGGATCACCGGGCGGACCGTACATGTTCGACGCGTCGCCGCCGCCGGTTCCGACCACGACATTGACGAACTGCCTGCCCACCGGGTCGCTGATCTGGGCGCAGCCGCTGTAGGCGGCGACCGAGCGGAACAGTCCCGGTTTCGCGATCGCCAGCTGTAGCACGGAGGTGGCCGTCATCGAGTTCGCCGCGATCGCGTTCCTGCCCGTCGTGGCGAACATCGTGTCGACGAGCGTGGGCAGTTCGTCGAGGAAGAAGGTCCGCCATTTGTTCACGCCCAGCATCGGATCCGGCTCGCGCCAGTCGGTGTAGTAGCTCCACGCGCCACCGATCGGCATGACGACGTTGACGTCCTTGCCCGCCAAGAAGCCGACGACGTCGGTGTTCTGTTCCCAGGTGGCAGTGTCCTCGCCGCCGCCCGCGCCGTTCAGCCCCACTCCCCTCGTGGTGTCCGGTAACCGAGCACGCACCGTCCACTTCGCGTCACCGTCCGCGCCCGTGCCGACAGCGAGGCTGCCCCCGGCGAGTTCGGCGCGCTCGCGCATCCCGACGATCCCGTGTCCCGGCGGCGCCGTCGCCCGCTCGCGACCGCTGTTGACGACTTCGAGGGTGATCGCGCCGTCGCGCCTGATGATCGCGAACCGCACCGGCACCGCACGATCCGCGTGCTTCATCACATTGGTCAGCGACTCCTGCACCAGACGCAACAGCGTGAGCCTGCTGATCGCGTCGAGCCCGCCGAGGTCGGTGTCGACCTCGGCCACGACAGTGAACCCGGCAGCACGAACCCGAGTGAGCGCCGCCTCGACCTCGGTCGTGACCGCGTCGGTGTCGACCAGGGCGACGGCGCCGAGGGCCGGATCGCGCAGAGCAGCGAGCAAGCGGCGAATGTCGGCGAGCGCATCGGCCGCGGTGACGCGCACATCGTCGAGCACCGCGGTCACGCGCGGATCGGCTTCGCGCACAACATGTCCCGCCACCGAGGTCCGCAGCACGATCGAGGCCATGTGGTGAGCGACCACATCGTGGAGTTCCCTGGCCAGCGCGGCGCGCTCGTCGAGGCGGGTACGCGCTTGCGCTTCCTCGGCGCGCAGGCGCAGATTCTGCGCCAGGTCACGCTGCCCACGCAGGTACAACCCGAGCAGCAACGGAAGTCCCACATAGGCCGCGGCCTCGACGAGGGTCGACGCCCGCCCGATCGAGCTGTCGTGTAAACCGACCCGCCCGAGCGTCACAGCCGCGGCCCAGCCCGCGGTCGCCACCGCGACGGTCGACCACCGGTGCGTGCGCGCCACCACATCGACCAGGGCCACCGCGCCGAGGTACGGCGCCAGCCCGGACACTCCCCAGGCGTCGGTGCGCAGCATCGGCACGGCCAGCGCCGACAGTGCGAGCGACACCGCGAGCGGCCACCGAGCGCCGGCCGGAAACACCACGGCCGCGGTCATCGCCAAAAGCCAGTAGTGCGGCGGCACGCGGTACTGGCCCGGGTAGGTGCTGGCCAGCAGCAACACCGGGATCAGCGCCAGCGGCAGCCACCGCAGCAGCCCTCGCCAGTCACGGTGGGCGCGGATGTCGATCACGCCCCCACGGTAAGCGACCGAGTGGTTCGGACCGCGCGAGCGGGCGGTCGGCGCGCCCGCGCGGGAACCGGCGGGAGCCGCGACGGAGCTCAGTCGGCGAGCCGTTCTGGATCGGCTCGGACTATCAGGCGACCCGCGTGTGCGCAAGGGCCGCGCGGGTGGAATCCGGCGGTCCGGGTCGGGCCGTTCGGCGGAGTCCCCGCCGCCGCCGCCGAACGAAGCTGGAGGTTCCCGCACAGAAGGAGCACACGTGGTCTCGCGACGAGGATTTCTCACCGGGCTCGCCCTCGCACCGGTGGCTTACGCGGCCGGGTGCTCGATCCGACCTTCGGCACCTGGTTCGGCAGCCGGGTCGACCCGGCCGCTACCGATCCCACCGCTGGCCGCGTCCACCGTCGGCGCGGACGGCATCCGCCGATTCACGCTGCGAGCCCAGCCGGGCACGACCGAGATGATCCGGGGCAAGCAGACCCCGACATGGGGGTACAGCGGTTCGGTCCTCGGCCCCACCGTGCGGGCTCGACGCGGCGAGAAAGTCGCCTTCACCATCACCAACGACCTGCCCGAACCCACTTCGGTGCACTGGCACGGCATGCACCTGCCCGCGAAGTTCGACGGTGGCCCCCATCAGATGATCGCGCCCGGTGCGCAGTGGGCGCCGCAGTGGACCGTGCAGCAGCAGGCCGCGACGCTCTGGTACCACCCACATCCGCACGGCGCGACCGAAAAGCATGTCCACCGCGGCCTTTCGGGCTTGTTCCTGATCGACGACGACGCGTCGGACGCCTTGGATCTGCCGAAAGACTATGGCGTCGACGACATTCCGCTGGTGATCCAGGATCGCCGGTTCACCGCCGACGGTGCCCTCGACGAATCCGACGCCACCGATGTCGGCCTGCTCGGCGACACGATCGTCACCAACGGCATCGCGAACGCCCACCTGCCCGTCACCACCGACCGGGTCCGGTTGCGGATCCTCAACGGCTCGTCGGGCCGGCTCTACCAGCTCGCCTTCGGCGACGGCAGGGCGTTCCAGCTCATCGCCACCGACGGCGGTCTGCTCTCGCAACCCGTTGCGCTGACCCGGATTCAGCTCAGCCCCGGCGAGCGGGTCGAGCTGGTGGTCGCCCTCGGTCCGGACGAGAACGTCACGTTACGGTCGCTGCCGATCACCGAGCGCGCGGGTATCGACCGCGCGGGCGAGTTCGGTTTCGACGACACCTTCGACATCCTGACACTGCGTGCCGCCGCCACCGTGCGACCCTCCGCGGCACTACCGACGACGCTGATCCCGATGCCCGCCCTCGCCGCCGCGACCACCCCACCGAGCCGTTCGTTCGACCTCCAATGGTTCATGATCAACAACCGCCGCATGGACATGAACCGCATCGACATGACCATCCCCGTCGACACCACCGAAGTCTGGACGGTCCGCAACAAGGACAACTGGCCCCACAACTTCCACGTCCACGATGTCCAATTCCAGATCGTCGCCGTCGACGGAACACCGCCTCCTCCAGCCCTTTCCGGCTGGAAGGACACCGTCTATACCGCACCGGGCGCCACCTACACCCTGGCCATGCATTTCGCCGACCACACCGACCCCACCTATCCCTACATGTACCACTGCCACCTGCTCCACCACGAAGACCAGGGCATGATGGGCCAGTTCCTGGTGCTGGCCCCCGGGCAGCAAGCCGCACCCGCGCGCATGGACATGGACACGGACATGGGAGCCATGGATCACGGCGGATCGTGACTACAGTCGAGGGATGGGCATCGAGTGTTCTGACATCGTTGCAACACCCAGGGCCGACGTTTTCGCCTGGTTCGCCCGTCGCGGTGCGTTCACGCGATTGGCGCCGCCGTGGCAGCCGGTCACCCTGATCTCCGAAGCCGATTCGCTGGCCACCGGGCGAGCGGTGCTCGGCCTGCCCGGCGGGCTGCGCTGGATCGCTCAACACGACCCCGAGCAGTACCGGCCGCCCGAGCGGTTCGCCGACGCCGTCGCGGCGGGTGGACCGGCCTCGCTGCCGGTCTCCCGGCTGTTGCCGTGGCAGCACGTCCACGAGTTCGCCGAGGTCGACGCCACGCACACCCGTGTCATCGATCGGGTGCGGACGCCGATTCCGGAGTCGGTGTTGCGGCCGATGTTCGATTACCGCTATCGCCAGCTCACCGACGATCTGGCGAGCCACCGCCGTGCGGCGCAGGCCGGCTTGGGGCCGACGACGATCGCGATGACCGGCGCGTCGGGGCTGGTCGGCTCCGCGCTGAGCGCCTTCCTCAGCACCGGCGGCCACCGCGTGGTGCGGTTGGTCCGCCATCCCGCACAGCATCCCGACGAACGACAGTGGGACCCCGACGCGCCCGCCGCCGACCTGCTCGCCGACATCGATGCCGTGGTGCATCTGGCCGGGGCATCGATCGCGGGCCGATTCACCGCCGCGCACCGGCGTGCGGTGGCCGACAGCCGCATCGAGCCGACCCGGCGGCTCGCCGAGCTGGCCGCGGCTTCGGGCGTCGAAACCTTCGTCAGCGCCTCCGCCATCGGTTATTACGGCTATGACCGTGGCGAGCAGGCGCTGACCGAGAAGTCCGAGCGCGGTGACGGATTCCTGGCCGATGTGGTCGAACAGTGGGAGGACGCGTGCGAGCCCGCCGCGGTGGGCGGAGTGCGGGTGGTGCGGGTGCGTACCGGCATCGTGCAGTCTCCGCGTGGGGGCACCCTGCGGTTGCTGCGGCCGTTGTTCAGCGCCGGTCTCGGCGGGCGGATCGGGGACGGCCGGCAGTGGTTGTCATGGATCGGCATCGACGATCTCGTCGATGTCTACCATCGCGCCCTCTGGGACGACACGCTGGCTGGTCCGGTCAATGCCGTTGCGCCACAGCCGGTTCGCAATAGTGAGTACACCCGCGTGCTGGCGCGAGTGCTGCATCGCCCGGCGCTGCTGCCGGTCCCGAGCTTCGGCCCGGCAGTACTGCTGGGCAAGCAGGGCGCGCGCGAACTCGCCGAGGCCAGTCAGCGGGTGACGCCGACCCAGCTGACGAAGGCCGGGCACGTCTTCCGGAGCGAGGATCTGGAGCAGACGCTGCGGCACCTGCTGGGGCGGACGGCGGGCTGACACGGTCCGGCACCGGTCCTCGCGAGCGGACGATCCGTGTCAGCGGGTTCGCCGACGTGGGATTCGACTATTTCCTGTATCGCATCGCCTGCGCATCGTTCGATGGCGGCCAGGTCAGATCGCGCGGTGGCGCCCAGCCAGGAACGCGGTTGATCGGCGACACCGAGGCGGAAACATGATGTACCCGAACGCATTCAGCGCAGCGCGTCGACCGCGGCCGCCAGGCTACCGATCCGCTCGACCGTGTCGGGCAACAGCGCGGCGTCCCAGCCCGGCCCCCCGACGAGCACCCGGGCACCGGACCCCGCACAGGCCAGCACCGCCGAGGTCAACGCGGTCGACTCACGTTGCGACCACAGCAGCACCGAGGCCTCGTTCGAATGCCGGGCGAGCGCATCGGACAACGCGACCGTCGGCACGTCGGCGCCCAGCATGCGCGCACCTACCCCGGCCTGCGCCAAGGCGGCACGCAGCACGTCGAGGGGCAGCGAATGCGTTTCGCCGCTCGTGCACGCGAGCAGCACGGGCGCGCTGCTCCGCGCCGGTTTCACCTGTTGCATGACCGCCGCGATGGACCATGACAGCAGGTGTTCGACGTCGATGCATCCCTCACCGCCGCCCTGGCGCGCGACGATATCGGTGAACGCGGGGCGGCACAGAGCCTCCCAGGTCTGCACGACGCCATGAGCCCGCACATGGGCGTCCAGATGGGCGCAGACGGTGGTGGTGTCCAGCGCGAACGCCGCGTCGAGCAGGCCGGCACGGTCACCGAGGGCCGGCGCTGGCCCACGGGCCGCCGCCGCGGCCCCGGCGGGACTCGCGCCCCCGCCGATCAGCTCGAGCATGTGCTCGAGCACGGCGATATCGGTGTCGGTGTAGAGCCGATGGCGGCCGGGCCGGTCCTGGGCGGGACCGATGCCGTAGCGGCGATTCCAGCTCCGCAGGGTCGCGGTCGGGATGCCGAGGCGGTCGGCCACCGCGCGAACCGTGAAACCGGCCGCGGCGGAGACAGGAGCAGAACCGGCGGGCATCGCCTCATTCTGCCCGGAACGCCTCGACGGGCGCGTCACGGCCCGGCCTCCGCGCGTCGGCGCCCGGTCGCGCCCGTCGAGCCGGCAACCCGCTGAACCGTCCGCATCATGCATCAATAGTGCATCAATTGCTGTTAGCATGGAAGAACACCGACTACGCGAGGAGTTTCCTGTGCGCACCCGATTCGGCCCGTGGAGCACCGCCTTGCTGATCGCCGCCGGCCTCACCGTGGCAGGCTCCGGCTCCGCGGCCGCCGCGCCACCCGCGCCGGTGCCGAGTCTGGACCTCGACCGCTATCTCGGCGATTGGCACCAGCTCGCGGCAGTACCGCAGGTGTTCAACCTCAATTGCGCGCGCGACACCTCCGCGAACTACAGCCTCGACGCGCGCGGCGACATCGCCGTCCACAATCGCTGCCACACCTGGAGTGGCGGCGTCGACGAGATCCGCGGCACCGCGACGGTGAACGACCCGGTCACGAACGCGCAACTGCACGTGAGCTTTCCGGGTGTCGCCGGCCAGGACGGGCGCGAGGGACCGACCAACTACCTGGTGACCGCACTCGGCCCGGACTACTCCTGGGCCCTGGTCACCTCGCCGAGCAGATTGTCGGGTTTCGTCCTCTCCCGCACCCCGGCCCTGGACGAGAGCACCTGGCAGCGGATCGACGAGGCGATCAGAATCGCGGGCCAGGACCCGTGCGTCTACCTCACCTCACCCACGACCGGCGGCCGCGAGGGTGTGCTGCCCCTCTGCGCACGATGAGCGTCGCGATCGCCCTGTTCACCCGTGACCTGCGCGTTCACGACAATCCGGTGCTCACCGCTGCGGCTCGCGAGGCCGACCGGGTGGTACCACTGTTCGTCGTCGACGAGGTACTGGTGCCCGATCGCTGCCCGCCCAATCGCGCGCACTTCCTCGCCGCCGCACTCGCCGAACTCGACAAGGAGCTGCGCGCGCTCGGCGGCACGCTCGTCGTGCGCCGCGGCGCGGTGGCCGATGTCCTCGACCAGGTGATCGAGGAGACCGGCGCCACGAGCGTGCACCTGGCCGAGGATGTCAGCCGCTACAGCAGGCAGCGCGAGCAGGCGTTGCGCCGCAACCCTGACACCGTCGTGCACTGCCATTCCGGTTCTGTCACAGCCACCTCCGCCGAACTCGTCCCGTCGACCGGACGCGATCACTTCGCCGTCTTCACCCCCTATTTCCGGCGCTGGAGCGCGGCCCACCGCCGCACTCCGCTACCCGCGCCCCGGTCGCTGTCGGTGCCACCGGTCCGGAGTGAGGCGCTGCCTCAGCCGGCGGATCTCGGTTCCGGGCGACCGTCGCCACAATTGCGGGTCGGCGGGGAATCCACCGGACGTGCGCTGCTGCACGACTGGCTCGACGGCCCGATCACCGACTATGCCCGCGACAACGACGACCTCGCCGCCGACGCGACCTCCAGGCTCTCGCCGTACCTCCACTTCGGATGCGTGTCCCCCACCGAGGTGGTGCGCCGGGTCGATACGGCGACCGACGGCGGACTCGCCTTCGTCCGCCAGCTGGCCTGGCGCGATTTCCATCATCAGGTGCTCGCCGCCCGTCCCGATGCCGCCTGGTCGGACTACCGCACGCGGGTGACCGCGGGCCCCGACGACGAACAGGCCGTCGCGGCCTGGCGAGACGGGCGCACCGGGTACCCGATCGTCGACGCGGGCATGCGGCAGCTCCGTGCGGAAGGCTGGATGCCGGGGCGAGCTCGGCTGATCGCGGCGAGCTTTCTCGCCAAGTCGCTGCGCCAGGACTGGCGGGTCGGCGCGGCCCACTTCCTGCGCTGGCTCGTCGACGCCGACCTCGCCAACAATCAGCTCAACTGGCAGTGGGTCGCGGGCACCGGCACCGACACCCGGCCCAACCGGGTCCTCAATCCGCTGCGCCAGGCCGAGCGCTACGACCCCGACGGCGTCTATGTGCGGCGGTGGCTGCCCGAACTGGCGCACCTGCCCGGCGCGAGCATTCACCGACCGTGGCGCGCGGCCGTCGAGCCGGCGGACTATCCCGCACCGATCATCGACTGCGTGGGCAGCTAGACCGATGAATTCCGGCTGCGGAGGTCGTCTTCTCCACAGACGCAACCGCAGAGGAGTCGCCATGCCGCTTCATGGTCAGGGATCGCCCGAGCGCAGGGTCGCCGTCGGTGACGTCGACCTGTGTGTGAGCACCTTCGGGGACCGGCGCCATCCGCCGGTGCTACTGCCGAGCACGTCGAGACTGTTCTGGGAGGACCGGTTCTGCGACCGGCTCGCCGGCGCGGGCCGGTTCGTGCTGCGCTACGACATTCGCGATACCGGCCGGTCGACCGCCTCCGCGCCGGGCGCTCCCGGCTACAGCCTCCGGGATCTGGGCGCGGATCTCGTCGGGCTGATGGATGTCTTCGAACTTCCGCGAGCCCACCTGGTGGGTTTCTCGGTGGCCGGATGGATCTGTCAGCTCGCTGCCCTCGACCACCCCGATCGGGTGTCCGCCCTGACTCTGATCAACACCCGTCCGACCGCCCCCGGCCCGGCGGACCCTGATCTGCCCGAGCACTCGGACCGGATCATGGCGTTCTTCACCGACAGACCCCACCCTGACTGGTCCGACCGGGCGGCGGTGATCGATTACGGCGTGGAACAGGCCCGGGTACGCGCGGGCACACACGGATTCGACGAACTGCGGGCGCGCCGGCACGCGACCCACATGGTCGACCGCACCACCGACATGGCCTCCAGCGTGCTCAACCTGGCATATGTCGAGGCCGGCGACCGGTGGCGGGAACGTCTGGGCGAGATCGCCGTGCCGACCCTGGTCGCGCACGGCACCGATGACCCGTTCTTTCCCTACGGCAACGGCGAGGCCATGGCTCGCGAGATCCCCGGCGCCGATCTGCTCGCGCTGACCGGCATCGGCCACGAACTTCCCGACGTCACGTGGGATCGACTGCTCGCCGCCATGCTGGTCCTCCACGCGAAACCGGTACCCGAGGACGGGTCGTCCGGTTCGACGCCCGGGCGCTAGCACCGTGTCGAAAATATCGACGGCCATGGTCGGCAATCCGAACTACCGAGCCAGCCGAACTCCGTTGCATCCAACATCTACGCGGCACCTCGCCGCCTCGACGGAAGTGACGGAAACACCATGCGATCCTTGCCGAAAACCCTCGTTGCGGCGTTGCTCCTCGGCTCGGCACTCGGCCTCTCGGCCTGTTCCGACGACGACTCGAGCACCACCGCCGCGACCTCCTCCGCGCCGATGACCACGGCGCCGATGACCACCGGCGCGTCCGCCGCCGCCGACCTCGTCGGGCCCGGCTGCGCGGAATACGCCGCCCAGGTGCCCAGTGGACCCGGCTCGGTCAGCGGGATGGCCCAGGAGCCGGTCGCCGTCGCCGCGTCCAACAACCCGATGCTCACCACGTTGACCTCGGCGGTCTCGGGCAAACTCAATCCCGACGTCAATCTCGTCGACACCCTCAACGGTGGCCAGTTCACCGTCTTCGCGCCCGTCGACTCGGCGTTCGCGAAGATCGATCCGGCCACGATCGACTCGTTGAAGACCGACTCGGCTACGCTCACCTCGATTCTCACCTATCACGTGGTGCCGGGCCAGATCTCGCCGCAGAGCATCGCGGGCACGCACAAGACAGTCCAGGGCGCCGACGTGACGGTCAGCGGCTCCGGTGACACGTTGAAGGTCGGCGCCGCGAACGTGATCTGCGGTGGCGTGCGCACCGCTAACGCCACCGTGTACATGATCGACAGCGTGCTCATGCCGCCCGCGGCGTGATGACGGCGACGGCGCTTTTTCCGGCGTCGCCGCGGAAATTTCTCGGCGGCGCCCATCCGAACCCGAAGGCAGGCCGAAATCCCTCTCATGCTGATGCAAGCAGGGACCATCCGATGACGGCCCGGCGCGGCTCCGCACCGATCAACCTGCGATCGGTCACCGAGCCCGCTCCGGCCTGCCCGACGGGCGACCGCCGCGACCATGCCGTCCAGGAGCGGCTGGTCGACCTGCTCGACGACGTCGCGGCAGGCGATCGGGCAGCGTTCGCCGAGTTCTACCGCGCCACCAGCCCGCGGGTGTTCGGTCTCGCGCTCCGCGTGGTGCGCAACCACGGCGCCGCCGAGGACATCACTCAGGAGGTGTTCCTTCAGGTCTGGTCGCTGGCGGGACAGTACGACGCGACCAAGGCCAGCCCGATCGGCTGGCTGATGATGCTGACCCATCGGCGCGCGGTCGACCGGGTACGGGCCGAGCAGTCGGCCACCCGCCGCGACATCGTGTTCGGCCACGCCCATCTCGGCCGCGACCACGACGTCGTGGCCGAGGAGGTCACCCAGCGACTCGACGAGCAGTCGGTGCTGGACTGTCTGCAGACCATGACCGAACTCCAGCGCCAAGCGGTGGCGCTGGCGTACTACGGCGGGCGCACCTATCTCGAGGTCTCCGAGACCTTGGCGGTGCCGTTGCCGACGGTGAAGAGCCGCATCAAAGACGGCCTGAAAAGGCTCGAGAACTGTTTGACCGGAGGGAATACCCGATGAGCGAGACCGATCGGCGGACCCCTTGGTCGTGGCTGGACGAGGCCTACCCCTACGCCATCGACGCCCTGGATCCACCCCAGCGACAGGCGCTCGAGGAGTGGCTCGACGCCGCAGGCCCCGACCGGGTGGCCGAGTTCCAGGCCGCCGTCCGCCGCATCCAGGAGACGATGGCGGACCTGACCGTGTTCGACTCGGTCCCGCCACCGGCACGCCTCGAATCCGCACTGATGCGAGCACTGGACCGATACGACACCCAGGCGTCTCCGCTCCTACGGCGCGGCGCGCCCGGCAGGAGATGGCACCTTCGATGGTTGACCGTCGCCGCCGCGGCGATCGTGGCGGTCGGCGCCGGTGTAGGTATCGGGGTGGTGATCGAACGCGCGAACGACGGTACGGGTGCGGTCACCGCGCAGCAGGTGCTCGACCAGCCCGACAGCCGGGAGTCCTCGGTGGCCGTCACCGGTGGCGGCGCGATGACGGTGTACGAGTCGAAGTCGCTGGGCGCGGCCGCGGTGTCGTTCCAGGACATGCCCGCGCTGCCTGCCGATCGCGCGTACCAGCTGTGGCTGATCCGCGCGGGCACCCCGACATCGGTGGCGGTGATGGACGGTCCGGCCTCGGTCGTGACCACGGTCGACGTCGCCGACACGCTCGCGGTGACGGTCGAACCCGCCGGTGGTTCGACCGGGCCGACCACCTCCCCGATCGTCAGCATGACAGTCGGCTGACCTGCTGCGGCGGGCCGTGCCGACACTCGAACCCCAGGAGTGACAGCATGGTCCGCCGTTTCAGCTTCACCCATCGCCATCCGGGCCGACTCGCGGCGGCAGCCGCGGCCGCGGCCGCCGCCGCGCTGGTCCTCGGGGTCGGACACTTCGTCGCCGTGTTCATCGATCCGGTGTCCTCCCCCTTCTTCGTCCTCGGTGCCACCGTTGTCGATCACACGCCGAAGTGGTTGAAGGACAGCGCGATCCGCTGGTTCGGCACCAACGACAAACTCGCACTGGCGGTCACTATGGCCGCCGTCATGGCCGTGGCTGCCGCGATGATCGGCTTGGTGGCCCGCCGCAGCCCGGCATGGGCGGCCGGGCTGCTCGGCGCTCTCGGCATCGCCGTGGGCGGCTTGGCGCTGCTCCGCCCAACGGCCACACCGCTGTTCGTCGTTCCGGCGGTGGTCGGATCGTTGGTGGGCATGGCCGCGCTGTGCGCGCTGTTCCTCGTGCCCGCCGAGGCCGACCGGCAAGCCGGGCCGACGCGGCGCGGGTTCCTGCTCGCTCTGACCGCGGTGGCGGCCGGCGCAGTGGCGGCCGGGGCGGCGGGCCGGGTCATCGGCAGCCGTCTGCGCGATATCGCCGCCGACCGGGCGGCTTTCGTGCTCCCTCGGGTCGCCGCGCCGGTGCCACCGGTCACCCCCGAGATGGACCGAGTCGTGCCCGGCCTCACCCGATTCATCACTCCCGCACCGGATTTCTATCGCGTCGACACCGCGCTTCAGCTTCCGTCGCTGACTCGCGCGCAGTGGCGATTGCGCATCCACGGGATGGTGGAGCGCGAGATCCGTCTCGACTTCGACGAATTGAGCGCCCGGCGTGCGGTCGAGTCACTCATCACGCTCACCTGTGTCTCGAACGAAGTCGGCGGGGATCTCGCCGGAACCGCACTGTGGACCGGATACCGCCTGGCCGATCTCCTGGCCGAGGCGGGCCCCTCCCCCGATGCCGACATGATCCTGTCGCGCAGCGTCGACGGATTCACCGCGAGCACGCCATCGGCCGCGGTGCTGGGCAACCCCGACGCTCTGCTCGCCGTCGCGATGAACGGCGAGCCGCTGCCCGTCGCTCACGGCTACCCGGCGCGGATGATCGTGCCCGGCCTCTATGGCTACGTCTCGGCCACCAAGTGGGTTGTCGATCTGGAACTCACCAGATTCGACCGAGCACAGGCCTACTGGACGCAACGCGGCTGGGCAACTCGGGCACCGATCAAAACCGCATCCCGGATCGACGTCCCGGCGGCGTTCGCGCACCTGGACGCCGGACCGGTGATCGTGGCAGGCGTGGCGTGGGCCCAGGGCCGCGGGATCGACGCCGTGGAAGTCCAGGTCGACGACGGACCGTGGCAACCGACCACACTCGCCGCCGCCTACTCCCTCGATACCTGGCGCCAGTGGACCTGGACGTGGGATGCCTCGCCCGGCACGCATTCCCTGCGGGTGCGCGCGGTCGACGCCACCGGATCGGTGCAGACCGACGCCAGGGCGACCCCGTTCCCCGACGGCGCGACGGGCAGGCACTCGCGCGTCGTCATGGTGCGCTGAGCGATTCGCTCAGGCCTGGCCGGCGAGATAGGTCACCAGCGCGTCGACGAGGCCGAGGGTGCCTTCCTCGCGCTGGTCACCGGTGTCGAAACCGTCCAGGTGGGCGCCGAATTCGACGAGGGTGAGCTTGGTTCCGGTGGTGGTGGGTTCGAATTCCCAGGTGGCCACCGAGGTGGAGATGTGGGAGCCGTTGAGCCACATGTCGTAGGTGTAGACGAGGCGTTCGTTGTCGATGATGTCGGTGTAGGTGGCGACGAAGCGGGAGGTCATCTTCTGCTGGAAGGTGCCTTCGTTGATCTCGCGGCCGCCGACCTGGAAGTCGATCGAGGACTCGCCCTGCTCCCAGCCTTCCTCGCCGCCGAACCACTTCGCCTTGACGGCGGGGTCTGCGAAGGCCTGGAAGACGACGGCGGGCGCGACGGGCACCTCGCGTTCGATGGTGAACTGGGCGTGGTTGATGGAGCGGGTCACCGTGTCGGTCATTGTTGTTCTCCCTCTGGGTTTCTGGTCGATTCCACGAGTAGTGCCGTGAGCCGGTCCACCTGACGTTGCGCCGGTGGACGTTGGTCGTGCAGCCAGTCGATCGCCGTTGCGAAGGCGTCCGGCACCAGTTGGTAGGTGCGCACACGGCCGATCTTCGCCGAACTGACGAGCCGACCGGCTTCGAGCGCTTTCAAGTGCTGCACGATCGTCGGGAGCGCGACTTCGAACGGTGCGGCGAGATCCGATACCGATGCGGGCCCGCGCGCCAGCCGTTCGACGATCGCGCGACGAGTCGGATCGGCCAATGCCCGAAAGACGCTGTCGAGTCCTCTGTCCGGTTCGCCGCTCGAATACTTAGGCACATACCTAAGTATTCACGGATGGGCCGGTCTGCGCAACCCCCCGCTTCGGTTGCGTCCGCGTCGGCCGCCGTGGGATGCTGCGGCACGATCGAAGAGAGCGAGGTGAACGATGGTCGACGGCCCTCGCGTCACACCCGCTCCCACCGCGACCCGGCGCGGTATCGGAGCCCGGGTAGCGAATTCCCCGTTCCTGTCGCGCAGCCGACGGCGAGTGGAAGTCGTCCACAAACCCTCGGTGCCGACCGCGCGCGCCATCATCGACTGCGCCGCCTATGTCGACGGCAAGCGTCTGCCCGGCCGCTTCACCCCCGACACAGCGCTGACCGAAATCCGCAGGCGTGGTACGGGTTTCGTGTGGATCGGGCTGTTCGAACCGGACCTGCACCAGATGGGCGAGATCGCCGCGACGTTCGGTCTGCACGAACTCGCCGTCGAGGACGCCGTCACCGGCAGACAGCGGCCGAAGTTCGAACGCTACGACGACACCATGGTCACCGTGATGCGGACCGTCGCCTACGTCGAGCACGATATGCACACCGTCAGTGAGATCGTGCAGACCGGCGAGATCATGGTCTTCCTCGGCGCCGATTTCGTGGTCGCGGTCCGCCACGGCGAACACAACGAACTCACCGCCGTGCGGCACCGGCTCGAAGCCGAACCCGATCGCCTGGCGCTCGGCCCCGGCGTCGTGCTGCACGCGATCGCCGACCACGTCGTCGACACCTACATCGACGTCACCCAGGCGACGGAGTTCGACGTCGAGTCGATGGAGGAAGAGCTCTTCAGCCCGCGGAGCAAGATCCCGATCGAGGCCATCTACCAGCTCAAACGCGAGATTGTCGAGCTACGCCGGGCCGTTCGCCCGCTCGCGGGCCCGCTGCAGACCCTCACCGCGCCGCGCACTCCCCTGCCCAAGGAGGTGCGCCGCTACCTGCGCGACGTCGCTGATCATCACAGCGGCGTCGCCGAGCGCATCAACGACCTGGACGAAACCCTCACCACGCTCGTGGGCGCCGCGGTGGCCAAGATCGCCGTCCAGCAGAACACGGACATGCGCAAGATCTCCGCCTACATCGCCATCCTGGCGGTCCCCACCATGATCGCCGGCATCTACGGCATGAATTTCGATCACATGCCCGAACTCCGGCAGACCTGGGGTTACCCCGCCACCCTGATCGTCATGGCCACCATCTGCGCCACCCTGATCGTCGCCTTCCGACGTATCCGCTGGTTGTGAAAGTCCGGCCGGGTCAGACAGGTCGACCCCATCGGGTCGCCACGAGCCCGCAGAGCGCGATGGCGGTGCTCATCCGCTTCCAGAGTCGCACCATCGCGAGCTCGAGGATGATGCCGATGCGGTCGGCACAGGTGGTGGCCTCTGCCAGCGCCATCCGGTCATAGACCAGGGCAGGGTCACTGAGGATTTCGTCCAGCCTCAGTCCTGATATCGCCTGATCGGACGTCAGGCCGAGTTCTGGCAGCCAGGTGAGCCGCCAACGACCGTCGCCCCCGAGAATCGCCCGCTCGGGCGTCCTGTCACTGCTCATGGTCCGATTCGTGCGGAAGATCGTCATCACTACCTCCTCGGCCGTCAGCTCTCGACGTCCACTTCCGAGGATCCTCGAAAATCGGCACAGACAACAGCTGGCAAAGCAGCCGGAATGGGAATATCATCCACAAACCCCGACGTGAAAGCCGAAAATTCCGGGCGATCACCCCGGACACGACTCGATGACGCCGTCAGCAGCTACCGGTGGGCACCGTGCGGGTGTCTCAACTCCGGTCGAAGGCCGTGAGGATCTGTTCGGCGGCCAGGGCGGGGGTGAGTGTTCCGGCGCGGACAGCCGATTCCACCTGCGCGCGAACATCTTTCACGTTCGGGCTATCGACAAGGCGGCGCAGGATCTGGTCGTGGACCATGGTCCAGGTCCAGTCGACCTGCTGGCGGCGACGCTTCTCGGCGAATTCGCCCGCCTCGGTGAGGACCCGGCGGTGGTCGAGGACGGTGCCCCAGAACTTGTCGAGGCCAACGCCTTCCAGACCGCTCATGGTGAGCACCGGCGGTTTCCACAGGGCGTCGTGCGGGTGGATCAGGCGCAGGGCGCCCGCCAGTTCGCGCGCGGCGGCCTTGGCTTCGATCTCGTGCTTACCGTCGGCCTTGTTGACCGCCACCAGCTCGGCGAGTTCCAGCACGCCCTTCTTGATGCCCTGCAACTGGTCTCCGGTGCGGGCCAGGGTGAGGAAGCAGAACACGTCGACCATGTTGGCGACGGTCACCTCGGACTGGCCGACGCCGACGGTCTCCACGAGGATCACGTCGTACCCGGCGGCCTCCAGGAGCACGATCGTCTCCCGGGTCGCCTTGGCCACGCCGCCGAGGGTGCCCGCCGTCGGGGACGGCCGGATGAACGCGTCCGCCTCCAGCGACAACCGCGCCATCCGCGTCTTGTCACCGAGGATCGAGCCACCGGTGCGGGTCGAGGACGGGTCGACCGCGAGAACCGCGACCCGATGTCCCTTGGCCAGCAAGTACATCCCGAGCGCGTCGATGAACGTGGACTTGCCGACGCCCGGAACACCGGTGATGCCGACCCGGTTCGAGACGACGCTGCCCGGTTCCGCCGCCACCCGCAGCAGCAACTGCTGCGCGAGTTCCCGGTGATCGGAGCGGGTGGATTCGACCAGCGTGATCGCGCGGGCCAGCGCCGAACGCTGCCCCGCTGTGACCTGCTCGGCGAGCGCGTCGACATCGATCGTCCGGCGAACGCCCACGGCGGTGCGCCCCTCGTTGCGTGGCGAGCCGACGCCCGCGGTGGTCCCGAGCCGAGGGTGCGCGTCAGCACCCCCGGCTACCTGTGCGGCGTCGCTCATACTGTTCCACTGCGGCATGCTGGGGCGCCCTCCGTGGTTACGCCGGCTACCGCCTCAGGGCGCTGACCGCTCATGCCTGTGCGCCGCCACCGATCTCGTGTCCGAGAGCCGCGCCCAGCTTCTTCAGCAGGTCGATGGCCGCATCGGCGATGACGGTGCCGGGCGGGAAGATCGCTGCCGCACCGGCCTCGTAGAGCTCGTCGAAATCGCCGGGCGGGATCACACCGCCGACGATGACCATGATGTCGGGACGACCGACATCGGCCAGCGCCTGCCGTAGGGCGGGCACCAGCGTGAGGTGACCAGCGGCCAGCGAGGACACACCGACGATGTGCACGTCGTTGTCGGCCGCCTGGCGCGCCACCTCTTCGGGCGTCTGGAACAGCGGGCCCACGTCGACGTCCATGCCGAGGTCGGCGAACGCGGTCGCGATCACCTTCTGGCCGCGGTCGTGTCCGTCCTGGCCCATCTTGGCGACCAGGATGCGGGGACGGCGCCCCTCGGCCTCGCCGAATTCCTCGACCAGCGCGATGGCGGCGCCGATGTTGGTGGCCTTGCCTGCTTCGTCACGGTACACACCGGACAGGGTACGGATTTCGGCCTGATGGCGGCCGTAGACCTTCTCCAGCGCGTCGGAGATCTCACCGACGGTGGCCTTGGCGCGCGCGGCGTCGATGGCGAGCGCGAGAAGGTTGTTCTCCATGCCGCCTTCGGACGACGCTGCCGCACGGGTCAATTCGGCCAGCGCCTGCTCCACCGTGACCGAATCACGGTCGGCGCGAAGCCGTTCCAGCTTCTCGATCTGCTCGGCCCGCACCCGCGAGTTCTCGACCTTGAGAACTTCGACGGCGTGGTCCTCTTCGACCTGGTACTTGTTGACGCCGATCACCGGCTGCTGGCCGGTGTCGATGCGCGCCTGGGTCCGCGCGGCGGCCTCTTCGATGCGCAGCTTCGGAATACCCTCCGAAATCGCCTGTGCCATACCGCCGTGCGCCTCGACCTCGGCGATGTGGGCGCGCGCCCGCTCGGCGAGCTGGTGGGTGAGCCACTCGACGTAGTACGAGCCACCCCACGGGTCGATCGGGCGGGTGGTGTTGGACTCCTGCTGGATGAGCAGCTGGGTGTTACGCGCGATACGGGCGGAGAAGTCCGTCGGCAGGGCCAGGGCTTCGTCGAGCGCGTTGGTGTGCAGCGACTGGGTGTGACCCTGGGTCGCGGCCATCGCCTCGATGCAGGTGCGCGCCACATTGTTGTAGGCGTCCTGCGCGGTCAGCGACCAGCCCGAGGTCTGCGAGTGGGTCCGCAGCGACAGCGATTTCGCGCTCTTGGGTTCGAACTTCGACACCAGCTCACTCCACAGCAGACGCCCCGCACGCAGCTTGGCGACCTCCATGAAGAAGTTCATGCCGATGGCCCAGAAGAACGACAGACGCGGTGCGAACTTGTCGACATCCATGCCCGCGGCGATGCCGGCGCGGATGTACTCCACACCGTCGGCGAGGGTGTAGGCCAGCTCCAGATCGGCGGTCGCACCGGCCTCTTGAATGTGGTAGCCGGAGATGGAGATCGAGTTGAACTTCGGCATCTTCGCGCTGGTGAAGGCGAAGATGTCGGAGATGATCCGCATCGAGGGCTTGGGCGGATAGATGTAGGTGTTGCGGACCATGAACTCTTTCAGAATGTCGTTCTGAATGGTTCCGGCCAGCTGCTCGGGCGTCACGCCCTGCTCTTCGGCGGCGACGACGTAGAGCGCCAGGATCGGCAGCACCGCGCCGTTCATGGTCATCGACACCGACACCTGGTCCAGGGGGATCTGGTCGAAGAGCTGGCGCATGTCCAGGATCGAGTCGATCGCGACACCGGCCATGCCGACGTCACCTTGGACGCGGGGGTGGTCGGAGTCGTAGCCACGGTGGGTGGCGAGGTCGAAGGCGACCGAGAGCCCCTTCTGGCCCGCCTGCAGGTTGCGGCGGTAGAAGGCGTTGGAATCGGCGGCGGTGGAGAAGCCCGCGTACTGGCGGATGGTCCACGGCTGATTCACGTACATGGTCGGGTACGGGCCACGCAGGAACGGCGCGACGCCGGGCACGGTGTCGAGCGGATAACCCTGCGCGACAACAGCATCCCGATCGGCCTTGGTGAACACCGGCGGAACGTCGATGCCCTCCGGGGTCGACCAGACCAGCTGCTCGGGCGTGGTGTGGTTCGCCGTCGCCGCGTCGGCCACGAAGGCGCGGACCTGCTCGGCGTCGACGTCGGCCGACGCGGGCGCGTGGTCGGTGAGCGGCACCTCGGCGAAGCTGCCGATGACGTGCTCGATATCGGACGTGGTCATCAGGCTCCCACCTTCTCCAGCAGCTGCGACAGGACCGCGACCGCGTCGATGCGCAGGGCCAGGTACCCGTCGGGACGCTGCGTCCCGCTGTATTGCTCGACCGACTTCTCCGCGCCGGCCAGCAGCACGGTCTCGATCCCGGCGGCGCGCAGGGCATCGGTGGCGGCCCCCGCCTGTTCGCCGTAGCGCTTGTCGGCACCGCACAGCACCGCGATACGCGCACCGGATTCCGTGGCGGCGGCGGCGATGGCGTCGATCGTGAGCGGGCCGGGGTTGACCGATTCGATACCGCCGGACGCCAGCACGTTCGCGGTGAAGATGGTGCGCGCGTTGTGTTCGGCCACCGGGCCGAGCGGCACGATCAGTGCCTTCGGGCGGGCGCCGTTGGCGGCCAGGTAGGCATCGGAGCGGTTGCGCAGCGCTTCGAAGGCAGCGCCGTAGCGCGCGTTCGGACCCGGTTCACGGGCCTGCTCCGACAGTGGGGTCTCGGCGAGGTTGGGGAACTCGTTGACGCCGGTGACCGCGGTCCGGCGGTGGGCGACGTCGGCCGCGCGCGCGGCGGCGGTCTCGGCGATCCGGGCCGCGAGCACACCGGTGTCGAGCGCGGCGAGGTAGCCGCCCGCCGACTCGAGCTCCTGCATGAACTCCCATGCCTTGGCGGCGAGTTCGTCGGTCAGCTTGTCGACGTACCAGGAACCGGCGGCCGGGTCCTGCACGTGCCCGAGACGGGATTCCTCGAGCAGCAGCAGCTGGGTGTTGCGAGCCAGGCGCTGGGAGAACGTCGTGGACACGCCGAGTTCGCCGGCCGGCAGGGCCGCGTCGAAGGGCAGTACGGTCACCGAATCGGCACCGCCGACGCCGGCGCCGAACGCGGCGAGTGTGGTGCGCAACAGGTTCACCCAGGGGTCGCGCTGGGTCATCATGGCGGCCGAGGTGATCGCGTGCTGCGGGGCGGCGCCGAAGGCAGGCGCACCGGAGACCTGGGCCACTCGGGCCCACAGGCGCCGGGCCGCCCGGAATTTCACGATCGTGGCGAATTGGTCGTCGGTCGCCGCGAAGCGGAACTCGAGCTGGCCGAACGCGTCGGCGATGTCGACTCCGGCACCGGTGAGCAGGCGCAGATAGGCCAGACCGGCTGCGACGGCGGCGCCCACTTCCTGTGCGTCGGCGGCACCGGCGTTGTGGAAGGCGATGCCGTCCACCGTGATGGCGCGGACCGTCTCGGGCCGGGCGATCGCGCGCACGGCCAGCGCCACGGTCTCGGCGTCGTCGAGGTCTTCGGCACCGGTGAAGGCGCTCGTCAGCGGGGCGGCGCCGAGGCCGACCCGGATCTGCGTGCGATCGGCGATCGAGTAGCCGTCGAGGACGTCGAACACCCGCTCGGCGGCCGTGCCGGTCGCCGCACCGGCCACCAGCGTCAGCGGGGCCAGCTCGAACAGCAGCCCACGCAGGGCAAGGGGGATGTCGTCGACGGCGACGCCGTAGGTGCCCACTCCGAGCGCGATCGCGCTCACGCCGTTCTCCAGACCGGTCAGGATCGCCCGGTTGGTGGCCTCGGCGTTGTTCTCACCGGCGAACGCGCCGACGAACCAGCCGCGCTGCGGGTCACGCGCGGCGTCGCCACCGCGCACGTAGGGGAAGGCGCCGGGCAGCGGCTGCTCGGGCAGCTCGTCGCGGCGGGTGTAGAGCGGGGCGATCGTGAGCCCGTCATAGGTGGTCTCGTCGAGCAGATGTTCCGGTTCGGCGGGGAGCTCGGAAGCCTCGACCCGTCGCGCTTTCGCCAGCACACCCGCCACGCCCTTGCGCCACGCGGCGTACTCGGGCACCGGATCCGGTGCGAGCCCCGCCCCGGACTCTGAACCAATCGGCATAGCTGCTGTTCTCTCTTCCATTCGACGACCGCACCCCGGTGTGCTGCCGGTCCGTGAAATCCCACAAACGGGCCCACAGCGAACCAGGATGTATCCGGTTCCCTCATGATGCTATCTGTGACAGGGTGTCCGGCCACCCGGGCCATCCCCTACCGGCCGGTACGCTTACCCGGGTGTCTCGACTGATCCGCTCCCCGCGCCTGCTCATCGCTCTGGCCGGGCTCGCCGCGCTGTTCGTGGTGGCGATGCTGGTTCCGTTGCCGGGCCCGCAGCAGATCAGGGACTGGGCAGGCGACGCCGGGCCGCTGTTGCCGTTGCTGTTCTTCCTCTTCTACGCGGTGGTCGCCGTCGCGCCCGTTCCGCGCACCGTACTCACCGTGACCAGCGGTGTTCTGTTCGGTCCGATCCTCGGTTCGGTCATCGCCATGGCCGCCACGGCGGTGAGCGCGACCGTGGCGCTGCTCGGGGTACGCAGGCTGGGCCGCGACCGGGTCGCCGAACACCTCACACACCCGGCGGTGCGGGCGGTCGACGACCGGCTGGCCCGCCGCGGCTGGCTCGCGGTGGCCGCGCTGCGGCTGATCCCCGTCGTCCCCTTCTCGATCCTCAACTACTGCTGCGGCCTGTCGTCGGTCCGCCTGGCCCCGTATCTCGCTGCGACAGTGGCCGGTTCGGCCCCCGGCACGATCTCGACGGTGGTACTGGCCGGTTCCCTGGCAGGCGACAGCCACCCGATCGCGATCACCGTGTCGGCCATCTGCCTGTCGGTCGGGCTGATCGGGCTGATCGTGGACCTGCGGCTACCGGTCGACGCGGCAGCCCCGGAGCCGGAGGCCGCCACCTCCTGACCGACGGCGCGCCTACCCCGAGCCGTCGCGATCCGCGCGGATAATCCCAGGTCATGGCGATCACAGTGGGACGCAGATCGGCACTCGCACTTCTGGCGGGACTCCCACTACTGGCAGCGGGCACGGCCCGCGCGCAGTCCTCGCTCGGCCCGGGGGTGGGCATCGACCCCCACCGCACTCCGGTCCGGTACACGATGACGGCCTTTCGTGCCGACAGCGATACCACCCTCGCGGTTTACGAGTCCGCGGACGGCACCGATTTCACCCCGGTCAGTGAGCATGCGTACACACCGCCGGCCGGCCTGGTCCGCGACCCGAGCGTGCTGCTGCACACCGACGGGCACTACTACCTCACATACACGATCGCCGGTGACGCCACCGCGATCGGCTTGGCGCGCAGCCGCGACCGGATCACCTGGACGTTCCTCGCCGCTGTGCCGATGCTGGTGGCGGGCAGGCTCGAAGGCGCGTGGGCACCGGAGTGGTACGCCGACGCGGCGGGGCGGGTCGGCATCATCGTGTCGCTGACCTGGGGGCACGGCTTCACCCCGCACCTGCTCATCCCGCTCGATGCCGGGCTCACCGTCTGGGCGCCGCCGGTGCCGATGCTCGGGCTCGGGCCCGCCGGGCCCGGCTCACTCGGCCATATCGACACCACCTTGGTCCGCCTGGACGGACGCCTGTTCGCGTTCGTGAAGAACGAGGACTCCAAGCTGATCGAGCTCGCCGTCGCCGACCGGCCGCTCGGGCCGTACAGCTTCGTCGCCACCGGCGACTGGGCCGGGTGGGGCGGGCCACGGGAGGGACAGTCGATCGTCCGGCTTCCCGACGGCGGGCACCGCATCTACCTGGACGCCTACACCGAGGGCCGGTACTACTTCAGCGACAGTTACGACGGCTTCCGCACGTGGTCGCCGCAGGTCGAACTGCCAGGGCTGTCGGGGCTCATCCGGCACGGCGCGGTCCTGACCGAGTTCAGCTCGGTGATCTGAACTAAAACCCCATTACTCCAGGGGCACCTGGTCTAGGTTGTGATTCGCAACAAATTTGAAAGTGAGCTTCTTCACACTGCCCAGTTGTGAAGAAGTAATATTTCAGAAAACTCTCAGAGTTATAGACTCGGGATAGCCCAGGGTTCGCCAGCTACATCCGGTGCGGGATCCAGAGCAACATCCGGTGACGCGCCCGCGATCACCGAATCCCCGTCGCGCCGTTCTCGGCTTGCACTCCCCATGAGGTGACCCGCCATGGAATACACCCATCTCTCCGAATTCCGGATCCGCTCCGGTGACCTGGTGATCTGGACCCCCGAACTCATTTCCGCCGACGCCTGGCGTGACGACGAGCGTCCCCTCGCCAGCGTCCACGAGCAGTACCTCGGGTTCCTCGACCCCGAAGACGCCCGTCCCGGCCGCGGCCGCTGGATCGGCACGATCTTCGAGATGGACGCCCCACTCGACGCCGACGCCTGGGCGACCACGCTGCGGCTGTGGCACGACCGCCACGAGGGCTTCCGCACCACCGTCGCCCCCACCGGCGACGGCGGCTACCACCGTGTGACCACCGCCCCCGGCACCGTTCGTGTCACCGGCGCCCCGGTCGCCGATCTCTCCGACGGCGACGAGATCAACGAATACCTCTGCGATGCACTGGAACTGCGTCTTTCCGCACTGATGTGGCCGCACCTGCTGGTGGCCACGGTGGCCCACGACACCGACGACTTCACCGTCCTGGTCGGCGCCGACCACTCGGTGCTCGACGCCTACTCCCAGGCCGTGCTCATCCTCGAGCTGCGCACCCTCTACACCGCGGTCACCACCGGCGGCGAGATCCGCGACTCGGCCACCTTCGGCAGCCCGGCCGACTACGCCGTCATCGAGCGCGCCGCCGCCGAGGAACTCGATCCCGACTCCCCCGCCGTCGCGGTGTGGCGCGAGTTCCTCGGCGCGCCGGGCTCGCCGATGCCCCGATTCGCCGCGGATCAGGTCGCCGTCCTCGACGGTGAACACGCCCAGCCCAGCGTCTCGCGCACCCTGCTCAGCATCGAACAGCTCGAGGAAGTCGAGGCGGCGCTCGATCGGCTCAAGCACCGGCTGTCGGTGACCGTGTTCGCCGCCCTGGCGATGGCCTCCCGGGAAACCTTTGGTGACGACCGGTTCCGCACCGTGATGCCGATCGCGACCAGGCCCGACCTCACCTGGCTCGAGTCGATGGGCTGGTTCGTCAATGTCGTCCCGGTCGACGTGACGCTGCCGCCGGGCGCGGACATGACCGTCGCGCTGGAGGCCACCCGCGCCTCGCTCAAGCGCGCCCACCTCTGCAATGACGCGTCCTGGGGCCGTTCCCTGGCGATGGTCGGCGCCGTGGAAGGTCCGACCTACGGTGCGTCCTTCCTCGACATCCGCATGCTTCCGGACTACGAATTGGTCGCCGACCTGCGCGGACGCACCCTGCGGGCGGTGTCGTACTCCACCGACGAGGTGTACTTCTGGGTCGTGCGCGGCCCCGACGGGCTCTATGTCTCCACCCGTCACCCCGCGGGCCTGCCCGGCGAGGTCATGGAACGCTTCCTCACCGAGTTCGCCAGGGCCATGTACGCGGTGACCATGGTGGCGCCCGCACCCGCACCGGTCACCGATGCCGCGGCAGCGCTGAGCGCGGGCTGAGAATGCGTGCACTGCTGGCCTTCACCGGGAGCCGGGGCGACGCCCAGCCCGGCATCCTCCTCGCCCGCGAGCTACTGGCTCGTGGGCACTCGGTGACGCTCGCACTGTCGCCCAATCTCGTCGACTTCGCCACCGCCCACGGCGTCGCCGCCGTGGGTTTCGGCCGCGACAGCGCCGAACTGCTGCGCACCCAGCACGACGATCACCGCTTTCGCAGCCCGAATCCGCGACAGCGGGTGCGCGCGGTGCTGGATCTGCAACGGCGCGGCGTCGTCGAGGCGGTGCGCGATCTGCTCGTTCTCGCCCCCGGTCACGATGTGCTCGTGACCGGGATGGCGGGCGAGGAGGCGGCCGAGAAGGCCGCGCGGCGCGTCGGGTTGCCGCTGGCCGCGGTGCACTTCTTTCCGATCCATCCGAATCGGTCGGTCCCGGTGGTCCCCACCGCGTGGGGCGCCCGGATTCCGAAGGCGCTCAACCGGCGGATCTGGTCGGCGCTGCGCTGGGCACGCGACGCCGCGCTGGAGCAGCCGCTCTCGGAGTTCGGGATCGTCGAACATCAACTGCCCGATCGGGTGTCGATCCAGGCCTATGACGTCGACCTGTTTCCCGGGCTGGCCGCCGAGCTGCCGGATCGGCACCCGGTGACCGGCTTCGCCGTCGATGCCGTCGGATTCCTCAGCGCCGCGGCCGATCCCGCGCTGACCGCGTGGCTCGACGCCGGTTCGGCGCCGATCTATGTCGGCTTCGGCTCGATGGCGGTCGACGACCCGGCCGCGCTGGTGGCGATGTTGCGCGCGGTCTGCGCCCGTCGTGGTCGCAGGCTGCTGCTGGCCGCGGGGTGGGCGGGCATCGCACCTGTGCTGTCGCCCGAGATGGCGATCGTCGAGCAGGTCGATCACGCGTCGGTGTTCCCGCGCTGTATCGCCGCCGTGCACCACGGCGGCGCGGGCACCACCGCGGCCGCGCTGAGAGCCGGTGTCCCGCAGGTGATCTGCGCGGTCCAAGCCGATCAGCCGTATTGGGGCCGGGCACTGGAACGGCTCGAGATGGCGGGCACCGTGCGCGCCGCCGAGCTCACCGAGGCCGAGCTCACCGCCCTGCTCGACCGCGTCGCGGACCCGAACGTGGTCTCGCGAGCGGCCGCGTACGCGAGCCGGTTCGCGGGCACCGGAGTCGCACGCGCTGCCGACGAGGTGGAATCCCTTGTCCCCCTGACATTCCCGAGTAGTTTGTCCATCCACGCCGGGAGGCCGCAGTGAGCACCGATATCGCCGTCCGCACCAGTGGCCTCGGTAAGTCCTACGGCGACTTCACCGCCGTCGGCGGCGTCGACCTCAGCATCGCGGCCGGATCGGTGTTCGCGATGCTCGGCCCCAACGGCGCCGGCAAGACCACCACCGTCCGCATGCTCGCCACATTGCTGCGACCCGACCGGGGCAGCGCCGAGGTATTCGGCTACGACGTGGTGCGCGAGGCGACCGCGGTGCGCTCGATGATCGGGCTCACCGGCCAGTACGCCTCCGTCGACGAAACCCTCACCGCCGGTGAGAATTTGCGATTGTTCGGACGGCTGCTCGGCCTGTCGCGGCGCGCTGCCGCCGGCCGGGCCGAGGAACTTCTCGAGGAATTCGAGCTCTCGGCCGTCGCGCGCCGCAGCGTCAGCGCGTTCTCCGGCGGCATGCGACGTCGACTCGATCTGGCCGCGACGCTGATCACGGTGCCCCCGCTGATCTTCCTCGACGAGCCGACCACCGGCCTCGACCCGCACACCCGCGACCGCATGTGGGGCATCGTGCGCGGACTGGTCGCCCGCGGAGCCACCGTGCTGCTCACCACCCAGTACCTGGAGGAGGCCGACGCACTCGCCGACCGGATCGCGGTCATCGACCGCGGCTCGCTCGTCGCCGACGGCACTCCCGCCGAACTCAAGTCCTCGATCGGTGAGCAGGTGCTGCGACTGGACATCCCCGACACCGCCGACCTGCGCCGGGCCGAGGCGCTGATCCAGGAGATCACCGGCGACGTCCCGGAAGGGTCGTCCACGGGGACGTTGACCGTGGCACTGCACGATGTCACGCGCGGCGCCGATATCGTCGCCGCCTGCCGCGCCGAGGGCATCACCCTGCGTGGATTCGCGGTGGACCGGCCCGATCTCAACGAGGTGTTCCTGTCGCTGACCGGGCACGCGCGCACCGTGGACGCGGCATGAGCACCCTTCGCGAAAGTTCGAGGACCACCATGACCCACACGGTCGAGAAACCGCTCCAGGTGGTGCGCGCGCCGCGCGTGACCCGAGTCGGTCCGCTTGCCGCCCTGCGTCATTCGCTGATGATGGCCTGGCGCGGACTGCTCACCTTCCGGCACAGCCCGCAACTGCTCTACGACGCCATTCTGCTGCCGATCGTCGGTCCGGTGCTGTTCGGCAGCATCTTCGGCACAGCCATCGCCGGCAGCATGGCGGCGTACCTGCCGATCATGATCCCGGGCGTGCTGGTCCAGATCGTGCTCACCTCCTCGGTCGCCACCGGTGTGCAGTTGTCCGAGGACATCCACTCCGGTGTCTTCGACCGTTTCGTCGCCATGCCGATCGCCCGGTCCGCCCCGGTTGCCGGGGCATTGCTGGCAGGGGCCGTGCGCTACCTGATCGCCGCGACCACCGTGGTGATCGTCGGCTTCTGCATGGGCTACCAACCCGCGCACACCGCCGGATTCCTGGCGGGCGCGGTGCTGGTCGTGTTCGCCACCACCGCCATCAGCTGGTTGTTCGCGTTCATCGGCGCCACCATCGCCCGCCCCGCCGCCGTGCAGGGCATGTCCATGCTGGTGCTCACCTTTCTCGGCTTCGCCTCCAATGCCCTGGTCCCCGAGGAATCCATGCCGACCTGGATGCGGCACGTCTCGGACCTGAATCCGGTGTCCTACCTGGTCTCCGCCGTGCGCACCCTCGCCGCGGAGGGCACCGTCGGCGCCGATGCCTGGTGGTCGCTGGTCGCCTCGGTGGTCGTGGTCGCCGTTTTCGCGCCGCTGACCGTGCGCACTCTCCGTTCCCGCTAGGAGTCTTTCGATGACTGTCATCGCCCCCGCTGTCGCGGTGTCCACCGACCTCAACCGGATCACCGCCGACGACGACCTGTTCTTCAAACTGCACAGCCTCTATCCGAACGCCCTGGTCAACCAGCTGGCGTACCGCTTCGACACCGCGTTGAGCCGGGACCTGCTCGCCGACTGGCACGCGCACCTGGCGACCGGGTTCATCGCGCGCCGGGTCCGCACCACGCGCTTCCCGATCGCGCGTGCGCACTGGGAGCCCGCCACCGAATCGCTGCCGCTGCGCTGGTCGGACACCCCGATTCCCGAGGAGCGGGTCCTCGACTGGTTCCTCGAGCAGGCCGCCGTCGAGTTCGACCCCGAGCGCGGGCTCGTGTGGCAGCTCGCGGGCGCGCCGCTCGCGTCCGGTGGCACCGTGGTCACCTTGGTCGCCTCGCATGTGGCGTGCGACGGCGGCGCCATGATGCACGCGATCGTCGATTCCCTGGACCGGCTCAACCGCGGCGAGACACCCGACCGCCGCACCAGCGCGGGCAGGCTCGTCGGTCCGGTGGCGGGCGCGGGCCGCTTCGCCGCCGATCTCGCCGACGCGCGTAGCCAACTCCGTGCCGTCGCCCGTGGGGTCCGTGCGGCACGCCGCGCCCGCGGTGTCAGCGAACCGGCCCGCAATCCGCGCCCGGCGGCGCCACGGCTGCCCCATGCCGACACCTGGCAGGCGGCCGAGGCCATCGTCCAGCTCGATCTCGCCGAATGGGACGCTGTGGCCGCCGCGCACGGCGGCACCACCAACGGCCTGCTGATCGGTGTCGCGGTCGGGCTGCTCGGTCGCAGTGGCCGCGTCGCCGACGGCGCCGAGGTGCGCGTCGACATTCCGCATTCGATGCGCGAGGCCGACGACCCCCGCGCCAACGCCACCACCGGGCTGCCGATCAGCGTCGGCTACCGGGCGGGCGAACGCGCCGATCTGCCCGCGGTGCGCGCCGCGCTCAAGGCGGCGGGCCTGGCCTATCGCGATCCGGCGACGATCCCACCCATCCAGCACCTGCAACCGGTGCAGATGCTGTTGCCCAAGGTGGTGCTGCACAAGTTCGCGCGCACCGCCAAGGCGCCGGAATGCCTGTGCACCAACATGGGCCGCACCGCGCAGAACATCGCGGTCCTCGGATCGCACCGCGCACGCGATGTCATCATGCGCCCGGTGGTCAATCCCGGCCCCGTGGAGTTGTTCCGCCAGGTGGAGGTCGGTGTCAATCTCGCGTTCTCCTGCGATGACGACACCGTGACACTCGTGGTGACCGGCGGCGACCCTGATCGTTTCCCCACCCGCGCGGCGCTGCGCGAGCTACTGGCCGCCGAGTTCGCGGACTGGGGCCTGACGCCGCGGTTCTGGTGACGGGTTAGGAGGCTTCCTCGGCGAAGTCGACGGCCGCTTCGGCCTTGTCGATCCGCAGCGCGAACCGGAATCCGCATGCCGCCTCCAGTGAGGCGGAGCCCGGCTGCGGACGGTTGCGCACCTCGATGCTGACATCGAGGTCGTCGAACCCGACGTGGAACCGGTCGGCCATCCACAGTTGGGTGTGCCACGCCGTCTGCCCGGCGAGGACATCGCCGGGCGCGGGCCGGAAGTCCCGCAGCCGCACACAGACCGGCGTGTACCCGTCGGTGTCGGGCGCGAGGTACAGCACCACCGGGCCGTGCATCTCGAGCAGCAGCCGCAACACACGCAGCGCATCATCGCTGGCCTCGACCGCACGGTGGCGATGATCTACCTTGCGGCCGTTGGGATGTCGAACCATAGTGCGCTCCTCGCAGTTTCTCGCCGGTGATCGTGCTCGGGGCACACTATCGTTGCGAAAGGTTGGTCCAGGGTTGGTACCGGTCCAAACCTGTGAAGATCACCCGCGCGTGTCACCGCCACGGAATCGCCCCGCTGCTGCGACGTTGACTACTGATATGGCACTCGAATCGGTTCGCTTCTCGATCCTGGACCGCTCACGCGTGCGGCGCGGGCAGGACCACGCCGACGCCCTGCGGGAGACGGTCGCGTTCGCGGTCCTCGCCGAGCAGTGGGGCTACCACCGGTTCTGGGTCGCCGAGCATCACAGCGTTCCCGGTGTCGCCGGAACCGCGCCGACCGTGCTGGCGGCGGCGGTCGCGGCGGCCACCACGCGCATCCGCGTCGGCACGGGTGGAGTGATGCTGCCCAACCATCAGCCACTCGTCGTCGCCGAGCAGTTCGGCGTGCTCGGATCGCTGTTCCCCGGACGAATCGACATGGGCCTCGGCCGTTCGGTCGGATTCACCGACGGCGTCCGCCGCGCGCTCGGTCACGGCCTCGACGACGCCGACGATATCGACGCACGCCTCACCGAGGTTCTCGACTACTTCGCGGTGGGCAGGCAGGGTGTGCACGCCGGCTCCGCGGAGGGCGCGGAGGTCCCGGCGTTCCTGCTCGCCACCGGTTCCGGGGCCGAGCGCGCCGCACGATTCGGACTGCCCCTGGTGATCGCCCCGATCGCGGGCACGCAGGCGATGGTGGACGCGATCGAGCGGTACCGCACCCTGTTCCAGCCCTCGGCCCGAGTCCCCCGACCGTATGTCGTGGTCTCCGCGACGGCGATGATCGCCGACTCGGCCGAGCAGGCGCACCGACTACTGCTCCCGGAGGCCTGGTCGAGCGCCTACTCGCGCACGCGCGGCGAGTTTCCCGCGCTGATCCCACCCGAGGAGATCGACCCGGCGACGATGACCGACCGCCAGCGCCACCTGTTCGAGCAGGCGCTCGGCCACCAGATCCACGGCACCGAGGATCAGGTCGCCGAAGCATTGGAAAAGCTGGTGAGCCGCACCGAGGCCGATGAAATCCTGGTCCACACCAGCACTTTCGATCGAGCGGCGCGTCTGGAATCACATCGGCGGCTGGCCCGCGTCGTGGGCCTGGGCGGCTAGTTCTCGCCGACAAAATTCGCGAGACCAGTTGTACTCCGAAAACAAGCCCGTTCGGCTCGCAATTTATTCGACGGTGTAAACAATCGTGAAGTGACTCACTGCGCGAGCACCGTTCTGCAGGACCACATCACCGCGGCGAGGCAGATCTGTCCGATAGCCGTACCATTGCCCACAGTCGGACAAACACCCTGGTCCAGGTGATCTATGAGATTCGAGTGGATTGCCGAAGTTTCCGCAACACCGTGTCGCACAAACGATCTCGCACCGGCCGGTGCGCTGGATCACCGCACCCGATGCCGGCCGATGACCGGTATGGTTCGAGTCCACCGGCGCTCGAGATTCGTCCGGTAAACCATTCTTTCGACCGCATCCGGGAGCTCACGTGTCACAATCGCGTTTCGAATCCATCGGGGCATATCTTCCGTCGAACATCTTGTCCACCACCGAATTGATCTCCCGGTTGAAAACGCCACCGTCGTTCGATCTGGAGCGCATCACCGGTGTGAAAGAACGCCGTGTGCGCGACACCCGCCCGGAGTCGGTCGAGGACTCGTTCACCCTCGCCGTGAACGCCGCGCGCGACTGCCTGTCGCGGTCGAGCTACGCGCCGGGCGAGCTGGACGTGATCATCTCGTGTTCGATCACCCGCAGCAACGACGGCACCCGCATGTACATGGAGCCCTCGTTCGCGTCGACGATCGCCAAGACCCTCGGCGCCGAACGGGCCATCACCTTCGACGTCTCCAACGCCTGTGCCGGAATGCTCACCGGCACCTACATTCTGGACCGGATGATCCGCTCGGGCGTGGTGCGCAACGGCATGGTGGTCAGCGGCGAGGCGATCACCCCCATCGCCGAGACCGCGGTGAACGAGATCACCGAGAAATACGATCTGCAGTTCGCCTCGCTGTCGGTGGGCGACTCCGGGTGCGCGGTCGTGCTGGACCGCGCGGTCGACGACGCCGACAAGATCCACTACATCGAATTGCTCACCGCCGCAGAACATTCACACCTGTGCCTCGGCATGCCCAGCGACAAGTCGTCGGGCGTCGCCCTCTACACCGACAACCGCAAGATGCACAACGAAGCGCGGTTCCTGCTCTGGCCCGACGCCCAGGGCAGTTTTCTCGAGCAACAGGGCCGCGACTTCGCCGGCGAGCAGTTCGACTACATCATCCATCACCAGTTCGGCGCTGCCGCGGTGCCCTACATCAACGCGGTGGCCGCGCGCGAGTTCGGCGCCGAGATGCCGCCGGACCTCAATGTGATCGAGAAGTACGGAAATACTTCGACCACGTCACATTTCATCGTTCTGCACGATCAGCTCGCCGACGACAACATCGCGGCGGGATCGAAACTGCTCATGGTGCCCGCCGCGTCCGGTGTCGTCGCGGGATTCCTGTCCGCCACCATCTCCTCCCTGAAGGTCTGAGGTCAACAATGGGCATTCGCATCCGAGCCACGGGCACGAGCAGGTCGACCGACACCCACAGCGTCGTCACCCACAGCGGGCGTGCCGCCGCGCAATGTCTGGAGCGGGCCGGTGTCCGCCCCGACCAGGTCGGCGTGCTGATCAACACCGGTGTCTTCCGCGACTCGAACACCGTGGAACCGGCGGTGGCCGCGCTGATCCAGAAAGCGGCGGGTATCGGGCTCGACTACACCAGGACCGATCCGCGGACCTTCTCCTTCGATCTGATGAACGGCGCGGTCGGCGTCGTCAACGCCGTCCAGGTGGCGGGCTCGGTCCTGGCGACGGGCAGTACCGAGCACGTCCTGATCGTCGCGGGCGACACTCACCCGTCGATGACCCGGTCGAGCGCCGACGCCGAATTCCCCTACGCCACCTCGGGTGCCGCGCTGCTGCTCGAGCAGGTCGACGACCCCGAGGGCTTCGGCCCGGTGTACACCGCGACCGCACCCGGCACTGCCGCGGGACAGGCCTACGTCGACACGGCCACCATGGGCACCGTCGGGCGCACGCTGATGACGATCGAACGCGAACCCGACTTCGAGGAGCGCATCCTCGCGGTGGCCACCGAGGTCGCGCACTCCGCGCTCGCCGACTTCGAGGGCGCCTTCGTCGCGTTGATCGCGTCCACTCCGAGCCCGCACTTTCCCGGGCGCCTGGCCGACGCCCTCGGCATCGACCAGGACGCGGTACGGGTGCCCGACCTGTCCGACGGCGACCCACACACCGCCGCACTGCCGTTGGCCTACGCCCGCGCGAGCGCCGAGGGCACCCTCACCGGCTACACCCACGTGCTGTTCGTCGCCGCGGGCGCGGGCCCGTCCGCCGCCGCGACGCTGTACCGGCTCCCCGCGGAGACCACCGCGTGACGACGGCGACCTACTGGGCCACGATCGACCGGTTCCGGGAGCTCGCCCGCGAGCAGCCCGATCGCGAGGCGGTCATCTATCCCGACGGCACGACCGCCGACGGGCTGCCCGATTACCGCGACATCACCTATCGCGACCTCGATCGCTGGTCCGACACCATCGCCGAACATCTCACCGATTCCGGGGTGGGCAGCGGCACCCGCACCATCGTGCTCGTGCTGCCGAGCCCGGAGCTGTACGCGATCCTGTTCGCGCTGTTGAAGATCGGCGCCGTTCCGGTCGTCATCGATCCGGGCATGGGTGTGCGCCGCATGGTGCACTGCCTGCGCGCGGTCGAAGCGCAGGCGTTCATCGGGATCCCGCAGGCGCATGCCCTGCGGGTGCTGTTCCCGCGCAGTTTCCGGCGCGTGCGCACCACACTCACCGTGGGGCGCCGCTGGTTCTGGGGTGGGCCGACGCTGGATTCGTGGACGCGCACCCCCGCCGGTGCGCCGCCCGAGCGGGTGCCCGCCGATCCGGACGAGCTGCTGATCATCGGATTCACCACGGGCAGTACCGGTCCCGCCAAAGCCGTGGAGCTGACGCACGGCAATCTCGCGGCGATGGTGGAGCAGGTGCACGCCGCTCGCGGGCACACACCACCCGGCACTTCCCTGGTGACACTGCCGCTGGTGGGCGTCCTCGACCTGCTGCTCGGGTCGCGGTGTGTGTTGCCACCGCTGATTCCGAGCAAGGTCGGCTCGACCGATCCGGCGCACGTGGTCGACGCGATCAGGCGTTTCGGTGTGCGCACGATGTTCGCCTCGCCCGCGGTCCTCATCCCGCTGCTGGAACGGTTGCGCGCGCAGCCGGTCGACATACCGTCGCTGGCCAGTATCTTCTCCGGTGGCGCACCTGTTCCGCACTGGTGCGTCGCCGGGTTGCGCGAGGTCTTGCGGCCCGATGTGGAGATCTACGCCGGATACGGCTCGACCGAGGCGCTGCCCATGTCGACGATCGAATCGCGGGAATTGCTCGCGGGTCTGGTCGAGCGCGCCAAGAACGGCGAGGGCACCTGCATCGGCCGGCCCACCGATCGAGTGCGTGTCCGGCTGCTCGCCATCACCGATGACCCCGTCGCGACCTGGGACGACAGCGACGAACTCGGCGCACGCGAGGTCGGCGAGATCGTGGTCGCAGGCCCGAATGTGAGTACGCGCTACTACTGGCCCGCGCAGGCCAACGCGGCGGGCAAGATCAGCGATGGCGAGCAGGTCTGGCACCGCACCGGTGATCTGGGATGGCTCGACGAACAGGGCCGGATCTGGTTCTGCGGGCGCAAGAGTCAACGGATCACGACCGCGCGGGGTCCGATGTTCACCGTGCAGATCGAACAGGTCTTCAACGCGGTTGCCGGACTTACGCGCACGGCGCTGGTCGGTGTCGGTACCCCCGGGGCACAGCGTCCGGTCCTGTGTGTGGAGCTCGAACCCGGCGCGGACGCGGTGGCCGCACTCACGCGATTGCGTACGCGCGCCACCGAATTCGACACGCTCGCCCCGATCGCCGAATTTCTCGTACACCCGCGCTTCCCGGTCGATATCCGGCACAACGCCAAGATCGGCCGTGAACAACTCGCCCGCTGGGCCACGAAGAAACTGGACTCGCGACGATGAAGATCCTGGTCACCGGCGCGTCCGGATTCCTCGGCGGCGCCATCGTGCGCGCGCTGGTCGCGCAGGGCTGCCACGATGTCTCGATCCTGGTGCGGCGCACCAGCGTTCTCGACGATCTGGGCCCAGCCGTGGAGCACGTCACGCTCGTCTACGGCGACCTCGCCGACGCGGCGTCGCTGAGCCGGGCCACCAGCGGCATGGACGCGGTGATCCACAGCGCCGCGCGGGTCGACGAACGCGGTACCAGGGACCGCTTCTGGACCGAGAACGTGCGGGCCACCGAGCTGCTCCTCGACGCGGCGCGGCGCGGGGGCGCGGGCCGGTTCGTCTTCATCTCGAGTCCGAGCGCTCTGATGGAGCGAGACGGTGGCGATCAGGTCGACGTCGACGAGTCGCTGCCGTATCCGAGCCGGTACCTCAATCACTACTCCGAGACCAAGGCCGCGGCCGAACGCGCCGTACTCTGCGCTGACACACCGGAATTCACGACCGTGGCGCTGCGACCGCGAGCGATCTGGGGCGCCGGCGACCGATCGGGCCCGATCGTCAGGTTGCTCGATCGCACGGCCGCGGGCTCGCTGCCCGACCTGTCCTACGGTCGCGCCGTCGAGGCCTCGCTGTGCCACGTGGACAACATCGTGCACGCCTGCCTGCTGGCGGTGCGCTCGGACGCGGTGGGCGGCAAGGCGTATTTCATCGCCGATGCCGAGAAGACCGATGTCTGGGGGTTCCTCGGCGAGGTCGCCACCCGACTGGGGTTCCAGGCCCCGGCGCGCCGGCCGAACCCGCGGGTGCTCGCCGCCGTCGTCGCGACCATCGAAACGATCTGGCGGATACCGGCGGTGGCCGATCGCTGGTCGCCGCCGCTGTCACGCTATGCCGTCGCGCTGATGACACGCACCGCCACCTATGACACCGGTGCGGCTCGCCGCGATCTCGGCTACGTGCCTGTTGTGGATCGCGATACCGGTCTGGCCGGATTCCTGGCGTGGCTCGACGAGCAGGGCGGCATCGAAGTGCTCGCCGAGAACCTTCGGTAGTTCGCGGCCACCGTCACACTCGCCACGACACCTTCGGCACGGCCCGCGCGGCAACGACGACGCCCCAGGAGGCAATCATGAACGGCAACAAGATTTTCCGTCGTCCGGTGACGACCACCGAGCGCATGTATTTCCCCATGCGCGAGCTGGCCCCACCCTTCCTCATGCAACTGGTGGTTCCCGGTGAGGGCAACATCGACCCGGATGCATTGCGCACAGCGGTAACCACCGCCGCGGCGGCCACCCCCGGCGCGCGACTGCGGCGGCGCGGCAACGAGTGGGTCGACAGTGACATCGCCCCGGCCGTGCGCGTTCTCGACCACCGGCTGAGCTACCCCGCCCTCGAGACCGATCCGGTCCTCACCGGCGCGATCGGACCGACCCCTGATGCCACCGTCGAGGTGCTGCTGCTCACCGGCGCGCCGACCACGCTGATCTTCCGCGTCTTCCACGGCGTGATGGACGGCATCGGCATGGTGGCGTGGGTGACGAATGTGCTGCGCGCACTGCGCGGCGAAGACCCGGTCCCCCAGCCCGATCCGATCGCCGACCAGGAACTCGTCGCGAGAATCGGCGCTCCCGGCAGGCCGACTCCGATGGTTCCGCGCTACCGCACCGCCGTCGGCCGAGGCCGGCAGCGCCGCGATCTCGCGCCGCATCTCCTGCGTCATCGCCGGATCGCGGCCGCTGGTTCCGGCGCGTTGGCCCGCGTCTGTGCCTTGCTGGCCGCCGAGACTCCCGGCACCTCGCGCATCATGATGCCCGTGGACCTCCGTCGCCACGACCCGGCGCTGCGCTCCACCGCCAACCTCGCACTACCGCTGTTCCTCGACATCGAACCCGGCCGCGACTGGACCTCGATCAAGGACCAGATCAAGGCCGGACTGCACGAACGGCGCGAACTGAATCAGCTGGCCAGCACCCGCATCACCCTGGTCCCGGACCCGATCAACCGCGGCGTGCTGCGCACCACGAACTGGCTCGGCGCCCGCCTCGGCCGAAACCTCGCCTCGGCCACCGTCTCCCACATGGGCCGCTTCACCGCCGACGAACTCGCCGTCCCCGGATTCCGCCCGACCGGACTGTTCGTCCTGCCCCAGCACAGCATCGCCATGCCCCTGCTGTTCGGGCTGACCGAGTTCGACGGCCACACCGACCTGACCGTGTCGGCACGCAACGGCGCGGGCATCGAGTCCCGCCTCGAAGCCCTGCTCGATCGCATCGTCTCCATGCTCGAAGCCGACCTTCCCGCACCGAGCCCGGCAGACCGGCAGCGGTAGCCGCCCGCCCGGCCCCGGCGACCAGGTCGCGACCGCGACTATCCTGGACACCGTGGGCATCATCGGTGAACTCTTCCCAGGCAAGAAGCTGCAGAACGAGGGCAGCGGTGACTCCAACGGCCAACCCCACCTCGACTTGGACCTCGAAGCAGGCGTCATCCGGGTCTCCGGCGCCACCACCGCGCCCCCGACCGACGACGAACCCGACGCCTGACCTGCCGCCGTCGACCCCGTCGGTCCGCGCGACCGGCTCGGCAGTGCGCTGTCGTTCGCGGGCCACTCGATCGGCGCGACCGTTCCGACATGCCGTCTATGGGCCGGGCCGGCGCTTGCATGCGCCGCGATCGCCTCGCGAGTGACTAACCACCGAGGAAGGCCGTCCAAGCGAGCATCGAAGCGGCGAGCGCGTTCTCCCATTCCGGTTCCCGCTCCTGTGGTTCGTCGCGCGATCCCGAAGGCGGAATCGCCCGCCGATCCGGTGTCGAGGCGGCGACCGGATCCCTCCATCGGCGCACACCCCAGCGGGGGTGTTCGCCGCCCATCGCTACCGTCGCCATCACTGCGCCGAGGAAGCGTCGGCGGCCGGATGCGCGCGCCGGACACGGACGGAGGCCACCGCGGACACACCGAGCGCCCCCAGTGCGGCCCATGTCGTGCGTCTCACGACGCCTCCGCACGCACGAGTGCGGCGACGAACGCAGCAGCGTCGACCCCACCGACCACGCGGCCCTCGTGCACGATCAGCACCTCACCGTGATAGTCGGCGAGCCGTGTCACCGCGGCACCCACCGGCTCGGTGGTGCCGGTGAACGCCGGCGGCGGGTCCAGGTGCGCGCCGATCGGATCCTCGTCCGCAGCGCCGATGAGGCGCGCCTGCGTTGCGGTACCCAGCACCTCGGCGACCACCACCGGCCCCGCGGTCTGCCTGGCGAGGACGACCGGAACAGACCGTCGCGAAGACAGTTCTCGGCGGACCGACGCCACGGTCGTTGTCGACGGGAGCAACCGCGCCTCAGCGAGCACCGACGAACCCGGCCCGACCGACCGGGCTCCCTCGACCACACCGAGCGCCGAACCGACCGTCAGCTCATCATGGGCTGCGAGCAACGGAAATCCGTACTGCCCGAGCCAACCGTCGTCGAAGTACTTCGACAGATATCCGCGTCCCGAGTCCGGCGCGATCACCACCACCACATCCTCGGGCCCGAGCGCGCGGGCCACCCGCAGCGCCGCGGCGATCGACGTGCCGGAGGAACCACCGAGCAGCAGGCCTTCCTCCTTGGCCAACCGGTGCAGCACTCGTAGCGATTCCCCATCGGAGATCCGCTCGATCCGGTCGATCACCTCGGTGTGGTAGGACTGCGGCCATTCGTCGAGCTCGGTGTCGGGATGCCGGTAGTGGCCCACCGACTCGACGTACCAGGCACGACCGTCACCGCCGCCGTACACCGATGTCTCGGGATCGGCGCCGACGACCTGGACCCGGCCTCCCGAGGCCAGCTTCAGGAATTCCCCTGTGCCACTGACGGTTCCGCCGGTGCCGATGCCCGCGACATAGTGGGTGACGCCGCCGCCGGTCTGCGCCCAGATCTCGGGACCGGTGGTTTCACGGTGAGCGGTGGGGTTGGCCGGGTTGTCGTACTGGCCCGCGAACCAGGCACCCGGGATTTCCTCCGCGAGCCGCAGCGCGACACTGCGCAGGTGCTCGGGGTGCCCGACCGGACGGCCGCCGGGTGTCACATGCACCTCGGCGCCGTAGGCCCGTAGCAGCGCGATCTTGTCGCGGCTCGACTTGTCCGGCACGACCACCACCGTGCGGTAGCCGCGTGCCGCCGCGATGGCGGCCAACCCGATGCCGGTGTTGCCGGAAGTCGCCTCCACCACGACCCCACCGGGCCGCAACTCCCCCGCGGCCTCGGCCGCGTCGAGCATGAACAGCGCCGCCCGATCCTTCACGCTCCCCGCGGGATTGAGGTATTCGAGCTTCACATACACCGTGGCGGCGATGTCGTCGGTGATCCGGTTCAACCGGACCAGCGGGGTGTGCCCGATGGCCTGGTCGATGGAATCGAACACCGTGGCGGTGCGCACGGTGTGCTCGATGTCGATGGTCATGTGTCCGAACTTCCTGTTTCGCCGAGCGACCGCGGCACTTCACGCCGCCGTCGCAGAGAATCGGGGTCGAAACCTCTTTCTCCGAGCACAATTCGGCGCGAACCCTCAGCCGCGCGTGCACGTTCCAGATTCCTCGCCACCGCACCGTGTCGACAGGTTTGTTCTCACCCGGATTCGATCGGCGCCTCGTGAATTACTCGCACCGGTGCGCCGAATCATTGCGCCTGGACAGCGCGGTGGCGATAGTTCTCGGCACGTCGTCGACCAGGAGGCCGCCATGACCGCGACCGAACCACCCCGTTCCGGCGCACAAGCCGTCGACCGAGCCGTGTACGTGTTGAACTGCTTTCAGGGCGGGGACCCCGAATTGTCGCTGAGCGAATTGGCGCAGCGGGCCGGGTTCCCGGTGAGCACCACCTTCCGGCTGGCGCAGGCGTTGGTGCGCGGCAGGCTGCTGGAGCAGGACCCGGCAACCGACCGCTACCGGATCGGGCACGGACTGGCGTGCCTGGCCCGCCCCGCGCTGTCACGGCTCGGGCTCGACGACGCGGCGCCGCACCTGTACGCGCTGGCCGCCGGCATCAAGATCACCGTCAGTCTCAGTGTCGCCGATGCCGACGAAGCCCTCACGGTGTTCCAGGCCAGGCCACCGATCCACTTCTGCCACAACCAGATTCCGCAGGAGCGGCGACCGTTGAGCACCAGCGCCGTCGGTCACGCGCTGCTCGCGCATGCCTCGGTGGGACTCGACCGCGGCAACGGCGAACTCTTCGACACCATTCGCCGACGCGGGTTCGCCATGGAGGAGATCGACAGCGACGAACCGATCCGCGCGATCGCCGTGCCGGTCCTCGGTCCGGATCGGCAGGTGTGGGGCGCGCTCGGTGTGCAGGCGCGCGCGGTACGTCTGGATCGCGATCTCGTTCGTGCCGTACTGCCCGCCATGCACCAGATCGCGGTGCGTATCGGTCCCTATTTCCATACCGCGGCCGCAGGTGAGGGATTCGACGCACCATGATTTTCACGATGTGGAAACAGTATTGCCGAGTCGTTATCTGTTGACGCACTATTGAATACAGGCGGCGTCCCCTACGCCGATCCCGCTCACGAAAGTCTCATCATGATCGAATCCCCCGCGCTCGTCCGCCGTCGTACGGTGGACTTGATGCGCCTGTCCCCCGGATTCTGTCGCAGCTGAAACAGCGGCGGCATTCCTCCGTCGCCGATCTCCACTTTCTCTCATACCCCGTTGATCCGCCCTTCGTGTGCGGATCGTCGCGGCGTGCGCCCCTGGTGGCCCGCCGCGTGGTCCTCCCACGCCGTAGAAAGAATTCGCGAACCATGTTGTCCACTACCTTCCGACGACGTCCGCTGCGTGCGCTCGCCGCCGCGCTCGTCGCACCCGCCGTCCTCGCGGTCGTCACCGCGTGCGGCGGCACCGATGCGGTGACGACCGCCGACGGCAAGACCGTGCTGCGCTATCAGGGACAGACCGGACAGGTCACGCCGTACGAGCTCGCCGACAACCTGGGCTACTTCACCAAGATCAGCTTTCAGTGGGAGGGCGACACCACCAGTGGCCCGGCCAACATCCAGGCGGCCGCCACCAAGCAGGTCGAATTCGGTAGCGCGTTCAACGGCGCGGTGGTCAAGCTCGCCGCGGGCGGCGCGCCGGTGCAGGCCGTGCTCAGCTCCTACGGCTCCGATGCCAAGTCGTTCACCGGTTATTTCGTGCGCGACAACGCCGGCATCACCAACGCCCGTGACCTGATCGGCAAGAAGGTCGGCGTCAACACCCTCGGCGCGCACCACGAGTTCGTCACCCGCGAATGGCTGCACCAGCAGGGCCTGAGCGAGGCCGAGATCAAGCAGGTCCAGCTGATCGTGGTGCCGCCGGTCAACACCGAGGAGGCGCTGCGCAGCGGTCAGATCGACGTCGGCGCCCTCGGCAGCGTATTCCGCGAGACCGCCGTCGAGCGCGGAGGCCTGCACCCGCTGTTCACCGACAAGGACATATTCGGCGAATTCGATTACGGCACCTACGTTTTCCGCAAGGACTACATCGCGCAGAATCCCGAGGCCGTCAAGGACTTCGTGCAGGGCACCGCGCGTGCCACCCGCTGGCTGCAGCTCACCCCGCGTGATCAGGTCGTCGCCAAGTTCACCGAGATCATCAACAAGCGCGGCCGCAACGAGAACCTCAAGTTGCTCGACTACTGGCGCAGCCCCGGCCTGCCGGTGCCCGGCGCGGTGATCGCGGACAAGGAGATCCAGATCTGGATCGACTGGCTCGAGCGCAACGGGGAACTGCCCAAGGGCAAGATCGTCGCCAAGGACCTGTTCACCAACAAGGACAACCCTTACGCCAACGGCACCTACCAGCCGACGAGCGGCCCGACCGGAGAGGCGGTGGCCGCGAAATGACCGGCACCCCAGCCAAACTCGCGTTGCGATCGGTGGGCAAACAGTTCGCTGTGCGCGGCACCGACGAGAAGTTCACCGCCATCGACGACATCTCCATCGAGGTCGAAGCAGGCGAGTTCCTCGTCCTGGTCGGGCCCAGCGGCTCCGGCAAATCCACGCTGCTCGATCTGCTCGGCGGGCTGAGCAAGCCCAGCTCCGGACAGATCCTCCTGGACGGGGCCCCGATCACCGGTCCCGGCCTCGACCGCGGTGTGGTGTTCCAGCAGTACGCGTTGCTGCCGTGGCGCACCGCCCGCGCCAATATCCAGTTCGGCCTCGAAGCCAAGGGCGTCGCTCGCAAGGAACGTAAGGCGATCGCCGAGCACTACCTGGAGCTGGTCGGCCTGGCCGGCTTCGGTGACCGGTACCCGCACGAATTGTCCGGCGGCATGAAGCAGCGAGTGGCGATCGCCCGCAGCCTGGCCTTCGATCCCGAGGTGCTGCTGATGGATGAACCATTCGCCGCACTCGACGCGCAGACCAGAGAGTCGCTGCAGGACGAACTGCTGCGGATCTGGCGTACGACCGGCAAGACGATCCTGTTCATCACCCACGGCATCGACGAGGCGGTGTACCTGGGCCAGCGCGTCGCGGTACTCACCTCGCGTCCCGGCCGGGTGAAGGCCGTGATCGATATCGACATCGACCGCAGCGGCGATATCGATGTCCGCTCCAGCGAACAGTTCCGCGACTACCGCCATCGGATCTGGACGGAACTGCAAAGCGAGGTGAGCCGGGCCCAGCGCCTCGAACTCGCCGCCGACGACAGCACGGCCGCCGCGTCGGTCGCGTCCACCGACAGGAGTCCCGCCCATGTCTAGCGCCGTCCCTCTGCTCGTCCGCCCCGTCGAAGTCGCCGCCGCCGAACCCGCCGCACCGCCGGTTACCCCCGTCGCGGCGCCCGCTGCCCGTTCCGCGCTCACCCGGGCGGTCGGCTCGGCGGGTAACGCGCTGCTCCGCATCGCCAAACCACTGCTCGCTTTCGCGCTGCTGCTCGGCGTGTGGGAGTTGGCGCCACGGTTCGGCCTGGTCGACGAGGTTTTCCTGCCGCCGTTCTCCACGGTGGTGCAGGCCTTCTTCGAGTTGGCGGGCAACGGCCAGCTGGCCGAACACACCTCGGCGAGCCTCACCCGCTCGGTCACCGGCTTCTCCTTCGCCCTGGTGATCGCCGTTCCGGTCGGCATCGCCATCGCCTGGTACAAGCCGGTATCGGATTTCCTCAATCCGGTGCTCGAACTGTTCCGCAACACCGCCGCGCTCGCGCTGCTGCCGGTGTTCGTGCTGATCCTCGGGATCGGCGAGACGTCGAAGATCGCCTTGATCGGCTACGCCACGTTCTTCCCGATCCTGCTCAACACGATCACCGGCGTGCGCACCGTCGACCCGCTGCTCGTGAAATCGGCGGTATCGCTGGGCTTCTCGCCCCTGCGGTTGTTCCAGAAGGTGATCCTGCCCGCGGCGATCCCGTCCATCTTCACCGGCATCCGGATGGCCGCGGCGGGCTCGATCCTGGTCCTCATCGCCGCCGAGATGATCGGCGCGCGAGCCGGTTTGGGCTATCTCATCACCGCCGCACAGCAGAACTTCCAGATTCCGCAGATGTACGCGGGGATCGTCGCGATCTCGCTGATCGGTCTCGGTTTCAACTTCGCCCTCGTCGCTCTGGAACGCCGGCTCTCGCGCTGGCGCACCTCACCGACCAACGCCTGATCAGGAGATCACCATGGCTCGCAAGACCTTCCACCTGAACGCCTTCCTGATGGGCGTCGGCCACCACGAGGCCGCGTGGCGCCATCCCCGCACCGACGAACAGCGCGTCCTCGATGTGCGCCACTTCCAGGAGCTGGCCCGCATCGCCGAGCGCGGCAAGCTCGACTCGGTGTTCTTCGCCGACACCCTCGCCGTGGGCCCGCGCATCGAACGCAACACCCTCACCGTGTTCGAACCGATCACCTTGCTCTCGGCGATCGCCGCGGTCACCGAGCGGATCGGCCTGATTGCCACCGCGTCCACCAGCTACAACGAACCGTTCAACCTGGCGCGCAAGTTCGCCTCGCTCGACCACATCAGCGCGGGCCGGGCCGGGTGGAACATCGTCACCTCCGGCAATGTCGACGAGGCCTACAACTTCGGGCTCGACGCGATACCCGAGCACGCCCGCCGCTACGAACGCGCCGAGGAGTTCGTCGACGTGGCGCTGGCGCTGTGGGACAGCTGGGAAGCCGAGGCGATCGTGCTCGACACCGAGACCGGCGTCTTCGCCGACCCGAGCCGGGTGCACACCCTCGACTACGCCGGCGAACGCTTCCGTGTGCGCGGGCCACTGAACTCCCCCCGTGGACCGCAGGGCCGTCCGCTGCTGGTGCAGGCCGGGTCCTCGGAATCGGGCAAGGAGTTCGCCGCGCATCGCGCCGAAGCCGTGTTCACCGCCCAGCGCACCCTCGACGAGGGCGTGCGGTTCTACCGCGATCTCAAGTCGCGTCTGGCGAAATACGGTCGCGCACACGACGACTTGAAGGTACTGCCGGGCCTGGTGCCGTTCATCGCCGACACTGTCGAGGAGGCCAGGGCGCTCGAGCAGGAGTTCACCGAACTGATCTCGCCCGATTACGCACTGCGCCAACTCTCCTCGATGCTCGGCGTCGACCTCACCGAACACGCGCTGGACGCACCACTGCCGCCGCTGCCCGCCGAGAGCGAGATCGAGGGCGGCAAGAGCCGGTTCACGCTGGTCAAGCAGCTCGCCGAGAACGAGGACCTCACGGTGCGTCAGCTCATCGGCAAGCTGGGCGGCGGTCGCGGTCACCGCACCTTCGCCGGCACCCCCGAACAGGTAGCCGATGAACTACAGAGCTGGTTCGACGCGGGCGCGGCCGACGGGTTCAACATCATGGCGCCCTACCTGCCCGGCGGCCTGGCGGAATTCGTGGACCGCGTGGTGCCGATCCTGCAGGAACGCGGACTGTTCCGCACCGACTACGAATCCACCACGCTGCGTGGTCATTACGGCCTCGCCCCGGTGCAGAACCAGTTCGCCGAGCAGGACTCACGGGTGAGCGCCTGATGCGCGCCCGCCGGCTCGATATCGAGTTCATGCGGGTGGTGAGCAGTTCCTGTCGGGGATGAGGACTCCCGCATCCCGACACCAGACTTCCCACGAAGGACCACCGACATGACCACCATCGAAAACCCCAGCGTCGTCACCGCTCTCGAGATCACCCCGGTCGCGGGCCACATCGGCGCCGAGGTGACCGGCGTCGACCTGCGCGAGGAACTCGCCGACTTCCAGGTCGACGAGCTCACCGCGGCGCTGCACCGGCACAAGGTGCTGTTCTTCCGCGACCAGCAGATCGGCCACACCGAACAGATCGCGTTCTCCCGCCGCTTCGGCGCGGTCACCCCGTCGCACCCCTACGACGACGACGCGCCCACCGAGCACCCGGAGATCCTCGCTGTCGACAGTCGCCTCTACGAGAAGAAGTTCGGTCGCAAGAAGTTCAGCTACACCAACCAGTGGCACACCGACGTCTCGCCGCTGATCAACCCGCCCGCGGCCTCGATCCTGCGTGCCGAGATCGCACCGGAGACCGGCGGCGACACCCAGTGGACCAACCTGGCCGCGGCCTACGCCGGGCTGCCGGAATCGCTGCGCACCTTCCTCGACGGACTGCGCGCCGAACACCGCTTCGGCGGCCGGATCCCGCCGTGGGAGGCGGGCAGCGAGTACGCCCGCAAGATCGCCGCCGCGCCGCTGGTGACCGAACACCCCGTCGTGCGGGTCCACCCGGTGACCGGTGAGCGCGTGCTGTTCGTCAACCCCGGCTTCACCACCAGGATCCTGGGGCTCACCCCGCCGCAGAGCGATGCCCTGTTGCAGCTGCTGTTCGACGAGATCTCCCATCCCGCCTACACCGTCCGCTTCCGCTGGACCAAGGGCTCCATCGCGTTCTGGGACAACCGCGCCACCGCGCATCTGGCCCCCAGCGACCTCGACCACCTCGACGTCACCCGGGTCCTCTACCGCACCACCCTCGAGGGCGACATCCCGGTCGGCGTCGACGGCCGGTCGTCCACCCCGATCGCCGGCGCGAAGTTCACCGGCGCCTGAGAACCGTTGCGGTGCCCGCGTCTTCGATACGGGCACCGCATCCCCGGCCCTCGGTGGCCATCACCTCCCCGCGCGACACACACAGGAGCACACAATGACCGAACCGTGGCACACCAGGACCGACGTGCTCGTCATCGGCGGCGGTCCCGCGGCATCCTGGGCCGCGATCCACGCCCGCGAGGCAGGCGCCGAGGTGATCCTGGTCGACAAGGGCTACTGCGGAACCAGTGGCGCCACAGCACCTTCCGGCACCGGCGTCTGGTACGTCGCACCCGAGGCCGAGGCCCGCGCCAACGCGAAAGCGAGCAGGGAAGCCCTCGGTGGCTACCTCGCCGACCACTACTGGATGGATCGCGTCCTCGATCAGACCTACGTCAACATGAACCGGCTCGCCGTCGAGGGCCGCTACCCGTTCCCGGTCGACCCGGCCACCGGTGCGCAGTTGCGGACGGGCGTCCAGGGGCCGGAGTACATGCGCCGGATGCGCGCGTGGCTCACCCGGCTCGGCGTTCAGGTCCACGACCACTCCCCCGCGCTGGAACTGCTGGTCGACGAAGCAGGCGCGGTGCGCGGTGCGGCGGGCTACCAGCGTCAACTCGACCGGGATTACCGGATCACCGCGGGAGCGGTCGTCCTCGCGACCGGTGGTTGCGCGTTCCTCTCGCGTGCGCTCGGCACCAACGTCGACACCGGTGACGGCGCGCTGATGGCGGCCGAGGCCGGCGCGCGATTCTCCGGCATGGAGTTCTCCAATGCCTATGCCATCGTGCCCAAGGGTTCCACCATCACCAAGACCGCCTACTACGGCTATGCCACCTTCTTCGGCGAGGACGGCAGGGTGCTCGAGGAGGCGGGGTCGACGAAAGGCCGCTCGGTGATCGCCCGAACCCTCCTGCAGGAGAAGGTGTTCGCCCAGCTGGACCGCGCGGACGAGACCGTGCAGGCGCAGATGCGGGTCGGTCAGCCGAACTTCTTCCTGCAGTTCGACCGGCGCGGGATCGATCCGTTCACCGACCGCTTCGAGATCGACCTGCTCGCCGAGGGCACGGTGCGCGGCACCGGCGGCATCGACGTGGTCGACGACGACTGCGCGACAACGGTTCCCGGCCTCTACGTCGCCGGGGACGCGGCCACCCGCGAACGCATCTGCGGTGGTTTCACCGGGGGTGGCAGCCACAACGCCGCGTGGGCGATGTCGTCGGGAAGCTGGGCCGGCACGGGCGCCGCCGAACACGCTGTGACAGCGGCCCGATCCACCGGTGCGGTGCACGGCATCGGCGGAGTCGGCCTGCGCCCCGGCGACGCACCGTCGGTGACCGCGGCGGAAGTCGTCGCCGCCGCGCAGGACGAACTGATCCCCTTCGAGAAGAACTACCTGCGCCACGGTGACCGGATGCGCCCCGCGCTGGCTCGCCTCGACGAACTGTGGGACGCCGCGGCAGCCGGTCTCGGCGGCGGAACCGGCGACGAGCGGGTCAGGGCTCGGCAGGCGGCGGCGATCACCGCGGTCGGACGTCTCATGTACCGATCCGCGCTGGCGCGCACCGAGACTCGCGGCATGAGCAAGCGCGCCGATCATCCCGACCTCGACGCGGCCCAGCATCATCATCTGCACTCGGGTGGTCTCGACCGGCCGTGGGTCGATCCATCGGACGCCCGCAACTCGGGTCTGGCGGTGGCGTCGTGATCGAACTACTGCGCGCGCAGGACTGCATCGGCTGCGACAAGTGCGTGAGCGCCTGCCCCACCAACGTCTTCGACCGCGTCGACGGCGGGATCCCGGTTATCGCACGGCAATCCGATTGCCAGACCTGCTTCATGTGCGAGGCGTACTGCCCCACCGACGCGCTCTACGTCGCGCCCGAGGTGACCCCGCTGCCGCCGGACGCGGCGGTCCCCACCGAGCACGTCGGTCGATATCGGGAGAAGCTCGGATGGGGACACGGCCGCATCGCCGGGGCCCAGCTCGCGGTGGGGCCGCGGCTCCCGCACGGCGCGCCGCCGCCGCGGCTCAGCTCCTGAACGCGGCCGCTGTCGGCTGCCGCAGCGGACCGAACAGCGGGTCGTCGAACACGCTCCGCTCGACGACCGGGTCCGGCTCACGCAACAGCTCGGCCGTGCTGATGTCGGACCAGTCGTATCGTCCGTCCTCGCACTGCATTTCGACCATCGAGACCGCCGAGACGGTGTCGTCGAGGGCGAAGTCGGCGAACCCGTCCTCGGCGAGCGCGGTGCGGATCTGGTGCACCGGTGACGGGTGGGTCACGTGGGCCAGTGCCAGGTAGGGACGCAGCGGCTCCCCGAAATCGGGGATCCGCTCGCGGATCCACACATCGGTCAGCGCGTCGGTCAGATCCGCGCGCACCCGCAGCAGTTCCTCCGACACGGTGACCGGCAAGCGGATCGTCTCGGCGGTGACCTCGGGCGGCCCGAAGGCGAGCTGGAACGGCGCGAGCTCGGCGAGCAGGTCGCGGGCACCCGCCACCAGCGCCGCCAGGTGCACCCCTTTGACCCCGTCGGCGAACCCGATGCCCTGCACGCCGATCCGCAGCCGGGCGGCGTCGACCTGTTCGAGTCCGGGCAGGCGTGACATCGTGGGCGCGAAGATCTCGACCAGCTTGTCGGCGACCGGCTGGGTCGGCATGATCTGCCAGTTGTAGAACGAACGACCCGGCGTCCACCCCGGACGCCACCACCAGCGACTGGCAACAGTCATTTCGCTCACGATCATCGTGCGCCACCTCCCGATCTCGGCCGACCCGCGGGGTGAACACCCGGCTGGCCGGTCGTCCGCCCGACACGATCGGCACCGATGCTGCGATGCCAGCTACCTCACAGCGACGGTATTCCCGGTGTGATCGGCGGGCAACCTGGTGAGACCGTTCCGTTGTGTCTTCGACGCACTACACTGACGCCATGCCTGTTCGACGGCTGATCACGCTCTCCGCGTTCGCCCTCCTGCTTCCCCTCGCTGTTTCCGCGTGCACGATGACCGGACCCGGTACCACCTCCGAATGCAGTGTGAGCGGGTGCACCGTCACCTTCGATCGTGGAGTGAGCGCCAAAGCCTCGGTTCTCGGTATCGACGTAGAGCTCGTCGCGGTGAACGGTGACATGGTCACCTTGAGCGTCGGCGGTCAGCAGATCACGGTTCCGGTCGGCCAGTCGCAGGCCAGCAACGGCACCGATGTGCGGGTCAGCGAGGTGACCGACGACAAGGTCGTCGTCGTCTTCGCGACCGGCCTGAACCCGAACTGATCATCCGGGCACGTTCGCCCGTTCTCCCGGTTCGCTGACCACCCAGGGCGCGTTCGGTTGATCCAGAATCCACCGCCAGCTCCCGTCGGGTTGTCTGCGCGCCACCTCGACGGTCGCGCCGGTGCCTCCCGGCAACCGCGACGACGTCAGCGCCAGATCGCCCGCGAGCAAGGCGGGCGCCTGGTGCCCGGGCTGGAACACCGGTCGATCGGCGACCAGTCGCGCGTACGCCGCCCGTATCTCGTCCACGCCCGTCGCGACGACACCGTCGGGCAGTGCGAGCACCGCGTCGGACTCGTACAGCTCGACGAGTCCGTCCACATCACCGGCGTTCAATCGCTCGACCACCAGCCGACTCAGATCCTCCGGGCGCTGCGCACGTTCGCGCATCTTCTCGGCCATCGCCACCCTCCCTCGACTCGGGTTGTGCGACAACGGTAACGCCGGGGTCCGACATGAATCGGACACTCGGCACGGGGGTCAGGGGTGGTCGTGCATCGTCACCTCGAATCGGTGCCAATTCCCGTCATAGGGGGTGTAGACGGGCTGATATCCCGCACCGCCGTGATCCGGCGGCGGAGTTCCCGGCGGGAAGTAGGCCAGACCGCCCACGATCGCCATGTCATCGATAGTGAACTGGCACCCGCCGTCACTGGACCTGACCCGGTCGGTCCGAATGACACCGAACCACTCTTCCTCGGATTCGCGGCAACTCTGCGCGGCATCGGTCATCGCGCCGGCCGATATCCACCACCCGACTTTCTCCGGCACCCCGAACCACACCAGACCCAGCCCGGCGATCACCACTACCGGCGCGACAGCGACGGCTCGATACTCCCGATACCGAGCACACCCGATCGGCGCCAGAATCATCCAGGACAGCCCGCAGGCCAGCAGCATCACTACCGCGAGAACCCAGCCGAGAACGTCGATGTGCGTGGCATCGACCACGAGCATCACCACAATCGCGACCATCGCGGCCCCGGTGGTGACCCGCATCGCCACCGACCATCGCCGCGGCACCTGAACCGTCCCCACCGTCGTCATCAGCCCACTCTACGATCGACCCGCACCCGCAGGAACGGCGAAACCCCCGAAGGCCAACGGCCTCCAGGGGTTTCACACAGACACCACGTGATGTCAGCCGATCACAGCGGCGGGAATCCCGACGATCCGGTCGCCATCCAGTTCCAGAACTCGGTGACGCGGTTGAGGACCAACGCCATGATGTCGAGGGCAGTGCTTCCCATTGTCTTCCTTCACATCCGAACGAACACTTCGCGCGTTCACCATAGCAACCGGCATCGAGTGAGCAACGTTGTGATAACGGACAGATGACAGCGCCCATGATGGTCTCCGATGACGAGCCCGACCGCCGTGACCGGATAAATCCGGCAGGCGATCACCGGATGCACCGGTCGCCATATAGCGAAATGCCCATATGAATCGCGCCAGGTGAACGCCAGGGAAACGCACCTGCACAGACGGCTGCCAAGAGTGTGATGGTGCCTACAAACATCATCCCATCCGGAATGAACAAAATATCTACAGACAATCACGTACCCGAATACGCACTTTTCCAACCCTGATGCAGGACAGGTGAATCCATGCCTCGATCGCGAATAGCAGCAGGCGGCAGAGTTTTGTTCAGCTAAACCGTGATGCCCATCACGATGCTGCTCTCAGCGGATTCACATATACGATCAATCTCGCCGAGGCTTCACGGAAATGTTTTCACCGCCGAAGTTCAACGCATCAGGTGACACAGTGCGGTGTTCTCCTCCCCCATCCTTCCGCCGCTTCGGCATGCATTCGTCACGAGGTGAACCGGTCATGGAATACACCCACCTGTCCGAATTCGAAATCCGTTCAGGCGCTTTGTCGATGTGGACGCCCGAGCTCGCCACCGACGCGTGGCAGCCCGATGATCGCCCGCTCACCAGCGTGCACGCCGATTACTGCGCGAGCGTCGATCCCACCGATCCGCTGCCCGGTCGCGGGCGCTGGATCGGCACCGTCTTCGAGATGGACGCCCCGCTCGACGGTCCCACCTGGCGTGAGACGCTGCGGCGCTGGCATGCCAGGCACGAGGGTCTGCGCACCACGGTGACCACCGCATCGGCGGGCGAGCCGCGCAGACTCGTCGCCGCGCCCACCGCCGTCGACATCGCCGAACAGCCCGTCGCCGGATGCACCGACGGTACCCGGATCAACGAATTCCTCCGCGGCACACTGGAAGAGCGCCTGTCGCCACTGGTGTGGCCGCACTGCCTGGCCGCCACGGTCGAGCACACCGCCACCGCAGACTTCACGGTCCTCGTCGCGGCCGATCACTCCGTGATGGACGCCTACGCACAGGCCATCCTGATCCTCGAACTGCGCACGCTCTACCGCGAGGTCATGGCGGGCCAGGAGCCGCGCGAGTCGGTCACCTTCGGTAGCGCGGCCGACTTCGCCGTCCTGGAGCGCGCGAGCGCGGCCGAACTCGGTCCGGATTCGCCCGCGGTCGCGACGTGGCGCGAATTCTTGGCCGACGGTGCCATGCCGCGCTTCGCCCCGCAGGCCCAGCGGCCCGCGCGCGCGGATCTGCCCCAGCCCAGTGTGTCGCGACGGCTGCTCGATCTCCCCGAACTCGAGCAGGTCGAAGCAGTCCTCGACCAGGTACGGCACCGGATGTCGGTGGCGGTGTTCGCCGCGCTGGCGGTGGCCAATCAGCAGCGGTTCGGCGCGGACCGGATGCGGACCGCGATGCCGATCGCGACCCGCCCCGATCTGCGCTGGCTGGAGTCGATGGGCTGGTTCGTCAATGTGGTCCCGGTCGATATCGCGCTCACCCCCGGTGTCGGCATCGCCGGAGCCATGGATCTGGCGCGGGCCGCGCTGCGTCGTTCGCGCACCGCCAACGACGCCTCCTGGTCGCGCGTTCTCGACCTGCTCGATGTCGCCGAGACGCCGCGTTTCGGCATCTCCTTCCTCGACATCCGCGCACTGCCCGGCTATGAATTGGTCGCCGACCTGCGCGGACGGACCTTGCGGGCCGAGTCGTACTCGGCCGACGAGGTGTTCCTGTGGGTTGTGCGCGCCGCCGACGGCCTGTACGTGTCGACGCGGTATCCCGCCGGCTTCCCCGCCGAGGTCATGGACGAGTTCCTGACCGCGTTCGGTCAGGAACTGTCGTCGATCACGGCCGCGGTGCACGCGGATCCGGCGGTCGACCAGGGTGGCGCCGGACAGCCCTCCGCAGCGGTTCCTGCGGGTGCGGTGGCCGACGGACTGTCGGCGTCGGCCGTGGTGGAAGCACCGCTGCCGAGCGATGCGCGAGCACTGCGAGCCGACACGCTGCGTGTCGCCGTGCAGGCGGGGTGAGCGGATGCGCCCACTGTTGGCCTTCACCGGCAGCCGAGGAGACGCCCAACCCGGCATCCTGCTGGCTCGTGCGCTGCGCGAGCGCGGTCACGACGTGACCCTGGCGCTCGCACCGAACCTCGTCTCCTTCGCCCATGACCATGGGATTCCGGCGGTGCCGTTCGGCTGCGATACCGCCGACCTCTTGGTGGCGCAGCGCACCGATCGACGGTTCACCAGCCACGATCCGCGCGCCCGGCTACGGGCGCTGTTCGATCTGCAACGGCGTGGCGTGCCCGAGCAGCTTCACGACCTGCGCGCACTGGCACCCGGACATGATCTGGTGGTCGCGGGGATGGCAGGCGAGGAAGTGGCCGAGTCGGTGGCGCGGGCACACGGACTGCCGTTCGCGGCGGTGCACTTCTTCCCGATCCAGCCGAACACTGCGGTCCCGGTCGCGCCGGTGCGCTGGACGGACCGACTTCCCGGGTTCGTGCACCGATGGGGGTGGTCGCTCCTGGCCCGGGCGCGTGCGGCCGCGTTGGCTCCCGTTCTGCCGAGCGGGCCGCCGCCCGCTCGGGCGGCGACAGCGTCCTCGGGAGCGTCCACCGAAGGTGGGGTGACTGCACGAATCCAGGCCTATGACCCGCGGCTGTTCCCTGGTGTGCGGCAGCAGATGCCGGGCCCGTTCACGGGATTCCTGACCGATGTGGACGGATTCCTCACCGGTGTAGCAGGTTTCGCGAGCCACACACCTGCCGCCACCGCGGCCGGGGCCGGGGCCGGGGATCTCGATTCGTGGCTCGATGCGGGAACCGCGCCGATCTATGTCGGGTTCGGTTCCATGGATGTCGGCGATCCGGCTGCCTTCGTCGCGATGGTGCGCGAGGTGTGCGCCCGGCGGGGCCGTCGGCTGCTGCTGGCGACTGGCTGGGCGACGATCGATCCGGGATTCGAGGATGCCGTCGCGATCGTCGGTCAGGTCGATCACGCTCGGGTACTGCCTCGTTGCGTCGTGGCCGTGCACCACGGCGGCGCCGGGACGACAGCGGCCGCACTGAGAGCGGGTGTGCCGCAGGTGATCTGCTCGGTCCAGGCCGACCAGCCCTACTGGGGCCAGGCGTTGCAGCGACTCGGTCTCGCGGCCACGATTCCCGCGAAGAAACTCACCGCCGAACGCCTCGACGCACTACTCGATCAGGTCTCGCGTCCCGACGTGGTCGGGCGCGCGGCGTCCTGGGCCGCCGGTTTCCCCACCGACGGTGTCGAGCGAGCCGCCGATGCCGTCGAGGCGCTGCTGGGTTCGCCGGACGCCCCTGAACTGCTCCATTCCGCCGGGAGGCAACTGTGAGTACCGACATCGCCATCCGCACCACCGGTCTCGGCAAGTCCTACGGCGATTTCACCGCCGTCGGCAGCGTCGACCTCACCATCGCGGCGGGGACCGTTTTCGCCCTGCTCGGCCCCAACGGCGCGGGTAAGACCACCACCGTGCGCATGCTCGCGACGCTGGTCCGTCCCGATCGCGGCTCCGCCGAGATCTTCGGCTACGACATCGCACGCGACGCGACCGCCGTGCGCTCGATGATCGGGCTCACCGGCCAGTACGCCTCGGTCGACGAAACCCTCACCGCCGGTGAGAATTTGCGGCTGTTCGGGCGCTTGCTCGGGCTGTCCCGCCGTGATGCCGCACGCCGCAGTGTCGAACTGCTCGAGGAGTTCGAGCTGTCGAAGGTCACCGACCGGCCGGTGAACCAGTTCTCCGGCGGTATGCGGCGGCGGCTCGATCTGGCGGCGACACTGATCACCGATCCGCCGCTGATCTTCCTCGACGAGCCGACCACCGGCCTGGACCCACACACCCGCGACAAGATGTGGGGTGTGATCCGGCGTCTGGTCGCCCGCGGCGCGACCGTTCTGCTCACCACGCAGTACCTCGAAGAGGCCGACGCGCTGGCCGACCGGATCGCCGTCATCGACCGCGGGACGATCGTCGCCGAGGGCACCGCGGCCGAACTGAAGTCCTCCATCGGCGATCAGGTGTTGCGCCTGGAACTCGCCGACCCCACCCAGTCCGCCCACGCGGAGGCCATCATCGTCGAGCTCACCGGCGAGGCGCCCGAAGGGTCGTCGGCGGGCAGGCTCACCGTCGCGCTCACCGACGCGGGCGCCGCCGCCGATATCGTCGCCGCCTGCCGTGGCGCGGGTATCGCACTGCGCGGGTTCGCTGTCGACCGTCCCGATCTCAACGAGGTCTTCCTCGCGCTGACCGGCACCGACCGCGTCGCCGCCTGATCCGAAAGACCGAGGCCACCATGACTGCCACCATCGCCGTGATCACCGTCGAGCCCACCGCGGCACCGACGATCGACCGCCGCCCCCGGATCACCCATGTCAGCCTGCGCGCCTCGCTGTTCCAGTCGCTGATGATGGCGTGGCGCGGTCTGCTCACCTTCCGGCACAGCCCGCAGTTGCTCTACGACGCGCTGCTGCTGCCCATCGTGGGGCCGTTGCTGTTCGGCAGCATCTTCGGCACCGCCATCGCGGGCAGCATGCAGGCCTACCTGCCGATTCTGATTCCCGGCGTGCTGGTGCAGATCGTGCTGACATCGTCGGTCGCGACCGGGGTGCAACTGTCCGAAGACATTCGGTCCGGGGTCTTCGATCGGTTCGTCGCCATGCCGATCGCCCGGTCCGCACCGGTCGCCGGAGCCCTGCTGGCCGGGGCGACCCGGTATGTCATCGCCGCGACCACGGTGGTGATCGTGGGGTTCGCGATGGGGTATCGGCCCGATCATCCGGTCGGGTTCGTCGCCGGTGCGGTGCTCGTGGTCCTGGCCACCACCGCGATCAGCTGGCTGTTCGCGTTCATCGGCGTCACCGTGTCGAGACCCGCCGCGGTCCAAGGTATGTCGATGCTGGTGCTCACCTTCCTGAGCTTCGCCTCCAACGCCCTGGTGCCCGAGTCGGCGATGCCGACCTGGCTCCGCTACGTCTCCGACTACAACCCGGTGTCCTACCTGGTGTCCGCGGTGCGCGGGCTCGCCGAGAACGGCGTCGTCGGCACCGACGCCCTGTGGTCGGTGGTGGCCTCGCTCGTGATCGCCGCCGTCTTCGCGCCCCTGACCGTCCGCACCCTGCGTGCTCGCTGAGGAGTTCTGATGACACTCACCATGTCGACCCCGCCCGTCATCTCCCGGGTCGGTGTCAACCGGCTCACCGCCGATGACGACCTGTTCCTCAAGCTGCACAGCCTCTACGGCAACGCCCTGGTCAATCAGCTTGCGTGGCGGTTCGACGAGCCCCTCGACCCTGAACTGCTCGCCCGATTCCACGCCCGGTTGGCCCAGGGTTTCCTGGCCCGGCGTGTGCAACCGGCCCGGGTACCGTTCGCCCGCCCCTACTGGCTGCCCGCGACGGAATCGCTTCCGCTGGGCTGGGATTCGGTGCCCGTCGCCGACGAGGAGATCCTCGACTGGTACTTCGCGCAGAGCCGGGTCGACTTCGATCCCGAGACCGGTCAGGTGTGGCGACTGTCCGCGGCACCGACCACGGCGGGCGGGACGCTGGTGTCGCTGGTCACCTCGCATGTGGCATCCGACGGCGGCGCGGTGCTGTTCGCCGTGGGCGACGCACTGGCGCGGCTCGGTGAGACTCCGGACGTGACCACGGGTTCGGGACTGCTTGTCGGGACGCAGCCGCGAAACACCCTGGGTGCGAATGTCATCGACGCCGGTCGACAGCTACGCGCGGTCGCACACGGGATTCGCGCGGCGATCGCCACCCGTGGCGTGATCGAGCCGGACCGCAACAACCGCCCCGTCCTCCCCGAGCTTCCCCTCCCGACCCGGTGGTCACCGGCCGATCTGGTGGTCCAGCTCGATCTCGCGGAGTGGAACGTCGCCGCCGCACGGCATTCCGGCACCACGAACGGGCTCCTGATCGCGCTGGGCGCCGGTGTCCTCGGCCGCAGCGGGCGCGTGGGCGACACCGCCGACATCCGCGTCGACATCCCCCATTCGATGCGCACCCCTGACGACCCCCGCGCCAACGCCACCACCGGCCTGCCGATCTCGGTGACCTACCGCACCGGCGAACGCATCGACCTCGCCGCCGTTCGCTCCGCCGTGAAGCGCGCCGCCACCGCCTACCGAGACCCGGCCACCACTCCCGCCCTGCAACACCTCCAGCCGTTGCAGATGATCCTGCCCCGGTTCGTCCTCCGCCATTTCGCCCGCACCGCCAAGGCACCGGAATGCCTGTGCACCAACCTCGGCGAAACCGCGAGTGCCGTAGCCGATTTCGCGGGACACCACGCCTCTGCGGTCCTCATGCGCCCTGTCGTCTGCACCAACGACACCGCCATGTTCCGCCGAGTGGAGGTAGGAGTGAATCTCTCCTTCTGCACCGATGGCCACACGGTCACCTTGGCGATCACCGGCGCCGACCCCGACAGATTCCCCAGCCGCAGCGCCCTGCGCGAGTTGCTGACGGCAGAATTCGAGTCGTGGGGCCTCATCCCCCGCTTCTGGTGACTCCCACGCGGTCAGTGACCCGTTGCCACCGCACGCACAGCCGCGCGAGCGGCGACGAGGACGGGGTCCCACACCGGTGAGAACGGTGGTGCGTAGCCGAGGTCGAGCGCGGTCACCTGCTCCACGGTCATTCTCGCGGTGAGCGCCACCGCCGCGATGTCGATTCGCTTGGCGGCGCCGGTGTAGCCGACGATCTGCACGCCGAGCAGCCGGCCGGTGCGGCGTTCGGCGAGCATTTTCACCGTCATGGGTTCCGCGCCGGGGAAATACCCTGCGCGGCCGGTGGATTCGATGGTGACGGTGTGGAACTGCAGACCCGCGCGCCGCGCGTCGTCCTCTCCGAGGCCGGTTCGTGCCACCTCGAGGTCGCACACTTTGCTCATCGCGGTGCCGACCACGCCGGGGAAGGTAGCGTATCCGCCGCCGACACCCGATCCGATCACTTGCCCGTGTTTGTTGGCGTGGGTGCCGAGTGGAATGTGACGCAGCGTGCCCGACACCAGGTCCAGCACCTCCACGCAGTCGCCGCCTGCCCAGATGTCGTCGTATCCGCGCACGCGCTGGGCGAGGTCGGTGAGCAGACCACCGCTCTCCCCCAGGGGAAGCCCGGCTCGACGCGCCAGCTCGGTAGCCGGTTGCACGCCGATCCCGAGCACGACCACGTCGGCCGGGTATTCGGTGTCGGCGGTCGTCACGGCGCGGATCTTGCCGTCCTCCGATGTCCGCATGCCGGTGACCTCGGTACCGCGAACGACCCGTATTCCCATCCCCTCCATGGCTTTTCGCACCCGCGCACCCATATCCGGATCCAGGGTGGACATGGGTTCAGCGCCCCGAGTGACCATGGTGACCTCGAACGTCCGACGCACCAACGCCTCAGCCATCTCGACACCGATGTATCCCGCACCCACCACGACGGCTCTGCGCCCGCCGGCAGACTCCAGACCTTCGATCAGTGCCTGCCCGTCGTCGAGGGTCTGCACCCCGTAGACGCCCTCGGCGTCGATACCGGGCAGTGGCGGCCGGATCGGTGTCGCCCCCGTGGCCAACACGAGCTGGTCGTAACCCGTCCATGCCTGGGCCCCGGTGTCGAGATCCCGAGAAAGGACCCGTCGCCCGACCGGATCGATCTCGATAGCCTCGGTCCGCATCCGCAGGTCGATGTCACGAGCGCGATGTTCGGCCACCGAGCGCGCGATCAGATCGTCGGCATCGGCAACATCACCGGCCACCCAGTACGGAATCCCGCACGCCGAATACGAGGAATGCTGCCCCTTCTCGAACACCACGATCTCGAGCTCACCGGCGTCGCGCAATCTCCGCGCCTGCGAGGCCGCCGCCATCCCCGTCGCATCCGCCCCGACAACCACCATCCGTGCGCCCATGTCACCACCGTACGAGAGCTGGTCGTGGTTGCGGCCACCAGCACCGCGAGTCGCCGGTTCCGCGAGTTCCACGGACCAGGGCCGTCGAAGATCCTATGAGTTGCCGGATCCACCTGCGCCCAGGCGGGTTCCCTGGCGTTCCAGCCACTCCCAGATCAGCTCAGCGGCCGATTCACCGTCGCGCAACGTTGTCGATGCCAGTTCGTCGCGGGAATCGGGTGAGCGGATCTCGAGGTAGTAGTCGGTGTCGCTGTGGCGGTAGGTCTGGATGAATTCCGGGTGGTCGGGGCGGGATACCGTCATGAACGGGCCGCCGCGACTGTATTTCAGTTTGCTGATCCAATAGCTCAGCTGGGTGCGGGTGAGCGTGGTCAGGGTGCGCCCGCCGACCGTCACGTCCAGATTTCTGTGTATCGTCGGCGCTGTTTCCGGTAGTACATCGACCCACTCGTGGCCGGTTTCGTCATTCTTCATCCGGATACCCCCAGTCGAAAGCCACGCGGGCCTGCGGGACGAGCGCTGTCACCCGACGGGTGAGGCGATCTTCGAAAGCCTCACTCCAGCGGAAGAATCCGCTGAAGATCACCGGGTAGTCCGAGTCCGCGCGGACGAACAGACCGTCTTCGGTCTCCCCCATCCAGACGAACACCTCGTCTTCCAGCCGCTCGTCCTTGAAAACCTCCACGAGCAAGTCGGTCGTTCCCACCCACTCGCGTTCGTTCGCGAGCCCCCGAACAGTCAGGGCGACATCGATATTCACTGACACCGGACGAGACTATCGCCCGCCACCGACAACGTTTCTCGCGCTGAGCGCTCAGGATTCGCGCGCGGCGATCGCGGCTTGGATTCGGCGTAGCGTGCGCAGGCCCTTCTTCGCGGCGACGCTCACCATGCCGTCGAAGACGGTCGAGCCGCGATCGTTGGCCATCAGTCGTTCCAGGGTCGGCACGGCGCGGTCGTCGCCGGTCGAACCGAGCGCGACGGCCGCCCAGTACCGCTTGTCGGGATCGTCGCCGGCGGCCGCCTCGATCAGTCTCGGGATGATGCCGGGAGCGAACTCCGACAACGCGCTGGCGATGTAGCCGATGCGGTAGTAGCGGCGGTTCTCGAATTCATCCCAGAGCGCTGCCAGTGCCGCGTCGCCACCGATCATGCCGAGGGCTTCGGCGGTGCGTTCGCGCATTCCGCTGATCGAGTCCTGCAGCAGGGGCGCCAGCACCGGGACAACCGATTCGTCGCCAAGGGCGCCGAGGGCGATCACCGCTTGGTCGCGGGCGATGTCCTGTGGGTGGTCCAGCATCGCGACCAAGCCGGGAACCGCCTCACGGATGCCGAGCGCCGCGCAGCCCATCGCCGCCCATGCCTGGCAGTTGTAGCGGGTGTCGGCAAGCGACGCGAGCAGCGGCTCGCGCAGGGTGTCGTCACCGAAGACCTCCGCCCGGTTCAATGCCCTGCTGTAGAGCGACCGGTGGTAGTCGGGATAGTCGCGCACGAGCGCGCGCAGTGTCTCCTTGGCGGACGTATCGCCGTCCTCAGCCCGCGCGAGCAGGTGGCGCAAGTTTTCCTCGCGGGTCTCGAGGTCGCCATCTTTGAGTAGTCGCACGTCAGCTGGGTTCACCGCCCAACGGTACCTGGCAACTCGCCGGATCCTCGACACACCGCAGGTCACGGTGCCTGGCCTCGACACCGACCCCTTCACGAGGTCACTGGGTGCAGTAGATGAGCACCACCGTGGAGACGACCAGAAGCAACACGGCCCAGGCGACTTGCGACAGCACCGCGATCGTCCAACCGACAGCGCGACGGTTCCCGCAGGGCGCGACATCGTCGCACACCACTCACGGGCGTTGTCGAGCGCGACGCATCGCTTCGAGGCGGTCGAGCAATGCCTCGAGGGATTCTTCGAACTCATCGGCCGCACGATTGGCTGCCAGGTGGCTCTGCAGGCGATAAACGTTGGGGTAGTCGGCCAGCTCCGATGATTCGTGCTGTCCGGGCTCGGCAGTGGTGATCGGGCTCAGCTCGACCCCCATGGTCGCCACTTCGAGGAGGAGGTGGCCGAGCAGGAAGGTCGCGAAAGACCGATATACCTGGACTGCCTGACGGTCGTCGAAGCCATAGTGAAGCATCGTATCGAGGAAGGATTCCATCCAGTTCAGGCTGCGCAACGGCGGGCAGAGCCAGGGCGCCTGCGGCGGGCTCGAGGCCATCAACGGGAAGACCTCCGGATGCTCGATCGCGACACGGCGCACGCCGTGCGCGAGGCGCTGCAGGTACCCCTGCCAGCTGCCGCCCTCTTCGTCGGGCTCCATCAGGTTCTGCTCGTAGAGCTGGTCGACGAGGTGATCGATCACACCTGCCAGCAGGTCGTTACGCCCGGAAACGTACCGGTACAGGGCCATGGCTTCGACGCCCAGCCACGAGCCCAGACGGCGCATCGTGAGATGTCCCAGGCCTTCCTCATCGATCAGCGCAATCGCTGATTCCAGGATCAGGACCCGGTCCAGCCGTGTGGGCCGAGTGCCCGCGTCGGATGGACGGTTGTCGCGCAGCTCGGCTCCCGAGTCGATCGTGTCTTCGCTCAGGGCAGAGCTCCTGTCAAAATCTTCGGGCCCTGGTCTTCCAGCACGCCACCACAACCCCAGAATACCGGGAATGTCACAGCTGGTTTCAGCACACCCTGGCAGGCCGCGATCGAAACGAAGGTTTACAAGGTAAACAGACATATGTTTATCTTGTAAACGGCAGCCGTGGAGCTGTCACACCCCGAGTTGCGCTCGCGTCACACGGGGAAACATTGGGCCTACGGAAGGGACAGTCGTGTCTGACAACGACAGTGGAGTAGAGGCCGGAGTCAAGGGCGTCGTCGAGGGCGTGAAGGGCAAAGCCAAGGAGGTCGCCGGCGCCGTAGTGGGCAACGACTCCTTACAGCGCGAAGGCCGTGCACAGCAGGACAAGGCCGAATCCCAGCGCGAGGTCGCGGAGAAGGAAGCCGAGGCTGAGAAGGCACGGCTCGAAGCATCGGCCAACGAAGCACGTCAGCGCGCCGCCGAGCAGGACTGACAGCTCGTGGTAGCGGGCTCGGCCGGTTGAACCCGCCGAGCCCGTCGGCCCAGCAATAGGAGTCGTGGTGGCACGAGCCACTCGGTCGGAAATGAGGAGTGACACCATGGAAAGGCCTGCGATGCTGCGGTTGGACAGCGCTGCGAGAACGACGCCCGGCTACTCCGACCGACAATGGGCTGTGCGCGAGGCAGTACTGAAATGGGCACACAACGAAGACCTCCTCGACAACCCGCTGCCGGTGCTCGGCGCCTTCGTCGTCGGGGCGTCGGTCTGCTGGCCGGGTGAATCGCTCACCGAGGACGAGGTAGTTCGCGCCTCGCTGTGGTTGACGAGGATGGGGCTGTTCAACTCCATCGATCTCGACCCGGCATTCGGTCACCGCGCAACCATCTACCGCCCGCGGATCACCGCTGAAGGAATCCGCGTCGCTCGCGGCCCCGGTGGAGTTCGCGGCATTTCCTGGCCAGGCACCACGACTCGCCCGCCCGGTCGGCCGATACCGCCGCCGCGCGACCTCACTCCTCCCCCGCAACAGATCGGGTCGACGACCGCGCATCAGCGGATGGGCCCCGATCCCGACGGCAGCGACCATCCGGGACATGTCGTTGTCGCGCCCGCAGACCCGCACCGGCTCAGCAACGATGGCGACGGGATCGGATGCGACGCCGGGTGATCTCCGGTGACGACAGAGGCCCCGCATCGGATGTCTCCGACGCGGGGCCTCGAACGAAAAGAGCTGCTACGAGCTACTTTTCAAGAACTCGACAGCACTACTTCTGCGCGGCCTTGAACTCGCGGCGACGCCGGTGCAGGATCGGCTCGGTGTAGCCGTTGGGCTGCGTGCAGCCTTCCAGGACCAGTTCCTTGGCGGCCTGGAACGCGATGTTGTCATCGAAGTTCGGGGCCAGCGGGCGGTAGGTCTTGTCGTTCGCGTTCTGGCGGTCGACGACCGGGGCCATCCGCTCGAGGCTGGCGATCACGTCGGCCTCGGTGACGATGCCGTGGCGCAGCCAGTTGGCGACCAGCTGGCTCGAGATGCGCAGGGTGGCACGGTCTTCCATCAGGCCGATGTCGTTGATGTCGGGCACCTTGGAGCAGCCGACACCGTGATCGATCCAGCGGACCACGTAGCCCAGGATGCCCTGGGAGTTGTTGTCCAGTTCCTGACGCTTCTCCTCGTCGGTCCAGTCGGTGGACTGGGCCAGCGGGATCTCGAGGATCTGGTCGACGGTGGCGCGCGGGCCGCCCTTGGCGATCTGCGACTGCTGCTTGAACACGTCCACCAGGTGGTAGTGGGTGGCGTGCAGGGTGGCAGCGGTCGGCGAGGGCACCCAGGCAGTGTTGGCGCCGGCCTTGGGGTGGCCGATCTTCTGCTCGAGCATGCCCGCCATCAGGTCGGGCATGGCCCACATGCCCTTGCCGATCTGCGCCTTGCCGGGCAGGCCCTTGGCCAGGCCGGTGTCGACGTTCCAGTCCTCGTAGGAGGTGATCCAGGTCTGGGCCTTCATCTCGGCCTTGCGGACCATCGGCCCGGCCACCATGGAGGTGTGGATCTCGTCGCCGGTGCGGTCGAGGAAGCCGGTGTTGATGAACACCACGCGATCCTTGGCGGCCTCGATCGACGCGGCGAGGTTGACCGTGGTGCGGCGCTCCTCGTCCATGATGCCGACCTTGAGGGTGTTGCGGGTCAGGCCGAGGACGTCCTCGATCCGGCCGAACAGCTCGTTGGTGAACGCGGCCTCGTCGGGGCCGTGCATCTTCGGCTTCACGATGTAGACCGAACCGGTGCGCGAGTTGAGGCGGGTGTTGTCACCGTTGAGCGAGTGCACGGCGATCAGCGAGGTGATCAGGCCGTCCATGATGCCCTCGGGCACCTCGTTGCCCTGCGCGTCGATGATCGCGTCGGAGGTCATCAGGTGGCCCACGTTGCGCACGAACAGCAGCGAACGACCGTGCAGCACCAGCTCGGAACCGTCGAGCGCGGTGAACACGCGGTCGGGGTTCATGGTGCGGGTGAAGGTCTTGCCGCCCTTGGAGACTTCCTCGGCCAGGTCGCCCTTCATCAGGCCGAGCCAGTTGCGGTAACAGACGACCTTGTCGTCGGCGTCGACCGCGGCGACCGAGTCCTCGAAGTCCATGATCGTGGTGAGCGCCGACTCGAGGACGATGTCCTTGACACCGGCGGTGTCGGTGGAGCCGATCGGCGAGGTGGCGTCGACCTGGATCTCGATGTGCAGCCCGTTGTGCTTGAGCAGGATCGAGGTGGGGGCCTCGGGGTCGCCGAGGTAGCCGACGAGCTGCGACGGGTCGGCCAGGCCGATGTCGGTGCCGTCTTCCAGACCGATCTCGAGCTCGCCGTCGACGATCTTGTAGTACGCCGAGCCGAGGTGCGAACCGGTGATCAGGGTGACGGCGTCGTCGAGGAAGTTACGGCCCCACTCGATGACCTTGTCGCCGCGCACGCGGTTGTAGCCGCTGCCCTTCTCCGCGCCGTTGGCCTCGGGGATGGCGTCGGTGCCGTAGAGCGCGTCGTAGAGCGAACCCCACCGCGCGTTGGCGGCGTTGATCGCGAAGCGCGCGTTCATCACCGGCACCACGAGCTGCGGACCCGCGGTGGTGGCGATCTCGGTGTCGACGTTGCCGGTGCCGATCTGGAACGGCGCGGGCTCGGGCCGCAGGTAACCGATCTCGGTCAGGAACTGCTTGTAGGCGGCCTTGTCGTAGCCGGTGCCCGGGTTCTCGCCGTGCCAAGCGTCGAGCTTGCCCTGGAACTCGTCGCGCTCAGCGAGCAGAGCGCGGTTACGCGGGGCGAGGTCGTTGATGATCTGCTCGGCACCGGCCCAGAACGCGGCGGAATCTACGCCGGTACCGGGGAGCGCCTCGTTCTCGATGAAATCGTGAAGAACGCTCGCCACCTGGAGCCCGCCGACCTGAATCCGCTCTGTCATCTACTGCCTCACTTTGGTGAAAACCGGGTGGGAAAAGTCGATGTCATGTTACCCGTGGGTAGAGGTGACACCTCGTGTGGGTTCGAACGCCCTGCGGCCTCCGCCCATTCCGCCACGCCGAGCCACCGAGGTCGGAGGCGTGGGCGCGGCGGGACACCCCTTGATTGTAGGTGCGCGGGCAATTAATGTACTGACTGGAACATTAAGTCGCGTGCCGGACCGAACGGAGGCGCCGTGACCACCGAACCGGTATCCCCCGTGCGCCGTCGCGGACGCCCCCGCGCCACCGAGCGCGCCGACACCCGCGAGCGGATCCACCATGCCGCGCTCGAGCTGTTCGCCGAACGCGGATTCCACGCCACCGGCGTCGCCGAGATCGGCGCGAAAGCCGACGTCCAGCGGGGTGCGCTGTACTACCACATCGGATCCAAGGAAGACCTGCTGTGGGCGATCCTGCGCGACTACACCCGGCTGCTGCTCGCCGATGCCGAACGCATCATCGAGACCGATGCCGAACCCGTCGAGACGCTGCGCCGGCTGATTCGCAGTCACGTCGAGCTGATCGTCACCCATCGACGCGCGGTGGCCGTGCACCTGCGTGACGCCGACGCACTCACTCACGAACACGCGGTCGTGCTCCAGCAGCTGCGCGACCGCCTGCAGCGCCACTGGCAAGACGTGATCGACGCGGGCCACGCGGCCGGCCAACTACGCACGGCCGACCACATCGTCACCAACGGCATGCTCGGCATGCTCAATTCCCTCGGCTACTGGTACCGCGAGCGCGGCACCCACTCCCCCGCCGCGATCGCCGACATCCTCACCGACACCGTCCTGTCCGGGCTGCGCGCCACGGGCGACAACACGAAAGGCTGACCATGGCTTGGGATTTCGAGACCGATCCGGAGTACCAGCGCAAGCTCGACTGGGTGGCGGAGTTCGTTCGCACCGAGGTCGAGCCCCTGGATCTGCTCTACCCCAATCCCTACGACCGCGCCGACCCCGAGATCCGGGCGCTGATGCGGCCGCTGCAGCAGCAGGTCAAGGATCAGGGCCTGTGGGCCTGCCATCTCGGTCCCGAGCTCGGCGGTCCCGGTTTCGGCCAGCTCAAGCTGGCGCTGCTCAACGAAGTGCTCGGTACCTCGATGTGGGCGCCGCTCGTCTTCGGTTGTCAGGCACCGGATTCCGGCAATGCCGAGATCCTGGCGCACTTCGGCACCGCGGAGCAGAAGGCGAAGTACCTGCAGCCGTTGCTCGACGGCGAGATCGGCTCCTGCTACGCGATGACCGAGCCCACCGGCGGCTCGGACCCGACCGCGTTCCGCACCACCGCGGTGCGCGACGGCGACGAGTGGGTCATCAACGGCGAGAAGTGGTTCAACTCCGCCGCCGAATTCGCCACCTTCCACATCGTGATGGTCGTGACCGACCCCGAAGCCGAACCGCACCAGCGGTTGTCGATGTTCATCGTGCCGGCCGACGCGCCCGGGCTCGAGCTGGTGCGCAACTTCACCGTGCCCGGGTTCAGCGAACACGAAGGGCATCTGCGATTCACCGATGTCCGGGTGCCCGCCGATCATCTGCTCGGCGCGGAAGGCGCGGGGTTCATCGTCGCGCAGACCAGGCTCGGCGGCGGCCGCGTGCATCACGCGATGCGCACGGTCGCGTTGGTGCGCAAGGCTTTCGACATGATGTGCGAGCGCGCGGTGTCGCGCCCGGCCCGCAAAGGTGTCGTCGGCGGTTTCCAGATGACCCAGGAGCGCATCGCCGACAGCTGGATCCAGATGGAACAGTTCCGCCTGCTGGTCCTGCGCACCGCGTGGCGCATCGACCAGGCCCAGGACTATCGCGCCGTCCGCAAGGACATCGCCGCCATCAAGATCGCCATGCCGACCGTCATGAACGACATCGCCCGCCGCGCACTGCATCTGCACGGCGCGATGGGCGTGAGCACCGACCTGCCGTTCCTCGACATGACCACCTACGCCGAGGTCATGGCCATCGCCGACGGCCCCACCGAGGTGCACAAGATCACTCTCGCCAAGGAAGTGCTCAAGAACTACGCGCCGGGAGACCCGGTGTATCCGAGTGGCTACCGGCCGGCACTGCGCGAACAAGCCCGCGATCTGGTGGCGCGCAGGCTCGAACACGAGGTCGGCAACCACTGAAGGTCCCCGATCGCGGGGTAGGCACGAACTAGCCTGCCTCGCATGGGTGGTGTCAGCAATCCCGGGGACAACGGCACGCAACGATCACCTGCCGGGACCGAGGACGAAGCGGTCCCGGCACATCCGGTCGCCGGGCGTCGTTCGGTCAACAAGCCGGTGTTCCTCATCGCGGCGGGCACCGTGCTCGCGTTCGGGATCTGGGCACTGGCCGCACCGTCGAGCGCCGAGACCATCGTCGGCGAGGTCAAGACCTTCACCACCACCTGGTTCGGCTGGTGGTACTTCGTGCTCGCCACGGCCATCCTCGGCCTGGTCGTTTTCCTCGGCGCCAGCCGGTACGGCCGCTACCGGCTGGGGCCGGAGGAGTCACGGCCGGAATACAGCCTGTTCTCCTGGACATCGATGCTGTTCGCGGCGGGTATCGGCATCGACCTGATGTTCTTCTCGGTCGCCGAGCCCGTCTACAACTACCTGCATCCCCCGCTCGGCGAGCCGGGCACCAACGAAACGGCCCGCAACGCGGTGGCCTGGACGATCTTCCACTACGGCATCACCGGCTGGGCGATGTACGCGCTGATGGGCGGCGCACTCGCCTATTTCGCGTTCCGGCACAACCTGCCCCTGACGATCCGGGCCGCGCTCTATCCGATCTTCGGCAAGCGCGTACACGGCCGGTGGGGCGACGCGATCGACGTGGCCGCGGTGCTGGGCACCATCTTCGGCATCGCCACCTCGCTCGGCATCGGCATCGTCCAGCTCAACTACGGTCTGCATCAGCTGTTCGGGATCCCGCAGGGCAAAGCCGCCCAGATCGGGCTGATCGCACTGTCGGTCGCCATCACCACGATCTCGGCGACCACCGGTGTCGACAAGGGCATCCGGCGATTGTCCGAACTCAATGTCATCATGGCGATCGCGTTGCTGGTCTACATCCTGGTGACCGGTCACACCGACTTCCTGCTCAACGGTTTGGCCCAGAATGCGGGCGACTACCTCTCGACCTTCCCCGACCGGACCCTCGACACCTTCGCCTGGGAGCGCAATCCCGAGACGGCGAACGCGCCGTCGACCTGGCTGGACAGCTGGACGCTGTTCTTCTGGGCGTGGTGGGTGGCCTGGGCGCCGTTCGTCGGCCTGTTCCTCGCGCGCATCTCGCGCGGACGCACGCTGCGCCAGTTCATCTTCGGCGTGCTGGTCGTGCCGTTCAGCTTCACCCTGATGTGGATCTCGATCTTCGGCAACAGCGCGCTCGAGGTCGCCAGGGACGACCGAGCCTTCGCCGAGAAGACCGCGGACCGAGCCGAACTCGGCTTCTACTCGCTGCTCGAGAAATATCCCGGCGCGACACTGTTGCTCGGCGTCGCGACCATCACCGGGCTGCTCTTCTATGTGACCACCGCCGATTCGGGGTCGCTGGTCATGGGCAATTTCACCTCGAAGCTGCCCGATCCGATGGCCGACTGCGCCACCGGCACCCGCATCTTCTGGTCGGCCGCGATCGGCGTGCTCACCCTGTCGATGCTGTTCGCGGGTGCGGGTGGGTCCATCACGACCCTGCAGAACGCCACCATCATCATGGGGCTGCCGTTCTCGTTCGTGTTGGCGCTGATCGGCATCGCGCTGCTGCGCGCCGTGCACAGCGAGTCGTTCAAACTCGACAGCTACCGCACCTCGCTGCCCAAAGCTTTCGCCGCAGGCCGTGGACCGGCCGAACTCAGCAGTTGGCGTCGCCGGTTGCTCTCGACCGTCAACTACCCGGGTGCCGCGGCCACCCGCAAATTCATCAGCGGCACCGTCGATCCGGCGATGCACGATGTCGCCGCGGAGTTCGAGCACATGGGTATGACGGCGACCATCGACGATTCCCAGTCCAACGAGGGTCTGCCGTCGCCGCGTCTGCTGGTCGATCAGGCCAGTGAGCCCCGGTTCGAGTACGGCATCTGGCCGGTCTCGGCGCCGGCCCCGACCTATGCCGTGCTCGCGCAACGGTCCGGAGACCGCTACTTCCGCTGCGAGGTCTACCTGGCCGAGGGATCGCAGGGCTACTCGCTCAACGGCTACAGCCGCGAGCAGATCATCGGCGACATTCTCGACCAGTACGAACGCCACCTCGGCTATCTGCACCTGCGCCGCGCGGCGAGCGATCACCACGAGCCCGAATCCGGCGACGTCGACAGCACCGACCGCGAACTGTGAAGGGATCCAGCATGAGCGACACTCTCTATATCGACGGTTCCTGGCGACCGTCAGCGTCCGGGCAGACGCGCGAGATCCGCTGCCCGGCAGACGATTCCCTCGTCGGGGTCGTCGCCGAGGCGGGCCAGGACGACACGGTCGCCGCGATCACCGCGGCCCGCCGCGCCTTCGACGAAGGCCCGTGGCGCCGCACCGGCGCCGCCGAGCGCGGCGACCTGCTGCTGCGGGTCGCCGACGCGATCGACGCGCGACGAGACGAGTTCGCGCGCGCCGAAACCCTCGACACCGGCAAGCGCCCCTACGAGTCCGACATCGACATGTCCGACATCGCGAACTGCTTCCGGTATTTCGGCAAACTCGCCGCCGACGACGCGGGCCGGGTCGTCGACGCGGGCTCCCCCGACATCGATTCCCGCATCGTCTACGAACCGGTCGGTGTCTGCGGGTTGATCACGCCGTGGAACTACCCGCTGTTGCAGGCGGCCTGGAAAGTCGCTCCGGCGTTGGCGGCAGGCAATACGTTCGTTCTCAAGCCGGCCGAACTGACGCCCCACACCGCGATTCTGCTGATGTCGGTGCTCGATGACCTCGGCGTGCCTGCCGGGGTGGCCAATCTCGTGCTCGGCGCGGGCGCCACCGCGGGTGCGCCGCTGTCCGAACATCCCGATGTCGACCTGGTCTCGTTCACCGGCGGGCTCGCCACCGGCAAGATCATCGCGCGCGAGGCGGCCGCCACGGTCAAGAAGGTGGCGCTCGAGCTGGGCGGCAAGAACCCGAATGTCGTCTTCGCCGACGCCTGCGACACCGACGAACGGCTGGCCGCGAGCGTCGACAACGCACTGAACGCGGCGTTCCTGCACTCCGGTCAAGTGTGTTCGGCGGGCGCGCGCCTGGTCGTCGAGGAATCGGCACACGACCGTTTCGTCGACGAGCTGGTGCGCCGCGCCGAGCAGATCCGGCTCGGCTTGCCCTTCGCCGAGGGGACCGAAACCGGGCCGCTGATCTCGGCCGCCCACCGCGACAAGGTGAACGCCTATGTCGAGCAGGCCCGCGCCGAGGGTGCCGCCATCCGCACCGGTGGCGCGTTCGCCACCGGTGACCGGGGCTCTGGGAACCTCGACAACGGATGGTTCTACCTGCCGACCGTCATCGACGGCGCCACCCGCGCGATGGCGTGCGTGCACGACGAGGCGTTCGGGCCCACCGTGACCGTGGAGACCTTCACCACCGAAGACGAGGCCGTCGCCATCGCCAACGACACCGAATACGGTCTCGCGGGCGCGGTGTGGTCCGGTGACGCCGCACGCGCCCGCCGCGTCGCCGCCCGGCTGCGGCACGGCACGGTGTGGGTCAACGACTTCGGGCCGTACCTGCCGCAGGCCGAGTGGGGTGGTTTCGGCCGCTCGGGTGTCGGGCGCGAGCTCGGTCCCTCCGGGCTGCACGAGTATCGCGAGGCCAAGCACGTCTACGAGAATCTCCGGCCGGGCGTCACCGGCTGGTTCGCCGATCGGGAGGAACAGCGGTGACCACATACGATTACGTGATCGTCGGCGGCGGTTCCGCGGGAGCGGCCGTCGCGGCACGGTTGTCGGAGGACCCGTCGGTGACGGTCTGCTTGCTCGAGGCGGGCCCCTCCGACGTCGACGACCCGGCCGTCCTGCGACTCGACCGCTGGATGGAACTGCTGGAATCGGGCTACGACTGGGACTACCCGATCGAGCCGCAGGAGAACGGCAATTCGTTCATGCGCCACGCCCGCGCCAAGGTGCTCGGTGGTTGCTCCTCGCACAACAGCTGCATCGCGTTCTGGGCTCCGCGCGAGGACCTGGATTCCTGGGAACGCGAGCACGGCGCCACCGGGTGGGGTGCGGACTCGGTGTATCGGCTGTATCCGCGGATCGAGACCAACGACGCCCCCGGCGAGCATCACGGCCGCGGTGGCCCGGTGCACATCATGACGGTGCCGCCGAACGATCCGTGCGGTGTGGCCTTGCTCGACGCCTGCGAGGCGGTCGGTATCCCGCGCGCCGAGTTCAACGCGGGACGCACAGTCGTCAACGGCGCCAACTTCTTTCAGATCAACCGGCGCACCGACGGGACGCGCTCGTCGTCGTCGGTCAGCTATCTGCACCCTCATCTCGACCGGCCGAACCTCACCATCCGCACCGGCGCGTGGGCCAAGAAGATCGTGATCGAGAACGGGCGGGCGGTCGGGGTCGACATCACCGACAACGCGTTCGGCCGCACCACCCGGATCACGGCCAACCGTGAGGTGATCGTCTCCGCCGGCGCCATCGACTCACCGAAGCTGCTCATGCTCTCGGGCATCGGGCCGACGGTTCACCTGCGCGAGAACGGCATCGAGGTGATCGTCGACTCGCCCGGTGTCGGCGCGAACCTGCAGGACCACCCGGAGGGCGTGATCGGTTTCGAGACGACGCGACCGATGGTGGACAGCTCCACCCAGTGGTGGGAAGCGGGCATCTTCACCCCGACCGATGACGGACTCGACCGGCCGGACCTGATGATGCACTACGGCAGCGTGCCTTTCGACATGCACACACTGCGGCAGGGGTATCCGACCGCCGAGAACACCTTCTGTCTGACACCGAACGTCACCCATGCCCGCTCGCGCGGCACGGTGCGATTGCGCTCGCGCGATTTCCGGGACAAGCCGAAGGTCGACCCGCGCTACTTCACCGACCCCGAGGGTCACGATATGCGCGTGATGATCGCCGGTCTGCGCAAGGCACGCGAGATCGCCGCGACCGCACCTCTGTCGGACTGGGTGGCGCGTGAGCTGTATCCGGGGCCGGACGCGCAGACCGACGCCGAGCTGGCCGACTACGTCCGCCGGACCCACAACACCGTCTATCACCCGGTGGGCACGGTCCGCATGGGCGCGGTCGACGACCCGATGAGTCCCCTCGACCCCGAGCTGCGGGTCAAGGGCGTCGAGGGTCTGCGGGTCGCCGACGCTTCGGTGTTCCCCGCGCACACCACGGTCAACCCGAACATCACGGTGATGCTCGTCGGCGAACGCTGCGCCGAACTCGTCGCCGCCGATCGGACGTAGGTCAGCCGAGGACCGGGGCCCGCCTCCGCGCAACAGAACGCGTGGACCGGCGGGCTCTCAGTCCACTCGTCGCACGGCCGTGGTCTCGGCCGTGACCTCTGTTCCGGACTGACTGCGGGGGTGTAGCGCGGCGAGGGGTCGGCCGTCGTGGTCCACAAGCGCCGAACGGGGCTCGTGGTCGGTGAAGGCGTGCCTTTCGCCCCATTGACGCAGCGCGACGATGGTGGTGAACAGATCCTGCCCGGCACGGGTCAGCTCGTAGACGTGCCGTTTGCCGCTCGCAGTGGCGCTGGTGGTGAGGATGCCGTCCTCGACGAGGCGGCGCAGACGATCGGCGAGGATGTTGCGCGCGATCCCGAGCCGCTGCCGGAACTCGGTGAACGACGCCGGTCCGTCCATGGCGTCTCGCACGATGAGCAGGCTCCACCGGTCCCCGACCAGGTCGACCGTGCGAGCGACCGGGCAGGTCGGGTCGGTCCATGCGCGGTCGGAGCCGGGCGCTGGTGCCATGAGCCACCTCCTGATGGGTTGCAATTCGAAACCATTATTGCCTACGGTGAGAATTGGTTTCGTTTTGCTACTCTTTGGAGGTCTGGTGGCGACAGGAGTCACGCGAGCACAGCGATGGGTGCTGGCGACGGTGTGCGCCGCGGCGGTGTCCACGATCTACGCGATTCAGCCGGTCCTTGCCGTCGCCGGCGCCGAGCTCGGTGTGTCACCGGAGTCGTCGGGCGTGCTGATCGCCGCCGGGCAGATCGGCTACTTCGCCGGGCTGATCCTGCTGGTGCCACTCGGCGATCTGCTGAACCGACGTCGGCTCATCGGCGGACTGCTGGCACTCACCTCGATCGGGGCCGCGATCACGGCCGCCGCGCCCAGCGGTGGGGTCGCGGTGGCCGGACTCGCGTTCGCCGGAGTGTTCGCGGTCGTGGTGCAGGTGACGGTCGCCTATGTCGCCGCTGTTTCCGCGCCCGGCGAGCGTGGTCGCAACATCGGTGCGGTGACCTCGGGTGTCGTGATCGGGATCCTCGGCGTGCGGGTGGTCGCGGGGCTGCTGGGCGACACGCTCGGCTGGCGTGCGGTCTATGCCCTGCTGGCCGTGCTGTGCGCGGGGCTCGCCGTCGTCACCCGAGCAGGTCTGGACCCGGACATCAGAGCCTCCCGTGATCGATACACGCAGATTCTGCGGTCGATGCGACATCTCGTCACCACGGATCGACTGTTCCTGAGCCGGGGCCTGATCGCCTTCTTCGTCTTCGCGTCCTTCGGCTCGCTCTGGAGTGGCCTCGCGCTCCCACTCGGCGCGCGACCCTGGAACTTCGGCACCACCGAGATCGGACTGTTCGGGCTGGTGGGGCTCGCGGGAGCCCTCGGCGCGGGCCGCGCGGGCCGGTGGGCCGATGCCGGTCACGCGCAGCGGATCACCGGGTGGTCGCTGGCGCTGCTCGCCGCGTCCTGGCTGCTCATCGCGCGAGCCGGGTCATCCCTGGCGCTGCTCGTCGTCGGTGTCGTGGTGCTCGACTTCGCCGTCCAAGCCGTGCACGTGAGCAGCCAGCATCTACTGACTACCGCATACCCTGACCGCGCCGGCAGCGTCATCGGCGCGTACATGACCTTCTACTCGCTGGGCTCGGCTCTCGGCGCGGTCACCACGACCTGGGCGTACATCACGTGGGGATGGTGGGCCGCCAGCTTGTTCGGCGCCCTCTATGCCTCGGCGGGGTTCGCCGTGTGGGGGTCGGCCCGGCTCTCGGGCAGCTCACGCGCTGACGTCACCGTGCCGAACTCACGCCGGTCGCCGGTGGGATGCGCCCCGAAATAAATCAGCCGACATTTCGGACAGGGTATGCCACCATGATTTCACGCAGGTGATCCGCAGCGGGCGAGGAACCGACGAGCAGCATCGAGAGGAGGAGACGGCCGTGAAACAGCAAGCGCCACAGCGAGAATCGGGCAAGACCTATCGCCGCGCGAATTCGGTCCATCGCGCGATGCGCCTGGATATCGATGGCTCCGGCCGTTTCCTGACCGCGGCCTGACCGGCCCACCCACCTCCGCTCCTGACGTTCACTCCTCTCGAAACATGGTGATTCCCATGATGATTCGTCATGCCGTCGACCCGACGGCACCCGCTTCCGACACCTGGATACACACGAGGGTGCTCGTGCTGAATGCCAGCTACGAGGCTCTCGACGAGATCACCGCCGATCGGGCCGTGACCTTGCTGCTCAGCGGCGCCGCCGAGACCGTGATCGAGCGGGCACCGCGGTTCCCGATCCGCTCGCAGCATCTGGTCATCGCGTTGCCCGAGACGATCCGGCTGGTGCGCTACGTCTACCTGGCGCACCTCACGCCGATCGGTGACGACAGCCGCGCCACCCTGGCCGGGGTGTTGCGTCGGGACAAGCACCGGTGCGGCTACTGCGCGGATTGGGCGCACACCGTCGACCACATCCGCCCCCGCAGCCGGGGCGGACCGAACACCTGGAGCAATCTCGTCGCCTGTTGCGCACCGTGCAATACAGGCAAGGCCGACCGCACCCCGGAAGAGGCGGGAATGCGGCTGCTGTGGGAGCCCAAGGCTCCCGACCCGCTCGCTCGCAAGCAGCGCCGGATCTGGAAGGAGTACGCGCCGTGACCACCACCGACCTCGCACTGACCGAACTGCTGACCCTGTCCGATTCGGGGCAATGGCACCGCGCCGCCTGCCGTGGTGACCCCAACCACGAGGCGTGGTTTCCCTACCCGTCGCAGGACTTCGACTACGCCCGCAAGATCTGCGCCGGGTGCCCGTTGCTCGCGGGGTGCGCCGAGTACGCGGCACAGACGGGTCAGTCCGGGGTGTGGGGTGGTCGTGAATTCGATCGCGGCCGCGTGATTCGCGCGTGACCGGCCGAGCCGGGTGTCCGCTGTGGCACCCGGCTCTGCGTATCCGGCACGCACTGCATGGTTGCACGCACTGCCTCGACCGAGACCGACCACTCGTGCCGCATGCTGTGACCTGCGGCGATGCGCACCGGTATGCGCTGTGCTGCGGTTGCGCGCGGTGTCCTTAAACTTGCCGCGTGGGTACGCATCGCAACGGGACCAGTTCTCGAAGTATCAGCAAGGGTCCGGTTATCGCGGCATCGGCAATCGTGCTGGTGATCGTCGCCGTCGTCGCCTGGGTCCAGCTCAGTGATCGTGCCGCGACCACCGATGTCGCGGCCGCCGCCGAGTGCGTCGAGGGGGCCTCACAGCTCGACGTCACCGTCGATCCGGCGATCTCGGGCCCGGTGCGTGCCGCGGCCGACCGGTTCAACGCGACCAAGCCTCGGGTGCGTGACCACTGCGCGCAGGTGAAGGTGTCGGCCCGCCCGTCGAGCGCGCTGGTCGCCGGTCTCGCCGACACCACGAAATGGGATCCGGGTCTCGGTCCGCAGCCGGGGCTGTGGATCGCCGATTCGAGCCGGTCGATCGAGCTGGTTCGGGTGCCGGGTCTGATCGAGGGCACGCCCGCCTCGATCGCCACCAGCCCGATCGTGCTCGCCGTGCCCGATGCCCTGCGTCAAGCGCTCGAACAGCACCAGATCTCCTGGGCCGACCTGCCACGACTGCAGCAGGGCTCACTCGACGAGGTCGGCCTGTCCGGCTGGGGTGGGCTGCACATGGCACTGCCCGCCGGTGACGCCACGACCGCCGCCGCCGCGTCCATCGGCGCGGCGATCTCGGGGACCGAACCGTTGACCGAGCAGGCCGCCAAGTCGGGTCAGGTCGTCGCCGCGATCTCCGGGCTCGCCGCCGGCGCGCAGGCACCGGCCGATCTGATGACCGCCATGTCGGAGATCAGCGCGAATCCCCTCGATGACGATGTGCACGCGGTCGCCGCGACCCAGCAGCAGCTCGGCACCGGCGGTCTCACCGCGTTCCGGCCGGTCGGCAGCGCGCCGCTGGCCGATTATCCCGCCGCACTGGTGTCGGGTCCCTGGGTCGACAAGACCCAGAATCTGATCGCGTCACGATTCATCGACTTCCTGCGGGCACCGGAGCAGGCGGGTGCGCTCGCCGCCGAGGGCTTCGGGCCCGCCATCGGGTCGGCACCGGCGAATCCGCCGCGCGCGGCACTGGAGAAGGTGCAGTCGACGCTGGCCAACCCGGTGCTCGGGGTGAACGCGACGGTCCTGCTCGACGTGTCGTCGTCGATGGGTACCGCCGAGGGCTCGACCACCCGGCTGTCGAACGCGATTGCCGCGGTCGCCTCCACACTGCAGGTGATGCCGCCCGACTTCGGGCTCGGCCTGTGGACGTTCGGCAAGAACCTCGACGGCACCACCCCGTACAAGGTGCAGGCGGCCACCGAGCTGCTCACCGACTCCCAGCGCAACGCGGTCGGCTCGGCGGTCACCGCCGTGAAACCGAGCCAGCTCACCGCGGATCAGGCGTACCCGAGCCTGCTCGCCGCCTACCGCGCCGCGGTGGCCGGTTACTCCCCTGGCCGCACGAATTCGATTCTGCTGATCACCGACGGTCCCGACGACGATTCGACGCTGACCGGTACCGCGCTGGTCGACGAGATCACCGCGGCGGCCAAGTCGGGCAAGCCCATTCGCATCGACATCGTCGTGGTCGGTGGCCAGGGCACCCAGACCCTGCAGACCCTCGCCGACCAGACCGGCGGCACCTACACCCGCATGCCGGCGAGCAACGACCTCGGCTTCGGCACCGCGGTCGTCAAGGCGCTGACCACGCCCTAGGTCACCGGCACGGACGCCGTTACAGAGAAACCCGCACCAGCGCACCGGATTCCATCGCTACCCAGAGGTCCCCGGCAGCGTCGACGGTGAGTCCGTGTGGTTCGGCGCCCGGTAGGTCGAGATGCGTGATCGTGCCGTCGATGGTGATCCGGCCGAGACGGCAGCTCGCCCACTCGGTGAACCACAGCGCACCGTCGGGGCCCGCCACGATCGCGTGCGGGCGGGCCTCGGTCGCCGGGAGCGCGAATTCGGCGATGGTGCCGTCGAGGTCGATGCGCCCGATCGCACCCGCGCCGATTTCGGTGAACCACAGTGCGTCGTCGGGGCCCGCGGTGATGCCGACCGGCGCGGCCGCGGCCGTGGGGATCGGGTGGACGCGCAGCGTGAGGTCGGCGTCGACGCGGGCGATCGCGTTGCCCTGGTTCACCGTGAGCCACAGCGCTCCATCGGGCCCGGGTGTGATCATCGAGGGCATACCGTCGACCTCGACGCGGCTGAGGTTGCCGTCCGCGGTCAGTCGCGCGACCCGCCCCGCCTGTAATTCGGTGAACCAGAGCGCACCGTCCGGCCCGACGCACGCACCGTAGGGACCTTCCATGGACCTGCTCGTCACCGCACCGTCGACGGTGATCCGCCCGAGCCGACCACCTTGGAACTCGGTGAACCACAGGTCATGGTCGGAACCGGCGACGATCACCGTCGGTTGCCCGTCGGACTGCTCGAGCGGATAGGACCGCACGATCCCCTCCGCGCAACGTCCGATCACACCCTGCGTCACCAGCGTGAACCACAGCGCCCCGTCGGGCCCGACGGTGATCCCGTACGGGGCGCCGGGCACGTCGATCACTTGCACGATCTCAGCCAAAGTCCTCAATTCCCTTCTGTGTTCCGCGGAAACGACGGCGCAGCGCCCGGTCGTGCGACACCACGACCACCGCACCCCGATACTCGCTCAGCGCGCGTTCGACTTCCTCGACCACGGTGAGTGACAGGTGGTTGGTCGGCTCGTCCAACAGCAGCAGGTCGTGTTCACCGGCGAGCACACGGGCCAGCGCGAGCCTGCGCCGCTGACCTTCCGAGAGGGTACCGACCTCACGATCGAGCAGTTCGGGAGCGAACAGCCCGGTCGCGAGCAGTAGTTCGCGCCCGAATCCGTAAGTGTCGGTGACACTTCGGGCCGGATCGAAGCGCTCGTCCTGGCGCAGGTAGCCGATGCGTCCCGGTGCTGCCGCGTGGATCGTGTCGAGCAGTGTCGATTTGCCCGAACCATTGGGTCCGTGGATCAGCAGCCGCTCGCGCGGGCCGAGCGTCAGCTCGCCGAGGTGGAACTCCACGCCGGTCCCTGCCGTGAATCGGCCGCGGAACCGCAACGGTTCGGGCGGTCGCGGCACCGGATCCTCGCGCAGCCGGCGCAAGCGCTCGGCCGTATTGCGCACCCGCGACGCGACCGAGCTCTGCACCCGCCCGGCATTGCGGTCGTAGGCCATCTTGTTGTTGTCGGTCATCGCGCGACCCGGCGCGACCTGCTGGGCAGTGCTCGTGGCGAACTCCTCGAGCCGCCCGATCTCGCTGCGCCACTGCGCATACGCCTGTTCCCAGCGCATTCGCGCGGCCGCCTTCGCCGTCAGGAATCCGGTGTAGCCGCCGCCGAAGCGGGTCAACGCGCCGTCGGCGACCTCGAGCACCGCGGTGACAACGCGATCGAGGAAGATCCGGTCGTGCGAGACCAGCACGACCGTGCCCTGATGGGTGCGCAGGCGGTGTTCCAGCCAGGTCAGCGCGGCGTCGTCGAGGTGGTTGGTCGGTTCGTCGAGCAGGAGCACCTCCGGCGAGGCAGCGAGCAGGCAGGCCAGCCCGAGGCGGGCCCGTTCTCCGCCGGACAGGCTGTCGAGCGGGCGGTCACGGCCGATACCCGCCACTCCGAGTCCGTGCATCGACGCGTCCACCCTGGCGTCGGCGGCGTAGCCGTCGCGCGCCTCGAAACGGGCGAGCAACGCGCCGTAGCGGTCCATGTCCTGCGCTTCGGCGGCGGCTTGCATGCCCGCCTCGAGTTCGCGCAGTTCGGCCAGCGCCAGTTCGATGGCCGCACCGACGGTGTCGCCGGGCAGTGTTTGCGCGAGGTGGCCGATCCCGCCCTCGGCGGTGACGGTGATCGTGCCCGCGTCGGGTCGAGCGATCCCGGCGAGCAGGTGGAGCAGGGTCGATTTGCCTGCGCCGTTCTCGCCGACGATGCCGACGCGTTCACCGGGCCGGATCGAGGCCGAGACGGTGTCGAGCACGGGCTGGTCCGCATAGGACTTCGATACTCCGCGCAGGGACAGTTGAGTGGTCAAACAGTGCTCCAATCGCAACTCGTGTAGCTTTAACAGTACAAAACCATGACGACTAACGCAACAGGAGTTGTTTTTGGAACCGCAACGACGTCCCGGCGGACGCAGCGCCCGAGTCAGGGAAGCCGTTCTCGACGCGACGACGGACGAACTCGCCGAGCGGGGCTACCAGGGCCTGAGCGTGGAAGCCGTCGCCGCGCGAGCCGGGGTACACAAGACCACCGTCTATCGGCGCTGGCGCGGCCCGGAGGGGCTCGTGGCCGACGCGCTCGAACGCGCCTCGCAACAGCCATGGCCGATCCCCGATACGGGCACCCTCACCGGCGATCTCCGCGGCCTGACCGAGTTGCTCCGACAGGGCTTCACCGATCCCGAATCAGGTTCGGTGGCAACGGCTTTCATCGGCGCGGGGATGCAACATCCCGAGGCCGCCGACGCGCTGCGCGACTTCTACGCGGCACGGCACCGTGAGGCGGCGGCGATCGTGGCAAGGGCGGTCGCGCGCGGTGAGGTCGCCCCGGAGGTCGACGCCGCCGAGATCATCCGGCTCGCGGTCGCACCGCTGTTCCACCGGCTGTTCGTCACCCACGAACCCGTCACCGCCGACCAGGCGCGCCGAGCCGCCGACGTGGCCGCCGCGCTGGCGAGAACACCGATCGGCACCTGAATCAGCCCGCGCGCCAGTACGACCCGTGCCATCAGGCCCGCACGGCATACACCTCGTGCAGTTCGGTGCCGGCCAGCGACGGGTCCTGCCTGGTACGCGAGGTGAGTCCGTGGAGATTGAGGACCTCGCAGAATTCGGCGAGGCGGCCGTCGTGGTCGTGCACCTCGGCGACGACGGCGCGGATGCGGGGCCAGTCGGATTCGGTGATGCCGAGCAGGACATCGAATTCGGCGCGCTCGACGTCGATCTTCAGCACGCCGATCTCGGCGACCGGATCTTCCTGCGCGAGGATCGCCGACACCGTCGTGACCTCGACATCGATCTGCTCGCCGTCGTGCAGGCCGCGGGTGATGAGGCTGATCGCGTCGTCGGGCAGGCCACTGTTGCGCAGGAACGTCTTCGTCGCATCGTCATCGGCTTCACGGTCGGCATACAGACTCGAGTTCGCGGTGGCGCGGGGGTACCAGGTGAACGGCAGCACACCGGATGCGGCGCCCACTGCGACCTCGAGGGCAACACCGCCCGGCACATGGGCTTCCATATTGCGGTGCAGACAGTCGAAGGTGGCGGGAGCGGGTTCGGCGGCGATCACGCGGACACCGGGGCGCGTTTCGGCGAACATCATCGCGCTGAGCCCGATATTGGCGCCGATGTCGACCGCGAGGTCACCGGGACGCAGGGTGGCGGCAGCCTGGCGGTAGTACCCGTCGGCGATCATCTCGTTCCAGAGCATGCGCGCTTCGGCGGGGCTGGTGCAGGTGACGGTACGGCCGTCGTCGAGGCGCAGTTGCTGCTGTGTCGTCATCAGTTCATGAATCCTTCGAGGATCGGGCCGATCACGGCCAGCGCGGACGGGTGAGTCAGCTCGAGATGGCGAGCGTCGAGAACAGTGTTGTGGATACGGCCAGTGACGTGCGGTTGCCACGTCCGCGCGACGGCCTCGGTGTCATCGCGGTCTTTGCCCGCGGTGAAGAAGATCAGGTCGCCGTCGAAGATCCGTGGGTGATAGTCGTCGGCGAGTTCGCCCGCGGTGGCGAAACTCTCCATCACCCGGTCGACCTGGTCGGCACCGAACAGGCCGGTACCGGTGATCTGATCGCGGATCACCTGCCAGGCCTGCTCGGTGGTGCTCGCGGCGACGGTGTCGCCGAGGTCGAACAGTTCCCGCCAGCCACCGAGCAGATCGGCCATCAGCTCACCCGGCGCGGCATCGGTGTCGGGAGTGATCGGTGGCGCACCGACCGCGCTGTCCATCATGGCCAGCAGCGCGACCTGTTCGCCCTGTTCCTGCAGCTGTGTCGCCACCGCGTGGGCGATCTCACCGCCCAGCGACCAGCCGAGCAGGTGGTACGGCCCGGTGGCCTGGGTCCGGCGGATCTCGTCGACGTAGCGGTGCGCGAGCTCCTCGATCGACGTGGCCGAGGGCTCGGCGGCGACGACATGCGGGTCCTGCAGGCCGAACACCGGCCGATCACCGCGCAGATGTCCGACGAGTCCGCCGTAGAACCACGCCAGTCCGCCCGCCGGGTGGATCGCGAACAGCGGTGTGGCTTCGCCCGCGGGCCGCAAGGGCAGCAGCACCCCCATGCCCGAACCGCCCTCGGCCTCGTCGACCCGGCGCGCCAGTGCCCGCGGTGTCGCGTCGTCGAACATCCACGGCAGTTCGAGTTGCACGCCGCGGCCCTGCAGTTCGGCCACCGCCATGGTCGCGAGCAGTGAGTTGCCGCCCAGATCGAAGAAGCCGGCACCGGCGCTCACCCTGGCCACGTTCAGGGTGCGTGCGAAGACTTCGGCGATAGCGATCTCGGACGGTGATCGCGGCGCGTCGTATTCGTCCTCGACGCGGTCGAAGTCGGGTGCGGGCAGGGCTTTTCGGTCGAGCTTGCCGTTCACCGTCACCGGCAGCGCCGAGAGCACCACGACGGCCGAGGGCACCATATAACCGGTGAGCAAGTCGGCGGCGGTGTCACGGACCCGCGCCGGGTCGATTTCCTGCCCGTCGGCGGGGACGACATAACCGATCAGCTGGTCGACGTCCTTGGCGTGGCGATGCACCGCGGCTGCCGCCTGGGCGACACCGGGATGACGGAGCAGCGCCGATTCCACCTCACCCAATTCGATACGGAACCCACGCAATTGGATCTGCGCGTCGGCGCGCCCGAGGTAGTCCAGTTCGAGGCCGTACCCGCCGCGACGCCACCGGCCGACATCGCCGGTCCGGTACAGGCGGCTACCCGGGGTGCCGAACGGATCAGCCACGAACCGGCCCGACGTCAGCGCGCCCGCCCCGTGATAGCCGCGCGAGAGCTGGCCGCCGCCGACGTAGAGGTCACCGGCGACGCCGACCGGAACCGGCCGCAGCCGCTCGTCGAGCACGTACACCGTCAGACCGGGCAAGGCGCGACCGATCCCGCCGCCGCCCGACTGATCGATCTCGGCGTAGCTGACATGCACGGTCGTCTCGGTGATGCCGTACATGTTGACCAGTGTCGGCGTGCCCGCCGGGTGGGCGAGGAACCAGCCGGTCAGCCGGGACGGGTCGAGCGCTTCACCGCCGAACACGATGTAGCGCAACGCGAGGTCGGCGCCGCCCGCCCCACGGTAGCGGCGCTCCGCGTCGACGAATCCGTAGAACGCCGACGGCGTTTGGCTGAGCACGGTGACCTGCTCGCGCGCCACGAGCTCGACGAAGGCGTCGGGCGTGCGCGTGGTGTCGTAGTCGACGATCACCAGGCGACCGCCCGAGAGCAGGGCGCCCCACATCTCCCAGACCGCGAAATCGAAAGCGTAGGAATGGAACAGTGTCCAGACGTCGTCGGGGCCGACGTCGAACTTCTCCGCGGTATGGGTGAGCAGGGTGACCACATCGCGGTGGGTGACCGCGACACCCTTCGGCCGACCGGTGGAGCCCGAGGTGTAGATCATGTAGGCGACGTTGTCCGGCAGCGCGGCAGATTTCTGTGCGCTGTCGACGACGTTGTCGTCATCCACAAGGACTGTCGGCCCGGCGAATTCGGGTGTCCGCGACGCCATCGCCGACGTGGTCAGCATCGCTACCGGTCGTGCGTCGTCGAGCACGAACCGGAGCCGCTCGGCCGGGTACGCCACATCGACGGGCAGATAGCCCGCACCCGACATGACCACAGCCAGCAGCCCGACCGCCAACTCGGCCGAGCGCGGCATCGCGACGGCGACCAGTGTTTCGGGGCCCGCACCGGAGGCGATCAGTCGGGCGGCGACAGACTTCGCGCGCCGATCCAGTTCCGCGTAGGTCAGGACCGTCGTCCCGTCGGTCACCGCGACCGAATCCGGGGCCACAGCCACGCGCCGGGCGAACAATCCACCGATCGTTTCCTCGGGAACGTGCGCGCCCGCCACGCCTGCCGCATCGAGAACTTCGAGGCGCTGCCTCGGTTGCATGAACTCGATGTCACCGATGATCGCCCGCGGATTCGCGGTCACCGCCTCCAGGATGCGCAGATACCACTGCGCGAACCGCTCCATCGACTCCTCGACGAAAAGGTCTGTGGCGTAGGTCAATCGGCCGAGCGTACCCAGCGGGAGACCGTCGGCGGCGAACCGCTCGACCAGCTTCACATTGAGATCCGACTGCGCCTGATCGACATAGTCCTCGACCGGTTCCACCGAGATCCCCGGTAGTTCGAGCACCACCTCGTCGAGATTCTGGTAGTCGATCGTCACCTGGTACAGCGGCAGATGCGCGGTCGAACGCGGCGGATTGAGCGCCTCGACGACCTGCTCGAAGGAAACCTCCGCATGTGCGAGGGCCGCCAGGTCGGCTGCCCGGACGTCGGCCAGAAGTACGTCGAACGGCTGATCGGCAGAGACCTCGGTGCGCAGGACGACAGTGTTGACGAACATGCCGATCAGGTCGTCGAGTTCACGTTCCCCGCGCCCGGAGACCGGTGTACCGACCGCGATGTCGCGGATGTTCGCCAGCCGTGCCAGCAGGACAGCCAGCGCGGCGTGAGCCACCATGAACGGCGTCGCACCCGCGGCCCGCGCGACCGCGGCGATCCGCTCCTGCAGCGGTGCCTCGATGTCGAAGTCGATGGTCCGGCCGCGCATCGACGCGACCGGCGGACGCGGCATGTCGGTCGGCAGTTCGAGGAGTTCGGGCAGCCCGGTGAGGGTAGCGCGCCAGTAGTCCAGCTGACGCGACAGCAGCGACTCCGGATCGTGCTCGTCGCCGAGCAGATCGTGTTGCCACAGCGCGTAGTCCGGATACTGGACCGTGAGTTGCGGCCACGAGGGCACGCTCGCGGTGATCACCGCGTGATAGGCGGCCGCGACGTCGCGGGCCAACGGGATCATCGAGAGCCCGTCCGCGCAGATGTGGTGCACGGCGATCACCAGCACGTGATCATCCGGGCCGAGATCGAACAGTTCGGCCCGCACCGGCGGTGCCTCGGAGAACTGGAAGCTCCTCGACAGCACCGCCGCTGCCGCCTTCGGCAGCACCGATTCCTCGATCGCAATCGGGATCAGGTCGGGCACGACCTCGTCGACGTCGACGATCACCTGCCACGGGATACCGTCGATCACCGGGAATTTCGTCCGCAACGATTCGTGGCGGCCGATCACCATCGCGCAGGCTGTCCGCAACGCGGGGATTTCCAGCTCGCCGGTCAGCCGGATCACCAGCGGCACGTTGTAGGCGCCGACGGAGGCGTCGAGTTGGTTGAGGAACCACATCCGCTGCTGGGCGGGCGAGAGCGGGATAGGGCCGGTGTCGGGCCGCCGGGTCAGTGCCGGGCGTTCGACCCGGTCATGGCCGGTGAGCCGGGCGGCGAGGTCGGCCATGCGCGGGTACTCGAACAGGTCGCGCACCGACACCCGGATGCCCAGCGTGGAGCTCAGGCGAGCGGTCAGCCTCGTCGCGGTCAGCGAATTGCCACCGAGGTCGAAGAAGTTGTCGCGCATGCCGACTCGGGGCAGGTCCAGCACTTCGGCGCAGATGTCGGCGACGAGGCACTCGGTCGGATCGCTCGGCGCCAGATATCCGGCAGCGGCGAAACTCGGCATCGGCAGTGCGCCGCGGTCGAGTTTTCCGGTGGTGGTCAGCGGAAGTTGCTCCAGCACAACGCAGATGTCGGGAACCATGTGGGCCGGTAGCCGGCGGCGTGCCGATGCCCGCACGTGCTCGGGGTCGATCGTGTCGCCGATGAGGTAGCCCACGAGCCGGTCCGCGCCGTTGTCGTCGGTGCGCAGCACCGCTACCGCATGGGTGACCGATCGATGTTCGGCGAGGACGGCCTCGATCTCGCCGAGTTCGATCCGCTGGCCACGGATCTTGACCTGATGGTCGGTACGGCCGACGTAGTCGAGTGTGTGGTCGGCGGTCCATCGGACCCGGTCGCCGGTGCGGTACATCCGGGCGCCCGGATCGTAGGGGTTGGCGAGGAAGGTGGCGGCGGTCGCGCCGGGACGGCCGAGGTATCCGCGGGCGAGCTGGATGCCGCTGACATACAGTTCGCCGGTCACCCCGATCGGCACGGGCCGCAGGTGCGAGTCCAGCACCACTGCGGATGTTCCGCGAATCGGACCACCCAGGGTGATCGGTTCGGGCGGTGCGAGGGGATCGCTGATGGCGACCATGATCGTGGTCTCGGTGGGTCCGTAGCCGTTGAACAACCGGCGTCGCGGCGCCCAGAGCGCGGCGAGTTCGGCGGGCACGGCCTCGCCGCCGGCGACCAGAACCCTGAGGCTGTCCAGCCCGTCGGGTGACATGGTCGCCAGCACGGTCGGGGTGAGGAAGGCGTGGGTGACCGCGTTGTCGCGGATGAGCCCGGCCAGCTCCGCGCCCGCGTAGGTGTCGGGCGGCGCGATGACCAGCGCCGCACCGTGCGGATGCGCCATCAGGACTTCGAGCATGACGGCATCGAATCCTGGTGCGGCACACTGCAGCACCCGTGAATCCGGGCCGACCTGGTACCGGTCCCGTTGCTCGGCGGCGAAGTTCGCCATTCCCGCCTGGGTCACCGCGACGCCCTTGGGGGTGCCGGTGGTTCCGGAAGTGTAGATGACATAGGCCAGGTCGGTGTCGCGGACGGTCCGTGTCACCGCGCGCGAAGGTCGGCTCGCGATCTCGCGCTCGGCCGACGGATCGTCGACGGCCAGGCGTGCCCACTCCCCTTCCGGCACTGCATCACTCACCTCCGCGACTGTCAGCACGACACGGGCACCACAGTCGGACAGCATGACCGCGAGCCGCTCTCGCGGGTTGCGGGGGTCGAGTAGCGCACACGCGGCGCCGATCTCGGCGAGCGCCCAGATCGTGGTGATCAACGGGATCGAGCGCGGCATGACCACCCCGACGGTGTCCCCCGTGTCGACACCGTGCTCGACCAGCCACTGCGCCAGCCGATGTGCCCGGGTATCGAGTTCGGTGAAGCTCACCGTCTCAGTCCCGGACAGCACCGCCACACCCTCGGGGTGTCGGGTCACGCCGTGGCGCAACAGATCGGTCAATGGTTCGGGAACCACCCGTTCCGCCCCCCTGGCCGGGACGAGTGCCGCACGCTCCGCGGCCGAGAGCAGGTCGATATCGCCGACGCGCCCGGTCGGGTCGGTGGCGAGGGCACGCAGAACCCGCTCGACACGGTCGGCGAGCCCGGTGGCGGTCACCTTGTCGACGCGAGCCGCCTGATACCGAAGGCGGATGTGCAAGGTGTCGGTGTGGTGGGCCTGCACGGTGATCGGGTAGTGCGCGGCATCGGTGCCTGCCACCTCCGTAACCCGCACTCCATCGATATCGGCGTCACCGAGTCCGCTGCTGTCGACCGGGTAGGACTCGAATGCCACCAGGGTGTCGAACAGCTGTCCGCCGCCGAGCGCGGCCATGATGCCGGACAGTTCGACGTGGTGGTGGTCGAGCAGCCGGGTCTTGTTCGCCTGCAACTGTTCCAGCGCCGCCATGATGGTCCGGTCACCACGCACGAGGACCGGTACCGGCAGCGTGTTGATGAACAGCCCGATCATCGACTCGACGCCGGGCACCTCGGCCGGTCGGCCGGAGACGGTCTCGCCGAACACGATCCGCTCGCGGCCCAGCTGGTTGGCCAGCACCGTCGCCCACGCGAATTGCACGATCGTCGACATCGTGGCACCCGAAGTGCGGGCGAGTGCGGTGAGGGCGGTGGTGACGTCGTCGTCGAGATCGATGCTCAGATCGGTCGGCACCTCGACGGTGGCCTCGCCGACCGTGTCGGCGATCAAGGTGGGTTCGGTGAAACCCGCCATGGTGTCGCGCCAGATCTCGACACCGGCGGTGGTGTCGCGCCGGTCCAGCCAGGCCAGGTAGTCGCCGTAGGACGGCGCGGGAGGCAGCAGGGCGGCGTCCGCGCCTGCCGCGTACAACCCGACCAGGTCGCGCAGCAGCAACGGCAGTGACCAGCCGTCGAGCAGCAGGTGGTGCGCGGTCAGGATCAGCCGGAATTCGGTGGGTGCGACGGCGACGAGGACGAATCGCACCAGCGGCGGATCGGCCGGGTCGAAGGCCGTTTCGCGTTCGGCTGCCAGGATCTGCGACAGTGCTGTCTCGGGGGCCTCGACGCGGCGCCAGTGCACGGCCGAATGCGCCGGAACAACCTGTGCGACACCACCATCGATCGTTCGCGTGAACGCCGCCCGCAGGTTCGGATGCCGATGCAGCAGGTCCGCCGCAGCTCGCCGCAGCCGCGCCTCGTCGACCGGCCCGGTGAGCGTCATCTCCGACTGCGCCGTGTACACATCGAGGTCGCCCGCGGCGAGTTCGGCGTGGAACAGCAGCCCCGCCTGCAACGGCGCCATCGACCACACGGCCTCGATCGGTCCGTAGCGTTCGGTGAAGACGTCGAGGTCCTGTTGGGTCAGGGCGACCAACGGGATGTCGGACGGGGACAGTCCCCAATCTTGCTCTTGTGCCGACGCTTCCGCGATCCGCTCGAGGGCCGCCGTCCACTCGTCGAGAAGTTCCTCGACGTCATCACGATCGAGAAGCCGTGCGGCATAACCGATCTGCACGGCGAGGGTCGACCCGCCGGGGGTGTCGACGGTGTTGATGTCGAGGGTCAGCGCGGCGGACGCGGGCATGTCCGGATCGAACGAGCCCTGGTGGTCGAATTCCTCGTCGGCGGGAATCCAGGCGAGCCCGGACAGTGCCGAGATGTCGACGCCCGCCCGGCCGAGGTTGTTGAAACTGATCTGTGGTGCGGGCAGCGAGGCCAACCGATCGGCGGTCGCCGGGTTCAGGTATCGCAGCATGCCGTAGCCGATGCCCTTGTCGGGCACGGTTCGCAGCTGTTCCTTGACCGCTTTCACCGCGGCACGAGGATCGGTGCCGTCGATGTCGAGGTCCACCGGGTAGGCGCTGGTGAACCAGCCGACGGTGCGGGACAGGTCGGCGCCCGGGGCGAGTTGCTCTTCGCGCCCATGGCTTTCGAGCAGGATGCGCGCACCGGAGTGGTCGACATCGCGCCGGGCACGCCAACGTCCCAGTGCGAGAACGAGGCCCGCGAGCAGGGCGTCATCGGCGGTGGCATGCGCGGCGCGGGGCACCGCATCCGTCAGGGCGGTGGTCAGCTCGACAGGCAGCGTCAGCGTCAGCCGCTCGACCGTGGCGTGCACGTCGGCTGCTGGGTCGAGGGGTGCGCGCCCGAGCAGCGGTTCAGGTCGTGACCCCATCCGCTGCCACAGCGCCAGCTCCTCGGCACGGCTGCCCGCGGCGGCGGACACGGCCTCGGCCCACCGGCGCATCGAGGTGCCGACCTCGGGCAGTTCGACCACTCGCCCCGCACCGACCTGCTGCCACGCGGAGACGAAGTCGGGAATCAGGATGCGCCAGGAGACGCCGTCGACCACCAGGTGGTGGATCACGATCAGCGCGCGCCCCCGCGACGCCACGCCGGGCTCGGGCAGCAGGCAGATGATCTGCATCATGACGGCATCCACCGGGTTCAGCGCGGCCGAAGCCTCTTCGAGGGCCTCCTCGACCAACGACGTGAAACCCGCACTGCCAGGGGCACTCTCGGCACCGAATGCACGCACCGACACCAGCCTCTCGGCGTCGATCGCTCCGGGCGCCAACACTTCGAGGTGCGCGACACTCATGCGCGCACGCAGCATGTCGTGCCGATCCAGCACCGCTTGGACCGTCGCGATCACGTCGGCCGAGCGGGCGTCGCCGGGCAGCTCGACCAGCAGCGACTGCGCGAACCGATCGCCGGTGGGACGGTCGAGGTACCAGGACACGATCGGCGTTCGCGTCACCTCGCCGATGCCACCGCCGGGCAGCTCCTCGAGACGCACCCGTCCGGCGCCCCCGGCCACGGCGGCCAGCCCACGAACGGTCCGGTGCTCGAAGATGTCCCGTGCCGTTACGACCACGCCCGCGGTCTTCAATCGCGACGCCAGCTGGATCGACATGATCGAGTCACCGCCACGCGCGAAGAACGACTCGTCCGCACCCACCGAGGCCACACCGAGCACCTCGGCGAAGATCCCCGCGATGGTCGCCTCCAGCTCGCTCGCCGCGGCGGCCACGGCCGAATCCGGCACTTCGGCACCGGGTTCGGGCAGTGCGCGCCGATTCACCTTGCCCGTCGACGAGACCGGCATCTCGTCGAGCACCATGAGCACAGCGGGCACCATGTGGTCGGGCAGTGCGCCCGAGATCTGGTCGCGGATCGCGGCCGTGTCGATCGTTCGCCCCTCGGCGGCCACCAGGTAGCCGACCAACGTCGGTTGCCCGGCCTGGCCACGCCTGCTCACCGTGACCGCCGAAGCGACGTTCGGGCAGGCGACCAGTGCCGCGTCGATCTCGCCGAGTTCCACCCGCTGACCACGGATCTTGACCTGGAAGTCGGCGCGGCCCACGTATTCGATGGTGTGCTCGGCGCTCCAGCGCACCAGGTCACCGGTGCGGTACATCCGGGTCCCCGGTGCACCGAACGGATCGGCCACGAACGCACCCGCGCTCGCCCCCGGCCGATTCAGGTAGCCGCGGGCCAGCGCGTTGCCCGCCAAGTACAGCTCTCCGACGACACCGACCGGTACCGGCCGCAGCCGGCTGTCGAGCACGACGGCCCACACCCCGCGGATCGGGGTGCCGATGGTGATCGGATCACCGGGCTGCAACGCGGCGCTGACGCACACCGCGATCGTGGTCTCGGTCGGCCCGTACACGTTGTGGAAGCGACGGCCCGGCGCCCAGGCCGCGACGAGTTCGGCGGACAGCGCCTCGCCACCGATGGTGAGCATCCGCAGCGCGTCGAGCCCCTCCGGCCGCAAGGTCGCCAGCACGCTGGGCGTCAGGAACGCGTGCGAAACCCGGTGCGCGCGAATCAGTTCGGTCAGTTCCACACCGGCGAACACCTCGGCGGGCGAGACGACAAGGGCAGCGCCCGCCGCGTAGGCCATCAGCGATTCCATCATCACCGCGTCGAACGCGGGCGCGGCGACCTGCAGGACCCGCGATTCTCGATCCACCTGATAGTGCTGGTGCTTCTCGCGCGCGAACGCCGACAACCCCGCGTGCGTGACGACCACGCCCTTCGGCTTGCCCGTCGAGCCGGAGGTGTACACCAGGTACGCGGCATCATCAAGGCGTGCTGCCCGGAAGGGGTGATCTGTCGGCGCGGTGGACAGTTCGGTGATCACCTGGTCGTCGTCGAGGCACAGCCACTCGACCGTGTCCGGCAGTGACGAGCGCGCCGCGTCCAGCGTCACACCGAGCGTGACGCCGGAGTCCTGGGCCATGTGCGCCAGCCGGTCCGCGGGGTAACGCAGATCCATCGGCACGAACGCGGCACCGGTCTTCGCGATCGCCCACAGCACCACGTGGTAGGCCACCGATCGCGGCACGGCCAGGGCGACATAGGTTCCCGGCATCGCGCCTGCCCGTGCCAGCAGCACGGCGAGCTGACCGGAACGCCGGTCGAGCTCGCCATAGGTCAGCGTCTCGTCGGCACCGATCAGCGCGGTCGCCTCCGGGTCGGCGGCAGCCACGGTGAGCAGGGACGGCAGTGTCTTCGGCACCCCGGCGGACTCGCGCCCGGCAGGGAGCAAGCACGTGGTCTCCTCGGGGCTCAGCAAGTCGATGTCCCCGACCATGGTGTCCGGTCGCGTGGTGATCGTCTCGAGAATCCGCAGCAGGCGGTCGGCGAACCGAGCCGCGGTGGCCCCGGTGAACAGGTCGGTGGCGTAGACGATCTCACCGTCGATACCCGCTCCGTCGGCACGTTCGTTCAGCAGCACCGTGAGGTCGGTCTTGGCCTGGGCAACTCCGGGATCGAGCACCTCGATGCCGATATCGTCGAGTTCGAACCGAGTGGGGTCGGCATTGCGGAAGCCCAGCATCACCTGATAGAGCGGTGAATACGCGGTCGACCCCGCCCGATCCAGTATCTCGACCAGACGCTCGAACGGTACGTCCGCGTGAGCCAGCCCTTCCAGATCCGCGCCACGCAGGTCGGCCAGGAACTCACGCAACGACAGTTGCTCGGCTACGCGGGTGCGCAGGACCACCGTGTTGACGAACATGCCGACCAGATCGTCGAGTTCGGGGCGGCCGCGACCGCCGACCGGGGTACCGATCGAGATATCGTCGGTGTGCGCGGTGCGCGAGAGCAGAATCGCCAGGGCAGCGTGCAAGACCATGAACACCGTGGCACCTTCGCCGTGCGCGAATGCGACGACGGCATCGTGCAGACCCGGCTCGATCGTGAAGGCGACACTGCCACCGTCCATCGACAGCACCGCGGGCCGTGGGCTGTCGGTCGGCAGGGCGAGCAGTTCGGGTGCGTCGGCGAGAATCCGCTGCCAGTAGGCGATCTGGCGCCCGGCCAGCGAAGTGGGGTCGTCCTCGGCGCCGAGCAGTTCGCGCTGCCAGACCGCGTAGTCGGCGTAATCGACGGGCAACGCCGGCCACACCGGTGCCGAGCCCGTGCGGCGAGACCGGTAGGCGGTGAACACATCCCGGGCGAGCGGCGCCATCGACGCACCGTCAGCGGCGATGTGGTGCACCACCAGGACCAATACGTGGTCGTCGGCGCCCGTGCGGTACAGACGGACGCGGACCGGCATGTCGGTGGCAACGTCGAAGCCCGACTCGACTGCTTCGCGCAGCCGGTCTGTCAGCACCGTCGAATCGTCGACGTCGGCCAGTTCGATGTCGGCGGCGCCGACCGTGCTGTCGTGGACGAGCTGCTGCGGTTGCCCGCCCACCGCGGGATAGGTCGTGCGGAGGGTCTCGTGCCGGCTGACCACATCCACCATCGCGGCCCGCAGCGCCGCCACGTCGAGCGGTCCGCTCAGCCTGGCCGCGAAACCGATGTTGTACGCACCGGACGCGGGGTCGAGCTGATTGAGGATCCAGATACGCCGCTGGGCGGCTGCCAGGGGGATTTCGGACCCGTGCCGGCGGCGGACCAGCGGCACCGATGCGTAGTCATCGCGCGTCGCGATGCGTTCGGCCAGCTCAGCGACGGTCGGGGCATCGAAGACATCGCGGACACCGACTCGCACGTGCAGCGCGGCCTCGGCCCGGGCCGCGACCTGAGCGGCCGACAGCGAGTTCACCCCGAGCTCGAACAGATCGGCAACGACACTGACCTGGTCGGCGCCGACGATCTCGGCGACGATCTTCGCCAGCACCGCCTCACGGTCTGTGCGGGCGACGAACTCGGCCAGCATCGTCGCCCGCGTCGCGGCATTGTCCGCGTCGGAGGCTATGAAGCCGTCCGCGTCGTCGAAGGCAACGTGCGACAGGGCAGACCTGTCCACCTTGCCGTTGGAGCTGAGCGGCATGGTGTCGAGCACCTGAATTCGTGCCGGCACCAGGTAGGACGGAAGCAGTCGGGTGAGGTGTTTGCGGACCTTCGATCCGGTGAGGGTCGCACCCGGTCTCGGCGACACATACGCCGTGATCCGGTCAGCGGAAACGATCGCGACTGCTCCGGAGATATCGTCGATCGAGCGCAGCGCGGCCTCGATATCCGCGGGCTCGACCCGTTGGCCGTGGAATTTCACCTGGAAGTCACTGCGGCCCACATACTCCAGATCACCGTCCCATGACCAGCGAACGAGATCACCGGTGCGATAGAGGCGGTCCCCCGGCTCGCCGAACGGATGGGCGACGAACCGGCCGCACGTGAGATCCGGCCTGTGGTGGTAGCCACGAGCGAGCTGGGTGCCCGAGACGTACAGGTCGCCGACAACGCCGACTGGGACGGGTCGAAGCCTGGCATTCAGCACGTATGCGGACATTCCGGAAACCGGGTAACCGATCGGGACCGTTCGCCGTGCACGTGAACCCGCCGTGCAGCGGTATGCCGTCACGACTTCCGCCTCGGCGGGGCCGTACCAGTTGACGACCTCGGCCCGGTCGAAGGTCTGCCTGGCGCGTACCGCGGTGCGCTGGGCCAGCGCCTCACCTGCCGGGAACACATAGCGGACCGACGGCAGCCGCGTCGTGCCGGTGTGCTCGAGCAGCACCTCGAGCATCGACGGGACGAAATGCACGGTGCTGACCTGCTCGTCGGCGATGATCGCGACCAGGTAGGCAGGGTCGCGGTGGCCGGCGGGGTCGGCGACGACGATCTGCGCGCCGGTCTGCAACGGCCAGAACAACTCCCACACCGCGATGTCGAAGGTGATCGGGGTCTTGTGCAGCACCACATCCGACGCATCGTGCGGGAATTCTCTTTGCGCCCAGGCCAACTGGTGGGCGGTGGCGGCGTGGGTGAGTGCGACACCCTTCGGTGCACCGGTCGAGCCCGAGGTGAACAGCACGTACGCGGCGTTGTCGGCGCGCAGCGGTGCGCGACGTTCGTCGTCACCGACCGGCCCGCTGGGGTACGCGCTCAGGTCCAGCTCGTCGAGGCGGACACGCTCGATGGCGACGGGGAGGGAGCTCTCGTCGCTCGATGTGGTGACGATCAGCAGTGGCCGGGCGACCGACAGGACGTGTGCCAGCCGCGCCGTGGGGTGGTCCGGGTCGAGCGGAACGAAGGCGGCACCGGACTTCACGACGGCGTAGACGGCCGTGATCAAGTCGATCGAGCGGTGAATCGCCACGGCCACCGTCGTTTCGGGGCCCGCGCCCAGATCTATGAGGTGACGGGCGAGGCGGTTCACGGTGTCGTCGAATTCGCGGTAGGTCAGAGCGCGGCCGCCGGGGACTCGGACGGCGACAGCGTCCGGGGTGCGCGCTACCTGCTCGTCGAAGGCATCGACCAGCGTGCGGTCCGTGCTCACCAATGGGGCGTCCAGCGGTCGCAGAAGCCGATTGCGGCTCATTTCGTCGGCGAGGTCGATCTCCCCGGCGATGATCTGCTCGTCGGCGCTGACGGCATCCAGGACACGGACGAGCTGTTCGGTGAACCGGTGCGCGGTGGCGTCGTCGAACAGATCGGTGGCATAGGTCAGGCGCAGGTTCATGCCCGCGAGCTCGTTGTGCGGGCCCCGGTCCTCGGTGATCATGAGCAGCAGATCGCAGATCGCCGCGTCGGCGCCGACATCGATGCCACCGACCTCGAGCCCCGGCAGCTCGAGCTGGGCGGGCGCCATGTTCTGATAGGCGAGCATCACCTGGAACAACGGCGCATGTGCCGTCGAGCGCGCCGGATTCAGCACCTCCACCAGCTGTTCGAACGGAACGGCGGCATGATCGAACGCTTCGATGTCGGTGCGTCTGGTCATTTCGATCAGGTCGGTGAACCGCTGGTCGGGGCGGACGCGAGTGCGCAGAACCAGGGTGTTGACGAACATGCCGACGAGGCGATCGAGGGCACGGTCGCCGCGACCCGCGTACGGGACGCCGATGGCGATGTCGTCGCTGCCCGACAATTGCGCGAGCAGGACGGCAAGGGCGGTGTGCGCCACCATGAACGGGGTCACGCCGCTGCGCCGCGCCAAGGCCGCCACGGCTTCGGCCACCCGGGAGGGCACCGCGGCGTGGACGGTCGCACCGCGGTGGGACTGCTCGAGCGGGCGCGGACGGTCGGTGGGCAGCGCCAGCACATCCGGGATCCCCGCGAGTTGGGTGCGCCAGTACAGCAGGTCGCGACCCGGCGCGGAGTCGGGTGCGGCCAGCAATTCGCGCTGCCAGATGGCGTAGTCAGCGAATTGCACTGGTAGCGGAGCCCATTCGGGTGCATTGCCGATCCGGCGTGCGCGATAGGCCTCGATGATGTCGGCGGCCAGCGGCGCCACCGAGTAGCCGTCGCAATTGATGTGATGCACCGAAAGCGCCAGTGCGTGCGCGGTGTCGGTGAGCCGGAACAAAGCCACGCGCAGCGGGGCGCCCGCCGAGACGTCGAAGCCGGTGCCGAAGAACTCTGTCAGCCGTGGGAGCAGTTCATCGGCGGACACCGGGCGCACGGCGAGATCGCAGGCCGCGACGACGTCATCGGCGGTCAGTACGACCTGCGCGGGGGTGCCGTCGTGGGCCGGATAGGTGGTGCGCAAGATCTCGTGCCGTTCGATGACATCGCGCAACGCGGCCGTCATGGCCTCGATGTCGAGTTCGCCGTCGAGGCGGATCGACAGTGGCACCACGTAACTCGCCGACTCGGGGTTCAGCTGGTTGAGCAGCCACATCCGGCTCTGCGCGGGCGAGAGCGGGATGCGCTCGGGCCTCGGTTTCGCCACCGGTCCCGCGACATCGCCGACGGCGCGCTGCTGTTCGACCCAGCGGGCCAGTTCCGCCACGGTCGGCGCTTCGAAGATGGCGCGTACGGGAATCGTTACCCCGAGGACTTCGCCGATGCGGCTGAGCACGCGGGTCGCCAGCAGCGAATTGCCACCGAGGGTGAAGAAGTTCTGGTCGGCGCCGACCCAGGGAGTCTGCACCAGTTCGCCGATCACCCCGGCGATGGTCTCCTCCGCGATCCCGCGAGGAGCGCGGTAGCGCGTCGCGGCGGCGCGGGTGTCGGGGGCCGGGAGGGCTCGGTAGTCGATCTTACCGTTGGCCGTGAGCGGGATCGTGTCGATCCGAATCACCTGGACGGGCACCATGTACGCGGGCAGGCGCGACAGCAGGTACGTCCGCAGCGAGTCGGGATCGATCGCCTCGTCGCTCACGGCATAGGCCACCAGGATCTGCCCCTCGGCGACCGTATACACCCGCACGACCGCGCCATCGATGTGATCGTGGGCGAGGAGCGCGGCCTCGATGTCGCCGAGTTCGACGCGCAGGCCGCGAATCTTCACCTGGGAATCACGGCGGCCGACGTACCGCAGCCGGCCTGCCGTGTCCCAGCGGACCAGGTCGCCGGTCCGGTAGAGGCGCGCCCCCGGCGTCGAGCCGAACGGGTCGGCCACGAACGCGCTCGCCGTCAGGTCCGCGCGGGCATGGTACCCACGGGCGAGCTGGATTCCGCCGAGATACAGCTCGCCCGTCACACCGGCGGGGACGGGCCGCAGCCGTGCGTCGAGCACGTGCGTGACGACGTTCGCCTCGGGCGTACCGATCGACACGACGGGTCCGTCGAGCTCGCCGATCTCGTAGGCGGTGACGCTCACGGCCGCTTCCGTCGGGCCGTACAGGTTGTCGATGCGCGCTTCGCTGACGTCGCGGAACCGGCGAACGGTCGCGGAGTCCAGCGCCTCACCGATGCACAGCACCTGACGGACGGCGGCGAGATCGTCCGGGTTCGCGATGTCGAGGAACGCCGACAGCAGTGAGGGAACGAAGTCGACCACGGTCACGCCGTGACGAGCGATCAGCCGTGCGACGGCGGTCGGGTCGGTGTGATCGTCGCGCCCGGCCACGACCAGCGCGGCACCGGCGGTGGGTGCGGTGAACAATTCCCACACCGACAGGTCGAAGGTCGCGGGCGTGCGCAGAAGCAGCACGTCGTCGCTGCCGATCCCGTAATGCCCAGTGAGCCAACGGAGTTGGTTGACGACTGCCTCGTGGGTGAGTGCCACACCCTTGGGAACACCGGTCGACCCGGAGGTGAAGACGACATACGCCAGATCCTGCGGGCGCAGCGGCCTGATCCGATCGGCATCGGTGACCGGCGCGGTGCCGGTCGTGGGCGAGGTGAGATCCGACAGACGCCAGACCGGTGCCTGGGTCGGCAGGTCGATGTCGTCGCCGATGAGCACCCCGTCGGGTCGCGCGGTAGCCAGGACCGTGCGCAGCCGGTCGACGGGGTGGTCGGGATCCAGCGGGAGGTAGGCGGCGCCTGCCGCGTGGATGGCGTAGAGCGCGGTGAGCAGCTCGACCGAGCGGTGCACGGCCACGGCCACCACGCTTCCCGGCCCGATACCGCGGCCGATCAGCCCTCGCGCCAGCGCGTTCACCTCGGCGCCGAACGCGGCGTAGGTGAGCACATCCCCACCCTCGCCGTCGACGACCGCGATATTCTCCGGTGTCGCCGCGACCTGTCTCGCGAACAGATCCGCGATCGTCGCACCGTCCGAGGGGGCATCGGGGCCGGATTCGCGCAGCGCCAGTTCGTCGAGTTCGCGCGGACTGAGTAGCGGCAGATCACCCACGGGCACACCGGGATCGGCGACGACACCGCGCAGGATGGCGACGAACCGCTCGAAGATCGGCACGATCGTGGCTTCGTCGAAAAGGTCGGTCGCATACCCGAATTCGACCTGCATGTCACCGGGAGCACCGTCCGCGTCGACCGTGTCGACCAGGGTGAGATGCAGGTCGTACTTGGCGACACCCGGTTCGACGAGGTCGGCCGCCACCGTGAGCCCGCCCAGGCGCAGCGTCGGGATATCGATGTTCTGGAACGAGAAACCGACCTGGGTCAGTGGCTCGTGCGCGGTGCTGCGCGGCGGATTGAGGACCTCCACCAGCTGTTCGAACGGGATCGCGGCATTGTCGAACGCACCGAGATCACATTCGCGGGCGCGCTCGAGTATCTCCGTGAACGGGGCCGCGGGATCGACCTGGACGCGCAATACCAGCGTGTTGACGAACATGCCGATCAGCGGGTCGAGGGCGGGCTCGCCGCGCCCGGCGACCGGGGTGCCGACCGCGATGTCGCCGGTGCCCGACAGCCTCGCCAGCAAGATCGCGAACGCCGCATGGGTCACCATGAACAGCGTCGAGTCGTGACGCCGTGCGAGAGCGATGATGTCGCGGTGCAGGTCGGCGGGAATCGTGGCCGACATGCTCGCCCCGCGGTAGGACTGCTGTGCGGGACGCGGACGGTCGGTCGGCAGGTCCAGCATCTGCGGCAGGTCGGCCAGTGCCGCGATCCAGTACCGGATCTGGCCCGCGGTCACACTGGCCGGGTCTTCCTGCACGCCGAGGTTTCGCCGCTGCCACAGCGTGTAGTCGGCGTACTGGACCGGCAGGGGCGCGAAGGCAGGCGCCTCGCCCGCCGTTCGCGCCCGATAGGCCACGGCCAGGTCGGTGGCCAGCGGCGCGAGCGAGGATCCGTCGATGGCGATGTGGTGCACGGTGAGCACCACGGTCCATTCCTCGGCGGCGGTGCGCAGCAACGCGATCCGGAACGGTACCTCGGTGCTCACATCGAAGCCGAGGGCGGTCTCGTTCGCGATCCGTTCGGCGATCTCGGTCTCGGCGACCTCGACGCACCGCAGCTGCGGTGCCGAAGCCGGGGACAGGATCTCCTGCCACGGTCCGCTGTCACTGTCGGGGTATCGGGTGCGCAGTGTCTCGTGCCTGACGATCACGTCGGCCAGTGCCGACCGGAGCACGTCGACGTCGAGCGGCCCGGAGATCCGCACGACGACGGGCACGTTGTAGACCGCGGCCGAGGTATCGAACTGGTTCAGGAACCACATCCTGGCCTGCGCGGGCGAGAGCGGAATCCGATCCGGACGCGGCTGCGGCACCAGCCGGTGATGTACCGACCCCTGATCGGCCTGCCCATCCACCGAATCCAGCTCGCGAGCGAGCGCGTCGACGGTCGGCGTCTCGAACAGCGCCCGCACCGCGATGCCGGTGCCGAACACCTCGGACAGGCGCGCCGCGGCCTTGGTCGCGGTGAGCGAGTTGCCGCCCAGATCGAAGAAGTTGTCGAGCGCGCTCACGTGCGCTACGCCGAGCACATCGCGGTAGATACCGGCGACGAGTTGTTCGGTGGGCGTGCGCGGTGCGACGTCTTCGACGGCCTGCGGGAACACCGGCTCGGGCAGTACGGCGCGATCGAGTTTGCCGCTGGCGGTCAGCGGGAATCGGTCGAGCACCATGCACACATCAGGCACCATGTGCGCCGGAAGCCGGTCGCGCGCGGCCGCGCGCACCCGCTCCGCGTCCACGCCCGCGCCGACCAGGTAGCCGACGAGCCGGTCGGCCCCCGCGCCGGCGTGGATCACGACGACCGCGTGGGTCACCGCGGGATCCTCGGCGAGTACCGCTTCGATCTCGCCCAGTTCGGTGCGCTGCCCGCGGATCTTCACCTGGTGGTCGGCGCGGCCCAGGTATTCGATGGTCTGCTCCGAGGTCCACCGGACGAGGTCGCCCGTGCGGTACATCCGGGTGCCCGCGCCACGGGGATCGGCGACGAAACTGGTTGCTGTCACCGTGGGTCGGCCGAGGTAGCCGCGCGCCAATTGCACACCGCCGATGTAGAGTTCGCCCGCCGTACCGACCGGCACCGGCCGCAGCCGGGAGTCGAGGACCTGCGCGGAGATCCCGCGAATGGGCCCGCCGATGGTGATCGGCCCCTGCGCGGGGATCGGGTCGCTGATCGCGACCATGATCGTGGTCTCGGTGGGTCCGTAGCCGTTGAACAGCCGGCGCCCCGGCGCCCAGGTCGCGGCGAGCTCTGCCGTGAGGGCTTCGCCACCGGAGACCAGCACCCGCAGGCACTCCAGGTTCTCCGGCGACATCGAAGCCAGCACGGTCGGCGTCAGGAAGGCATGGGTAACCCCTTGTGCCCGAACGAGTGCCGCGAGTTCGGTGCCCGCGTAGACATCGGGCGGGGACACGATCAGCGCGGCGCCACCGGGGTGGGCGAGCAGAATCTCCAGCATCACCGCGTCGAATCCCGGACCGGCGGCCTGCAGGACCCGCACGGTGGGCTCGACGTCATAGCGGTCCTGTTGTTCGGCGGCGAAGTTCGCCAGCCCCTGGTTGGTGACCTCGACACCCTTCGGCACGCCGGTCGTTCCGGAGGTGTAGATCACATACGCCACGTCGCCGGGGTGCACGGGCCTGCCACGGTCGGTGTCGGTCACCGGCGCGGACGAGTACCCGGCGGTGACGCTGCGCGAGACCGGGTCCGCGACCACCAGCAACGTCCACGGTCCCTCGGGCGCAGCGCCCTCGACTTCGGCGCTGGTCAAGACCACTCGGGGCGCGCTGTCGGCGAGCATCGAGGCGACCCGATCCCGCGGGTTGCGCGGGTCGATCAGCACCAGGGCGGCACCGGTTTTGGCGACGGCCCATACCGCGACCACGAAATCGACCGAGCGCGGCAGGACCATCGCCACCACCGCACCGGGTCGGGCTCCTTCGTCGAGCAGGCGCCGGGCGAACCGATTCGACAACGCGTCCAGTTCCGCGAAATCCAGGCACTGTGTCCCGGACACGACAGCCGGACCCTCCGGCGAGATCGCGACACCTCGGGCCAGCAGATCCGACAGCGCCACGCCGGGTACCGCGTCGGCGCCCCGAACCGGAGACAGCACGGCGCGTTCGGCGGCGGACAGCAGTTCCACATCGCCTACCGGCACAGCGGGGTTCGCCACCACCGCGTCCAGGATCCGGCCCAGCCGTGCGGCCATCTGCTCGACGGTGGCGGGATCGAACAGGTCACTCGCGTAGTTGAGCCGCACCGCGACGTCGCCGGTGCCCGCGGCGTTCGCGCCCACGGTGACGACGAGGTCGACCTTCGCGGGTTCGGCGCCGGGATCGACAACGTCCACCGTGAGGTCGGGCAGGGTCAGGCGGGGCAGTTCGGTGTTGTCGAAGGCCAGATACACCTGGCACACGGGCGCGTAGGCCGCCGAGCGCCGCGGATCGAGCTCTTCCACGACCCGGTCGAAGGGCAGCTCGCCGTGCGCGAAGGCATCGATGTCGATGTCCTTGACGCGTTCGAGCAGGGCGGTGAACGACTCCTCGCCGCGAATCGGCGTGCGCAGCGCCACGGTGTTGACGAACATTCCCACCAGCGGAGCAAGATCAGGCTCGCCGCGTCCGGCCAGCGGGGCGCCGATCACGATGTCGCCGGTTCCCGACAGCCGGGCCAGCAGAACGGCGAGTGCGGCGTGGACCACCATGAACGGGGTGACGTCCGCGGCGCGGGCGAGTCGCTCGATCTCGGCGTAGGTCCGGGCGGGCAGCTGCGTGGTGACGGCCTCACCGTGCATCGAACGGCGGGCAGGCCGGGGCCGGTCGGCCGGCAACTCGAGCACTGCGGGCGCATCGGCCAATTGGGTTGTCCAATACCGCAACTGGTCAGCGGCGAGCGAATCCGGATCCGCTTCGTCGCCGAGCAGACGACGGTGCCAGTCGGCGTAGTCGGCGTACTGCACCCGAGGTGGGACCTGATCAGGCGCCGTTGCCTGTGACCGGGCCGCGTAGGCGGCGGCGAAGTCGGCTGCCAGCGGCGCCAACGACGTACCGTCACAGCAGATGTGGTGCAGGACCAGCACCAGCACATGCGTGTCGGGGCCGATCGTGAGCAAGTCCGCGCGCAGCGGTGGGCGGGCGCAGACATCGAAGCCGTCGGCCGTCAGCTCGCGGATCCGGCCGGCGAGCCGGTCTTGCCCGAGTCGTTCTGGGACGCAGTCGAAGTCGGCCAGAGCTGCCTCGGCCGACATAACCTCCTGCGTCCCGTGGCCGTCACGGGCGGGGTAGCGCGTTCGCAGCGCCTCATGGCGATCGAGGACGTCGCCCAGCGCCATGCGCAGTGCGGCGGGGTCGAGTCGCCCGGTCAACCGCAGGACCAGCGGAATGTTGTAGGCGGCGGACTCGGGGTCGACGCGGTTGATCAACCACATCCGATGTTGCGCGGGAGCCAGCGGCAACAGGCCGTCGCGCGCGATCGGCGTCAGTGTGGGCCGCACCCGGCGCCGTGCCCGGCCCACGCACGCGGCGAACCCTGCCACCGTCGGATTGCCGAACAGATCACGCACCGACAGTGCGCATTCGGTGGCATCGGCGACCCGGGCGACGGCGCCCGCCGCGGTGAGCGAGTTGCCGCCCACCTCGAAGAAATTCTCGAACGCGCCGACCCGGTCCACCCCGAGCACCTCGGCGAAGACGTGCGCGACGACTTCTTCGGCATCGGAGCGCGGCGCGACATAGCTCGCGGTGCTTCCGGCGGCCGGTTCGGGCAATGCACGCAGATCGAGTTTGCCGTTGACCGTCAGCGGCAGTTCGTCGACGACCAGCACGACATTGGGGATCATGTAGTCCGGCAGCGACGAACCCGCCTGCGCGACCACGGCATCGACATCGCAGTCGGCGCCTGCCGGTACGACGTATCCCACCAGACGCGCCGCGTCGGTGCCTGCTCGATGCACCACCACCGCGGCCGCGGCCACCGCCGGATGGGCCAGCAGCGCGGCACGGACCTCGTCGAGTTCGATGCGGAACCCGCGCAGCTGTACCTGCTGATCCGCACGCCCGCGGTATTCGAGAGCGCCGTGGTGATCGCGGCGGGCCACGTCGCCGCTGCGGTACATCCGCTCCCCCGGCGCACCCCACGGGTCGGCGACGAATCGACCCGAACTCAATGCCGCCTGCCCGAGATAGCCGCGAGCCAATTGCGTTCCCGCTACATAGATTTCACCCCACGCGCCCACCGGCGCCGGTCGCAGGCGCCGATCCAGCACGTAGGCGCGCAGGCCGGGCAGCGCCGCGCCGATCACGCTGGGCGCGCCGGGTACCGCCAGATCGGCGCTCATGTCGGTGTGGGTGACGAACACGGTGGTCTCGGTGATGCCGTAGCTGTTGACGACCACCGGCCCGTCCGGGTTGTCCACGTACCAGGGCGCCAACGCCGCCGGATCCAGACCTTCGCCCGACAGCACGACCAGCCGCAGCCCCAGCGCGCCCTCGGGCGCACCCGCCGCGAGGTAGCGCCGCTGAGCTGCGGCGAATTGATAGAACGCCGAGGGCGTCTGGCTGAACACGGTGACGCGTTCACGAGCGGTCAGGCGAACCAGCTCATCGGGCGCGCGCGTGGTCGGCGCATCGGCGACCACGACGCGGCCGCCGGTGACGAGCGGGCCGAAAACCTCCCAGATCGAGTAGTCGAAGGCCACCGAGTGCAGCCATGTCCACACATCGTCGGCCCGGACATCCAGAGCGGCACACGCATTCGCCAAGTAGGTGACCACCGAGCGGTGGCTGATCACCACACCCTTGGGCCGCCCCGTGGAACCGGAGGTGAAAATGACGTAGGCGGCGTCATCAGGCCGCAGTGGCGCGGTGCGCTCGTCATCGCTGATCGGGTCCGCGGCACCGTCGAGGTCGTCGTCCTGCCCGAGAACCAGCGTCTGGCCGCCACCTTCCGACAGCCCGGTCACTTCGACGATGACGACTGCCGGATCCGCTCGGCCGACCACGTATTCCAGCCGCTCCTGCGGATGGGTGATATCCAGCGGCAGATACGCGGCACCGGATTTCAGGACGGCGAGCATCGCGACGATCAGCTGGGTGCCACGCGGCAGCGCGATGGCGACCAGCGTGCCCGGACCCGCGCCACGGGCGATCAAACGCCGGGCGAGCCGGGTGGAACGCTCATCGAGGTCCCGATACGTGATCGTCTTGCCCCCGGCGGTGACCGCTTCCGCGAGCGGGGTCGAATGAGCTTGTCGCGACAGCGAATCCACCAGCGTCTCGACCGGGGCGACGCCCTCGACACCAGCCGACTCGCCGATGATCGAGAGCTCCTGCGCGGCGGACACCAGCGGCAGTTCCACCACCCGCTCGCCGGCGTCGGCCTCGATGAATCGGTGCAGGAAATCGATGAATCGGTCGGCGTGCGCGTCGATGTCGCGCTGACTGTAGAGGTTACCGTTGCCGTGCAGCTCGATCAGCAGCGGCGCGTCGGGACCGGTCCGATAGAGGTTGACCTGCAGATCCTCGAGCGCGCCCGAGGTGAGCGCGTGATAGCGCCCGACGGCGTCGCCGAGACGGATCTCGGAGTCGAAGAACAAGATGTTGACGACGGGCCCGAAAGTGTTGGCGGAGTTGTCGATCGAGGCGGATTCACGACGCAGGTCCTCGAAGCGGTAGCGCTGATGACGCAGCGCGGAGACCAGCTCGCTGATCGATGCCTTGATCAGCTGCGCCACAGTGGTCGCGTCATCGATCGCGAAGCGGATCGGCACCATATTGGCCAGCATCGCCGCGGCGTTGCGCAGTTTCACGGTGACCCTGGCGCTCATCGGGACCGAGAGCACAACCTCGTCGGCGCCGGTCATCCGCGTGAAGAAGGCAGCGAACGCCGCGACGACGACCTGCGCGGCCGACGCGTCGAGCTCGGCCGAACGACGATCGAGCAGCGCGCACAGCTGCGCCGGAAGTTCGCGTGCCGCAACCTCGTCCACGGTGCCCGGGCGCGCCGACCGACCGGACAGACCCGCGGGTGCGGGCAGATCGGCGACCTTGTCGAGCCAGTACCGTCGATCGGCCTCGAATCGCGAGCCCTCCCGATAGTCCTGTTCCCCCGCGGCGATCTCGCGCAGGTGAGCGGCCACCAGCCGAGCCGGTGGCCTGCCTTCCGACAGCGCGTTGTAGTGCTCGGCGACCCGGCACAACACGTTGAACGCGCCATAGCCGTCGATCACGAGGTGGTGGGCGCGCGCGTACCACAGGTGCAGGTCATCGCTGATCCTGATCAGCCGCGTGACCGCGAGTTGATCTCGGGTGATGTCGATCTGCCGGGTGTAGTCGCGGCGCATCCATTCCAGCGCCGCGGCCATCGGATCGCTGTGCGTGCCGAAGTCGAGCACGAGTTCGTTGAACGTGATGTCACGGTCGACGACCTGGTAGGGACGACCTTCCACCTCGACCACCCGCACCATGAGCGACTCGGTCTCCTCGGCCGCCTCGTGCACCGCCGCGTTGAACAGGGCGACGTCGATCCGCCCCTCGATCTCGACGTATTGCGCGATGTTGGTCGCCGGTCCACTATGCGCACTGTCCGCGAACCACATGCCGTATTGCGCAGAGGAAAGCGGAATAAGCTCCTGATTACCGGCACAGCTCTCGACAGACTCCATGATCAACCGACCCCTCGCATGGCTATCGACCTAGCACGGACTCCGAGTATGGAGATCCGTGCGCTTTCCTACCCCAGATATTCATGTGCGCCACAACCGCCGAATGCGGGTCCATTTACCGCCGAACAGCCATACGAATTCCCCTTGCTGTACTCAGGACCGATACGGATCCGGTAAACACCGATCCGACACCCCGCGAGGTGCGGTACCCAGCCGACTCCTATCCGAAACATCTCCTCGACATTAGCCTGACAGCAAACAGCTGGCATACGATTTTCAGGGAACACCCTAGTAACAATTCAATTCAGGTCGGTCGCTAATACGGACATTCCGTGCGAAACCAATATTCCGACAGCACCGCAGGTCGAGGCGATAGAGCCGCGGATGTCACGCTGCCCCGCGCGACGCAGACCGATTGCCGATGGTGCGACCTCCGTCCCCGATCCGGCATATCCCCTGCGTGATCGGCAAATTTTGCCATTACGGCAGTCGAACTCATCGATCGACCGAATCTTCTGATCGCGGCCCTGTCGACATTCGACACTCCACAGAACACCTAGAGCAGACCACGACTCCGGATTTAATGGTAGACATCCCGATCTCGCGCGTGTCGCGCGCCGAATATACCAATTCGTTTGCCACCGATATTCGGGGCTTGACTTAATAGCGAGACCATTTGACAGCTCGACACATACTGGTCATTCCCTGAATAGCTGCAAACAAGGCATTCGGTATGTGACGCGCCGCCAGTACGGCCGATGAGAATTCACTTTCGGCAACCATGCCGCGACTGCAACGTCACCTGGCCAGACACAGACAACACATGGCCCCGCCGACAAGGTCGGCGGGGCCATGTGTCAGGACTACGGTCAGTCTTCGTAGGCATCCAGCGGCGGGCACGAGCACACCAGATTGCGGTCACCGAACGCACCGTCGATGCGCCGCACAGAAGGCCAGACCTTCGGACGAGCATGGCCGATACCGCGCGGGTACACCGCGGTCTCCCGGCTGTACGGGTGGTTCCACTCGGCGACCAGGCTGGCCGCGGTGTGCGGCGCACCGCGCAGCGGGTTGTCGGTCACCGGCCACACCCCGGCCGCGACCTGGTCGATCTCACCACGGATGGCGATCATGGCGGCGATGAACTCGTCGATCTCCTCGAGGTTCTCGCTCTCGGTGGGTTCAACCATCAGGGTGCCCGCGACCGGGAAGCTCATGGTCGGCGCGTGGAAACCGTAGTCGGCCAGTCGCTTGGCCACATCGTCGACGGTGACGCCGGTCTGCTTGGTGATCTCCCGCAGATCCAGGATGCACTCGTGGGCGACCATGCCGTTCTCGCCGGTGTAGAGCACCGGGAAGTAGGCGTCGAGGCGGCGGGCGATGTAGTTGGCCGACGCGATCGCGGTCAGCGTCGCCGCGCGCAGGCCCTCGGCGCCCATCATCCGGATGTAGGCCCAGGTGATCGGCAGGATCGACGCGGAACCGTAGTTCGCCGCCGACACCGCGTGCGAACCGGCTTCGAGCGGGTCACCGGGCAGGTACTGCGCCAGGTGCGCACCCACCGCGACCGGGCCGACGCCGGGGCCGCCGCCGCCGTGCGGGATGCAGAAGGTCTTGTGCAGGTTCAGGTGGCTCACGTCGCCGCCGAACCGGCCCGGACGGGCAAGCCCGACAAGGGCATTGAGGTTGGCGCCGTCGACGTACACCTGGCCGCCGGCATCGTGCACGAGCGCGCACAACTCGGCGACCTCGTGCTCGTAGACGCCGTGGGTGGACGGGTAGGTGATCATGATGCAGGCCAGCCGATCGGCGTGGTCGGCGATCTTGGCACGCAGGTCGTCGAGGTCGACGTCACCGTTCGCGCGGCACTTGACCACCTCGACGCGCATGCCGACCATGGCCGCCGAGGCGGCGTTGGTACCGTGCGCGCTGGACGGGATGAGGCAGGTGTCGCGGTGGTCGTCACCGCGATCGAGGTGGTAGCGGCGGATCGCGAGCAAGCCCGCGTACTCGCCCTGGCTACCGGCATTGGGCTGCAGGCTCACCGCGTCGTAACCGGTGATCTCGGCCAGCCACCGCTCGAGGTCGGCGATCAGCTTGCGGATGCCGGGGGTGTCCTCGGTCGGCGCGAAGGGGTGCAGGCGGGCGAAGCCGGGCCAGGTGATGGGCTCCATCTCCGCGGTCGCGTTGAGCTTCATCGTGCACGAACCGAGCGGAATCATGCTGCGGTCCAGCGCGATGTCCTTGTCCGAGAGCGCGCGCAGGTAGCGCAACATGGCGGTCTCGGTGTGGTGGCGGGTGAACGCCGGGTGGGTCAGGTAGTCCGAGGTGCGGGTCTCGATCGCGGCGGGCTCGGCGCCCGCGCCCGCGTCGGGAGTCAGTGCGGTGCCGAAGGATTCGACGACGGCCGCGACATGCGCGTCGGTGGTGGCCTCGTCGCAGGCGATGGCGACGTGGTCGGCATCGACCAGGCGCAGGTTGATGCCCTTCGACTTCGCCTTGGCGACAACAGCTTCCGCGCCGCCGGGCACGTGGGCGAGCACGGTGTCGAAGAAGGCACCGTGCACCACGGCGCCACCGAGGCCGCTCGCGACGGCAGCGGCGTGCTGGTGCACCCGGCGCGCGATGGCGCGCAGGCCGTTGGCACCGTGGTAGCTCGCGTACATCGCGGCGACGATGGCCAGCAGCACTTGGGCAGTACAGATGTTCGAGGTGGCCTTCTCGCGGCGGATGTGCTGCTCACGGGTCTGCAGCGCCAGACGGTAGGCGGGCGCGCCGTCGGCATCGACGGACACGCCGACCAGGCGACCGGGCAACTGACGGGCGAAGGCCGTGCGCACGGCGAGGTAACCGGCATGCGGGCCACCGAAGCCCATCGGCACGCCGAAGCGCTGGGTGGTACCGAAGCACACGTCGGCACCCTGTTCACCGGGCGGGGTGCTCAGCGTCATCGCGAGCAGATCGGCACCGGCGGCGACCAGCGCGCCGCGCTCGTGGGCGGCGGTGAACAGCGAGGTCCAGTCGACGATGCGGCCCGACGCGCCCGGAGTCTGCACGATCACGCCGAAGAACTCGCCCTCCGGCAGCTCCCCGGTCGACAGGTCGGCCTCGATGATCTCGATGCTGAGCGGCTCGGCCCTGGTCCCGATGATGGTCTTGGTCTGCGGGAACAGGTCGGCGTCGATCAGCAGCCGGTTCGACTTGGACTTGCCCGCGCGGCGCAGCAGCGTCATCGCCTCGGCCGCGGCGGTGGCCTCGTCGAGCATGGAGGCGTTGGCGACGTCCATGCCGGTCAGATCCGACACCATGGTCTGGAAGTTGAGCAGCGCCTCGAGCCTGCCCTGGCTGATCTCGGGCTGGTACGGGGTGTAGGCGGTGTACCAGGCGGGGTTCTCGAGCAGATTGCGCACCAGCACCGGCGGGGTGAGGGTGTCGTAGTAGCCCAGACCGATCATCGAGGTGGCGACGGTGTTCGCCTGCGCCAGCGTGGCCAGTTCCTCGAGCACCTCGTGCTCGGAGGCGGGCGCGGGCAGCGCGCCGAGGCCGGATTCGTCGAGGATCGTGGCGGGCAGCGCCGTGGTCGCGAGTGCGTCGATGGACTCGACGCCGATGGTCGCGAGGATCCGGGCGAGTTCGTCGGAATCGGGTCCGATGTGGCGGTCGGCGAACGAACGGGTCACGGGCAGCTCCAGGTCGGGCGGGTCGACCTCGTGGTCGACGGGTACCAGCCCTCCCCCTCTGTCTGTGCGCCTGAGAGATTCGGAAACCCGGCCCCGAAGATCGGTGACCGTGCCCCTTTCCCCGTGGGCGGGCAGCCGGATGCCACCGCTTTCCAGAGGCGTCGAATCACCGTGCGGTCCCTGTTGCCTGAGAGATTGACGGGGAGGTGCTGCTCCTTCGGCGCCCCGATTCTCGCGAACCGAGGACTCTCCCGCACGGCGGCGACGCACCACTGATTCTAGATGCAGCAAACCCCCGGTCGCGCCACCAGGGGCACGCCGGGGGTGTAGCGCTGGTCACTAACCGGTCTTGCGGTTCTCTCTCACCTTGCGGCGGAAGGAGAGCTCGTCTTCGGGGCGGTCGGTGATGGCGGTGGCTCGTTCTGCCGGGAAGTCCGCGATCGCGCCGGTCAGCTCACGCATGGCGCCACCGACGGCGATGCCGAAGACGCCCTGCCCACCCTGCAGTAAATCGACTACCTCCTCGGGCGAGGTGCACTCGTATACCGAGGTTCCGTCGGAGAACAGAGTGATCCCGGCGAGATCGCCGACGCCACGACTGCGCAGGTGATCGACGGCGATCCGGATGTTCTGTAAAGAGATGCCCGCGTCCAGCAACCGCTTCACGATCTTGAGGACAAGGATGTCCTTGAACGAGTACAGCCGCTGGCTGCCCGATCCCGCCGCACCACGGATCGACGGCACGACCAGCCCGGTCCGGGCCCAGTAGTCGAGCTGACGGTAGGTGATACCGGCGACCTGACACGCGCTCGGCACCCGGTAGCCGACCAGATCGTCCGGAACCGAGTCGTCCGGGAACAAGCCAGGCTGTACGACATCCTGCGTTTGTTCTTCCACTGATCGCTCCTTCTGCCGACGTTCTCGGGTCGGAGTCACGACGGATGTTGCCCGACTTTCGAGGTTACTCCTGCCATTGTCGGACCTGCGGTGTTGTCACACCAAGCACCAAACGCCGCGATTCCCTGGACCTCTACTTCAGGTTTAGAAGATCGTGGTCAGCTGTCGGTCGCCTTGAAGTCGTCGGGCGAGACCGACTCCAGGAACTCCTTGAACTTCTCCACCTCGTCCTCGCGTTCGTCGGGCATCACCAAGCCCGCCTCGGCGAGCACCGGTTCTTCGGCGTAGATCGGGCACCCGACGCGCAAGGCGATCGCCACCGAGTCCGACGGCCGCGCCGAGACCCGCAGGTCGCCGTCGAAGACCAGATCCGCGTAGAAGGTGCCCTCCTGCAGATCCACGATCCGCACTTCCTTGAGTGTGTGTCCCAGCTCGGTGATCAGAATCTTGATCAGATCGTGAGTGAGCGGACGGATCGGCGTGACCCCCTCCTGCTCGAGCACGATCGCGGTGGCCTCGGCCTGCCCGATCCAGATCGGCAGATACCGCTCCCCCGAAGCCTCCCGCAGCAGCAGCACGGGCTGGTTCTGTGGCTGCTCGACACGGATGCCGATGACACGCATCTCGCTCATGAGTAAGTCCTGCCTCCCATACTCGGCCGCCGGCCGGCACGACAGCTGCACAGCTCGCCGTATCAACGAGTCTAGGCGAATTCTGGGGCGCGCAAGAAAGACGTTCGCGCCGAAATCGGTGTGTAGCCGGGGCGATACCTGATCACCAGGCCGGGTGTGTCAGCCGCCGAGGGCTGTGCGCACCGCGGCTTTGACCAATGCGGCGTGCAGGTTCAGCGACAGCGCCGCGAGTTCGCGCACGGTCTCCTCGGCGCGAGCGCGCGCATCGGCATCGCGACTCTTCGCGATGGGCGCGGCGATCTGTGCGATCAGCGCGGCCTCGCGGTCGGCGGCGAGTTTGAAGGCGCGCAGATGACGTGCCTCCAGGCCGAATTCGGCCATCGCCTTGGCCGCGTGTGCGAGCGTGACCGCATCGGACTCGAAGAATCCGCCCGCACCGGGGACGATGAGTCCCGCGCGCAGCAGATCGTCGAGGAAACGGTCGTCGATGTCGGCCTTGGCGAGCAGGTCGGACCTGGTGAGCCGCACGCCGACGTCGACACGTAATTCCTCGGGCGTGATCGCGCCCGTCACGATACCGAGGCGGCGCGGCGCGGCCGGGCTCTTCGCCTCGGCATCGGCCTCCGCGGAGCCGGACACACTGTGCCCGGCCTCCGCGGCGCCGTGGTGGGAGTGCGCGCGGGCGCGCGCTTCACGCACGCCCAACGTCGCCGCACCACTGTCGATCGCTTCCAACTGCTCCTTGATCACCTTCAACGGCAGGTACTGATCACGTTGCGCGGTCAGCACGAAACGCAGCCGTTCGTAGTCGGCCACCGAGAACCGCCGGTATCCCGACGGTGTCCGTTCCGGCCGGATCAGGCCCTCGGATTCGAGGAACCGGATCTTGGAGATGGTGATATCAGGAAAATCTGGTCGCAGCAGGTCGAGTACGGAGCCGATCGACATCCCTCCGCGCGCCCACTGCGCCGCCCCTGTCACAGCACTGTGCCCGTCACGGGCACCAGTACCGTTGGGGTCATCGCGACCCCGCGCCCGACGCCGACTCGTTCGCCTGCGTGCGCGGACCGGTCAGGAAGACCAGCCGGAACTTGCCGATCTGGACCTCGTCGCCGTTCTGCAGCTCCGAGGAGTCCACCGGCTCCCGGTTGACGTAGGTGCCGTTGAGGCTGCCCACATCGACGACCTGGAACGAGTCGTCGTCCTGACGGAACTCGGCATGCCGACGGCTGACGGTGACGTCATCCAGAAAAATGTCACTGTCGGGATGGCGGCCGGCCGAAGTGGTCGGCTGATCCAGCAGGAAACGCGAGCCCGCGTTCGGGCCACGCTTGACCACCAGGAGGGCCGCACCGGCCGGCAGGCCCTCGACGCCCTGAACCGGCTGTTCGCCGGTCGGCTCTGCGGAGCGCGACGCGTCGACCTCGTTGAGGAAGTCCGCGCGGAAGACCGACGTCGTCTCGGCCGCGGTTTCCCCGTAACCCGGGTCCCTGTTCTCGCTCACCGTTTCTCTCCTCCTCGAACCTGATTATCCATGCAAGCAGGTGCTGTATTCGGCGACACGACCGGCGCGATCACATCGCCAGGAAAAGATCCCGGCGTCGATTCCCCGACGTATCCGCTTGGCTTTGACCGTACCCTGCCGGGGCGTGCCCGTGCAGGGAGAACTGTGAAGGCTGAGTCAGCCCCCGATAACTCCTTGGTAACCCGCTGCATCCAGCAGTTCACCGAGGGCGGAATCGAGGGTTGCCTCGTCGTCGAACGCGAGCTCGAACAGCCATCCCTCGTTGTAGGGATCTTCGTTGAGCGTCTCCGGCGTCTGAACCAGATCCTCGTTCACCGCAACGACTTTGCCGGTGAGCGGAGCGTAGATGTCGGACACGCTCTTGGTCGACTCGACCTCGGCGATGCTGTCGCCGACGGTCACGTCTTTGTCGACGTCGGGCAGCTGGACGAACACGACGTCACCCAGCTGTGACTGGGCGTAATCGGTGATGCCGACACGGACCGCCGTGGGGCTGGTCCGCCGCACCCATTCGTGCTCTTCGGTGTAGCGCAGTTCCTCAGGGGTCCGGGTCACTGGACGTCCTTTCATCGTCGACGTTGCACGCAACAGTATCGACTAGCTCCCGCGGTGCGGCACAGGCGGTATCGATCGCGCGACCGCGACCGCGAGCCCCGCGTAGAGCAGCCCGGTCCAGACGTAGAGTGCCGTGCCCCAGATCAGCAGTGCCCAGCCGAAGGCCCACCCGAAACTCGCCCCCGCCCAGTCCATCTCCCCGGTCAAGATCCACGGCAGCGCCGACATCAGCGCGAAAGTGGCGGCTTTGCCCAGGTAGATCACTTCCGGCGCCGGTAGCTCGCGCCGCTTGTACACCGAAAGGGTCGCGGTGAGTACCAGATCGCGTGCGATCAAGATCACCGCCAGCCACCACGGCAGCAGGCCGCGCACGACGAAGGCCACCAGGGTCGTCACCAGATAGAGCCGATCGACGAGCGGGTCGAGCAGCGCTCCCAGCCGCGAGGACTGATCGAGCAATCGGGCGAGTTTGCCGTCGAGGAAATCGGTGAAGCCACTGGCGATCAGCAAGGCGAAGGCCCAGCCGTCGGCGTGGCGGACCAGGAGGAGCCAGAGGAAGACGGGGATGCCGATCAACCGCACCACGCTCAGCGCGTTGGGCACGGTCAGGATGCGGTCGCTGAACACGCCACCGGTTTCGGTGTCGTGCGTGCCCGGCGTTCCTGATTCGGTTGCCACGCCCCTGCTTACCGCACCGACCCCGTCCGGCGCCATCCGGCCACGCCGAAACGCCGTCAACTCCGCTGTGTACCGAGCGCCACCCTGCTCGGCGCGCGGCAACCGGCTAACCTCGGCAATCGTGTCCGACAGTGGTATTGATCTGCGTTCCTACGTCTCCGCCGAGGACGCCCGCGAACGTGGCCGGGCTGCCCGGCGGCGGGTGCCTGTCACCGAGCGTGACCGTGCCGCGGCGAGCCCCGATCGGCCGACGGTGCGCGAATTCATCGACATCAGCAACCGCGGCCGGATCGAACGTCTGATCCCGTTGCGGATCGGGCGGATGATCGCCTCACCGTTCACCTTCTTTCGCGGCGCCGCGGGCCTGATGGCCGCCGACCTCGCCGCCGGACCCGACAGTGGTCTGGCCGCCCAGATCTGTGGTGACGCCCACGCCGCCAACTTCGGCCTCTACGGCACCCAGCGCGGCGAGATCGTGATGGATATCAATGATTTCGACGAGACGGTCATGGGCCCGTGGGAGTGGGATCTGGAGCGTCTGGCGGCAAGCCTCGTGCTGGCGGGACGCGAGAGCGGCGTCGCCGAGGACGATTGCCTGCGCGCGGCACGCGATGCCGCCCGCTCCTACCGTCGTACCGTCGGCGAATTGGCCGACATGCCGTTCATGCAGTCCTGGACCGCGTTGCCCGACGAGTCGATCCTCACCAGCGCCAAAGCCGAAGACCTGCTCGACGACTTCAAGAAGGCCGCGAAGAAGGCGCGCAAGAACACCAGCGCCAAGGTGGTGGCGAAGTGGACCGAGCACCTCGACGACCACGAGACAGACATCCGCAAGCACCGTTTCGTCAGCGATCCGCCCGTGCTGACCGCGGTCGACACGCCGGTGTCGGAAGCCGTGATCGACGGCCTGGAACGCTACGCGGGCACCATCCGGGAGTCCCGGCGCAACCTCCTGGCCAGGTTCGCGGTCTCCGATGTCGCGTTCCGCATCGTCGGCACCGGCAGCGTCGGCCTGCACAGCTATGTGGCGCTGTTGCACGGCAACGACGGCGAGGCGGTGGTGTTGCAGGTCAAGCAGGCGCGCCCGTCGGCCCTCGCCCCGTTCCTGCCGCCCACCGAGCCCCGGCACGAGGGTGAACGGATCGTGGTCGGCGCGCGGACCGTGCAGTCCGAGACCGACATCCTGCTCGGTTGGACGACCGTCGAACTCGACGAGTCGCTGCCCTTCATCGTGCGTCAGTTCCGCAATCTCAAGGGCAGCATCGACCCGGCGGAACTGTCCGCCGACGATCTCGACGACTACGGCCGCCTCGCCGGCGCGCTGCTGGCCCGCGCGCATGCTCGCTCCCTCGACCCGCGCGCGCTGGCGGGATATCTGGAAACCGACGATGACGACGACGACCGGTTCGAGGACTCGGTGGCCCGCTTCGCGGTGCGCTACGCCGACCGCACCGAGGCCGATCACGCCGACCTCGTCGCGGCCGTGGACGCGGGTACGATCGCCGCCGAACAGGATTGATCGAGCTACGATGTACGCCAACGGTTCTCGGCACAACGAAGGGCGGTCTCCATGCTCGTGCGCGTGCAGAATGCGGCAGGCAGCGATGCCGAGGCGGCACTGATCGACTGGTTGCGCACGTGGAAGGACCCGGCGAGCCCGCACGGCGTCGCCACGATCAACTGCAGCCTGTTCCACCAGGATCGGCTGCATCAGTTCGACGCGGTGGTCTGGACTCCGACCAGTTGCGTGATCATCGAGGCGGAGACCTTCACCGCCCCGCAGGACGGCGTACTCGAGATCCCGCTCAACGGTCCGTGGATGGTCTCCGGCGAACTCGCCCAGTTCGCGGGCGCGGAGAAATCGACGCCGCTGGAACGTTCGCGTGATCACACCTTCGCCCTGCAGGACTATCTCGCCGCGCGCGGGCTCGGCCAGCGCGCGGTGCACGGTCTCGGCTTGATCGTGCCGATGCCCGGCGCCCAGATCGACGTGCACCAGGGCTGGAGCGACCCGAGCTTCGATGTGATCGTCACCGACGACCCGCATCGGCTCGAGATGTACTTCGAGTTGCTGGCCGAGAAGGAACACAACCTCTGGACGGCCAACGACGTCGCCATCGCGTTCCGTGGCCTCGGCATCCTGCCGTTCCTGCCCGCACCACAGGATCTGCTCAACGAGGGCTTCCTCGGCCCGATCGACGTGACGCTGTGGCACGGCGGGCCCACCCAGGCGGCCGCGGAGTCCTACGCCGAGCAACAGGCCGAGCTCGAACGCCAGGCGCAGTCCCGGGGGATGGTCGCACCGTGGTACAGCCCGTGGAAGCTGTATCCGCGGGTCGGCGGCGATCTCGATTTCGGCCGGGCATTCCTGCGGATCACCCTCGCTCTCGGCATGATCGTGGCCATCGTGTGGGTGCTGTGGTTCCTGGTCACGGCGGTACTCACCTACGGTCCGGCCTGAGCGGGGCCGGACGGCGGCTATCGTCGCGTTCGTGATCGACCGTGTCGGTAGTGCCTCCGCTGTGCGAGTGGCGGCGATCGGCGCCGGTGCCGTACTGACCGCGTCGGTCCCGTTGACGTTCCCCGCGGACGACGGCCCGAGCGAGCTGGATTCGGTGGCGTCGACCGACACCGTCTCCCCGGGCCTGGCGCACGTACTCGTCACGCCGAGTAACGCGCCGGTGGTCGTGGCGCTGCTCCTGGCCGCGTGTGCCTTTTTCGCGCTCCATCGGCAGTGGTGGCGGGCCGTGACCATGCTGGTGGTTCCCGAGGTCGCCTTGGCGGTCAACACCTGGTTGCTGAAACCACTGTGGGATCGCCGGCTCGACGACCATCTCGCCTACCCCAGCGGGCATACCGTCCACATGGTCGCTGTCGCAACGACTTTCGCGTGCCTGGTGACCGACCTCCGGATACGGATCGCGGTCGCGACGCTCACCGTGCTCGCCCTGATCGCGATCACCCCCGCGATGGCCGAGCTGGGCTACCACCACCCCACCGATGTCCTCGGTGGGGCGGCAGCGGCCGCCTCGATGGCGATCGGCCTGTGCTGGATCTCCGATGCCCTACACGCCCGGCGCGCCGGCTAGCGGCGATCGAAAACGCTGGCGTCGTGCAGCATTTCGGCGCGCAGCATCGTCTCGGGCACACCCATCGCCTCCACCAGGGTCAGCGCGTCCGGACGCAGGCGGTCGACGAGTTCGTTCACCCCGCGCCGCACCGCCTTGGCCCGCTCCACCGACATGAACCGGTGCATGATGTACCAGGCCAGGTTCTCCTCCAGCGAGGCGTAGACGAAGAGGTCACAGACGGTTTCGGCCAGCGCCTTGGCATCGGGGTCCTCGATGGTGGCGATGCCGTCGACGAACTCCTCGAGCACCAGCCGGTCGATGTGCGCGGCGCCGGCGGCCAGGATGTGGTCCTGGGCATTGTTGAACGCCTCGAACGGGCCGGTGTCGGCGGCGCGGGCGCGCAGCCGGTGCGCGGCGGTACGCAACAGGTAGTCCTCGCGGTCGGCGAACAGCTGCAGCTGGACGTCGCGTTTGGACAGGTCGCCTTCGTCGACGGACTCGTCGTTGCGGTCGCGCAGGGTCTGGATCAGCTGACGCACGCCGGAGCGTTTGCGCACCACGTCACCGGCCATGGTGGCGGCGAAGCGCACCCAGCCGAGTGCGTCGAGGTCGCGGACCTCGTCGGAGTAGGCCGTGAGCAGTTCCTTCGCCACGAGCTGGGTCAACACGACGTTGTCGCCCTCGAAGGTGGTGAACACATCGGTGTCGGCCTTCAGCGTGACCAGGCGGTTCTCGGTGAGATATCCCGCGCCGCCGCAGGCTTCGCGACATTCCTGAATGGCCCTGGTGGCGTGGCGGGTCTGAGCCACCTTCAGACCGGCGGCACGCTTCTCCAGCGCCCGCTGTGAGCTCGGTTCGGTGTTCTCCCCGCGCTGGATCTCGTCCATCCGGCGCACCAGGTCGTTCTGGGCGAAGGCCAGCGCGAACGACTTCGCGACCAGCGGCAGCAGCCTGCGCTGATGGCTGCGGTAGTCCATCAGCAGGGTCTCTTCACCGGTATCGGGGTCGGCGAACTGGCGGCGCGCCAGCGCGTAGCGGACGGCGATACTCAGTGCCACCCGCGCGCCGGCCGCGGCCGCGCCGCCGACACTGACCCGGCCACGCACCAGCGTGCCGAGGGTGGTGAAGAAGCGGCGGCTCGGGTTCTCGATCTCCGAGCTGTAGGTGCCGTCCGGAGACACGTCGGCGTAGCGATTGAGCAGGTTCTCGCGGGGGATCCGCACCTGGTCGAAGACGATCCGGCCGTTGTCGACACCGGGCAGGCCGCCCTTGAGCCCGTCGTCGTAGGTGGTCACGCCGGGCAGGTCCGCGCCGAGGTCGTCACGGATCGGCACCAGCAGACAGTGCACCCCTTTGCTCTCGCCGCCGACGATCAGCTGGGCGAACACCGCGGCCATCCGCGCGTGCACCGCGGCGCCACCGATGTAGTCCTTGCGCGCCGACGGGGTCGGGGTGTTGATGATGAATTCCTGGGTGGCCGGGTCATAGGTGGCCGTGGTCTCCAGATCGGCGACATCGCTGCCGTGGCCCGACTCGGTCATCGCGAAACAGCCGAGCAGATCGAGCGAGATCAGGCGCTTGATGAAGTCACGGTGACGTTCGGTGCCCAGGTTCTCCACCGCGCCACCGAACAGTCCCCACTGCACGCCGGATTTCACCCACAACGACAGGTCGGTGTAGGCGAGCATCTCCAGCCCGATGACCGCGCCGCCGGGATCACCGGTGCCGCCGTTCTCGGGCCGGAAACCGCGTTCGGGGTAGCCCATGGTCGCGATGACCCGCATCTGGTCGAGCACGCGCGCTCTCGCCGCGTGGATGTCGAGTTCGGGATCGTCGGTGAATTCCGCACCGGCGAGCTGGGTGCGCGCCTGCTCCCTGACCGTGCGCCACGGTCCGTCCAGCGCTGCGCGGAGATGTTCTGCCGTCGTCGATGTGCCGGTAGCCATGGCTTCGACATTAGCCCGCACACGATGGGTCCCCCAGGCCCGAAACTCGGATCGGGCGAAAGTCTTGCCAACGGATTGAACACACGTTTAACATATTGAACATGCGTTCAGCCGATCTCACCACCGCCGCCAGGATTCGCGATGCCGCGATCGAATTGTTCGGTGAGCAGGGGTTCGGCGTCGGCGTACGGGCCATCGCCGCCGCGGCCGGGGTGTCACCCGGGCTGGTGAACCATCACTTCGGCTCCAAGGACGGCCTGCGCGCGGTCTGCGACGATCGTGTGCTCGAGATCATCCGCGACGAGAAGCTGCGCGCGATCCAGGCGCCCGGTCCCGCGGGGATCTTGAACGCGATGGCCGAACTCGAGATGTACGCACCTCTGGTGGCCTACATGCTGCGCAGCTTCCAGGCAGGCGGCCCGCTGTCGGAGTCCTTGCTCGAACACATGATCTCCGACGCAGAGCAGTACATGCAGACCGCTGTCGACGAGGGCAAGGCCAAACCGAGTCGCGACCACGCGGCACGCGCTCGCTACATCGTGCTCTGCCATGTCGGCGCGATGAACCTCTACCTCCAGATGCGCCTGCAGCGCGAAGGAAAACTCGATTACCGCAAGGCGATTCGTGAGCTGTCCGACGAGATCACCTTCCCGGCGCTCGAGCTCTACACCCAAGGATTACTCACCGATTCCACCATGCTCGACACCCTTTTCGAGGAGTAGACGATGCCCTCCCCCACCACCGACCGGGTCATCGATGTCGCGGACCTGCGAAAGACGTTCGGCCGCTTCACCGCGCTCGACGGACTCGACCTACACGTCAGCACCGGCGAGATCCACGGTTTCCTCGGTCCCAACGGCGCAGGCAAGTCCACCACCATCCGCATCCTGCTCGGAGTACTGCGCGCGACCGGTGGCGAAGCCGCGGTCTTCGGCCGCGACCCCTGGACCGATGCCGTCGACCTGCATCGCCGGATCGCCTATGTCCCCGGCGATGTCACGCTGTGGCCGTCGCTGTCGGGCGGTGAGACGATCGACCTGCTCGCCCGCATGCGCGGGGGGTTGGACCAGGCACGACGCGGCGAGCTGATCGAACGCTTCGAACTCGACCCCACCAAGAAGGCGCGTACCTATTCCAAGGGCAACCGGCAGAAAGTCGCACTGGTGTCGGCGTTTTCGGCGAACGCGGATCTGCTGATCCTCGACGAGCCGACCTCGGGTCTGGACCCGTTGATGGAGCAAGTCTTCCAGGACTGTGTGCGCGATGCCGCCGCCCGTGGCGCGACAGTGCTGCTGTCGAGCCACATCCTGTCCGAGGTCGAGCACCTGTGCGACCGGGTCACCATCATCCGCGCCGGCCGCACCGTCGAATCCGGTTCGCTCAACGATCTGCGCCATCTGAGCCGCACTGCCATCACCGCCGACCTGATCGGCGATCCCGGCGATCTGAGCACGATGCCCGGGGTCGGCGATGTCGAACGAGACGGTTCGACCCTGCGCTGCCAGGTCGATGCCGACCACCTCGGTGCGCTGATCCGGGTACTCGGCGACGCGGGGGTCCGCAGCCTGACCAGCGCGCCACCGACGCTCGAGGATCTGTTCCTTCGCCACTACCACGTCGACGGTGCCGAGACCGCGGAGAAGGTGCGGGCATGACTGCGACAGCCGCTCTCCCTCGTTTCACCGGAACTGCCCGCACCGCAGGCGAATTCGCCGGCACCGGTCAGATGCTGCGCCTGTATCTGCGCCGCGACCGGGTGGTCGCGCCGCTGTGGTCGCTGCTGATCGGGCTGATGCCCGCGCTGCAGATCGTGTCGATCAAGGACATCTACACCACCGGAGAACAACTCGACCACTTCGCGGCGACCACGGCGGCCAGCCCCGCGCTGATCGCCATGTACGGACCCGTTTTCAGCTCGGCACTCGGTTCCATCGGCACCTGGAAGGCCGGGGCGATGTACGCGATGATCGCGATCGCCGCGGTGCTCACGGTCATCCGCCACACCAGAGTCGAGGAGGAGACCGGGCGTGCGGAACTGGTCGGCGCCACCAGCATCGGCCGCTTCGCCGGTCTCACCGGAGCACTGCTGCTCGCCTACGGGGCTTCGGCGGTTGCCGGAATCGCCTGTACCGCTTCACTGATGGCCACCGATCTACCCGTCGCAGGGTCGGTCGCCTTCGGCGCCGCACTCGCCGGCTCCGGCGTGGTCTGGGGTGCGGTGGCCGCCGTCGCCGCGCAGGTCAGCACCGGCGCGCGGCTCGCCCGCGGCATCGCGCTGGGCGCACTGGGTGCGGCGTTCGCGGTGCGTGCGGTCGGCGACGCGGGAAACGGTGTGCTGTCCTGGTTTTCGCCGCTGGGATGGTGCCTGCAGATCCGCCCGTTCGCCGACGAACGCTGGTGGGTGCTCGTGCCGATGGCCGCCCTCGCCACCGGCGCGACCCTGCTCGCCTATCGGTTGCTGCGGACTCGCGACATCGGCGCGGGACTGCTGGCCGACCGACCCGGACCGGCCGTCGCGGGCACCGCGCTGTCGGGTCCGGTGGGTCTGGCCTGGCGACTGCAGCGAGGTTCGCTGCTCGCCTGGACGACCGGTTTCGCCCTCTACGGTCTGCTCATCGGCGGTGCGGTCGACAGCATCGGCGGCATGCTCGACGACAGCGGCACCCTGCAGGATGTGGTCACCTCGATGGGCGGGTCGGCCGATCTGGAGAAGTCGTTCATCGCCTACGCGGTCACCATGCTGGCCGCCGCGGCCGCCGCCTACTCCGTGTCGGCTGTGCTGCGATTGCACGAGGAGGAGAACTCAGGGCGTGCGGAGACGGTCCTGGCCGCCGCGGTGAGCCGCGTGCGCTACGCGTCGAGCCACCTGCTGTTCGCCATCGGCGGACCCGCTGTGGCACTGCTGACCGCGGGCTCGGCGATCGGCATCGTCTGGGGCGCGACAGACGGCGACCTTCCCGGCAAGGTCGGCGAATCCCTGGGCGCGGTCGCGGTGCAACTGCCCGCGGTCTGGGTGGTCACCGCCATCGCGATGCTGCTGTTCGGCGCACTGCCCAAGTACGCGGCACTCGCGTGGGGCGTGCTGAGCGCGATGATCGTGATCTTCGTGCTGGGCTCGCTGGGCAGCTTCTCGCAGTGGATCCTCGATCTGGTGCCCTTCGTCCACCCGCCGAAGCTGCCGGGTGCGGCGTTCGACATCGTGCCGATCGCCTACCTGCTCGCCCTGGCGGGGGCGGGAATCGTGGTGGGGCTCATGGCCTTGCGCCGACGCGACCTGCGCTGACCCCGAGCGTGCGTTCCGCGTCACCGAGCCGGGGTGGTGAGTCGACTCGCCACCCCGGTTTCAATACGCGCCGTCGCCGCGGGTGACCGCCCCGACAGTGCGCGCGATCAACGCCAGATCCAGCACCATCGACCAGTTCTCGACATAGGACAGGTCGAGGCGCACCGAGTCCTCCGGCGACAGATCGGACCGTCCGCTGACCTGCCACAACCCGGTGACGCCCGGCTTCACCAGCAGCCGCCGTCGCATCTCCCCGTCGTAGCTGTCGACCTCACGTTGCACCTGCGGCCGTGGCCCGACGACGCTCATGTCGCCGCGCAGCACGTTGAAGAACTGGGGCAGCTCGTCGAGGCTGTACTTGCGCAGGAAACGGCCGACGGCGGTCACTCGCGGATCGTCTTTGACCTTGAAGAACAACGGATTTCCACCGTGGTGCTCGATGAGCGCCTCCACCGTGTTGTCGGCGTCGACGAGCATGCTGCGGAACTTGATCATCCGGAACGGAATACCGTCGCGCCCGATCCGCTCCGACAGGTAGAACACCGGCCCCGCGCTCGTCATCTTCACCGCGATCGCGATGGCGGCCAGCATCGGCGCGACGAGCACCAGCACGGTCGCGGCGAAACACACATCGAACAGCGCTTTACGGCTCGACTTCGCTCGTCCGTAGCGCGGCGGGTCGATGTGCAGCATCGGCATCCCCGCGACGAGGCGGTTGGTCAGCCGCGCCCCCGCGATGTCGGCAATGCCGGGTGCGACGATCAGATCGACGCCGAGGGGATCCAATGCCCATGCCATCCGCCGCAACTCGGCGGGTCCGAGATGATCGGTTGCGGCCACGGCCACGGAGTCGGCGCCACTGCGGCGCACCGCCTCCAGCACCGAGCGATCGTCGCCGAGCACCGACGGCCCGTCGGACGTATCGAACTGCGGGCCCACCGATCCCGCGGGCACGCAGACACCGACCACGCGATAGCCGGAGCCGGGATCACCGGTGAACGCCGTCGCCATCGCCTGCGCGGCCTCCGGCGAACCCACGACCAGCACCGCGATATGGCACCGCCCTTGCGCGCGCCACCGCCGCAACCGCCACCGCCACGCCAACCGCCCGGCCACCAGCGCGAACAGCCCGGCGGGCAACGCGATGGCGAGATAGCCGCGCGCGACCTCCACCCGGAACAGCAGCGCGAGGATCGCCAGCACACCGAACAGCCGCAGGGTCGCCGACACCAGCCTGCGGAACTCCTCGGTCCCGGTCCCGACCACCTGTGGGGTGCGGCTGCCGTAGCCGTGCAGCAACGCCAGCCACCCGGCGGCCAGAGCCAGCGACACCACGGAGTAGCCGACCTCGTAGGGCAGTGGCCAGGCCAGCGGCGGGGCGGCGGGCCCGCCGAAGCGGATGACCTGTGCCGCCGCGACCGCACCGAACACCGCGATCACGTCGGTCACCGCCAACCGCTGAACCAGTGCGCTCTGCCAACTCTCGCGCTGGGTACGGCGCAGCACCTGGACGCCGTTGACAACATCGACGTCGCCACTACCGGTGAGCTCGTAGCTCATGAACCCACACCTCCCCTTCGGGCGACGAATCGTTTCCCGATCCCCGTCGACCGGAATGCGGCCGTTGCGGCCGTCCTACTTCCCGTCGATTCGATACCCGCTCGTTGATTGTTACAGACCACCAGCGGGGGTTCTTTCCGAAGACTCACCGCCACAAGGGATTCCAGTAGTTAGCCACTTCACAGCGCAATCGGACAGCTATCACCGAGCCGCTATTGCCTTTCGATATGAATGCAGGACAATCACTTTCACAAGTGATCGCCATCACAAACAGAGGAGGAATGGTCGCCCTCGCCGACAGTTAGCCGGTGCCGGATCGACCTGGTATTACTCCGAAAATTACCATGAATGTGTTTCCGCCCGAACGTTTCAGGGCACCCTTTCTGCCCGCCGCTGTAACGTCTGTGCCCACTGATCCGACTTCCGGCATGACCGGCAAGAGCCGCGACAGCTCGGGTGAACAGGTATGAAGGTGGGGGCTCCACGTGCAATGTCGACTCTGTGACTCCGAACGGCTCACGAGCGTGCTCGACCTGGGCGCCACCCCACCGTGCGAGAGCTTTCTGTCCGCCACCGATCTCGACCGGCCCGAATCGACGTATCCGCTGCACCTGCGGTTGTGTGAGGACTGCCTGCTGTTACAGATCCCGGCGCTGATCACGCCCGAGGACACCTTCACCGAGTACGCGTACTTCTCCTCGTTCTCCGACAGCTGGGTCCGTCACGCCGAGCAGTTCGTCACCACGACCGCCGAACGACTCGGCCTCGGCGCCGATTCGTTCGTCGTCGAGGTGGCGAGCAACGACGGCTACCTGCTGCGACACGCGGTCGCGCGCGGCATCCGCTGTCTGGGCATCGAGCCCTCGGTCAATGTCGGACTCGCGGCCCGCGAGGTCGGCGTACCGACGGACACCGCGTTCCTGCACCAGGATTCGGCCGCGCGGATCCGCGCCGAGCACGGACCGGCAGACCTGGTGGTCGCCAACAACGTCTACGCCCACGTACCCGACCTGCGCGGGTTCACCCACGCACTGCGCACCCTGCTCAGCGACGACGGCTGGTGCAGCATCGAAGTGCACCACGCGCTGAACCTGGTCCAGCTCGGCCAGTTCGACACCATCTACCACGAGCACTTCCAGTACTACACCGTCCATTCGGCGCAGCGCGCGCTGGCGATCGCCGGCCTGACCGTCGTCGATGTGGAACTGCTGGACACCCACGGTGGCTCGCTCCGGCTGTGGGCACGCCCCGACGCCGTCGCCGAACCCACCGCCCGCGTCGCCGAGGTCCTCGACCTCGAGCGTGCGGCGGGGCTGCACGAACCCGCCGGCTACGCCGCGCTCGGTGCCCGTGCCGAATCGGTTCGCCACGAGCTGCTGCGTTTCCTGCTCGACTGCCGCGCCGCGGGCAAGCGGGTGGTCGGCTACGGCGCACCGGGCAAGGGCAACACGCTGCTCAACTACTGCGGCATCCGGCCCGACCTGCTCGAATACACCGTGGACCGCAACCCCTACAAGCACGGCCGCTACACCCCCGGCACCCGGATTCCGATCCATCCGCCGGAACGCATCGACGCGGACAAGCCCGATGTGGTGCTGGTCCTGCCGTGGAATCTCGAAACCGAGATCACCGCTCAACTCAGCCACGTCGGCGAATGGGGTGGCGAACTGATCTACCCTCTGCCGGTGCTGCATCGCGCCGCCACGACGGGCGAACCGGTCGCGGTCGGCGCACTCCCGGAATGAAGGTGAACGAACCGATGAAGGTCGTATTGTTCTGTGGCGGATACGGCATGCGCATGCGCGGCGGATCCGACGACGTCGTCCCCAAGCCGATGCAGCTGGTCGGGCCGCGCCCGTTGCTGTGGCACGTGATGCGCTACTACGCGCACTACGGACACACAGAGTTCGTGCTGTGTCTCGGTTACGGCGCCGAGCACATCAAGAACTTCTTCCTCACCTACCAGGAGTCGGCGTCCAACGACTTCGTGATCCGCAACGGTGAAGTGGAGCTGCTGGGCAGCGACATCAGCGACTGGACGATCACCTTCGTCGACACCGGCGTCGAATCCGCGATCGGGGAGCGACTGCGCCGCGTGCGCGAGCACCTCGACGGCGACGAGTATTTCCTGGCCAACTACGCCGACGTCCTCACCGACGCACCGCTGGACACCATGATCGAGCGTTTCCATGCCTCGGGTGCGGCCGCGTCGATGATGGTGGTGCCGCCGCAGTCCTCGTTCCACTGTGTGGACATCTCGCCGACCGGTGAAGTGAAGGACATCGTGCCGGTGGCGCAGATGCCGCTGTGGGAGAACGGCGGATATTTCGTGCTCAGCCAGGAGATCTTCGATCTGCTGCCCCCCGGTGGCGATCTGGTGGCCGACGCGTGCGGCGCGCTCGCCGGGCAGGGCAGGCTCTTCGGATATCAGCACATGGGTTTCTGGAAGCCGGCCGACACCTTCAAGGAGCGCGCCGAACTCGACGACGCCTACCGCAACGGCACCCGGCCGTGGATGGTGTGGGACCGGCCGTGATCGGGCTGTTCACCACCCCGCCGCGCCGGATCGCGGTGCTCGGCGCGCACTGCGACGACATCGCGATCGGGATGGGGGCAACGCTTCTCGCGCTCACCGGCGCCGATCCCGAGGTCGAGGTGCGCGCGCTTGTTCTCTCCGGTGGCGGCACCGCACGTGAGGACGAGGAGCGGGCGGCGCTCACCGCGTTCTGCTCGGGCAACAAGCCGGAACTGCGCGTCCTCGATGTGCCCGACGGCCGCGCGCCCGCGCACTGGGATCGGATCAAGGACGCGCTGGCGGTCTTTCGTCGTGGCGGTGAACCCGAGGTGGTGTTCGCGCCGCATCGTGGCGACGCCCACCAGGACCATCGGCTGCTCGCCGAACTGGTGCCCACCGAGTTCCGTGACCACCTGACCCTGGGTTACGAAATCCTCAAGTGGGAGACCGACACTCCGGCTCCCACCCTCTACCACCCACTGAGTCACGCACTCGCGCAGCAGAAGTCGCGTCTGCTGCACGAACACTATCCGTCGCAGACGGGCCGCGACTGGTTCGACGAACAGGCCTTCCTCGGGCTGGCCCGGATGCGTGGGGTGCAGTGCCACGCACCGTATGCCGAGGCGTTCGTGCTCGACAAAGCGATCATCAGATGGGAACAGACGTGAACATGCGGGTACTGGTCACCGGGCACCAGGGCTATCTCGGCACCGTGATGGTGCCCGTGCTGCGGGCGGCGGGCCACCGGGTCACCGGCCTGGACATCGGCTACTTCGCCGACTGCCTGCTCGGCGAATTCGCCGGTGACCCCGACGGTCTGGCCGTGGACCTGCGCGAGGTGACCGTCGAGCAGCTGCGCGGTTTCGACGCGGTGATCCACCTCGCGGCGTTGTCGAACGATCCCCTCGGCGCTCTGGCGCCGGAGATCACCTACGACATCAACCATCACGCGTCGGTGCGACTGGCCCGCCTCGCCAAGGAGGCCGGGGTGTCGAGGTTCCTCTACGCGTCCACCTGCTCGGTCTACGGCGCCGCCGGTGCCGACCTCGTCACCGAGGACGCCCCGCTGCGCCCGATCACCCCCTACGCCGAGAGCAAAGTCCGCGTCGAAGACGATGTGGCCGCGCTGGCCGACGACAACTTCGTTCCGGTATTCCTGCGCAACGCCACCGCTTTCGGCTTCTCGCCGCGGTTGCGGGCCGACATCGTGCTCAACAATCTGGTCGGCTACGCGGTGCTCACCGGCGAGGTGAAGGTGCTCTCCGACGGCACTCCGTGGCGGCCCCTGGTGCACGCCGCCGACATCGCCGCCGCCTTCGCCACCTGCCTGACCGCGCCCGCCGCCGACATCTCGTGCCGGGCGTTCAACATCGGCACCGAGGTCAACAACCTCACCGTCGCCGAGATCGCCGCCTCGGTGGTCGAGGCGGTCCCCGGATCCCGGCTGCTGATCACCGGCGAGAACGGCGCCGACCCACGGTCCTACCGGGTCGACTTCTCCTACGCGCGTGAGGTTCTCGGCTTCGAGGCGCAGTGGACGGTCCCCGCGGGCGCGGCCGAGCTCTTCACCGAGTACACCGCGCGCGGACTCACCGCCGACGCGTTCTTCCGCCGGTTCACCCGGCTGCCGCACCTGCAGGGGCTGTGCGACTCCGGGGTGCTCGACGTACAGCTGCGTCGGATCAGTGCGTCGGCGTCAGCGTAGCCAGCAGCGCGGCCCAGGTCCCGGCCCGCGCGTCACGCGCGGAGACCGGGCCGACGGGCAGCGGCCACTCGATGGCCAGTTCGGAGTCGTCGAAGGCGACCCCGAGGTCCTCTTCGGGATCGTGCGGACGGTCGATGCGGTAGCAGACGTCGGCGATCTCGGTGAGTGCCTGGAACCCGTGCAGGAAACCCGGCGGCACATAGAGGTGGTGGAACTGCTCGTCGTCGAGCCGAAACGCTTGGCGCGCACCGAAAGTCGGCGAACCTGGTCGAATGTCGACGAGCACGTCGTGCACGGCGCCGTGCGCGCACCGCACCAGCTTGGCCTCACCGCGACCGCCGCGCCCGTGCATGCCACGGATCACCCCGCGCACCGACCGCGACTGCGAATCCTGCACGAAGGCCGCCGCCGCACCCGCTACCCCGAGATGGGCGTCGAACTCGCCCGCGTCGAAGGTACGGGTGAACAACCCCCGCTCGTCCCGGAACGGTTCGGGAACGAGTACCACTACGTCGGCCAATTCGGTCCGCTCGATACGCACGAGGCCATACTCCCATGACCCGCCGATGCCGCGGCTGCGCGAAGACCGCGCTCGTTCCCGTCCTCGATCTGGGCTCGGTCCCGGCGGCGGATCACTTTCCGCCACGTGACGCTCCGATCGCCGCCACCGAATCCGGCCACTCCTTGCGGATGGACCGGTGCACGTCGTGCGGGCTGGCTCAGCTGGCCGACGACGACACCGTCACCGCGGAGCCCCGCGGTATCGAGCCGCTGGCCCTGCGCGACCAAGCCGGCGAGGCGGTGCGTCTGGTGTACGCCGCCGGGCTGCTGCGCGGATCGACGGTCACCGAATTCGGTAGCCCGCACGGCGGAACCTGGCTGCCACTGCTCGCCGAGCACGGCTTCACCGAGAACACCGGTGAACCGGCCGATGTGGTGCTCGACTGCTTCGGGATCATGCACGAACCCGATCAGCGAGCGGCCTTCGCGGCGCGGGCCGCGGCGACGGCGCCCGACGGGGTGCTGCTTGTCCAATACCACTCACTGGCCACCATCGTCACGCAGGGACAATGGAACGCGTTGCGGCACGGGCACTTCGCGTACTACTCGCTGTCCGCTCTGCGCACCCTGTTCCGCGCGGCGGGGATGAGCGTGGTCACCGCGTGGGAGTTCGACCTCTACGGCGGCACGGTGCTCCTGGCCGTTCGCCACGGCGCTCACACCCCCGACGCCAGCATCGACAGCCTTCTCGTCGCCGAAGCCGACGCAGTGAGCTCGGCCCCCGAGCTGCAGCAGACGGTCGACCGTCATGTCCGCGCCCTGCGCGGTTGGCTGGACGCCGGTGCCACGCAGGGCCTTCGCGTCTATGCCTACGGCGCCGCGTCGCGCGCGGTGGCCCTGCTGAGCATGGCGGGCGCGCACCGCGACCTGCTCGCCGGTGTCGCCGACGCCGCTCCGGGAAAACAGGGCTGCCGGATGCCCGGCACCGATGTGCCCATCATCTCCCCCGCCGAACTGGTCGCCGCCGAGCCCGACGTCGTGCTGCTCACGCTGCCGGACCTGCTCGCCGAGGTGAGCGCCGCACTGCCCGAACTCGACGGGCGGTGGATGATCGACGATCCGGCGGGCCCACGCAACCGATAGAGACCGGCGAAGGCTGTGGGATAACCGACCTTATGCCGATCGGCACATGACCGCAGGTCGTGGGATACTCGGAAATGCCCAGCGCCGCACCATGATCGAATTCGGGTCACCGCTGGACCGCCGCAGTGTCGCGGTGGCCGGTGCCCGGATCGCAGGGGAAACGCGGCGCCGAACGCAGCGTTCGGCGGGCCACTGTCCAGGGGAAGAATTCTGATGAGGGGAACCACCGTGCTCGCATTACGCGCGCTCCGGATCGCGGCGATGGTATCGGCCATCGCTGTCGGTCTCGCCATGGGGGCAGGCACCGCTGCTGCCGGAATCGACAGCAGCAGTACCGTTCTCGACGGCAAGAACCGTACCGTCGAAGCGATCCAGTCCGACACCCGGATCGACTTCGTCGCACCACTGGACGGCAATCCGCTCACCCGCGAATGGTTCCACAGCGGCGCGGCTTCCTACCTGGTCACCGGCCCCGACGCCGAGACCTGGTCCGGTCGCATCACGCTCGGCTATCAGGTCGGCTACCCCGCCACTCTCGACGGCCGGATCAAGTTCGAGTGGTCCACCCCGAGCCTCGGCCTCGAGGTCGGCGCCGACGGCCCCACCGTCAAGCTCGACGGCCTCATCCCGCGCGCGGGCATCGAACTCGCCGCCGGCTTCGGCCCCGGTATCCAGGAGGTCGAGGTCGCCGGCGGTGAGATCGCCGGAGCCGAAGGCGTACTGCGTCTTTCGGGTTTCCACGGCACTGTCACCGGTGTGCTCGGCCAGACCAATGTTCGCCCGTTCGTGCGGATCGTCGGCTCGTCCGGCGACACCGTCGTCACCTACGGCAAGACCTTCTCGATCTGATCGGGCCCGACGGACCCGGCGAGTGAGTTCACTCGCCGGGTCCGTCGCTGTCACGGTGCCGTGCCGAGCAGAGCGTCGAGCATCTGCGGCAGTGTGCGGGACCGATCGTGTGCTGCCGCGACCCGAGCCCGACCGTCCTCGTGCAAGCGCGACCGCAACCGCGGGTCGCCGATGACACGCTCGATCGCGGCCCGCAGCGCGACCGGATCAGCGGGCGGAACGCACACCATGACGCGGTCATCGGCGTATCCGCCGTGATCGGTGGCGATCACCGGGACACCCAAACTCATCGCCTCGAGGACGACGAGCTGACCGGCCTCGGGCAGCACGCTGGCCGAGATCACCGCGTCCCAGCCCCGCAGGGTGGTCATGGCGTCGACCTGACCGAGAAAGGCGACCCGGCCGACGAGGTCGGGCTGCTCGGCGCGCTCGCGCAGCTCGGCCAGATACGCCACGTCGCCGGGCAATGCCCGGCCGGCGATCTCGAGTCGCACCTCGGGCAACCCCGCGACGGCCTCCAGCAGAACGTGGTGACCCTTCCATGAGGTCACCACGCCCAGGATGCCGACCACCGGTGGCGTGCGCTCGACCACGGGCGCGGGTTCGACCGGCCAGGTCACGCCGTTGAACGCGACATCGACATCGAACCCGCGCCGGCGCAGCGGCTGCGCGGCGGTCTCGGACACCGCGACGGCACGGCCCACCGCCGCACGCCCGGCCCAGGCCGCGCCGTACTGCCGCCGGCTGGCGAGGATGTCGTGGACCAACCAGGCCGCCGAGCCCCGATGCGGACGGGCCAGCGCCAGCGCGGGCAACGCCATGGTCGAATTGACGATGATGCGGGTTCGACTGTCCCGCAACGGCTTCCGAAGACGCCATGCCGCACCCATCCAGTTCTTCAGCATCACCAGCGCGGCGGTCAACCGGCGCAGGCCGCGTTCACCCGCCAACCCCAGCGCGGCGATGCCGATGTGCTCGACACCGGCGGGCAGCCGCTCCCGCAACGGACCGTCCGGGCAGGCGACCCGCACCCGGTAGCCACGTTCGAGCGCCGAGTCCACGAGGGCGAGCATCACGTTCTCCGCGCCCGACGCCTGTCCGGTGTGAGCGACGAACACCAGCTCGCGCCCGTCGTCACTGCCCCGCACGGAGCACCTCCGCGCGGGCGCGGACCTGCGCCAGTGCCGGTTTCGCCGAATAGTCACGACGGAGCATGCCGAAGTTGTCCTCCAGGTTCTGGCGATCGTCGCCCGCGTCGATCAGGGAATAGACGAAAACCGGGCCGATATTGGGCATCGCCGCCATCAAGTCCAGTCCGCCGCCGAGTATCTCGGCTTGGGTCTGCTCGTCGACCGCGCGTGCTCCGGTACCGGTCGGTGCGCCGAATTCGGTGGGCCACAACCGCTTCGACGTATCGCCGCGAGCATCCATGATCGCGCGGATTCGAGTCAGGTTCTGGAAGGCGTTGTCCCGGCTCGGCGACGAGGGCAGCTCCGGATAGGAGTAGGGGTGCACCGCGATGGCGTCGAAGTCGAGAGCCGAGCCCAGCGCGTAGAGGCGCTCGATGAACGTCGACGGCGCGATGTCGCGGCCGTTGTCGGCAGCGGGCGCCAAGCCGCCGACCAGCACCTGACCACCCGGCTGGCGGGTGCGCACGGCCGTCGCCGCCTGGTGGAGCAGCTGGGCGTACAGATTCACATGGGGCAGCGGCGCGAAGAAGCTGGTGACATTGGGCTCGTTCCAGACCTCCCAGTGCTTGATCTGATCGCGGTAGCGCTCGACCGCGTCGGCGACGAATTGGCCGAACAGCGCGGGATACGGGGCGACCTTGTTTCCACCGGGCCCCGGGTCCTGACGTGCCCACGGCGGTGAGTAGGTGAGGATGGCCAGCACGTGCAACCCGTGGGCGCGCGCCGACCGCACCACCCGATCGGTCATCGACCAGTCCTTGCGGCCACGGTCGTGCTCGATGAGCGACCAGTCCAGATCCATCCTGATCCAGGTGGCGCCCGCGTCGACCACGCCCTTCATCTGGCGGTCCAATTCGCCGGCGCTCAGTGCGAGCCAAGAGTGGCCGCCCGCGATGCCGAGTCCGGTCTCGTTCACGCGCTCATCGAGCACGGTCGACATCGTCGGTGTCCCGCATCCGAGCAGAGTGAGCGTGAGGGCCACGGTGGTGATCATCCGAGCGAATCGCCACAGTGTCATCAGATTTCGGCCCTCGCACGCTTCGTATCGTCAATCCGTCGGTCCAGCGCACAACGCAGCCGGCGAGGAAAAGGTACAACACACCGGCCACCGTAGAGGTGACAATCCACGGTGGCTCCCACCGCTGCTGAATCATCGTCGCGGGGACGATCACCGCGGCGGCGACGGCACTGACCGACACCACCGAGGTGACCGGGATCAACCGCCCGATCCGCACCGTGGCGACGAGCGCGAGCCACACCCCGATCAGCAGAACGACATTGGCCACCAGACCCGCGATGGCCGCACCTTCGAACGACAGCCACGCGATCAGCGGCCACGACAACGCTAGGTCGACGACCAACGCGAGCAGCGCGATCCAAGGAATCAGGTAGTTGCGCCCGGCGGCCATCAGCGCGACCAGGCCCAGATGGGCCAGCGCGCCGAGCAGTCCGCCGATGATCTGGTAGCGACTCGCATCGACCGCGGACACGAACTTCGCACCGAAGAGCAGGTCGATCACCTGGGTCGCGACCGGCCAGAAGGCGACCAGCGCGGCAAGGCCGAGGGCCGTCAGCGCGGCACCCGACTGGCGGAAGTAGCGCCGGAATCGGGTGGGGTCGGCCGGCCACACCGCGATCAGCAGAGTGGTCAACGGGGCGACGACCGCGATCGCCGCGGTGTCGACGAGGTCGGCGAATTTCATGCCGACCGCGAACATCCCGACGGATTCGAAGGTGTCGAAGTGACCCAGCAGCAGCAGGCCGACCTTCTGCAGCATGATGATCAGGGCCAGGCCGATGCTCAGCGGCAGCGCCTCGCGCAACATGCCGCCCCACCAGCGCAGTTCGACGCGGCGCGCCGGGATCGGTCCACCGAGCCCCCGACCCACGCCGACGATCTTGATCGCGATGGCGATCAGTTCGTACACCACGGCGGGGATCACCACGATCAGCAAGGTCGGTGCCCACAGCACCGCGACGACGGTCAGCGCCACCTGGACAAGGCGGGCGATCGACTCCGCCGCGGCGACCAAGGTCAAGCGCATGGTCGACTGGAACAGCACGGTGAGCGCGTTGCTCGGCGTCGCGACCACCACGACCAGCCCCGCGACGGCTGTCGCCGCGATGACCTGCGGTGGACAACCGAGCAGCACCACATAGCCCAGCGCCACCCCGTAACCCAGCAGTCCGAGTACGGTCCGCAGCGCGATGAACGAGCTCGCGATCTCGGCGACCTCGGCGGGCTCGCCGTGCACGAGTTTGCCGATGACCGCGCGCCCGACCCCCAGATCGGTGACGATCGCGAGCATGCCGAGCAGACCGAACACGAAGGAGAAGTAGCCCCATTCGACCGCGGGCAGCATCCGGGCGGTGAGCATGGTGCCGAGCAGACCGAGCACCGCGGCGAAGATCCGGCTGGCCAGCATCGCGGCGGTGTTGTTGGCGGCGGCCCGCCCCGACATCGAGGCGCGGCCCTCGATCGGGCGATCGGGGACCGACGGTTTCGCCTCGGTCGTCACGGAATCAACCCGGCGCCGCGATAGGCGCCGACCGTCGCCTCGGCGGTGGCCCGCCAGCTCAGCTTCGACGCCGCGGCCAGACCACGCTCGCGCAGTGCGGCGTTGCCGACGGTGTCGTGCAGCAGTGGGCGCACGGCCGCCGTCCACGACTCGACATTCGCGCGCGCGACCAGCACGGCACCGTCGCCGCAGACCTGTGGCAGCGCGCCGACCGCGCTGGCCACCACCGCGCCACCGCACGCCATGGCCTCCACCGGCGGCAGCCCGAATCCTTCGTACTCCGAGCAGTAGGCCACCACGGTCGCCGCGGCGTACAGCGCGGGCAGATCGGCGGCATCGACGTAACCGAGACCGATCGCCGTGGCCGGGGCCTGCGGACCGGTGGATCCGGCCCCGGCCAGCACGAGCGGAATGTCGAGGGCGCGCGCCACTTCCGCGAGCATCCCGACCTGTTTGCGCGGCTCGACGGTCCCCACTTGCAGGATAAATCGAGGCGGCAGGTCGTAGCCGGCCCGCACCCGGTCCACCTCGGAGGCTTCGGGGACGCGCGCCCAGTCGGCGGGCGCGAGCGGCACAACAACCGCCGCGCGGCCGAACTTGTCCGCGATCCGTTCGGCGGTGAATTCCGATACCGCGATCAGCAGATCGGCACGCGTCAACGACGTCCGGACCAGCAGCTGTTCCCCGCGCGCCCGATACCGGCTGAACGCCCACGGCACATCGAAGACCGACAGGTCGTGCACCGTGGCGACCGTGGCACGCGGCCCGACCAGCGGAAGGTCGACATCGAGGCCGTGGAACACATCGAATCCGCGCAGCGGCGCGACACCGTGCCACGCGCGGCGAGCGCCCGCCGCGACCGGGCGCGACACCGCCGAGACGGTGGACGGCAGCGAACTCGCCGCGTCGGCTTGGACCAGCGCCGACAGCTCGGCACCCGGCAACAGCGCGGGCAACTGCGCCAGCAGTTCCCGCTGATACGTCGAGACCCCGGCGCCGTCGGGTCGGTAGGCCAACGCCCCGAAACACACGGTGGGCCGGCTGTTCGCAGCAGTATTCATGACACCTGTTCGGGGACGGGGCTGCGCTCGACGGCCTGGACTGGGGAGTGCTGGGAGACCGCGCAGCCGACGACCGCGGCGAGCAACCAGAAGTAGAAATCGCTGGGAAAGATCTCGAAGTAGCTCGACGCGACCGCCGCGACCGCGCTCGACAGCACGGCCGCCGCGACCCCGAGCGCCAGTGCGGCGTCGTTGCCGCTCATCGTGCGCGCCGAACGCAGCGCGAGCAGATAGATCACCACCAGGATCGCGCAGAACAACCAGACCCCGATCGGCCCGAGTTCGATGAGCAGCTTCACGTAGTAGTTGTCGGGTTGGTACGGGCGCCCGTAGATCTGGACTTCGCCGGTGGCATAGGGCAATTTCTCGGCGGCCGGGCCGAGCTCGGCGACGAGTTGGGCCGCCTTCGCCGCCCCCGTCGAGCCGAGGCCCTCACCGAACGGATGACTCGGGACCGTCCTGGTCACGACCTTCCACCCGGTCTCGCGCGCGGCCAGGCTGTCCGAGGACAACAGCGAACTGCGCGCCTGCGACGACGCCCCGACGCCGACCACCACGATCAACGCGACCCCGCCGATGATCACCGCTTTGAGCTGGCGCCGATAGCGGACGACCGCGAGCACCAGCACACCGATCAGCAACCCGAGAAGCGCGGCGCGCACGACGCTGGCCGCGACACCGGCCACCAGCACCGGAGTCATCAGCAGGAACAACCGATTGCGTAGCCGGCGCGGGGCGGCCAGCGCGACTGATCCACCCACCAGCAAGACTGTGACCAGATAGAACGCGAACGGGAACGGTTGGTTGAACGATCCGAACGAGCGCATCAGACCACCGGAGAACCGGATCGTCTCGTTGAACTTGTAGCCCATCTCGGCGAGCCCGGCGGGCCCGATCGCCTGCTGCGCCAAGCCGAAGACCGCGATTCCGACCGACTCGACCATCATGATCGTGATGAGCAGATCGCGATCGCGCGCGGTGAACGGCCGCAGATACAGGATCAACGGCACCACGATGAAGTAGAAGAACGTGATCTTGATCGCGAAAATGCCCAGAATTCCCGCTGTCAGGAACGCCGAACCGACCCCGAACACGCACAGCACCACGCCGATCGACCACCACGGCAACGCCGGACGCGGGTCGACTCGCCCGTGGGGCACGAACGCCGCCACCGCGAGGGTGAGCAGCAGCATCGCTTCTTTCCAGCCGTCGACCCGCATCCACGCCGGTGCGATCAGCAGCAATCCGTTGAACGGCACCAACGCCGCCACCAGCAAGACCCCGCGCTGGGGTCGATGCCAGATCCAGCGCAGGAAGACCCAAGCCACCGGCAGGGCCACCACGTACAACAGGGAGTTCACTGCCGCGCGCCTCGCCCGAACAACCGCGCGGCCCGCGCCGACACCCGGACCAGCGCCTGCCGCAGTACGCGACCGTCGCCGATCAGGACATCGATCACACCGACGCGGTCAGCGAACTGCCGACGGTGATGGTGGTTGAACCGCAGCACGTCGGCGAATTTGCTCGCCGACGATGTCGTACTCGAGTAGTTGAACACCGACGCGCGGTTGATCGCGAATACACGATCGTGGCCGAAGAACTCGCCGCGTCCGCACAGCCGCGCCACCAGGTCGACATCCATCGCGTACAGGAAGTCCGCGCGAAAACCGCTGGTACCAGCGAAATCAGCGCGGCGGAACAGGAACGCCGCGGTCGGGCACACGTCGTCGGGCAGTTTGCGCACGAGCGTGCGCAGCACGGTCCGCGACGAGCATCGACCCACCAGTCCTGGCAGCCCGCGCCCCCGCGCGAGGACCACACCCTCGTCGTCGACGACATCGAACTTGGCGCCCGCGACCGCGATCCCGCTGTCGTCCATCGACTCGACCTGCGCCGACAGGCACCCCGGGGCGATCATGTCGTCGGCGCAGACCAGCTTGACCAGCTCACCACCGGCCAGTTCGATCGCGCGATTCCAGTTCTGCTCGATCGGCAGCGTGGTGTCGTTGGTGTACAACCGAATGCGCGCATCGTCGAACGCGCGCACGAGATCGCCCGTGCCGTCCGTACTCGCGTTGTCGACGACCACGATCTCGAGGTCGTCGAAATCTTGCGCGCTGATCGACTCCAGCGTCTCGACAATCGTGCGCGCCGCGTTGAAGGCCGGTACACATACCGACACTCGAACCCCCACAGCCGTTACCCCTCAATGAGATCCATTTGCCGACGGCTCAACCGTCCCGCACCCATCAAGGGCGAACGTAGATCAGACTACCTGGAGGGCTTCGCGGATGTTCGCCGTGGAATTCCCAGCGACTTACCGGCGAGTGAACTGTGCAGGTTCGGCGGGGTTCGACCGCGTTCGCCGACGCGACCGTCCGGCAGACCTGGGGTATCGTCATCGCAACTCGGTCGTGCCGAAGTGACGGCATACCGGCTTCGGGGGCCGGTGATCGAGAAGTGTTGATGCGTGAAATGTGGGGGAAGTGTGAGCAGTACCGAGTCGCCGTCGACCGCCGACCTCGACTCCGGCGGGCGGTCGATGCCCGCGGTGAACATCGCGGGCCATCTTCGCCAACTGATACGGGTGCTGCCGTTCGCCCTGGTTGCCGCGATCATTGTCGGCGGCGCGGTGTGGCTGGTTCGTGACGGGAGCGAGCGGACCTACCAGGCGAGCATCACCGTCCAGATCTCGCAGCCGTCGATCGGCGCGGTGTTCAACGAACTGACCCAGCCCTACATTGTGATGGTCACCGATACCCGCGTGCTCTCGGATGTGGTGAAGAACGGGCTCGCACCCTCGGAAGCGGATCTGCGCTCCCGGGTGTCGGCGATGACCGGTCCCGCGCCGTCGTTGCTGATCATCACGGCCGAGGCCGGCTCGCCCGAGCAGGCCTCGAAATTGGTCGTGGCAGTCGAACAGTCGCTCGACAGCGTCGGTTCCCAGATGCGGACCGAGGCGATCGCACGGTCCGCGGCCGACCTGGAAGCACACCGGCGCGCGGTCGAGGACACCTTCTCCAAGCGTCTGTCCGACGATCCGCTGCGCCCGGAGCTGAGTTTCGACGCCCGTGATGTCGCGCGCGAGACCGAGTTCCGCCAGGTACTCGGCCCCGCGCGCCTGACGGTGCTCACCGCGCCCTCCTGGGAACTCGTTGCCCCGCACCCGGTGCAGGAAGGGTTGTTCGCCGCGCTGGCCACATTGATCGTGGTCGCCGAAGGTCTGGTGCTGGCCGGGGTGGCTCGTGGCCGTCGTCGTGGCGGCAAGAAGCCAGCCGAGCCCACGGGGGTCGACACCGACAAGGTCGCGCCCACGGCGGAAACCCGAGCACCCGCACCCGACAACCGTGCTCCCGCGATGGAAACCCGTGCACCCGCCGCCGATTCCCGGATGCGCACGTCGCCGGCTCCCCCGGCATCGTTCGACACGCCGCCACGCCGCGCTGCCCCGGTCACCCCGCGCTCGGCCACCATCTCGCACGACCCCGAGACCATGGCGCTGCCTCGGGTCGGGTACACGCCGAGCAGTCCGCGCGCGACTCCCACCGAACCACGCGACAGCTAGCTCCGCGGCGTGACCATTTCCTACCGAAGCAGACAACGGCCGAACGATCGCGAATTGTCGCGGCTGACCCTCGGCCCGGTGCGACACAACGGCCACGAGATCCGATTGCGCCCACCCCGGATGTCGGATTTCGCCGCGTGGCGCGAGATCCGGCTGCGTGATCGCGCCCATATCGAGCCGTATTGGAGCACCTCCCCGCTGCCGTGGGAGCGACGGCACACCGCGCGGCGTTGGGCGCGCGAATGTCTGCTGGCCCGTGCCGACATGCGCGCCGGACGCCGCTACGCGGGTGCGATCGAGGTCGACGGACAATTCGTCGGACAGCTGGAGTACTGCGTCATCGACACCGCGACGGGGACCGCCGAGTCCAGCGGCTGGATAGACGCCCGCTGGGCAGGCCAGGGGATGATCACCGTGGCGGGCGCGATGTTGCTCGATTACGGAGTCACCGCGCTCGGGCTGGTACGCGTTGTCGCGCCGATCTCCCCCGCCAATCTGCCCGCCGCCGGATCGGTGCGCGCCCTCGGCTTCCGCAAGGAAGCCACCATGGCCGTGGCCTTCGACGCGGGTGGGTCGCTGCGTGACCACGCGTTGTGGGCGTGGACCGCACGTGACAGTTCGACCCCCGAGACTTTCGCGGTCGCGCCACAGTTCCCAGCGCCGACCACCGATCGATCCTCGCGCGCCGGTGGGCCCTCACCGGCGATCATCGCGATCGCCGCGCTGCGGCTGTTGCTGTGGCTGGTCGTTCGCCGTCTGCGCCGGTACACGCTCGCCCGCACGGTGCGGATCACCGTCACCGATGCGCCGGCCATCTCGGTGCGCAGCCTGTCCCGCGCCGACCGGGTCGACTGGCAGGCGGCCGCTACCGCCCACCGCGCCCGGCTCGCACCGACCGACCGGCGCCGGCATCGGCGCGAGTGGCACCGCGCCCTGCGCAATGCCCGCCACGGGTTGCGGTCACCGGCCGGGCTGGTCCTCGTGCTCCTGGCCGAGGGTCGGTACGCCGGGGAGATCCGATTGTTCGAACCGACGATGACCGGGCGCGTCGCCCGGCTGTCGGCATGGGCGGATCCCGAGCTCGTCGAGGCCACGCAGCTGGGGGCGGCGCTACGGGCGGTCGCCGAACACGGGTTCTCCGAACTCGGGCTTCGGCGGATCGCCGCCGAAGTCCCCAGCGCCGACCCCGCTCCGAACACCGCTTTGGCTGCCGCCCATTTCACCGAAGAAGGTGTGCTACACGACCATTGCGGCCCCACGGGTGTCCGCGCCGACCATCGCCTGTGGGCCCTGACTACACCACCGAGTCACGGAGGTCGCCGCTGATGCGAACGTTCCAGCGCAGCAATGAGATCCAGGCCCGCCTGCACGATCTGGTGCCGGGCGGTGCGCACACCTACGCTCGTGGCGCCGATCAGTACCCGGAGAACATGGCGCCGATCCTGGTGCGCGGCAAGGGCGCGCACGTATGGGACGCCGACGGCAATCGCTATGTCGAATACGGGATGGGGTTGCGGTCGGTGACGCTCGGCCACGCGTACCGACCCGTGCTGGACGCGGTGTCGTCGACCATCGCCGACGGGGTCAGCTTCACCCGCCCCACCGAGCTGGAACTGCTGGCCGCCCAGGACTTCCTGGATCTGGTCCCCGGCGCCGACATGGTGAAGTTCACCAAGAACGGTTCCGACGCGACCACCGCCGCGGTGCGCCTGGCCCGCGCGGTGACCGGACGCGACCGCGTCGCGGTCTGTCAGCAGCCCTTCTTCTCCGTCGACGACTGGTTCATCGGCACCACACCGATGTCGGCCGGTATCCCCCCGGTCGACACCGTGACCTTCCCCTACAACGACCTCTCCGCGCTGCGTCGAGTCCTGGCCGCGTCGCCGATCGCCGCCGTGGTGATGGAACCCGCGACCGCCACCGGCGAACCCGAACACGGCTACCTGTCCGCGGTCCGCGACCTGTGCGACCGGTACGGCGCCCTGCTGGTCTTCGACGAGATGATCACCGGTTTCCGCTGGTCGGCGGGTGGTGCGCAGGCGGTATACGGCGTCGCCCCCGATCTGTCGTGCTGGGGCAAGGCGATGGGAAACGGTTTCCCCATCGCGGCGCTGGCGGGCAAACGCGAGTTCATGGAACGCGGCGGACTCCGGACCGACCACGACCGCGTGTTCCTGCTGTCGACCACGCACGGCCCGGAGACCGCGTCGCTGGCGGCGTTTCGCGCGGTGGTGCACGCCTACCGGACCGAGGACCCGGTCGCCCGGATGGAAGCGGCCGGTAACCGGTTGGCCGCGGGGGCGAACGCGATCGCCACCGAGCTCGGCATCGCCGAGCACCTGTCGGTGACGGGGCGCCCGTCCTGCTCCATTTTCCGCACGCACGACGCCGACGGTGTTGCGTCCCAAGCCTTTCGAACCCTGTTCATCCAGGAGATGCTGACCCACGGGGTCCTCGGTCAGTCGTTCGTCACCTCGGCCGCCCACGACGACACCGCCGTCGACGACACCATCGCCGCGTTCGCCGAGGCCGCCCGGGTGTACCGCACCGCCCTTGCCCGCGGCACCGTCGACGGTCTGCTGACCGGTCGTCCGGTCGCACCCGCCCTGCGTCGCACCGCCGCACCCCGACAGATCGAAGCGAGCTCCCGCCGATGACCCGTGTCGCCATCGTCCACGAACGTTTCACCGAGTTCGGCGGCTCCGAGGCCGTTGTCGGCGAATTCGTCGAAACCTGGCCCGATGCTGACGTTTTCGCACCGATCGTCGCGCCGGGTGGCGTGCGCGAGCCGGTGCGCACCGTGCACGACACCTGGCTCAGCAGGGCGCACACCTACACCGGCGGCAGGCACGCTCCCCTGCTCCCGCTGGTTCCGCGCGTGCTACGGCGAATGCCGTTGCGCGACTTCGATGTCGTGGTGATCAGCCATCACGCGTTCGCCACCCAGGCTGCCTTGGCCACCGACGCGCCGGTGGTCGCCTACGTGCACTCCCCCGCCCGCTGGGCCTGGGATCGCGAGTTCCGCGCACAGGAGGCAGGCGGTCGTACAGGCCAGCTGGCGCTGGGCGCGCTGGGCACCCTGGCCCGGCGGGGCGAACTGCGCGCCGCCCCGCGGCTCACCCACGTCATCGCCAACTCGCACGCGGTGGCCGAGCGGGTCACCGAGTGGTGGGGGCTGCCCGCCTCGGTCGTCAACCCGCCGGTGCAGGTCAGCCGCTTCACCCCGGATCCGTCGGTGCAACGCGAGGACTTCTTCCTGTGCGCGGGCAGGCTCGTGCCCTACAAGCGCGCCGACCTCGCCATTCGCGCCGCGCAGCGGGCCGGGGTTCGCCTGGTGGTCCTCGGCGAAGGCCGGTTCCGCGCGCAGCTCGACGAGATCGCGGGCTCGGAGACGACCTTCCTCGGCGCCACCTCGGGCGAGCTGTTGCAGGACATGTACCGGCGCTGCCAAGCGCTGCTCATGCCGGGCATCGAGGATTTCGGCATCGTGCCGGTGGAGGCGATGGCCTGCGGCACGCCGGTGCTCGCGGTCGGCGCCGGCGGCGCGCTCGATACAGTGCGCCCCGGCGTCACCGGCGAATACGTACCGGCCGGATCCGATGAGGACGTCGTCGCGGCGCTGGCCGACATGATGGGCGAATTCCGCTCGGCCTCCTACGATCCCGCGAAGATCCGCGAGCACGCCAACACCTTCGCCCCCGAGGTGTTCCGCACCAGGATCGCGAGCACTGTGGCCGATGTCCTGGCGGATCGGTAGCGACATGTTGTCTGAAACTCTCGGTTACTGAAAGTATCTGTCACACATACCCTTTGACCTGCGGCGATGGGTGACAATTCCCACACGGTGATACCACGCCATCAGCTTGCCCGGCTAGGTTACTGACGAGTACGGTAAGCGTAGCCGGGACGACGATGTGCCCGGTTTCTCTCCAGCCACTTTGCTGCTGGACCTCAACCGTTGATTTCGCATTCACCGCCGCATGCCGATCACTGTTGCGCGACACCGTGTTTCGAGATTTTCAGGAGGAGCGATGGTTTCCTACATCGTGACAGGCGGTACCGGATTTCTGGGTCGACGCGTAGTGCGGGGGCTGCTCGCAGCCGACCCCACCGCGATCGTGCACGTGCTGGTGCGCGCCGAGTCGCTGCCCAAGTTCACCGCGCACAATGCGCAACATCCCGACAGTGACCGCGTGTTCGCGCTGGTCGGGGACCTGACCGCCGACGGCCTCGGTCTCGGCGACGGCGCACCGCGGGCAGATCACGTGCTGCACCTCGGCGCGGTCTACGACATGACCGCCGACGAGGAGACCGCCCACGCGGCCAACGTCGCGGGCACTCGCTCGGTGATCGAGTTGGCCCGCAACCTCGATGCCACCCTGCACCACGTGTCCTCGGTGGCGGTGGCGGGCGACCACCGCGGCAAATTCTTCGAGGAGGATTTCGACCTCGGCCAGAACCTGACCTCGCCGTACCACCGCACCAAGTTCGCCGCGGAGAAGCTTGTTCGCGAGGCCACCGACGTGCGCTGGCGGGTGTACCGCCCGGCGATCGTCGTCGGTGATTCGCGGACCGGCGAGATGGACAAGATCGACGGCCCGTACTACTTCTTCTCGGCCATTTCCACGCTGGCGGGCCTGCCGTCCGAACTGCCGTTGCCGCTGCCCGATCTGGGTGCGACCAATGTGGTGCCGGTCGACTACGTCGCCGAGGCGATGGTGCGGCTGGTGCGCCGCGACGGCCTGGACGGGCGCACGTTCCACCTGGTCAACCCGCGGCCGCAGCCGTTCGGGGAGATCTACCGCGCGCTGGCGACCGCCGCGGGCGGTCCGGTCGGCATCGGCACCGTGCCCGGTAGCGCACGCGCGCTGAGCGGGCTCGGTCATGTTCCCGGCGCGAACACGGTGCGCGACTTCCTGTTCGAACAGGCGGGCATTCCCGCCGAGGTCGCACCGCACGTCGGGTTCACCGCCGACTTCGTCTCCGACTCCACCCAGGCGGTACTGCCCGGGCTCACCGTGCCCGCGTTCGACACCTATGCCGACCGTCTCTGGGACTTCTGGCGCGTCAACCTGGACCCGCACCGCGGTCGTCCCGCCGCCGACGCGCACCCGCTCTCGGGCCGTACGGTGCTGATCACCGGCGCGTCCTCGGGTATCGGTCTGGCCACGGCCCATGCCGTCGCCCGCCGTGGCGCGATCGTGCTGATGATCGCCCGTGGCGTCGAAGATCTCACGGCCGCAGCGGAATCCGTGCGCGCCGAGGGCGGCTCCGCGTTCGCCTACCCCTGCGACATCACCGATGCGGAGGCTGTCGATCTCCTCGTCAAGACGGTGCTGACCGAGCACCACCATGTCGACTACCTGATCAACAACGCCGGTCGCTCCATCCGCCGTTCGGTGGCCAACTCGGTGGACCGGATGCACGACTTCGAACGCACCATGGCGGTCAACTACTTCGGTGCCGTGCGTCTCATCCTGGGGCTGCTTCCCTCGATGCGCGAACGTCACTTCGGCCACATCGTCAACATCTCCTCCATCGCCGTGCAGACCAAGGCACCTCGCTTCGCCGCCTATGCCGCGAGCAAGTCCGCCCTGGACAACTTCAGCGATATCGCCGCGGTCGAAAACCGTGGCGACGGTGTCTCTTTCACCTCGATCCGGATGCCGCTCGTGCGCACCCCGATGATCGCGCCCACCGATCTCTACCGTTCGCTGCCCCTGCCCGACCCCGACCGGGCGGCCGACATCGTGGTGCGCGCTCTGCTGGAACGCCCCGACCGCATCGACACCCCCGCGGGCACCTTCGCCCAGGCGGTCGAGATGTTCCTGCCCTCGCTCAAGCGCACGATCATGCACACCGGGTTCCGGTTCTTCGGCGAATCCACTGCGGCACAGGGCAAGTCCGTTCCCGCCGCGGTCACCGAGCCCGCCGAACCGGCACGCAATGCCCTCACTGTCCTCGGCCCGGTCTTCGCGCCGCTGATGGTGATGCCGAACTCGGCGGCCCGCATGAGCCGGGTACTGCCCGGCGTGCACTGGTGACATCACCCTGAACACCCGGCCGGTCACGACGTTCGTCGTCGTGACCGGCCGGTTCGGTTCACCGCAGGAAGGTGCTGGCCCAGGCGGCGAGGGTCGTCGGCGTGGTGGTGAGCACCGTTCGCGGGTTCTCCGCGACGAATCCGGAACTCAATCCCGCTGACATACCGGCGATTCCGTCGATCTGGCCCTGTCCGAGGCCCGCTGATCGCAGCGCTTCCCGGAACTCGTTGTCGGCGAGGTGGATCGGGGTGACCTCATGGCCCAACTGCCGGCCGAGGATCTCGGCGACCTCGGTGAAGGTCAGATCCCGCGGACCGTGCACGGCCTGCACGACACGCCCCGACCAGGCGTCCGACAGCAGTCGGGCCGCCGCCACCTCACCGATATCGCGCGGATCCACCCAGGCCATCGCATGGTCGGGCGGCCACGGTGTGGACAGCGTGCCCGCCCGGATTTCATCGAGCTGGGTCAGCAGATTGGTGAAGAAGTAGCCGCACCGCAGGTGCGCCACATTCGCCCCGGTCTTGTCGAGCAACTCCTCGGTCCGCGCCAGCCCGTCGATTTCCCCGGCCCCACCCCGCTTCTCAGCACCCACACTGCTGACGAACACCGTCGCCTCGATCCCGTTCTCGACAACAGCACGCGCCGCCGACGCCCCCATCCGCGCGAACCCTGCCACCGGATCACCATCCACCAGCGCAGGCGGATCCACCCAGAACAACCGATCCGCTCCCACGGTAGCTCGCACCACCGCCTCCGAATCCCCCTGATCGACCCGCACGACATCGACGAACTCCCGCATCGCGTCGTCGAGCCGCCCAGGATCGCGCATCAGCACAGTCGGCCGAACCCCCGCCTGCACCAGCAACTGCACAACCCGAGCCCCCACATGCCCGACCGGCGTAGTGACAACAACCTTCTTCGCGTCCTCTCTCAGTTCCATAACCCCACGCTAAAACCCATCGCGGCCAGTTCCTGACCGCAACAGCCGACAGATTTCGCTGAATTCGCCGGCTCTCGGTTCAGCGTGCGCGGACCAGGTCGAGGGATGCGTTCGGTGACCACGGCTGCCCTGCGGCGATGAGGGTGCGGGTGGCTCGGAGTTCTCTCGGTCTTGCCATGGCTACGGCGCCGACGGGGTGGCCGTTGTGGAGGGCGATCGCGAGGAAGTCCCGGGAGTCGAGGTCGCCGTCGATGACCAGGTCGTCGTGGGGGTGCAGCCAGCCTGTGAAGTGCATCGACAGGCCGTGTTGGTCGGTCCAGCCCCAGGGGACGTCGGCGGGGGCCGCAGGGTGGCCGAGGATGGCTTTGGCGGCCGCGGCACCGTCCGACATCGCCGTGTTCCAATGTTGGCCGCGTTCGTATTCCCCACGGCGGGGGTTGAATGCGGTGGTGGCGTCGCCCGCGGCGAAGACGGCGGGGGCCGAGGTGCGGTAGTGCTGGTCGATGACGATGCCGTCGTTCACCGCGATGCCGGCGGATTCGGCCAGGGCGGTGTCGGGGATCGAGCCGATGGCGACCAGGGCGGCGGCCGCGGTGAACGTGCGGCCGTCGGTGGTGGTGGCGGCGACGCCGGTGGCGGTGTCGACGAGTTGCGTGGTGGTGACGCTGTTCTCGACGACGACGCCGTGCGCGATGTGGATGTCGCGCACCAGGTTCGACACGGCGTTCGGCACTACCCGATCGAGCAACCCCGGCCCGGCGTTCACCAGCGTCACCTCGGCGCCGAGACCGCGCGCGGTGGCGGCGACTTCGCACCCGATGAGCCCGCCACCGATGATGAGCAGCGAGCCGCCCATGTCGATCGCGTTTTGCAGTGCGACGACGTCGGCCTGTCTCCGCAAGGTGTGCACGCGGGTGGACGCGGTGTCGATCGTGCGCGCGCCGGCTCCGGTGGCGAGCAGCAGGCTGTCGTAGCCGAGCACCTCGCCGGTGCTCAAACGCACTGTCGCGCTGTCGGTGTCGATGGCGCGCACCAGCGTGGCCGGGCGCAGATCGATCGCGTTGTCGGCCCAGAACTTCACCGGCTTCAGCACCACGCGCTGGAACGGCGTAGTACCCGCGAGCAGCTCCTTGGAGACCGCCGGTCGGCGATACGGCAGATCGGGTTCGGCCCCGACGAGCACGATCTCACCGGCGTAGCCCTCGCGTCGCAGGGTCTGGGCGGCGGTGGCACCGGCGACGCCGGTGCCGACGATGACGATCCGTCCACTCATCCGCGGCTCACCTCCCGCATATCGAAATCGGCCTTGGCGGCACCACAGTCGGGGCAGGACCAGTCGTCGGGAATGTCGTCCCAGCGGGTGCCGGGTTCGATACCGTCCTCGGGCCAGCCGAGAGCCTCGTCGTATTCGAAGCCGCACTGGACGCACTGGAACAATCGATAGTCGCTCATCGGGTCGCGCCTTCCCTCGGTTCGAAGTCGACCTTCTCGCGCACACCGCAGTCGGGGCAGCACCAGTCGTCGGGGATCTGTGCCCAGGCCGTGCCGGGCGCGAAACCCTCACGGGGAGCACCGAATCGCTCGTCGTAGACGTAGTCGCAGATCGGGCAGAGATACGCCATCAGTTCACTCCGTACTTCGCCAGGACCCGCGCCCGCTTGCTGGGCTGGATGTTCACGCGGGTGATGTCGCCGTTGTAGTGGGCGAGCACGCGATGGTCCATCACCCTGCGCCACAGCGGCGTCAGGTAGGCCAGGCCGATCAGGCTCGCGTAGCCGCTGGGCAGCTCGGGCGCGCCGTCCATGTGGCGCAGGATCTGGTAGCGGCGGGTGGGGTTGGCGTGATGGTCGCTGTGCCGTTGCAGGTGGTAGAGGAAGATGTTGGTGACGATGTGGTCGGAGTTCCAGCTGTGCTCGGGGGTGCAGCGCTCGTAGCGGCCCGAGGCGGTCTTCTGCCGGAGCAGACCGTAGTGCTCGAGGTAGTTCACCGTTTCCAGCAGCGAGAAACCGTAGATCGCCTGGATCACCAGGAACGGCAGAATCGACGGACCGAACACCGCGACCAGCCCCACCCACAGCACGACCGACATGAGCCAGGCGTTCACCACGTCGTTCTGCAGCGAGAACGTGCTCTTGCCCAGCCGCTGCATGCGGGTGCGCTCCAGCTCCCACGCCGAGGTCAAGCTGCCCCACACGCTGCGCGGCAGGAAGCTCCAGAACGATTCGGCGAACCGCGCGCTGGCCGGGTCCTCCGGCGTCGCGACGCGCACGTGGTGGCCACGGTTGTGCTCGATGTAGAAGTGGCCGTAGAAGGTCTGGGCCAGCGTGATCTTCGACAGCCAGCGTTCGAGTTCGTCCTTCTTGTGGCCGAGTTCGTGCGCGGTGTTGATGCCGACGCCGCCCATCGCGCCGATCGTGAAGGCCAGACCGATCTTGGAGATCAGGCCGAGACCACCGTCGATGCCGAGCCAGGCCAGGTTGTCCGCGGTCCACAGGTAGCAGGCGAACACCAGGCTGACCAGCTGCAACGGAATGTAGGCGTAGGTGCAGTAGCGGTAGTACTTGTCGTTCTCCAGCTGCTCCATCACCTCGTCGGGCGGGTTCTTGCCGTCGGGCCCGAAGAATCGGTCGAGGGTCGGCAGCAGCACGTACAGCAGGATCGGCCCGAGCCACCACCACACGGGCGCGACAGCCTGCCAGCCGAACTGGTTGAAGGCCCACACGAACCCGCTCGCCAGCAGCGTCGCGCTGGGGGCGACGAGGCCGAACAGCCACAGGTATCGCTTGGGATCTCGCCACCGCGGCGGGGCCGCCGATCCTGCGTGGTCACCGATTCGAGATGTCGTCATTGCCATTCTCCTCATCACCGAGACTTCGGACACCTTCTCGCTCGAAGTCGCCTTCGTTTACACATTAGCGTGCGTTGTTCCGATTGGATACACAATCACACATATTGTCAATGAACGAGCACATCGATGGGCACATGTAGGATGATCACGTGGCCGAACCACCGAACTTTCAGGCAGAAATGCGCCAACTGCTGCGCGACCGGATGATCGACGCCGCGCGCACGATGGTCGTGAGCGAGGGCTGGGGCGCGGTCAACATGTCGCGGGTGGCCAAGGAGGTCGGTATCAGCAGGCCGGTCCTCTACAAGGAGATCGGCACCAAGCAGGCGCTCGCGGATGCCCTGATCGAGCGTGAGACCGGCATCTACCTGACCGGCATCGCCGAGACATTGGCCCGGCATCCGGCCGACCCGCTCGCCGGCATGACCGCCGCCGCCGAGTACACATTGCGCGCCGCGGGCGACAACACCCTGATCAAGGCGGTGCTCTCAGCTCGCCAGGACGGCGATACCGCCTTGCTGCCGGCCCTGGTGAGTGACCCGGAGCCGGTGCTCGGGCGGGCCGTGGCCGCCCTCAGCGACACCGTCCGCGAGCAGTACGAATTCGCGTCCCTCACCGATGACGAGCTGACCTCGGTCGTCGAGATCATGGTCCGGCTGACGCTGAGTCATCTGTTCCAGCCGACAGGCAGCATCGACCGCGCGGTGGCGCAGGTCGGCGCTGTCCTGTCGGGGGTGATGCCCGCTCTCTGAGCGGGGGTCACAACCGGGCGCTCACCTGTCCGGCCGCGGCCGCGAACGCCCATCCGTAGCTGCCGTGCGCGGCCGGGAACACCCCGCCCGCGCACACCGGATCGCCTGCGGCGCAATAGTTCGCGGTGCGATCGGCATACATCGGCGGCACCGTGCCGCCGATCAATCGCAGCGGGTCACCGAACAGCAGCACCGCGACGACGCGCGAAGACAGCTCAGGGGGCAATACCCACGCGCCGGGCAGCGGGGCGGATCCGAGGACACCGTGGGTGACCACCGCGCCCTGGGAGTAGCCGACGAGAACGAAACGCTGGTCCGGGCAGGCGGCGGCCTGGTCGATCAGGTGGCCGGTCATGGCCCGGGTACCGTCGGGCATCGAGGTCGGCACCAGCAGATCGGCTGGGTAGTCCACGCGATGGGCGGTGGTGTCCACCGGTAGTTGCGCGCTCAGTACCGCGTAGAGCGGGTCGCCGATCGCGGCTCCCAGATAGCCGGGTTCTACTGTGCCGCGGGCGATCACGACGTCGAGGGTGGCGCAATTCTGCGCCCACGCTGTCAGTCCCGGGGACATCGCTGTCCCGATTCCCGCGGCCAGTAGCAACACCGACAGCGCTCGCGCTGTTTGCCTTGCGACGATACGAATTGCCTTCCGATAGGTCATCGTGCCCACCCACTCACGCCGTTGTGAGAAATAGAGAAAGAGCGATTCACCTCCTGCCCAACAGCATTCGGTGTGCTCAGTGGTGGAATACCCGCTGACCTGCAAAGACATGGCGCTGACTCGGCATCGGCTGCGCCACGGTTACATCTCGGATCGCCTGCGGCACAACGCCGCTGGCGCTACGTCAGTGCTTCTTGGGCTTCTTCTTGTACTTGGGCTTGTCGTGATCGGGCTCCCACTCGTAGCCCGCGACACCACGCTCGCAGTAGGAGTCCGCGACGAGAACGTCGCCCTGATCGCGTTCACACCAGCGCGACTTCGAGCACGAGGTGGCGCCGAGGCCGGCCACGACGGCGAGTGTGAGGACGGCGGCGCCGGTACGGGTTCGGACGTTCATGAGCGTGTCGAGCCTTTCATAGAATGAAATGTCGCAGGTCAGGGTGTTTTCCAGGACTTGCCCCCGCCTGCCGACGAACCAATGCTACGTTCCAGACATGTCGAGCACAGCGCCTGAGCCCACCGAAGATTTCACCCCCGACGCGATTGTCGTCGGCGCCGGACTGGCGGGCCTGGTGGCCGCGCACGAGCTGGTGCTCGCCGGACGCAAGGTCTTGGTGCTCGATCAGGAGAATCGCGCCAACCTCGGCGGGCAGGCGTTCTGGTCGCTGGGTGGGCTGTTCGTCGTCGACAGCCCGGAGCAGCGCAGGATGGGCATCAAGGACTCCTACGAACTGGCACTGCAGGATTGGCTGGGATCGGCCGGTTTCGACCGCGACGACGAGGACCGGATGGGCCGCGAGTGGGCGAAGGCCTACGTGCGGTTCGCCACCGACGAGAAGCGGGACTACCTGCACGCCCTGGGTCTGCGTTTCACCCCGCTGGTCGGCTGGGCCGAGCGGGGCGGTGGCCTGGCGGGCGGGCACGGCAACTCGGTGCCGCGGTTCCACCTCACCTGGGGCACCGGGCCCGAGGTACTGCGGGTGTTCCGCGAGCCGGTGCTGGCCGGTGAGGCGAAAGGGTTGGTCCGCTTCGCCTTCCGGCACCGCGTCGACGAGCTGATCGTCGAGGAGGGCGCCGTGACCGGCGTGCGCGGCAGCGTTCTCGCCCCCTCCGACACCGACCGCGGTCAGGCCTCGAACCGGGAAGTGGTGGGCGAGTTCACCTTCCGAGCCCCCGCGGTTCTCGTGAGTTCGGGTGGCATCGGGCACGCCCACGACCTCATCCGCCGCAACTGGCCCACCGAACGGCTCGGCCCGTGCCCGGAGCACATGATCTCCGGTGTGCCCGCCTATGTCGACGGCCGGATGCTCGGGATCTCCGAGGAGGCCGGGGCGGCGCTGGTCAACCGCGATCGGATGTGGCACTACACCGAGGGCATCCACAACTGGGATCCGATCTGGCCCGATCACGCCATCCGCATCATCCCCGGCCCGTCGTCGCTGTGGTTCGACGCGAACGGAAACCGCATGCCCGCACCGTGTTTCCCCGGTTTCGACACCAACGAGACCATGCGCCAGATCCTGTCGACGGGCTACGACTACTCGTGGTTCGTCCTGAACCAGTCGATCATCGAGAAGGAGTTCGCGCTGTCGGGTTCGGAACAGAACCCCGACATCACCGGCAAGGATTTGAAGTTCACCGTGCGCAGCAGGCTCGCCAAGGGCGCGCCGGGCCCGGTGGAGGCGTTCAAGCAGCATGGCGTGGACTTCGTGGTCGCCGAGTCCCTGGCCGAACTCGTCGACGGCATGAACGACATCTCCCGCGGCCCGAAGTTGGACGTGGCCGCCCTCGAGCACCAGATCGTGGGCCGCGATCGCGAGGTCGCCAACTCCTTCTCCAAGGACGCGCAGGTGACCGCGACCAACAGCGCCCGCAAGTTCCTCGGCGACAAGCTCCGCGTCGCCAAGCCGCACCGCATCCTCGACCCTGCCCACGGCCCGCTCATCGCGGTGCGCCTCAATGTGCTGACCCGCAAGACCCTCGGCGGGCTGCAGACCGACCTCGATTCGCAGGTGCTGCGCCCGGACAACTCGGTGTTCCCCGGCTTGTACGCGGCCGGTGAGGTCGCCGGGTTCGGCGGTGGCGGCGTGCACGGTTACAACGCGCTGGAGGGCACGTTCCTGGGCGGGTGCATCTTCTCCGGTCGGGCGGCCGGGCGAGCGATCGCGCGACGCACAGCCTAGTGCGGGTGCCGGGGGGCCAGGGTGCGTGACGCTTCCTTGGCCACCTCGGCCAGCGCCCGAGCCAGCCGCGCGGTGTCGAGCGCGGTGCGCTCACCATTGACCGTGCCCGACAACGAGATCGCGGCCACCGCGACACCGCGGCCGCGGATCGGCACCGCCACGCAACCGACGCCCGGCAGCGACTCCTCGGTGTCCACGGCCACGCCCTGACGGTTGCGGATGCGGGCGAGTTCGCGGTGCAGTTCGGCCCGGTCGACGATCGTGCGCGCGGTCCGTGCCACGGCATTGCCCCGCAGCGCGGCCTCGGCGATGCCGGGCTCCAGCGTGGCCAGTAGCGCCTTGCCCACCGCCGTGGAGTGCGCGGGCAGCCTGCCGCCGACACGGGTCGGGATGACCACCCGTCCGCGGCCCCCCGAACGATCCAGGAACAACACCTCACGCCCGTCCAGCACCGCGAGGTGTCCCACCAGCCCCGTGCGCTGACTGAGTTCGTAGAGCAATGGCCCCACCACCTCGCGCAGTTCGTTCTGCTCGGCCGCGAGCCCGCCGAGTTCGAGCACCCGCAACCCCAGCCGGTAGCCGCCCGGAGTGTGCGCGAGCCAGCGCAGCCGGATCATCTGGTCGAGGATGCGATGCACGGTCGAGCGCGGCAGCCCGGTGCGTTCGGCGAGCCCGAGCAGCGTCAGCGTGGGTGTGGCGGCGTCGAACGCGTCCAGGATGAGCGTCATCCGCTCGATCATCGACGTCGGCGGTGTCCCGGTCGCCCGGCCCGATCCGGTCCACAGGTTCTCGGGCGCCGGTTCGGTCACGATCTCGACCGTCATGTGATCCAACCTCCACAGTGCGTAGCGCTAACAGACTAGAGCCGTCAGCTCCGCTTACGCACTATTTCGCCTCGATCTCAGGCAGGCACCGGGCTGACCGGGGTCACAGACAGCGGGCGGCGCACGATCGGCGCGATGGTCGCCGCGATCTCGCCGATCGCCAGGGCGGGTGCGCAGTGGGGATCGGTGTCGACGAACGGAGCGCCCTGATCGCCGGCCGCGCAGACCACCGGATCGAACGGGATCCGGCCGATGACCGGGCAATAGGTGCCGAGCAGGCCGCTCAGCGCGCGGCTCACCGCGGTGGCGCCGCCCGCGCCGAACAGGGTCTGCCGGGTGCCGTCGGGACTGTCGTACCAGGACATGTTCTCGATGATGCCCGCCACCCGCTGACCGGTCTGCGCGGCCACGGCGCCCGCGCGTTCGGCGATGCGAGCCGCGGTGCGTTGCGGCGTGGTGACGACCAGCAGCTGCGCGGTGGGCAGCAACTGGGCCAGGGAGATGGCCACGTCGCCGGTGCCCGGTGGCATGTCGATCAGCAGAATATCCAGCTCGCCCCAGTACACGTCGTTGACGAACTGCTGCAACGCGCGGTGCAGCATCGGCCCGCGCCAGACGACGGGGGCGTTGTCGTCGACGAACATCCCGATCGACACGACCCGTACGCCGAATGCGTTGGGCGGCATGATCATTGATTCGACCAGGGTGGGCGCGGTGGTGATGCCGAGCATCGCGGGTACCGAGTGACCGTGGACATCGGCGTCCATGAGACCGACGCGTAGTCCGCGTCGAGCCAGCGCGACCGCCAGATTGACGGTCACACTCGACTTCCCGACGCCGCCTTTGCCCGAGACCACGCAGTACACGCGGGTGGGTGAATCCGGTTGTACGAGAGCGGAGACATTCTCGGATGCGGGTCCCCGGAGCTGGATTCTCAGGCTACGGCGCTGCTCCTCGCTCATCACCCCGAAGTCGATCTCGACACCGGCGACGCCGGGCACCGCGGTGACGGCGGCGCGGATGTCGTCACTGATCTTCGCCCGAAGGGGGCATCCTGCGACGGTGAGCAGGATGGCTACCGCGACACGACCTTCTCCGTCGATGTCGATGGTCTCGACCATGTTCAATTCGGTGATGGGACGGCCGATCTCGGGGTCGTCGACGCCGGCGAGCGCGGTCCTGATCTGGGGTTCGGTCGGTGATGTCATGGGCTCCTCCTCACTGGGCCAGGCCGGCATGCAGCATGTCCGCGCGTTCGACGACCTTGATCCGCTCGCGTCCTTCGGCTTCGCCCAGCGCGCGTTCGTGGGCGTCCAGTCGGTACCAGCCTTCCCAGGTGGTGAAGGCAATGCCCGCGGCGGTGAGATGTTCGGTCACCGCATCGGGGTGTGGTCGCGGCGCCGGCGTCAGCCGGGCCTGATCGGCCAGCAGGCAGGCAACGGTTTCGGCGGCGTCGCCTTTGGTGTGGCCGATCAGGCCGACGGGGCCGCGTTTGATCCAGCCGGTGACATACACCCCGTCGAGGTATCGCGCCCCCTCGCGCGCGTTCGGGTCGATCAGCACGCGTCCCGCTTCGTTGGGGATGGTGCCGGTGCGGTCGTCGAACGGGATGTCGGCGACATCTTCGGAGCGATAGCCGACCGCCCGATAGACCGCCTGCACCTCCCACACCCGAAATTCGCCGGTGCCCTTGACGTTGCCGGTGCCGTCGAGCTGAGTGCGTTCGGTCTTCAGGCCGACGACCTTGCCGTCGGCGCCGAGGATCTCCGAGGGCGATTCGAAGAAGTGCAGGAACAGCTTGTGCGGGCGGTCGCCGTGGTCGCGGATGGCCCACTGCTCCAAGGTGTTGGCGACCATGTCGACCTGCTTGGAGTTACGGCGTGCGGCTTCGGAGCCTTCGTCGTAGTCGATGTCCTCGGGGTTGACGATGACCTCGATCGTCGGCGAGTGATCCAGTTCGCGCAGCTCGAGGGGCGTGAACTTGGCCTGCGCGGGGCCACGACGACCGAACACGTGGACCTCGAGGGCCTTGTTGGCCTTGAGTCCTTCGTAGACGTTCGGCGGGATCTCGGTCGGCAGCAGTTCGTCACCGGTCTTGGCCAGCACGCGCGCGACGTCGAGGGCGACGTTGCCGACGCCGAGGACGGCGACCTTCTCGGCCTCGAGGGGCCAGGAGCGGGGGACGTCGGGGTGGCCGTCGTACCAGGACACGAAGTCGGCGGCGCCGTAGGAGCCGTCGAGGTCGATGCCGGGGATGGCCAGGGCGCGGTCGGCGTTGGCGCCGGTGGAGAAGATGACCGCGTCGTAGAACTGGCGCAGGTCGTCGAGGGTGATGTCGGTGCCGTAGTCGATGTTGCCGAGTAGGCGGACCTGGTCTTTGTCGAGGACCTTGTGCAGGGCGGTGATGATGCCCTTGATACGGGGGTGGTCGGGGGCGACGCCGTAGCGGATGAGGCCGAAGGGCGCGGGCATGCGCTCGTAGAGGTCGATGCTCACTCCCCGGTGTGCGCAGGCATCGGACTTCATCAACGCGTCGGCGGCGTAGATACCGGCAGGCCCGGCGCCGATGATCGCCACCCGCAGTGGAGTTCTCATTTCTCGTAGCCCGCGACGAACGGCGTGTCCACGCCGAGCTCACCCACCGCGCCAGCGCCGCCCGGCGAGCCGAGCGCGGTGTCGCGGCCGGGCAGCGCCGTGTCGAAGAAGGCCGCGTTCGTGGCGACGAAGTCTTGCTGGCCGACTGGAATGTCATCGTCGAGGTAGATCGCCTCGACGGGGCAGACCGGTTCGCACGCACCGCAATCCACGCACTCGGCCGGATGGATGTAGGCCATCCGGTCGCCGGTGTAGATGCAGTCGACGGGGCATTCCTCCACGCAGGCGCGATCCATGACGTCCACGCAGGCGGCTCCGATGACGAAGGTCATGGCTGTAGTTCCTTTTCGCTGGGCTCGCCGAGGGCGGCGAGGATTTCGTAACGCAGCCGCGCGAATTCAGGTTCGAAACGCGCGCCGGGTGCGCGAGGTGCGGCGATCTCGATGACGCGCTGGATGCGGGCGGGGCGCGGGGTGAGCAGCACGATCCGATCGGCCAGCAACAGCGCCTCGTCGACGTCGTGGGTCACGAACAGCACCGTGGTCCGGCGCTGTTGCCACACCGAGATGAGCAGGCGCTGCATATCGGCGCGGGTCTGGGCGTCGAGAGCGCCGAACGGTTCGTCCATCAGCAGCACGCGTGGCTGCGCGGCCAATGTCCGCGCCAGCTGCACCCGCTGACGCATACCGCCCGACAGCGCACCGGGCAGATGGTCACCGAAGTCGGTGAGCCCCACCAGGTTCAGCAGTTCCTGGGCTTCGACGCGCCGGTTGCGCCGTGACACTCCACGCAGTTTCAGCGCGAATTCGACATTGCGCCGGGCCGTGCGCCACGGCAGCAGCGCATCCTCCTGGAACACCATCGAACAGTGCTGGGCGCTGGGCCCACCGTCGACGGTGACCGTGCCGCCGATCGGCGGCAGCAATCCGGCCATCGCCCGCAGCACCGTGGATTTGCCGCAGCCCGACGGCCCGAGCAGGACCACGATCTGGCCGGCGTCGACGTCGAGATCTACTTCGGCGGCGAGACTTTCACCGTAGGCGATGCGCAGTCCGTGCAGCCGCACCGCGGCGCCGGCGCTCATCGCTGTGCCCTGGGCAGCCACCGGTTCACCCGGCGCCCCGCCAGTTCGACCAGCCAGGCGGTGAACCAGCCGAGCAGCCCGATGGTGAGCATCCCGACGATCACCCCCGGATAGTCCAGGAGCCCATAGGACTGCCAGGTGAAGTACCCGATGCCGAACTGACCCGAGATCATCTCCGCGCTGATCACACAGATCCAGGCCACGCCCATCGCCACCGACAGGCCCGAGAAGATGCCGGGTAGCGCACCGGGCAGGGCGATCTGGAACAGGATGTCGCGTCGACGCGCGCCCAGGGTGTGCGCCGCTTCCTCCCAGACTTTCGGCAGCGCGTGCATGGCGTGGATGGTGCTCACCGCGACCGGGAAGAACGCGGCGAAGAAGGTGATGAACACGATGCCCTGTTCGCCGGTCGGGAACAGCAGGATGGCCAGGGGCACCAGCGCGATCGCGGGGATCGGCCGGAACACCTCGAGTACCGGCCGCACGAGTGCGCTGACCACGGCCGAGCGACCGACCGCCATACCGATCAGCACGCCCGACACCGTGGCGAGGCCGAAGCCGATCAGGATGCGGCGGGTGCTGGAGAAGATGTCGCGGTAGTAGGTGGCCGCACCGAGCTGCGTACGGAAGGAGTCGAATACTTGTGCGGGCGTGGGGATCTTGTCGAAACGTAGCCAGAACACCACCTGATTGGTGGTGAGCAGGTACCAGGCCACGAGCAACGCGGCCAGTGGCACGGCGGTCAGTACGGCCTTGCGTGCTTTGCGGGGAACGACGAATCGGGTGGGTGCACTCGGTGGTGCGGTGGCGATGTCGGGCTTCGCGACGGGCGCGGTGCGGGGTTCGGCGGAAACGGTCATGGTGAGCCTCCTGGTCTCACGTGACGGATCTAGCGGGCCTTCAGTGCTGCCTGGTAGTCGATCACCGTGACGCCCGGGTGGGCGGCGGCGTACTGCTGTGCGGCGGCACCGGTCGCGAAGGGCAGCAGCCGATCGTCCGGCCCCGCGGCAGGGTCGCTGACCCAGGTCGCGGTCGCGGCGAAGAGCCGGGTGCCGGTGCTGTGGTCGGGGACGTAGGCGGCGCGGACGGTGCTGCCGGTGGCCGCGATCTGTCGCAGCAGACAGGTCGGGGTCTTGGCGACGGTGGTGGCCGTGGCGTCGGCGAACCACACCTCCGAGGCGGTGGGAAGGCCGTCCACCGCTCCCCCACACGCGGCATCGGTGCCGGTCAGTGGCGCGGGAGCCGCCACCGACGCGCGGGCGGTGTCGTAGTCGGGCCCGTAGACGGTGCGCAGGTAGCGGTCGTCGACGAATTCGCCGAGATTCAGATCCGACAGCGCACCGAGGCTTTTCAGGAACGGCAACAGTGTGCCCAGCGCGTCCACCTGTTGGGGTTTGATGGTCGGATCGAAGCTCACCAGGCCGTTCGGGCCGTTGTAGAGGTACACGACCTCGGCGGGCAGCCCGGTGATCTCGGCGACGCGCTGCGCGGCCGCCAAGGGGTTCTGGTTGAGGTAGTCGGTGGTCTTGCGCACCGCGGTGAGGAACGCGGTGACGATATCGGGGTTGCCGGTACCGAAGCGCTCGCTCGCGACCACGGCGTGGAAGGTCGGAATGCCGGCGCTGCCACCGTCATAGAGCAGCTTGGCTTTACCGTCGTAGACGAGTTTCTGTGGCCACGGCACGAATTGGGCCAGCGCGGCCACCTGATCCCCTTGCAGCGCCGAGGCGCCGACGGCCGGATCCTGACCGAGCAGCTTCACATCGTCGAGAGTCATCCCGGCGGCCGAGAGCCCGGCGGCGAGCATGCCGTGCGCGGCCGACCCCACGCTGGTCGAGACGATCTCCCCACGCAGGTCGGTGATCGTGGCCGCCTTCGAATCCGTCGGCACCACAATTTGATTCAGCGAACCGCGCAGGTTGTAGCCGGTGACGGCGATCAGTTCGGACTTCACGTCGGCGTGGTCGCGAGTCTTGGAGCCGTTGACCAGGATCGGCGCGTCTCCCATCGACCCGATGTCGACCTGGCCCGCCAACATCTGCGCGGTCAGCGGTGGGCCCGCGGCGAAGTCCTTCCACTCCACCTTGTAGGTGAGCCCTTTCGTCTTGCCGAGTTCGGCGAGTTCGGCCTCGAAAGTGCCGCGATCACGCAGCAGTGTGCCCGCGGTGACGGTGTTGATCGTCTTGGACTGGTAACCGATGTTCACGGTGACGGTCTTGGCGTCGTCGGCGCTCCCGCAGCCGGTGGCCAGTGCGGCCACCGCGGCGACGCCGAGCAGCAGCGCGGGGATTCGGGTGCTCATGGTCGGCTCTCTCAACGCAACAGGAACGGGATGTTCACGGTGACGGCGCCGACCGGGCACCGCGCGGCACACGGCCCGCAGTACCAGCATTCGTCGACGTGCATGTAGGCCTTGCCCGAATCTGGGTGGATGGCAAGGGAATCGAGTGGGCACATGTCCACGCAGAGGGTGCAGCCGTCGATACATTTCGCTTCGTCGACCGAGACGGGGACGTCGAGACGGGCATTGACCTGGGCCATCAGAGTTCCTTTCCAGAGTTGGCGATGCCGATGCGGGCGAAGGCGCGGACATCGGCGTCCGGGTCGTCGAGCGCGGCCTGCAGCGCCGTGGTGATGTCGCGTCGTTCGGCGATCCGCTCGGCCAGTGCGCGCACCGCCGCCTTGCGGACGTCGAGGTTGGGATCGGAGACCGCCGACAGCAGCGGTGCCGCGGCGAGTTCGGGGTCGGCGGCGGCCAGGGCGATGGCCGCCGCCTGCCGGACCTGCCAGGCCGGGTCGGTCATCGATGCGGCGGCCGCCGCGGCAGCGTGTTCGTCGCAGCCGGTCCCGGCCAGACTCGACAGCGCGGCGGCGCGGACAAGCGGCCGGGGGTCGGCGGCGAGGACGAGCAGGGTCACCGCGCCGCGTGGATCACCGATCGCCGCAACCCCTTTCGCCACTGCGATGCGCACGTCCTCGTCTTCGTCAGCGGCGCCGAGGCTCAGTTCGTCGAGAGCGTCGACAGAGGTGAGCCCGCCCACGACGGTGCGACGAACCGCCGCGTTCGGATCGGCGAGCCACCGCGCCAGCTCCGCCGCTTCGGTCCTGCGGTGCCGCCACAGCGCCTCGATCGCGGCCGAGCGCACCGCAGGCTCCGCTGCGGTGACGCAATGGCGCAGCGCCGCATCGAATTCCGGACCGGGCACGATGACCTCGAGGAGTTCGGTGAGCAAGCCGATGGCGGCGTGCCGCACGTCGACATCGACATCGGCCAGTGCGGTGGCGAAGATCGGAGCGGCCTCGGCCCAGGCGTCGGTGGTCTCGCTGAGCACCGACAGTGCCGTACGGCGCACCTCCGGGTCGGGGTCGGTGATGAACGGGGTGAGTTCGTCGAGCTCGGGGCACTCGTCGGCCAGTTCGAGCAGGGCCAGCAGGCGGGCGCTCATCGGACGCCCCGCACGTCGAAGTCGCCGACATTGCGCGGGCCCGGCACCGGTGTGCTCATCGCGCACCCCAAGCGCCGACGAGTTCGGGCGCGGAGACATCGGCGACGCCGTCGGGACGGACGAAGCCCGGCACCGGCACGATGTAGGGGGCGACCGGCCTGGTGCGGAACTCCATCGCCCCGGTGGCGCCGCGATACAGGTTCAAATGACAGAACCATTCGGCATCGTTGCGTCCGGGCCAGTCGGCACGCTGATGGTAGAGCCCCCAACGGCTTTCGGTGCGTCGCAGCGAGGCCCGGGCCGCCATCTCGGCGCAGTCGCGAATGAAGGTCACCTCGGCGCAGCGCATCAGTTCGTGCGGCGTCTGGCCGCCCATCGCGGCGATGTCGGTGTTCATCCGTTCGAACGCCTCGACGCCCAGCGTCAGATACGACTGTGCCTTGGGCGGCTGGAGGTAGTCGTTGACGAAGCGACGCAGTTTGTACTCGACCTGGGTTTGGGGTGGGCCGTCCGGGTTGCGCAGCGGGCGGTAGATGAGCTCGTGAGCGGCCTCGATCTGATCGGTGGGCAGCGCTGGATGTGCCGCGCCACGGGCGAATTGGCTCGCGTGCTCACCGGCGATGTCGCCGTAGACGAAGGCGCCGATCATGTAGTTGTGCGGCACCAGCGCCATATCGCCCGCGGCGTAGAGGCCGGGCACGGTGGTGGCGGCGTGTTCGTCGACCCAGACTCCCGACGCGGAATGCCCACTGCACAAACCGATCTCGGAGATGTGCATCTCGATATCGCTGGTGCGGTAGTCGGTGCCGCGGCCTTCGTGGAAGGTGCCGCGGGTGGGGCGTTCGGTGGTGTGCAGGATGCCTTCGATCTCGCGGATCGCGGCATCGGGCAGGTGGCTCAGTTTCAGGTAGATCGGGCCGCGGGCGCTGTCGAGTTCGCGTTTGACCTCGGCCATCATCTGACCGGACCAGTAGTCGCAGTCGACGAAGCGATTGCCTTCGGAGTTGACCTGATAGCCGCCGAACGGATTCGCCACGTACGCGCAAGCAGGACCGTTGTAGTCCTTGATCAGCGGGTTGATCTGGAAACACTCGATACCCGAGAGCTCCGCGCCGGCGTGATAGGCCATGGCGTAGCCGTCACCGGCGTTGGTGGGGTTCTCGTAGGTGCCGTAGAGGTAGCCCGACGCGGGCAGACCGAGCCGGCCACACGCTCCCGCTGCCAGGATCACCGCGCCTGCCGAGATGGTGACGAATTCGCCGGTGCGCGTGTCGAATCCGACCGCGCCGACCGCCCGACCGTCGACGGTGAGCACCCGCACCGGCATCACCCGGTTGCTGATGGTCACCTTGGATCGGACGTCGCGGGCGCGCAGGGTGCGGTAGAGCACCTTCTTCACGTCGCGCCCCTCGGGCATCGGCAGGACGTAGGAGCCGGAGCGGTGCACCTTGCGGACCGCGTATTCGCCGTGCTCGTCCTTCTCGAATTTGACGCCGTAGCCCTCGAGGCGCTGGACCATCTCGAAACCGCGGGTGGCGGTTTCGTAGACGGTGCGCTGGTTGACGATGCCGTCGTTGGCGACGGTGATGTCGGCGACGTAGTCCTCCGGGCTCGCCTTGCCCGGGACCACGGCGTTGTTGACGCCATCCATGCCCATGGCGAGTGCGCCGGAGTGCCGGACGTGGGCTTTCTCGAGCAGCAGCACGCGGGCGCCGTGGCGGGCGGCGGTGAGCGCGGCCATGGTGCCCGCGGTGCCGCCACCGACGATCAGGACGTCGCAGACCAGTTCTCGCCGATCGGTCAGCGGTGGAATCTGCATGGGGATCAACCCCTTTCATGGTTGTCGCGGGTGCGCCGCGGGGTCACCGGGACGCGGTCGAGCCGCCCGGACAGGGAGAACCGGTCGCCGCGATAGCGGATGTATTCGAGATCGACGGGTCGACCGGAGTCGGTGTAGGTGAGCCGTTCCAGGAACAGCAGCGGAGATCCCGCACGGACCTGCAACAGTCCGGCGACGGTGGGATCGGCGGCGACCGCCTCGATCGCGACCGCCGCTGAGCCCAGTGGCAGGCCGAGTTCGGCTTCGAGCAGGCCGAACACATCGCAGCCGGTGAGGTCTTTGTCCAGGAGCGGGATGCCGACGTCGGCGGTGAGGTAGCTGGCGTCGAGCGAGAGCGGTGCCCCGTCGAGGTAGCGCACCCGTTCCAGGGCGACGACCGGGTCGCCGGGCTGGAGCTCGAGCCGTTCGGCGACCAACGGTGTGGCGGGCACGACCTCGGCGAGCAGGACCTGGTTCACCACCCGGTCGCTGGTGGTCTCGAAGGTTTCGGCGAGGCCACGCAGGCGGTCGAGGCCCTGCACCGCCTTGTCGGCGACGACGAAGGTGCCCGCACCGGGAACGCGGTCGATCAGGCCTTCGTCGCGGAGCAGGGTGAGCGCGTCACGCACGATATTGCGGCTGGTGGCGAAGTCGGCGGCGAGCTGGGCTTCGGCGGGCAGTGCGCGGGTGCCGTAGACGCCGCTGCGGATACGTGCGCGCAGGATGTCGCGGATGCGCCGGGCCGGTGCGCTGCGTCTGCCCGAACCCGGATCGGGAGGCCGTGGCCTCGCCGAGGAGGTTGGAGTGGCTGTCATGCGGCAAATGCTGCGAACGCCGCGTTACGACGGACGTTTCGGGCAATTACCGGATGGTTACGCCAGTTCCTGACCGATGGCGAGGGCCGTGACCTGCGACGATTCCGACATCACTACGAATCCCACCACTACCGCGGTGGCCGGCACGCCCCCTGCGCGATCACTTCGCGCCGAGATGGAGGTGGATCGTGTCGCGTACCCAGCACCTGTACCGGTCGAGCGACCAACCTCGTTCGTTGACCAGATTGCCGTAGGTCCCGGTGTTGACCAGGCCCCACAGCATGTCGGCCACCGCATCGACGTCGATCCGCGGCGGCAGTGCGCCCTCTCGCTCGAGTCGCCGCCCGAGTTCGAGCAGCTCGCCGTAGCGATCCGCCTCGCGTACCCGCAATGTCTCCTCGACTTCGGGATGCTGGCGCCGAGCCACCACCAGCGCCTCGTGAATCCGCCACACCCTGGACGCGACCTCGACATCGGCGGCGATTGTCGCGTCGAGCGCCTCCCACGCGGTCATCGTGTCCGTGACCGGATGCCGTTCGAGAACCGGCACGACATCGGTGGCGTAGATGTGCAGATGCAGGGCGGTCAACAGCTCGATCTTCGACGGAAAATGCAGGTAGATCGCCTGGCGTGAGACCCCGGCCTCTTTCGCGACAGCTCCGAGGCCGGCGCCGTGATAGCCGTGTTCCTCGAACATCGCGCGCGCCGACTCGAGGATCTGAGTCCGGGTTTGGGGCCGTCCGCCACTTGACACGCTGTCAACCTTACCGTACTTTACAAGCTGTCAAGTAATCCTCGAGGAGGAACGTCATGGCTCGCTACCTGATCACCACCTGGGACGGTGCGGGAAACCTCGTCCCGACGCTCGGCATCGCACGCGCGCTGGTCGATCGCGGCCACGACGTCCGAATACTCGGACACGAGACGATCACTCGACGATGCGCCGATGTCGGCGCCCGCTTCGTCACCTTGACCCAGAGCGAGGGCTGGGACGCGATGGACACCCCGGACGACTTCGAGGCCGAAGTGAAGCTCATGATCGAGGAGCTGTGTTTCAGTTCCGCGATCGCGCGGGACCTCGCACAGGAGCTGGACCGCGAGCCCGCTGATGTGGTGATCGTCGATTGTCTGCTCTTCACCGCTATCGACGTCGCGCTGGCCTCGGGCACTCCGACCGCGACCCTGTTCCACACGGCGTACAGCATCTTTCGGGGCGGACCACTGGTCGAGATGTTCACGCCGGGTATCGCGATCGCGAACGCGGCACGCGCGGAGCTGGGCCTGCCCGCGATCGAGAGTCTCGCCGAGATCCACGACGCGTGCGCGCGGGCGCTCGTCGCGGTGCCCGAGGAGTTCGAGCCCGATGTCGCGGACGCAGCCAACGTGGTCCGCGTCGGACCGGTGCTCGATGCGCCCGCGTTGTCGCGCGAGATCGACGAGGTCGACGTAGGTGACGGTGCGAAGCCACTGGTTCTGGTGGCGCTGAGCACGAGCGAGCAGGGTCAGGCCGATCTGTTGCAGCGCTGTGTCGATGCGGTCGCGCGGATGCCGGTGCGCGCCATTGTCACGACCGGAGCGGCGATCGACCCGGCGACCGTGCGTGCGGGGGTGGATACCCAGGTCGTGCGGTACGCGCCGCACGCCGACATCCTCCCTTCGGCATCACTGGTGATCACCCACGCCGGGCTCGGAACGACGATGGCCGCGCTCGGTCGTGGCGTGCCGCTGCTGTGCACCCCGATGGGCCGCGATCAGTTCTTCAACGCAGAGCAGGTCCGAACCCTCGGCGCGGGCCTGATGCTGATGCCCGACGCGAGCAGCGAGGTGATCGCACAGACCGCCGCACAGATCCTCGGCGAGCGCAGCTTCGCCTCGTCCGCCGAACAGTTGGCCGTCAGCATCAGCGAATACGGCGGCGCGGCGAAGGCCGTTGCCGTGCTCGAGGCGCTCGGACAGGACCGGTGACGCTCAACCGCGCGCGTTCTCGAGCAGCGCGGCGCGCTCCACGAGCAGTTCACCCGGCCCGGTCGGCGGGGTGTTGCGGCGCCAGATGGCCCGGAATTTGCGGGTCAGCCGGGCGGCCTCGGCCGAGGGGACTTCCACCAGGGTGCCGGTGACGAGGTCGGGTGCGGCGATCAATCGGCTCAGGACAGCGGGTGCCATCCCGGTTCGGGCGGCGGCCACGATCGCGGCGGTAGACCCGAGTTCGGCCGCCGGGCCCATGGGTGGGGCCGCGGTGGCGAGCAGGTCCCACACGGTGTCGCGGGTACCCGAACCCGGTTCGCGCCACAGCAGGGCGGTGCCTGCCAGCTCCGTCAGCGTGACCGGGGTCTTCCGTTGTGCCCATGGATGATTCGGCGCCACGACTACGACGAGGTCGTCGGCGCCCAGCACGCGGCTGCCGAGCCCGGCCGGTGGGTGCGGGCCTTCCACGAAGCCCAGATCGGCGGTGCCGTCCCGCACGAGGCCCGCGACCTGGGTGGAGTTCTCGACCTCGAGGGAGATCACGACCTCGGGGTGATCGGCGCGCAGTGCGGCCAGCCAGTGCGGAATGCGGTGGTCGGCAATGGTTTTGGAGGCGGCGATGCGCAGGCGCGGAGCTTGCGCGGCGCGCAGGCGGGCGACATCGTCGACGAGGTCTGCGACGGCGGCCAGGACGGTACGCGCGTGGGCGACGACGGCGCGACCGGCGTCGGTGAGTTCGGAGCCGGTCGGCGCGCGGTCGAGCAGCTTCACGTGCAGGCGGCGTTCCAGTGCGCTGATCCGCATACTCGCGGCCGGCTGGCTGATCCCGTGCCTGCGGGCGGCGGCGCCGAGACTACCCAGCTCCGCCACCGACACCAGGAGATCGAGGACCTCCAGGTCGGGGGTTCCGGGTGGCAGGGTCATGGCCCGATTATGGGTGACGGGTGGCGCGACACCACATCAGGCACCGTAGCCGCCGTGATCGGGACCGAATCGGCCTCGCAGCTTCTTGGCCACCCCGTAGAGGGCGAACACCGGTTTCAGTGGCATCCATTCGCCGAACCGATATTCCCGGCCGGGGACCAGGCGAACGGCCAGTTCCGGGCTCTGTTCGGCGAGATAGGCACGGGCGGTCTCGGCATGCGTCGGCAGCGAGACGATCTTGATCCGGTCGACGTCCTTCAGGTACGGGATCGCGAAGGCGATGTTCTCCCAGGTGGACCGGCTCGACTCCTCCAGAACGAGTTCGCCCTCGTAACCGCGGGTTTCCACGGCGTAGCGGCCCATCAGCGCCGCTTCGGTCTCCGGTCCCGCGCAGGCACCTCCACACAGCACGAGGCGAGTCTCGGACGCGTGCGGATCGATGGATCGTAGACCGGCGCGCACTCGCCAGCGGTTCATGCCGTTGGCGCGCGAACCGGTGTTGCGATACCCGAGGACCACGACGGCCTCCGACCCGGAGCGTGGGGCTCCGACGCCCCGACGGGAGGCCCGTCGATTCGCCCATTCGCCCCACAGCATCAATCCGACACCGGTGGCGATCGTCAGCCGGGTTCGTTTCCGCACGTCTCCAGCAAACCACACACCCCGCCGGCAGGGCCATAAGCCGAAATTATGACCACCTGCGAATTCGCTCTCTACCTCGGGCTCCTGCGTACCGCGAGGGTGAAGGAGTGAACCGCGTACCCGCTCTCGCTCCCGGCCTGATCCTCGCCGCGCTCCTGGCCACCGTGGCCACGCCGTTCGGCAAGGCGCTGCCGATGATCGGCACGCCGGTGCTCGCGCTCGGTGCGGGCGCCGTCGCCGGGATCGTGCTGCGGCGCAAGGATGTGACGGGCGAGACGTTCGGCCCGGGGCTCGACGTCGCCCGGCAGCGCTTGCTCGGGCTGGCGATCGTTCTGCTGGGGCTCGGCCTGCCGCTCGGGTCGGTGATGAGCGTTGGGCGCGAGACGGCGGTGGTGCTGATCGGGACGCTGCTCGTCGGCGGTGTGGCGGCGTTCTTCGTGGGACGGATGCTCGCGGTGGACAAGGAGTCGGCGACCCTCATCGCCGTGGGCACCACGATCTGTGGCGCGTCCGCGATCGCCGCCGCCACCGCGGTCCTGCGGCCCGACAAACAACGGGTCGCCTACGCCCTGTGCACCATCTTCATCTTCAATGTCACGGCCGTGCTGGTGTATCCGCCGCTGGGCCGCGCGCTCGGCCTGTCGCAGGAGGCGTTCGGGCTCTGGGCGGGCACCGCGATCAACGACACGTCGTCCGTCTTGGCCGCCGGCGTCATCTTCGGCGCGGGCGCGGCACAGTTCGCCGTGATCGTGAAGATGGTTCGCAGCCTCGCCATCATCCCGCTCTGCGTCGGCCTGCACGTCGGCCGCCGCCACATCGCCGAGGACACCGATCTCCCCCAGGCCTCCCTGCGCCGGGCCGTCCCCCTGTTCGTGATCTTGTTCCTGGCCGCCTCCGTCATCGCGGGCCTCGGCATCGTTCCCACCGAGCTCACCGCACCGCTCGCCACACTCAGCGGTTGGCTGATCGCCGCCGTCCTCGCCGCCATCGGCACCTCGCTGAGCATCGCCCGCCTGCGCACCGCGGGCATCCGCCCCCTGATCCTCGGTGGCACCCTCGGCCTGATCCTCGGCACCACCAGCCTCGGACTCATGTACGTGACCGGCTGGTGCTGACAGCAACGGCCCACCGACGTGCGCGCGGGCCTGATCGGGCCCGCGTCGCGGAGCTAGGATTGCGGGACATCGCATGTCGGCGCGGACAGGAGGATGTCATGAACAGCGTTTGCCGGATCGTCGCCACCGCGGGTGCCGCCGCGGCGTTGACCCTGGTCACCGCAGGTGTCGCGGCGGCCGAGGACGCCGAGCCGCCCTCGTCGCCGTTGGTCGAGTACATCGAGTCGTGGCCACCCGCCCCCGAATGGTGCAACGCGAGGTGGGATCCGATCGAGAATGCCATCGAGGATTCGATCCCACCCCAGTACGAGCCGGAGTTCGACGCGTTCGACGACTGGTGCGAGGGCGACGCGGACTGACTCGCCCGGTGCTGCGGGGGCGGCCGACCTGGCGACCGCCCCGATCGACCTATCCCGCCGCGTTGACGGCGTTCATCACCGCTTCCAGCGAGGCCGCGACAACCGAGTTGTCGCGGCCGAATGCCCATCCGGTGCGGTCTGCCACCCGGTACTCGACGTAGCTCACGGCGGTGCCTGCGGCGCCCTCGTCCACCGAATGCTGGGTCAGGCCGAGGATCTCGATGCGACAGCCCGCCTCGTCGAGTGCGGCGGTCAGTGCCTCGATCGGGCCCACCTCGCGGTGCACCGAATGCCGTTCGGTGCCGTGTGCGCCGAGGACGATCCCGGTGGCGCCGTCGGCGATCTGCCACCCCACCAGCGTGATTCGCCGATCGGAGACGGTGTAGGTCTGCTCGAACAGCGTGAACAGATCCTTGGCGGTGATCTCCGCGCCGGTGTCGTCGGTGTGTTCCTGCACCCGCTTCGCGAGATCGATCTGCAGACGACGTGGCAGGTCCAGGCCGTATTCGGTGTGCAGCAGGTAGGCGATACCGCCCTTGCCCGACTGGGAGTTGACCCGGATCACGGCGTCGTAGGAGCGGCCGAGGTCGGCGGGGTCGATCGGCAGATACGGTACCCGCCACGGTGATTCGCGCTCGGCGATGCCCTCGGCCGCTGCCCGCTCGCGATGTTCGGCCATACCCTTGCGGATCGCGTCCTGATGGGTGCCGGAGAAGGCGGTGTGGACGAGATCGCCGACGTACGGATGCCTCTCGTGCACGGGCAGGCGGGTGCAGTGTTCGACGGTGCGCCGGATCTCGTCGATGTCGGAGAAGTCGACCATCGGGTCGACACCCTGGGCGTGCAGATTCAGGGCCAGCGTGGCGATGTCGACGTTGCCGGTGCGTTCACCGTTGCCGAAGACACAGCCTTCCACGCGTTGCGCGCCCGCGAGCACGGCCAGCTCGGCGCAGGCGATACCGGTCCCCCGATCGTTGTGCGGGTGCACCGACAGGATCACGCCGTCGCGGCGAGCCAGGTTGCGGTGCATGTATTCGATCTGGTCGGCGTAGATGTTCGGGGTCGCGACCTCCACTGTCGCAGGCAGATTCAGCGTCACCGGACGCTGCGCGCTCGCCTGCCACAGTTCGGTGACCGCGTCGCAGATCTCGAGGGCGAAATCCGGTTCGGTCAGGTTGAACACCTCCGGCGAGAACTGGAAGCGCGCGTGGGGCAGCTCGCCCGCCAGTTCCAGCACATCGCGGGCACCGGCGATGATCAGCTCGCGCAGTTGCGCACGATCCTTACCGAGGACCACCTCCCGCCAGACCGGCGCGGTGGCGGTGTACAGGTGAATCACCACCTCGTTGGTGATACCGCGCACCGACTCGACGGTCCGTTCGATCAGGTCGCGCCGCGCCGGGGTGAACACGACGACGGTTACGTCCGGCGGGGCGATCGAGGTGTCGGCCAGCAGGCGCACGAAATCGAAGTCGGTCTGTGAGGCGGACGGGTAGCCGACCTCGATCTCCTTGTAGCCCATGGCGATCAGGAGCTCGAAGAACCGGCGTTTGCGCGCCGGGTCCATCGGTTCGGCCAGCGCCTGATTGCCGTCACGCAGGTCGACGGGGACCCACAGCGGCGCGGCGGTCAGCCGCGCGTTCGGCCAGTCGCGTTGTGCGACAGGAACACTTACGCGCCGATGGATATCGAGGTATCGAGACGACGGCATTGCCGAGTGACGCTGCCGATTCCACGCGGGCGCGCCGTCGGCGACAGCGCCCGAGGGGGTGGTCAGGGTGGGGAATTCGGTCATGACTTGCTCTGCTTCCCGGCCCACATCGGGCCACGAGACGACGACGACCGGCCATGACGGAGCCCCACGGCGGGGCGGCCGGTCGGTCAGGCCCCGCCGTGGCGGCCGAGAAGAAGCGCGGTGTAGGTCATGATGGGTACACTTCTACCACAACTCCTCAGACAAGTAGAGAGGTATGCCGGTGGTATCGCAGGTAAGACGTCAGCCGCTGGCCGCACAAGCGGCCGAACTACTGCTCGCTCGGATCCGTGCGGGCGAGTGGCCACTGGGTCATCGGCTACCGGGTGAGACGCTGCTCGCCGCCCAGCTGGGTGTGGGCCGATCGACGCTGCGCGAGGCGATCAGAGAGCTCGCGGGCAAAGGCGTGCTCGACAGCAGGCAGGGCGCCGGGGTCTTCGTCACCGCGCTCGACGTGTCCGAGGACTGGGATGTCGTGCTGCGTGGCGCCACCATCGCCGCGGTGATCGAGGCGCGCATCGCGATCGAGGCCGAGGCCGCCGCGCTCGCGGCACAGCGGCGCACGCCTGCCGATCTGCGGGCCATCCGGCGCGCACTGGCCGGTCGTCGGGCCGAGGGCCAGACCGTCGCCGCGCACGTCGATGCCGATATGGCCTTTCATCGCGCGGTCATCGTGGCCGCGCACAACGATGTGCTCACCCAGCTGTTCGACAGCTTCCTGCCGCGGCTGCGCCTGGCCATGATCGACATGCTCGAGTTGCGCCCGGTCCGCTCCGAGGAGGCCGACCACTGCGCGCACGAACAACTCGCCCAGGCGATCGCCGACCGAACTCCCACTGCCGCAGCGGAATTCAGCCGCACCCACCTGTCCGCCCTGAAAGAGGCCTTCACATGATCGGCGCCCCCGTGATCGAACTCGACGACGTGACCTTCCGGCGCGACGGCAAGAAGATCATCAACGGCATCTCACTGACCGTCCGGGCCGGTGAGCACTGGGCTCTGCTGGGCCCCAACGGTGCGGGCAAGAGCACGCTGCTCGGCTTCTGCGGCGCGGTCACCTTCCCCACCACCGGCGCGGTGCGGGTGCTCGGCGAACAGTTCGGCCGGGTGGAGCTGGCCCGGCTGCGACGCTCGATCGGCCACGTCAACCCGCGCCATCCGCTGCGCTATGCCCTCACCGTGCGCGAGGTCGTCCTCACCGGTGTCACCGGCACCATCGACACCCCGATGCGCTGGTCGCCGACCTCCGACGACCTCGCCCGTGCCGACGCGATCATCGACACCCTCGGCCTGTCCGGCAAGGCCGACGACATCTGGCCCACCCTGTCCCAGGGCGAACGCGGCCGCACCCTCATCGCCCGCGCCCTGATCAGCGACCCCGATGTCCTGCTCCTGGACGAACCGTCCACCGGCCTCGACCTGGCCGCCCGTGAGCAACTCCTCACCACCATCGACACCCTCGATCGCACCCACCCCGAGGTCGCCTCGATCCTGGTCACCCATCACCTCGAGGAACTCCCGAGCACCACCACCCACGCCCTCCTCATCGCCAACGGCCACACCGTCGCCGCGGGCCCCGCCACCGACGTCATCACCACCGACCACGTCTCCACCGCCTTCGCCCACCCGATCGAAGTCCGCTACGACGGCCGCTGGAGCGCCCGCGCCCGCTGAACACCGGATGCCCACCCGGGCAACACTTCACGCGCCGCGAGCCACTCCTCCGGAATTCCGCGCATCGCGCCGCCGTCTCCGACACCGGTGTGGGCGGCCACAATCCCGCCGACGATCGCGGCGGTGGTGTCGACGTCGCCACCGGCTTCCACACACGCGGTGACGGCGCGCGGATAGTCGTCGAGGTAGGTGGCAGCGGCCCACAAGGCGAAGGGCACTGTGTCCTGAGCGCTGACCCGGGCGCCGTTGCCGAGTTCGTAGGCCGCTTCGGCTACCGTTCGGCCGAGCAGCTCTCGAGCTCGACGGATTCCGTGCGCGGTGCGCCCGTCGACCAGATACGGTTCGACCGCCCGCAGCAATTCATCCGCCGCGCAGCCCATTCCCCGTGTTCGCGCGGCGTGCGCGGCGGCAACCGCCACTGCCATCGCTCCCACGATCGCTTCCGGGTGCCGATGAGTGATCTCGGCGGACAGCGCGGCCTGCGCCGCGGCCAGATCGGGGTCTCCGGCGAAATGGGCGCCGAGCGGCGCGACTCGCATCGCGGCCCCGTTTCCCCACGATCCACTCCCACCGAAGACAGCACCGGCCGCCTCGCGCCACGGACGACCGTCTCGAATCTCGTGCAGCACAACGACAGTGCCGGGCCCGTAGCCACGATACGGTTCGCACCGCTGCGCGAACGCACTCGCGAGAACATCACGGTCCACGCTGCCACGCTCACGGATTTCCGCATACACCGAACACGCCATTTCGGTGTCGTCGGTCCATGGCCATGGTGCCGACGGCGGTCGACCCACGAGAAGATCAGGAACGGAACGACCGGGAACGAAGAACTGCGCGCCCAGCGCATCACCAACAGAGAGGCCTTGCAGACTGTCGAAAGCAGGATCGGGATTCGGCATGCTGGGCGCAATCATTGCCCACCCTGGGTGAATGACACAACACGATCTCCAGTCGCCTAGACCAGCTCGACCTCGTCGAATCCGACGGTCAGTTTGTGTCGGCGCTCGCGCAGGACATTTCCCTCACGATGGACGGTTCCCTCCCCGAACTCGATCCTCAGCTCCGCGCGCCGTGCGTCGACCTCCCGGACAACCCCGCAGATGCCGCTGAACGGGCCCGCCGGGAAATACACGACGTCGCCCGGTCCGTAGTCGGTAAACCCCACGGCGCCACTGTAATTCACGTCAGCGGGCATCGCCGTTGTGTGATGGGACAAAGGGGGGAAGGATCGGTTCGTAGAGGTGGCGAGCGCGCTGCCGGTCGATGTTCTCGAGATCGAGAAAGTAGGCGGACTGCCACCGCTGAGACTTCTGCGCTTGCTTGTTCCGGGTCGCGGACCACGGCGGGTACAGGCGGAACCCGCGTTTGCCGCCACGACCGGCTACGGAAACGATTCCGTGTTCGACGAGGGCGCTTCGCGGGAAGACGAACTGCCCGGCACGCGATTCCTCGCGAACGGTGATCACCAGCAGGTCCACACCGTCCTCCACGGCGAACGGCTCGGTCGAGCCGTCCTGGGCACGCTGCCACACGGTTACGAACAGACCCGGCTTCGCCGGAGTCCGCTTGCCCACCCGGAATCTCACCGAGCCACAACCGGCCTCGGCCACGAATGCTCCGTATTCCGCGTTCTGCGTCTCGGGAACCGTGGCCGACATGTCCAATCCCAGCGAGGCGATGAGGTTTCGCGCCGCGAGGAGGTCAGGGTGCGTCATCCGAGGCTTCGAAATCGGCGTCGAAGTTGTCGAGGAGTTCGTCGGCTCGGGAGAGAGCTCGGTCCAGTTCGTCGGTGACGGTGTCCAGCACAGACATGCCGTCGAGCATCCCGGACAGTTCGGAATGCAGGGCGTGGAGTTCGGCGATGGCGGGGTCGACGGTGGTCCAGGCGACGGTGTCGGACCACCAGGTGTCGCGTTGGATCCAGGACCAGACGATGTCGCGGACCAGCAGGGCGTCGGTGGTGAACAGCTGGCGGTGTTCGGCGCCGGTGGTGTGCTCGAGTTCGTAGGTGCCGTCGTCGAGGTAGCGCGCCTGGATGGAGTCGGTCGGGGTGCGGGTGAGGAGGAGGAAGGGGTGCTCGGGCGCCGGATCGGTGGCGGAGGCGCCGGGTCGGGCAGGGTCGACGGGGTGTGGCTGCGCCGAGCCGTCACCGACGTGGACTACGACTTCGGGCTGGTCGTCGCGCTGGGCACCCATCGGGCCAGTGTGCCGGATCGGCGAACATCGTGAACAGCCGGACCGATGAATCGGTGACGCGTACAGCGTCTACATCGACAGCAGGTTTTCTGTCGACAGAGAGGCTCCACCAGTGCGCGAAAACGAAGTCAGGGCCGAGACCGCACGGCAGCGTGCCGAGACGGCGGAGTTCTTGGCGGGCTTGGACGAGGCCGCCTGGGACGCGCCGACACTGTGCGCCGGCTGGCGGGTGCGTGAGGTCGCCGCGCACCTGAGCATGCCGTACCGGACCTCGCTACCGCGTTTCGTCCTCGGCATGATCACCGCGCGCGGCAACTTCGATCGCCTGGCCGACCGCGCGGCCCGCGAGGACGCCGCACGGCTGAGCACCGCCGAATTGGTCGCCGCCATCGGCGACAACACCGAGCACCCGTGGAAGCCACCGGGCGGCGGCTTCGCGGGCGCGCTGAGCCACGATGTGATCCACGGCCTCGATATCACCGTCGCGCTCGGCCACACCGATCCGGTTCCCCTCGACCGTATGCGCATGGTGCTGGAAGCGCTGAACCCACGCTCGGCCAAGTATTTCGGCGTCGATCTCGCGGGAATCGCCTTGCGCGCAGACGATCTCGACTTCAGCTACGGCGAAGGCGAGGTGCTGTCCGGACGTGCGCAGGATCTGCTGCTCGTGCTGTGCGGGCGAAAACTCCCCCCGGGCCGTCTCGATGGCGAGTCGGCGGCGCGATTCACCAGCCGCTGACAATCGAGCTGCGCCACACCATGACGGCGGGTAGCCTCGCACCGATGACGTGGACAGCTCCCGAACTCGAGCCGACCAGAACCCTGGTCGGCGCGGACGAGCGGCCGATGTTGCAGTCCTGGTTGGACTTTCATCGCCAGACCCTGCTCGGCAAGTGTGGTGGACTCGACGGCGAACAGCTCGCCGCGCGCTCGGTGGAGCCGTCCTCGCTGTCGCTGCTCGGCCTCGTCCGGCATCTCACCGAGGTGGAGCGAGGCTGGTTCCGGACCTCCGCCGCGGGCGAGGAGGTCGAACCGGTCTACAGCTCCGAGGCCGAGCCCGACGCCGATTTCGACGACCTCGCCTCGCTACCCGCCGAGGCGGTGTTCGCGGCCTTCCACGCCGAGGTCGCCGCCTGTGACGCCGCCGTCGCCGAGCTCTCCCTCGACCACGTGTTCCACGTGCCGTGGCGCAGCGACGAGTACACGTTGCGCTGGGTGTACCTGCACATGATCGAGGAATACGCCCGCCACAACGGCCACGCCGACCTGCTGCGCGAGCGGATCGACGGCGTCACCGGCAGCTTCTGAGTCAGGCGTCGCCGGTCACGACGCCGGGGGTGAGCTGGTCGAGATCGCCGATGACGGTGTCGGCCAGGGCGAGGGCGTCGGGCAGTGGCGGGAACTCCGGGCGCGGCGCCGCGATCAGGCGCATCCCGGCATTGTGGGCGGAGCGCAGACCATTGGTCGAATCCTCCACGGCCGTACAGTCGTTCGGCTCCACGCCGAGTCGCTGTGCGACCGTGAGGTAGACGTCGGGTGCGGGCTTGCCGCGCCCGACCTCCTCGGTGGACAGCACCACGGTGAAATAGTCGAGCAATCCGGACTTCGCGAGCACCAGATCGATCAAGGTGGCCGGTGACGAGCTGGCCAGGCCGAGTTTCCAGGAACCCGCGCACCGCCGCACCGCGTCGACCGCGCCGGGCAGCAGCGGGACGTGGTGGGCGTACTTGTCGGCCATCAGGTCGATGACGGCGGCAGCCACCTCGTCAGCCGGTTCGGCCACACCCAGCTCGTCGGCCAGGTACGACGACCACTCGACGGTGTTCATCCCCATCATCTTCTTCTGCGAATCCGGTTGCCACCGGCCACCTTTGAGGACCACGTACTCGTGCCTGACCTGTTCCCAGATCGGCTCGGAATCGATCAGCACGCCGTCCATATCGAACACAACCGCCGCGATACCCATGCGTTCAGCCTTTCGCCGCTCACCCGGAGCCGCACCACCAGCTGGTGCGCCGACGCTCCGGTACGTAGGACCTACTCGGTGATCGGGACCCAGCCTAGTTGACCCGACACCGATCCCCGGCGCGAACATCCAGCTCGGCAGCGATAACGTGTTGCATATGGACGATACACAGGTCGGCAGCTCGCTCCCGGACGAGAAGCATCACGAAGGCGGATTCCGGCCGGTTGCCGAGCTGATCCAGGCACGCAAGGACCGCGGCACCGACAACACGGTAGGCGGACCGCACTACGGCGAGCTGATCGATCAGGTCCGCGCGCTGATGGACCGGGCGCGGCTGGTCAACCCCTCCGACGAGCTCGCCAAAGAGGCCATCGCCACTCTCGAACAGCTCAACGCCCGCCTCGACGAGGCCGTGGTGGACGAGTGGTCCTCGCCCAGCTGGACCCGCACCGACCTGCCGGCGCGGGGCAACATCACGCTGCCGCCGTACACGGTGGTCAGCGGTGACCGCGACGGCGTCACCGCGAAGGTCACCTTCCGCACCTTCCACCTGGGTGGCAACAACGCCGCCCACGGTGGGCACATCGCACTCGCCTTCGACGACATCATCGGCATGACCGCCGCGCTGTCCACCAGGTCGGTGACCCGCACGGCCTCACTGACCCTGGACTACCGCTCGATCACGCCCCTCAATCGCGAGCTGACGGTGCGCGCGTGGACCGAACGCGTCGAGGGCCGCAAGGTGTACCTGCGGGCGACGCTGCACGACGGCGAACGGTTGTGCGCCGAGGCCAAGGGTCTGTTCATCGTGCTCAATCCCGGCCAGCCGTGACCGCGCGCCGACATTGCGATCGACGTGATCGCAATGTCGGCCGTACGGTCCGAGGTGGCGCAATAGCGGTTTGTCCGCGGATACCCGCAGGTCGTGTGAGCCGCCACCCGGCGTAGAAACATCCGCTGAATTCTCCCCGCGATCGCGGCGCGCGGAGTGCCGCGTAATCGCCGCTATCGTCGCTGTTCATGCAGGTCAGCGAGAAAACAGGGGCTACGGAGCCCACCCCGATCCGCGGTCAGCGCGCCGATCGGGCGCGCCGGGTCGCCGATATCCTGCGCCACCAGATCCTGGCGGGCGCGGTGGCGGGCACGGTGCCCGGCGAGCAGGAGCTCGCCGCCGAGCACGGCACCTCCCGCAATACCGTGCGCGAAGCGCTGGCGCTGCTACGCGACGAGGGACTCATCGATCGCGCCCCGAAGCTCGGCACCCGGGTCGCCGCCCGCAAGTTCGACCACGGCCTCGATGCCCTGCTCGGACTGCAGGAGACGCTCAAAGGGCACGGCACCGTCCGCAACGAGGTCAGGGCCGCTACCACCATCACCGCTCCCCCGGCCGTCGCGCGCCGGCTCGAGCTGGCGCCGGGCGACAAGGTCGTCTACATCGAACGCCTGCGGTTTCTCGCCGATCTGCCCCTGAGCCTCGACCTCACCTATCTCGCGCCCGATGTCGGCGCTGAAGTGCTCGCCCACGATCTGGAGACCACCGACGTGTTCGTGCTCCTCGAACAGGTCACCGGCCGGTCGCTGGGCGCCGCCGAGCTCGCGCTGGAAGCCGTCGCGGCCGACCCGCACACCGCGACCACCCTGGATACCCCGGCCGGTGCGCCCTTGCTGATGCTCGAACGCCTCACCCACCTCGACGACGGCCGCCCCGTCGACCTCGAATACATCCGCATGCGCGGTGACCGCATCACGATGCGCGGCAGCCTCACCCGCAGCACCCCCGAATGGAAGGTCCTGTAATGGCACTGGTCCCCCAGCGCGCCGACGTCCCGGTGACGATCGACGAATCACTGTGCATCACCGGCTGCACCCTCTGCGTGGACATGTGTCCGCTCGATTCCCTTGCCATCCACGATGATTCGGGCAAGGCCTACATGCACGTCGACGAGTGCTGGTATTGCGGGCCGTGCGCGGCCCGCTGCCCCACCGGCGCCGTCACCGTCAACATGCCCTATCTGCTCCGCTGAAACCGGGAATCCCACGCATGAAGATCACTCGATTCGCCCCTGTCGCTTTGGCTCTCGCGCTCACCGCGGCCGGCTGCTCGCTCGAAAGTTCCGACGCCGCACCGGCGGGCACCGTCAAGGTCGTCATCGGCTACCAGTCCAAGACCATCAACACCGTCACCGCGGGCACGCTGCTGAAAGCGCAGGGTTACCTGGAGCAGCGGCTACAGAAGATCACCGATGGTGGTGGCGCGAAGTACCAGGTGGAGTGGCAGGACTACGACACCGGAGCACCGATCACCGCCCAGATGGTGGCGGAGAAGATCGATATCGGCTCGATGGGCGACTACCCGTTGCTGATCAACGGATCTCGTACGCAGGCCAACGAACGCGCACGGACCGAGCTGGTGTCGATCACCGGCTACAACCCCAAGGGCGCGCTGAACATGGTGGTGGTGCCCAACGACTCACCCGCTCGTTCGCTGACCGATCTAGCCGGGCAGAAGATCTCGGCCAGTGTGGGTTCGGCGGGCCACGGCACCTTGGTGCAGGCGCTGAGCCGGGCCGGGATCGACCCGGCCAAGGGCGTGGAAGTACTCAACCAGCAGCCCCAGGTCGGGGCGACCGCGCTGGAATCACACCAGGTGAGCGCCCTGTCGCAGTTCGTGGCGTGGCCGGGTCTGCTGGTGCAGCAGAACAAGGCGAAACTGCTCTACGACGGCGCCGAGCTGAATGTGCCGACCTTCCACGGCGTGGTGGCGCGCCGGACGTACGCGGCCGATCATCCGGAGGTGTTGCAGGCGTTCCTCGCGGCGCAGCTGGACGCGACCGCGTTCCTCAACGAGAAGCCTTTCGAGGCAGCCGATCTCGTCGCCAAGGGCTCGGGCCTGCCGCAGGAGGTCGTGTATCTCTACAACGGTCCCGGCGGCACCAGTTTCGACACCACGCTCAAGGCGAACCTGATCGCGGCGTTCAAGGACGACGTGAACTACCTGAAGTCGATCGGCGATTTCGCCGAGCTCGACATCGACGCCTTCGTCGAGGACGGCCCACTGCGGCAAGCCTTCGCCGAGACCGGCCGTGGGAACTACGACGCGGAGCTGGCGTCGGGGGTCAACCCGAGCAAGGTGACCGGTACCGATCCGATCTGCGCGGTGGCGGTGAGTGATCCGGCGCTGGCCGGTGAGGTCTGGGTCGACGGCGCCGACAAGCCCCAACCCGCCGCGAACCCCGGCTGCTTGCTGCGGGCGGTGCAGGCAGCGAAGGCGCAAGGCAAGACGATTCGCGCGGTGTATGTCCCCGATGCCGAACTGGGGACTCGCTGGTTCGCCGACAAGGCCATCTGGCTGCGCGAGGGCGCGCGATACCTGCCGTTCACCACGCAGGCAGCGGCCGACCGCTACCGCGGCACCCACCCCGCCGCCGCGCCGGTCTCCTATGAGCAAGCCGTGACGGAAGTCCGCGGATGAGCACAGTTTCCGGGCTGTCCACCCCGATCGGGATCGACCCCGACAGCGCAGATCCCACGGCTCTCGATGCCGAGAGCGCACCCACCCGATCGGTGTGGGTGTCGCGGGCGATCCGGGTGGCCTCGGTGGCCGCCGCCATCGGCCTGTGGCAACTGCTCACCGTGGGCAATGTGCGTGCGGGGCTGCGGTTCGACACCCTGCCGACGGTGACCGAGATCGTCGCCGAGTTCGGCGAGCATCTCGGAACCGGCCAGTACTACCTCGATGTGGCGCAGTCGCTGATCCGGATCGTCACCGGATTCGGGCTGGCCGCGGTCGTCGGAGTACTGGCGGGCATCGGGCTCGGCCGGTCACGGCTGCTCGCCGATGTGTTCGGGTCGCTGGCCGAGCTGATCCGGCCGATTCCGGCGATCGCGCTGGTGCCGGTGGCGATCCTGCTGTTCCCCAGCGACGAGTCCGGCATCGTGTTCATCACGTTCACCGCGTCGCTGTTCCCGGTGCTGGTGAGCACCAGGCATGCGACACGGGCGCTGCCGACCATCTGGGAGGACGCGATCCGCACGCTGGGCGCGTCGCGGCGCGAGGTGCTGACCAGGGTCGTCGTGCCCGGCATCCTGCCCGGGGTGTTCAGCGGGTTGTCGGTGGGAATGGGCGTGGCCTGGATCTGCCTGATCTCGGCGGAGATGATCTCCGGGCGGCTCGGCATCGGCTACCGCACCTGGCAGTCCTACACCATCGTCGACTACCCGGCCGTGTTCGTCGGGATGATCACCATCGGTGTCCTCGGTTTCCTCACCTCCGGAATCGTCGAACTGGCAGGCCGTCGGGTGACCCGCTGGCTGCCGCGAGAGGTTGCCTCTTAACCCTTCCCCACGGATAAATCCGGGGGATTTCCAGCTCGGACCGCACCATCAACCGCCCCGAAGGGAGGCCAACAATGTCTGATGTCTTCAGCACTGACACGGTCGAGTTCCACCGTGGCCGCCAGGATTACAGCGGCGGCGTTCCGGTCGCGGTCTGCGGTGTGCCCACAGTCCACGCAACAGAAGATCCGTACATCCAACGCAAGCCGCTGCTTGGCTCTCGCTCCACAGCTCGCGCAGGTCATGGTTGTGTAGGCGGGCGGAACCAGCACCACCCTTCGCCCCGCCCGCGTAGCACGTTCGATCAACTCTCGTTTCGCGGCACCGATCGCAGCGTCCGCCGCTTTCCGCGCCATCGTGGAGCGGGCGAGGAACTTCGGCTTGAAGTCCTCAACCGCGATGGTGTGATGGTCGGCGACGACGCGGCGAGCCCATACCCGCGCGGTGTGGGTGTTCTGCCTGGCCGCTTTCTTGTGCAAGCGGGCGGCTTCACGCCGAGCCTGCCGGTAGCCGTTGCTCTGTGCCTGCCCCTTCGGCCGTCGACGGCGGGCCATCTTCCGCTGAGCACGCGCGAGTTCAGCAGCGCACCGCTTCCGATGCCCGAGATACGGCAGATCATGGTCGGGGTCGGTTGTGGTCGCGGTCGTAGTTATACCCCAGTCGATCCCGATACTGCCGGTCGCGACAGGAAGCGCGTCGACCGATCGGCGTACGACGAACGAGGCGTACCAGTGGCCGAGGCTGTCTCGGTAGACGCGGACCGAGGTTGGTGCGCAGGGCAGTTCCCGCGACCACACCACGGGAATGCTGACGCCTTTCGGCAGGGTCAGACGACCACCGCTGATACCGAACCCGCGCGTCGTGTACTCCAGCGACGGCAGAGAGTTCTTGCGGGACTTGACGACCGGCTGGCCGCGCCCCTTCACCTTGAACGACTGGTCCAGCGCTTGAGAGTAGGTGCGCAGCGTCTGCTGTTGGGCGACCTGCGATCCCTCACGCAACCATGCGGTGCGGGCACGCGCTTCGGTGAGCATCTTCGACAGGCGCGAGAAGTTGGGTTTACCGCCCTCGCGCCGCTGATGGACGGCTTCGTTCCACAGGAATCGGCAGCGATGCCATTCGGATTCGAGCGCGCGCCGCGTGCGCGCCGGGACGCAGACGGTAGGTATAGCGCACGACTTCATCCACACCAAAAGTTATACAGCTGTAGAAGTCTGCACCGAACGAGACGCCCCATCATCGAGCTGGAAACCATGCCCGACCATGTGCATCTGCTCGTCTCGTGCGATCCGCAGTTCGGGATTCACCGGCTGGTCAAGCAGATCAAGGGCCGATCCTCCCGAGTGCTGCGCGCCGAGTTCCCCGCCCTCATGCTCACCGACCTGGCCCGCTCTTCGGCCGAGTCCCGCCTGCCCACCCTTTGGACCAATTCGTACTTTGTCGCCTCTGTCGGCGGCGCAACCCTGGAGGCAGTGAAACGCTATGTCGAGAACCAAAAGGACGCTTGAAAGGCACTCCCATTCCTCCCCACAGATAGATCCGCGGGTTTCCTTGGAGCTTTCCCGATGACCACGACCACCGCCACGCCGACCGTCTCCGTCGGCATGCGTTTGAGCCTCGAGGCCGTCCGCATCAGCTACGGACCCAAAACCGTGGTGCGCGACGTCGATCTGACGGTCCCGGCGGGTGAGATCCTGGTCCTGGTCGGCAAATCCGGCTGTGGCAAGTCGACGTTGTTGCGTGCGATCGCCGGGCTGCGTAAACCCACCGCCGGGGTGATCCGTGCCGACGAGGACGCGGTCGCCGGCCCCTCGGCAGATCGCGCGCTGGTGTTCCAGGACGACGCGCTGCTGCCGTGGCGCACCGCGCGCGCCAATATCGACCTGGCGCTGCGTCTTCGGGGCGTCTCACGCAGCGACCGCGCGGCACGGTCGCAGCGCTGGCTCGACGAGGTCGGGCTCAGCGGCTACGCCGACTATCTGCCGCGCGATCTGTCCGGCGGGATGCGCCAACGGGTTCAGCTCGCCCGTAGCCTGGCGGGCTCGCCGCGCGCGGTGCTCATGGACGAGCCGTTCGGCGCGCTCGACAGCCAGACCCGTGCGGAGATGCAGCGCCTGCTGGTCGACACCTGGCGCGCGCACCCGACCACGATCGTTTTCGTCACCCACGACCTCGACGAAGCCCTGCTGCTCGGCGACCGGATCGCCGTGCTCGGCGCGGGTTCGCTGCGCGCGGTCGTCGAGGTACCCGACCCGCGCGAACCGGTGGACCGGAGCGCCCTGCGGGCCCGAATCCTGGAGACTCTGTGAACATTCCCGAACTGTCCGACCGCGTTCGCCTCGACTGCGACGTGCTCGTCATCGGCGGCGGCACCGCGGGCACCATGGCCGCGCTCACCGCCGCCGAGTCCGGCGCGAACGTGCTGCTGCTCGAGAAGGCGCATGTGCGCCATTCCGGTGCACTCGCCATGGGCATGGACGGTGTGAACAACGCTGTCATCCCCGGCAAGGCCGAGCCGGAGGACTACGTCGCCGAGATCACCCGCGCCAACGACGGCATCGTCGACCAGCGCACCGTGTATCAAACGGCGACACGGGGTTTCGCGATGGTGCAGCGTCTCGAGCGGTACGGGGTGAAGTTCGAGAAGGACGAGTACGGCGAGTACGCGGTGCGCCGAGTGCATCGGTCGGGGTCGTATGTGCTGCCGATGCCCGAGGGCAAGGACGTGAAGAAGGCGCTCTATCGCGTACTGCGCCAACGCAAGATGCGGGAGAAGATCCGCATCGAGAACCGGCTGATGCCGGTGCGGGTGCTCACCGCCGAGGGACGCGCGGTAGGCGCGGCCGCGTTGAACACGCGCACCGGCGAATTCGTCGAGGTGGCCGCGAAGGCGGTGATTCTGGCGACGGGCCCCTGCGGTCGGCTCGGTCTGCCCGCGTCGGGCTATCTCTACGGCACCTACGAGAACCCCACCAACGCCGGTGACGGCTATTCGATGGCCTACCACGCCGGTGCGGAGCTCTCGGGTATCGAGTGCTTCCAGATCAACCCGCTCATCAAGGACTACAACGGACCCGCCTGCGCGTACGTGGCCAACCCGTTCGGCGGGTACCAGGTCAACGCCGAGGGTGAACGCTTCGTCGACTCCGATTACTGGTCGGGGCAGATGATGGCCGAGGTGAAGCAGGAGATCGAATCCGCGCGCGGACCCATCTATCTCAAGGTCTCGCATCTGCCGGACGAGACGCTGTCGACCCTCGAATCGATTCTGCACACGACCGAGCGGCCGACTCGCGGGACTTTCCACGCCAACCGGGGCCACGACTACCGCACCCACGATATCGAGATGCACATCTCCGAGATCGGTTTGTGCGGTGGACATTCCGCGTCGGGCGTGTGGGTGGACGAGAACGCGCGAACCACCGTGCCGGGCCTGTACGCGGCGGGCGATCTGGCATGCGTGCCACACAACTACATGATCGGTGCGTTCGTCTACGGCGATCTGGCCGGCGCGCACGCGGCCTCCACCCTGGCCGCACTCGATACCCCTGCCGAACTGCCCGAGGATCAGCTCGCCGAAGCACACGAACTGATCTACCGGCCGTTGCGTCAGCCCGAAGGCCCGCCGCAGCCGCAGGTCGAGTACAAGCTGCGCCGGTTCGTGAACGACTATGTGGCGCCGCCGAAAACGGCCGCCAAGCTGTCGATCGCCGTCGAGACCTTCGAGCGGATGCGCGCCGAAGTCGACGGGATCGGCGCGCAGACGCCCCACGAACTCATGCGTGCCGTGGAGGTGCAGTTCATTCGCGATTGCGCCGAGATGGCCTCGCGCAGTTCGCTCACACGAACCGAGTCGCGCTGGGGCCTCTATCACGACCGCGCGGATCTGCCCGATCGCGACGACGAGTCGTGGAACTTCCATTTGAACCTGCGCAAGACCGTCGGCGGCGAGATGGAATTCGTCAAGCGGTCGGTGGCGCCGTATCTGGTGCCGGTGCCCGGTCTCGATGATGTGCCGTCGGCCGAGCCGATCGTCGAGGTGATCGCCCAGCCCGAGCTGGTGGGAACGCGAGCGCCGCAGCGCGAAGCCCCGGTCCGGAGCGAGGCGGCGCCGGTGTCGCCGTCCTCGCCTCGACTGGTCACTCTGCTCGCGCTGGATTCGCCTGCGGTCGAGGATCTTTCGAGCTACCTCACCGACCCCGATCCGGTGGTGCGGGTGGCCGCACTGTCGGTGCTCACCGAGAACACCCCGGACGGATTCGCCGATGAGCTGATCCGGGCACTGGGCGACGAGGCCGCCTCGGTCCGCCGGGCGGCCACCGAGAGTCTGCGGGAACTGGTAGAGGTGCTGACGGGGGCCGGTGCGCTGAGCGAGTATCTCGGCTCCCCCGATCCCCTCGTCCGCGCGACCGTCGTCGATCTGCTGCGGGCTTTGCGGGCCGGATCTGCCTCGGATTACCGTGCGGCACTGGGCGATACCGATCATCGCGTCAGGATCGAGGCGGTGCGCGCACTGGTCTCGCTCGACGACGCCGGGGCGGTGTCCACGATCGCGGGCGATGTCAACCGTGAGGTCCGCATCGCGGTCGCACACGGACTCGCTTCGATCGGGAGCGGCGGCGTGGAGGTGATCCGCGTGCTGGCAGGCGATCTCGATCCGCTGGTCCGCGCTGCCGCCCTCACCGCCTTCGCCGCGCTGGGTACCACGGAGGAAGATGTCGCCGAACTCAGCGCGGCACTGCGACATTCCGCCTGGCAGGTGCGTGTCGGTGCGGCGCGCGGGCTGGCGGGCTCGACCCCGGAGGCGGGCGTGGCGCCGTTGAGCGAGGCGCTCACCGACCGTCACCTCGATGTGCGCAAGGCGGCGGTACTGGCCCTGTCCACCTGGCCGGGTAGTGCCACCGCCCTCGACGCGCTCGAGTCGGCGATCACCGATCCCGACGCCGACGTCCGCGCCTACGCCCGGCGCGCGGTGACCGCCGCGGGTCGCACCCCGGTCGACGCTGTTCGCGCCGACGCGGAACTGACCGAGGCCAGGGCGTGATCAGCAACTCGCCGGGGCGGTGCCGCAGCGCGAACGCGGCACGATCGTCGCCGCTGTGCGCAGCTGGCGGCGGCTCCGGCACACAGCGGCCGAACACCGAGGAATACCTCGGTGACCGGGCGGCCGAGGCCGAGGATCCCGGTCGTCGCACTCCGGGTTTCGTGGACCGGTCGACGTCGCTGTGCCACCGTTCACCGGGCAGCGCGCTCAGGATTATCACAGCTCACCGTCGGTAGGCTGGCCCGATGAGCGCACTTCCTGCCACCCTGGTGAGGGTCACCGACAACCTGGACGCGGTGACGACGATCGGCCACGAGGACGATCCGGCCGACGTCGGGTCCTCGCGGGCCGACGTCGAAGCGATCTGGGCGTCGGTGCGCGCGTGGTACGCGATGGGCACGACACCCGCCATCCAGGTGTGTCTGCGCCGCAACGGCGGGATCGTGCTGAACCGGACGATCGGTCACGGTTGGGGCAACGCACCCAGCGACGGACCGGATGCCGAGAAGATCCTGGCGACGCCGGAGACCCTGTTCTGCGGATTCTCCACCGCGAAGGGTGTCGCCGCCACGCTGATGTTCATGCTCATCGAGCAGGGCGCCTTCGCGCTGGAAGACCGGGTGGCCGACTATGTTCCCGAGTTCGCGGCCCACCGCAAGGGCGTGATCACCGTCGGCGATGTGCTGTCGCATTCGGCGGGCATTCCGTTCATCACCGCACCACACAGCGGAACCGCGGCGGTCCTCGACGAGGACCTGGCCGTCGCCGCTCTCACCGACCTGGTGCCGAGCTGGGCGCCCGGCCGCTTTCGCGTCTACCACGCGCTGACCAGCGGATTGATCCAGCGCCTGCTCGTCCAGCGCGCCACCGGCAAGCGGATGCGCGAGCACCTCGCCGAGCAGGTGCTGACCCCACTCGGCTTCCGCTGGAACAACTTCGGCGTCGATCCCGCCGATGTCGGCAAGGTCGTGCCGAGCGTCAAGACCGGCCCACCCCAACCCCGGCTCGCCCGATTCCTGGCGAACAAGGCCCTGGGCGGGCATCTGGACAAGGCGTCGAAGGCCACCAACGATGCTTTCCTGGCCGCCGAGCTCCCCTCCGGCAACCTGGTCACCACCGCCTACGAACTCTCCCGCTTCTACGAAATCCTCGCGCGCGGTGGCGAACTGGACGGAACGAGGATCATCGGGACCGGTACCCTGCGCGACGCGATCGCCCCCGCCGATCGCATGCTCGGACTGGCCGGTCGCGTCAGCCGCGCCGGATTCGAGCTCGGCGCCCGCCGGTCCAAGTTCGGCCGCGACACCGGGTCGCACTTCGGCCGCAGCGGTCTCACCACCCAGTACGGCTGGGCCGACCCCGATCGTGGCCTGTCCGGTGCGGTTCTCACCAACGGCAAAGCGAGCACCGACCTCGATCGCCCGTGGCAGCTGGTCGCCCAGATCTCCGACACCCTGCGCCCACTGCCGCCCGCCGCGCGGCTGTTCCGCCCCTGACCCGGCGAGTGACGTCGATCAGAAGAAGGTGCCGCTGAAAGGCAGTGTGGCAGTGGCGAAAAGGTCGTCGGCGGCGTCGACGGCACCCGCGCGGTGCTCGACGACACGACCGGCGAGGGCGAGCTGGCGCCATGTCGACCCGCCGAGGTAGATCGCGCCGAGGGTGGCGACGTCGACGGTGACATCGGCGGGGTCGTCGACCCCGACCACCTGCTCGGCGGAGATCCGGTACCGGCCGGTGTTGGCGGTGCGGATCGTGTCCTCGACCTCGACGATCACCGGCGGCGCGTCGCGATAGGTCCGGCGGGCCAGTGCGGTGGGGACATCGACCAGACGAAGCCAGGTTTCGTCGTGTACCCCCGCGACGCCGACCGCGCGTTCGTCGGTGAACAGATGCCGCAGCGGCGCGTCCACCGGCGCGAACGCGAAACTCACCTTGTCGACGAGATCGACCGAGAGCAGGTGCCGGATCAGGCCGAGGTAGGCCTGCGGGGTGGTCGCGACGAGATCGTCGACGACGATCGTGCGTTCGCGGCTGGTGAACCAGTTCGCGGTGTCGACCGGGTGGTAGCGCGCGAACCCGTCCTCGGCGCCGACCGGGCCGTGCGTCACGGTGTACACCGGTTCGGCCGCGGTGCGCTCCTTCAGCTTCCACCAGTAGCCGGGCCGATCGATCGCCCCGGTCCAGGCGATCGCGGCGGTCGCGTAGATCTGCGGGAACAGCTTCCACGCGTCGGCGGGTTCGACGAAACGCACCGGACCGGACGGCGGGACCGTGTCACGCAGGCGGGCTCGACCTCGGTGCAGGTCCAGGCGTGCGAACGAACTCGCCACGCCGTACCCGAAACGCTCGTAGATCGAACCCTCGGACGCGCGCAGGGTCGCCACCACTTCCCCTCGCTCGGCGATGTCGTCGAGCTGTCGGCGCAGCAGGGCGGTGAGCACTCCGCGCCGGGTGTGCGTGGGTAGCACACCGACATGGGTGACCGCGGCGTGTGAGACGCGCGCGCCACCGGGAACGACCAGCCAGCTGGTGTAGGACTCCGCGGTGCCGACCAGCCGGCCATCGATGCGAGCGCCGAGTGTGCGGCCCGGTTCGGACAGGTGGTCGCGATGTGGTGGCAGCGGCGGCAATCCCACCATCGCCGCCCGGAACAGCGCGCCCGCGGCGTGCAGGTCGTCGTCGCCGTGCAGGGTGTCTATGTCAACAGCCATCCCCTCACTGTTCCCTATCCGGGGCGGCGCCTCTACTCCGGATCGACCACGACCACGATGCCGGTCGGCGCTTCGAGCAGCTCGAGCGTGCGCGCGGCGGCGGTGTCGACGTGGATGCGTGGGTGCGCCGGCGGGGTGGTCTCGTAGTACGTTCCGGGACCGTAGAACTGGCCGTAGCGCAGGACGACGCCACCCGCGGCGAGGACGGCGGATTCGTGGGTCGCGATCGCGTCACCGCGGCCCGCCGGCGGCGTCCAGGCGATGCTCTGGGCGAGAAAGCGTTTCGCTCCGGCGGCCGCGGCCGCCGCGAGCAGATTGGCGGTGCCCTCGGTGCGGATACGGGAGTTCGCCTCGCCGGAGCCGGCCAGTCGCGCCACATCGTCGGGCAGGTCGGTGAGCTGGTGCATGACGAGGTCGGGGGCGAAGTCGAGCACCGCGGTGGTGAGGCCGTCGGCGTCGTAGACGTCGTGGACCACCGCGGTGGCTCCGCTGGCACGGACCGCCGCCGCTTTACCCGGGGAACGGGTTAGGCCGGCCACTTCGTGACCGGCGCCGACCAGCAGTGGCAGCAACCGTGATCCGATGACGCCCGTGGCGCCCGCGAGAAAGATACGCACAACCCCGACACTAGCGGGGCCGGCGATCAGGCCCCGATGACCGCGTTCATGATCGTGCCGGCGCTGGTGGCGACCGCGCCGCCCGCCATGGCGCTGGCGATCATCTTCGGCGATTGCAGGCCGCCGCCGTTCCACTTCTCCCAGGCGAAGCGGCCGCCGCCATAGGTGATGGCGGTGACGCCGGACAACAGGATCATCCAGGTGAAATACCGGCCCAACTGCATCACCTTGTCGGCCATCGGCGGCGCTTCCGGCGTGGGATTGCCCACCTGGGCGACAACGACGTTATAGGTGTCATGCACTGCGGCCAGGATCATGCTCACGATCGGTGCTCCTTCGTCGGTTGTTCGTGGTGAAGCCGATGTCGAGAACTCGTGACGCGGTAGAACCCAGATATGTTGAACATTCAACCTCATGGGCGGTTCGGTGACGTGGGCGACACTCCGCGTAAACCATGACCGCAGTCACAGCCGCGGATCCGTGCCCGCGTCGCGCCGTGCCCCTAGTATCGAACGTGCGGGGCTCGTTCAGATTCGGCGCGACGAGGCGCTGACCACCACCTTCATCGCACGACTACCGTACCGCGAGGAGGGCACCATGGCTTTCCTGATTCCCTTGTTCGTCGCGTTTCTTCTGGTAACCGCAGCAGTGGTCCTGGCTTCCTACGCCACCGTTTCCCTGACCTATTGGTTTGAATCACGCCGGATCCGTCCGGAACAGTCCGACCCGCAACCTGCACGCTGAGCCCTGTTCCGACCCGATGTCCCGGTACCCGACGCGGTACCGGGACATCGTCGGTTTCGCACCCGATCGCGATCAGGGCAGATCGAGACCGGACTGCGATGCGATCACGGCCGCCTGCACGCGCGACTGCACACCGAGCTTGCTCAGCACCCGGGAAACGTGCGTTTTCACCGTGGCCTCGCCGATGCGCAGGCGGGTACCGATCTGGATGTTGGACAGACCGGCGCCCAGACCGGCGAGCACCTGTCGTTCACGGTCGGTGAGCGCGGACAGATCGGGCGGTGGCGCGACATCGGCCGCGCGAGGCAGCGCCGCGATCACCGCGCGCGTCACCTTCGGGTCGAGGACCGCGTCTCCTTCGGCCACCGCCAGCACAGCGCTGACCAGGTCGTCGCCACCGACGGACTTGAGCAGGAATCCGCTCGCACCGGCCGAGAGCGCGCCGAGGACGTATTCGTCGATGGCGAAGGTGGTGAGGACCAGCACTTTCGCGCTGGTCTGCGCGACCACGGCGGCGGTCGCCTCCAGCCCGTCGACGCGCGGCATCCGCACGTCCATCAGCACCACATCGGGGCTCAGGGCCCTGGCTTGGCGGACCGCGGCGGCGCCGTCGGCCGCTTCACCGATCACCCGCACCTCACCGGACACTTCGAGCAGCATCCGCAGACCCGCGCGGATGGTGGCGTGGTCGTCGGCCACCAGCACTGTGACTGTCACTTGTCTCCCAGGGGAATTCGCGCGCACACCCGCCAGGTGCCGTCCTGTGCGCCCGCGGTGATGGTGCCGTCGACTGATTCCGCGCGAAACATCATGTTGCGCAGTCCGTTTCCCTGCCCAACCGGAGCGCCGGGCGGGATCGGATTCATCGCCGTCACCACCAATCGTGTCGCATCGCGGTGCAATTCGATATCGAGGGGTGCGCCGGGGGCGTGTTTGGTCGCGTTGGCGAGAGTCTCGCTCAGGATCCGGGTGAGCACGGCCTCGACCGCGGTGGACAGTTCGAGGTCGGCGGGTCGGCGCAATCTCACCGAGCCGCCGGCCGCCTCGGCCGCGTCGATCAGGCCGTCCAGGGAGGCCAGTCGCGTGGTCACCGCGGTGTCGTCGGGCGCGGTGAGCAGGTCGATGGTCGTGCGCATCTCCTCGACCGCCGCCAGACTGCTCGAGCGGATCGTCGACAGCACCGCGGTGTTGGCGGGGTCCTTGAGGGCGACTTCGGCGAGGATCGCGACGGCGGAAACGTGGCCTGCCACCGCGTCGTGCAGGTCACGGGCCAATCGCCGGCGCTCCTCGCCGATCGCCGCGGACCGTTCGGCGTCGCGGGCGGCGAGTTCGGCGCGGGCCGCGGCCCGTTCGGCCTCGACCGTGCGGCGCGAGGCCCGCACCGAGCGGGCGTAGCCGAGCGGCGACCACGTGAGCGCGACACCGATCAAGCCGGTGTAGAAGGCCGCTCTGACGCCGAACACGGTGAGCGCCAGCAGCGACCCGCCCAGGGTCACCGTCACCGAGAACCAGCCGACCACGGCGCCCAGCCGATCCGATCCGGTGCTGACCGCCAAGAAGATCACGTCGGTCAGCGCGATCCACAGTGGCAGCGACGGACCCAACACGAAGTCACCGGCCAGCAGCGCGACCATCAGGCCGAAGGCGAGCGCGGGTCTGCGCTGCGCGGTCAGCTGGATCGCGAACGCCGCGCACAGCAGCGCCGCTTTCGCCGGTGGTGGATACAGGTCGTGGTCGACCACGACCGCCCAGCCACCCGCCGCCCACAACAGCAAGCCCACCAGGAACACCCCGACGGCAGCCGCGGTCGAGCTGTCGAAAACGTCCGCGAGCCGGCTCAGGAGCGTGCGGGACGTGGGCATGCCCCATTTCAGCACATCGCCCGCACGGGCCGGGTCCCCCGAAAGGCGGACCGGCGGCGGACCACAAGCGGGACGACGGTGGACCGACGTGCCCGGCACAGTGGGGGAATGAACGAACTGAGCAACCCCGTACTGCTGACGATCGCCGCGTGCGAAGTCGGTTTCTGGGTGCTGGTGGTCGGCGGCTTGCTGCTGCGCTATGTGATCCGGGTGCCGCGTGCGAGCACCGTGACGCTGGCTCTGGTGCCGGTCCTGGATGTGGTGCTGGTGGTGGCGGTAGCGATCGACCTGCACCGTGGGGGCGAGGTGACCTTCGCCCATCGTGTCGCCGGAATCTATCTCGGCTGCACGGTGATGTTCGGTGGCCGGATGATCCGGTGGGCCGACGAGCGATTCGCCCACCGCTTCGCCGGTGGACCGGTCCCGGTGAAGGTCCCGAAGTACGGGCCGGAACGCACCCGCAAGGAATGGGCCGATTTCTCCCGCTGGCTCGGTGCGGCGGCTATCGCCGGCGCGCTCACCCTGGCGTTGAGCTACACCGTCGCCGACGCCGCGCAACGCGAGCAGTTGATGGGGGTGTTCGGCAGCCTCGGGGTGATCACCGTGATCTGGCTGCTCACCGGGCCGGTGTGGGTCACCGGGTCACGGCGCGACTGAACGCGATGCTCGGGATGATCGGTTCGATCACCCCGAGCATTCCGGGCTCAGACGGTGGCCGCGGACTGTTCGCTGATCACCTCACCGATCCACGGCAGCACCGCGGACCGCACGTCGATCGTGCGCGGGAGCAGCCCGTTGGCCGCGAGGAGGTCGGCGGCGCGTTGCTGTTCGTCGAGGAAGTCCTCGCTCACCGGGTGCACGCCGAACGGACGGCCACGCAGTGCCGCTTCCCAGGCATCCAGATCGGCGGGGATGCCGCGTGCCTGTGCGTCGTCGACGAAGTACTGGGCCGCCTCGCGGGGGTTGGCGGCGATCCAGGCGTCGGACTCCTGCAGCGCGGCCAGCACCGCTTCCACTGCGGCGCGGTTGCTTTCGGCCAGGTCGCGACGGGTGAACCACAGCGACGGGTGGCTGAAGACCGAGCCGGTGTCGACCAGCGTGGCGAGCTCGGTGGCCGCCTCCACGTCCTGAAGACCGGGGTAGGTACCGACCCAGGCGTCGAGTTCACCGGCCAGCAGCGCCGCGCCGCCCCCGCGCACGTCGACATCGACCGGTTCGACGTCGGCCCAGCTGAGACCGGCCTGGTCGAGGGCGAACAGCAACAGGGTGGTCTGCCACGAGCCGTGCGCGATGCCGACCCGCTTGCCTTGCAGATCCGCGGCGGAGGTGATGCCGCTCGCCGCGGTCGCGACCAGCCTGCCGTTCTCCACGCGCGGGCCCGAGATGCCGAGATAGACGATGTCGCGCTGGTTGGCGAGCGCGGTGATCGGCGGGGTGAACCCGGCGCCGATGATGTCGTAGCCGCCCTCGGTGAACAACCAGTCCGAATGTTCGCTCGGCAGCGCGGTTGTGGGATCGACTCGCTCGGGCTGCGGCAGCGCACGCAGGTCGACCCATTCGACCTCGGGCAGCGACCGCTCCAGGATCGCGCGATGACGCAGGACGAACAGCGAATTGTTGTGCGGGAAGTAGCCGACCCTGATACCACTCATCGCGCGTCTCCGATCAGGCCGAGACGACGGGCCTCGTCGGCCAGACCGCTGCGCTGCCACTGCACGGCGAGATTCGACGGATCGAATTCGACCGAGCCGCCGAGGGTTTCGGCGATCGCCTGATACTGCGCGCCCTCCTCGAGCAGCACGACGAACTTCGCCAGTTCCAGCAGACCGGCGCGACCGATCACGTTCGCGCCACCGTTGGCCTCGAAGATCGCGACCAGGTGCGGGTCGACCTCCAGGCGGCCGAGGATGAAATCGCCCGCGCCGATCGTGCGGTCGATGTGTGGCGGGATCTCGCGCGAGAGGGTGAGTCGCTGCGAGGCGGCGTAGCGGATCGGCAGGGTGCGGTGGGTCTGGGCCCAGCCGCCCAGCCACGGAGTGTGGATGTGGACGACGGAGGTGATCTCGGGGTGAGCGCGGAACACCTTGGCGTATCCGGTGACGAATCCGGCAGATCCCTTGCCGGACAGCACTTCTCCGTCGAAGGTGGCGACAACCGGCTCGACGGTCCGGTCGTCGGCCCACGGGCCCGGCTCGTTCAGGGCGACGGCGATCTCCTCGCCGGGCACGCGCTCGACGAAGTTGACGGTGCCGTTACCGGTGACGGTTCCGGTCTCCCGGAATACCCGGAACGCGGTGTCCGCGTCACGGGTGACCGCATCGACGAAGGCGGTGACGGCCTCCGGCAGACGGGTTTCGGTGGTAGTCAAAGTGGGCTCCTGCGTTATCGGGCCGTCGCGAGGACGGTGTCGGTGGACGGGGTGGTGAGCCGGGAACGGCCCAGCAGTGGCAGTACTTCCTCGCCGACCCGGTAGGCCTCTTCCAGGTGCGGGTTGCCCGCGAGGATGAAGGCGTCGACGCCGAGGTCGATCAGTTCGTCGAGCCGCTGGGCAACCTGCTCGTAGCTGCCGACCAGGCCGAAGGCCGGGCCGCCGCGGATCAGGCTGAATCCGCACCAGACGTTGGGCTGGACTTCGAGGTCGCGGTAGCCGGTGATGGTTTCGGGCACCCAGCCCTTGATCCGGGCCGCTCCGACGGAGTCGCCCTGGGCGGCACGGTTGGCGGCCTCGCGGTCGACGAACGCCCAACCCTTCTCGATTTCGGCCCAGGCCGCTTCCTCGGTGTGGCGGGCGACGATGTCGATGCGGACCGCGAACTTGGGTGTGCGGCCGCTGGTTTCGGCGTTGCGGCGGACACCGTCGAACTTGGCGCGCAGGTCCGCGTAGGGCTCGAGCCAGGACAGGTAGTAGTCGGCGTGGCGGCCCGCCGCGGCGACGGCGGCACCCGAGGAGCCGGAGAAGTACACCTCGGGGAAAGGCTGTCCGGCCAGACCCGGTGGCAGTGCGGCGCCTTCGGTGCCGAAGAAGCGGCCGTCGTGGTCGAAGGGTTCGCCGTCCCAGACCCCACGCAGCACGTCGAGGAATTCGCTCGTCCGCGCGTAGCGGTCGTCATGGGAAACCTTGTCCCCCCACCACAATTGGGCCGGTCCGCCGCCACCGCTGATGATGTTGTAGACGAGCCGCCCGCCGGTGGCGCGTTGCAGACTCGCCGACATCCTGGCCGCCTGCACGGGATGGAGGAAGCCAGGCTGGAAGGCCACCATGAAGCGGTAGGTGGTGGTCTCGGCGGCGAGCGCGGCGGCCACGGCCCACGGGTCGTCGGTCACCGGAAACGAGGGCAGCAGCCCGCCGAGGAAGCCCGCCGATTCCGAGGCCTTGGCGACCGCGGCGACATGGTCGAGATAGCTGTACTGATCGAGTGCGCCGTCGCGGATGGCCGGTGCGATATTTCCGGGCCCGTAGCCGCCCGCGTTGCCCCGGTTGTAGCGGCGCGGGGTGCGCAGGGAGGCGTGGTCGCCTTCCATGCCGATGCGCCAGTAGACGTCGATGGTCATGCGGTGAGCTCCTGCGCGGTGGGGAGGGTGCGGCCTGCCGGGTCGGCGAGGAACAGCAGGTGTTCGCCCGCGCGGTGGATTTCCTCGATGTTGGGGTGGCCCGACAGCACGAAGGTCTGCACCCCTGCTGCCTCGTAGGCCGAGAGTTGCTGTGCCACCTGCTCGTAACTGCCGACCAAGCCGATGCGCTGGTCGTAGCCGAGGGCGTCGAAGCCCGCCCACCGGCCGTCGCCGAGCGCGTGTTCGGTCACGGCGTCGGGACGGTCCAATTCGGCCCACTGGCGGTGGACCCTGGCCCAGGCTTCGTCCTCGGTCTCCCTGGCGATGATCGGCAACTCGAGACCGACCCGGACCCGGCGCCCCGCCGCAGCGGCCCGCTCTCCCAGTTCGGTGACGGCGGACGCTGTTCCGTCGGCCTGCTCGGCGAAGAGGTGCACGTCGCCGTGCGCGGCCGACAATGCCAGCGCGGCGGGCGACGTACCGCTCAGGTGGACGGTCGGGAACTGCAGACCGGACAGGATGCCGCGAAATCCCCCGTCGATGACGTCGTAGTACCGGCCCGCGTAATCGAAACCTGTGCCCGCGAATCCCGCCGCGCTGATCTCGTTCTCGTTCCAGACACCGCGCGCGACGGTGAGGAATTCCGCGGCGCGGTCGTAGCGCTCGTCGCCGGTGACGCGATCGCCGCGCGAACGGGCCTCGGCGGCGTCGGTGTCGACAGCCAACCGCCAGTTCAATCGGCCCGCCGAGTGCCGCTGCAGGGTCGCCGACACCTTGGCCGCGTACACCGGTGTGCCGAAGGCGGGCTGGAATTCGACCGTCACCCGGGTATAGCGGGTGGCGCGCAGGGCGGCGGCCGCCACGATCCAGGACTCCTCACCGAGCGGATCGTAGGGCGCGAGCACACCGTCGAACCCGTTCAGTTCGGCGGCATCGACGATCTGGGCGAGATCGTCGAACGGACCGAAACGGCCCGGACGCACGTCGGTGGTCTCGAGGCGAGGTGTCGGCAGGCCGAAGCCGCCGCGACCGCGCAGAGCCGGGTCGGCGCGCCGACCGTCGCCGCGGCTGGGCAGCCGCCACACGAACTCGGTCATGCGGGCACCCGCTCGGCGGCGACGAGTTCCCGCGCGCGAGCCAACGGCTCAGGAGCCACCCAGGATTCGAGATCGAAATCGGCGGCCAGGAACCCGTGGGTGTAGAGGAACTGTTTCTGCACGCCGAGTAGTTCGACGCGTTCGGTGGTGAGCGAGGGATGCAGGCCGCGATGGAACTCGTCACCGTAGGCCGCGGCGACACCGTCGGGACCGGACAGCGTTTCGCGCTGCAGCACCGCGCGGACTCCGTCGAGATCACCGGCGGCCCAGTCGGCGGCGCGCAGGCTCTGCGCGAGGAAGCCGACGACGACCTCGGGCCGGGATTCCAGCAGGTCCGCGTGCACGGTGATCGGGCGCGGAGTGCCGTTGTTGACCCGCAGGTGCTTGGTGGCCGAGGCGTCGAGATCGACCGCGACGCGCAGCCCGTTCTCCTCGGCGACTTCCTGGGCGCGGGCGCCCTTGACGTAGATGGCGTCGACCTTGCCGTCGAGGAGTTCCTCCACACCCCACGTCGTCGAGCGCCGTGCGCTCTGGATCGCGGTGCGCACCTGCGGATCCCGCTCGACGTCGAGCTCGACGACCCGGACATCGGCCAGGGTCAGCCCGGCGGGGCGCAGCGCGTTGGCGAAGCCGTGCAGTGCCATCGCGCGCGGGAAGCTGCGTGCCTGGTCCTGGGCCCATGCGGGGACGCCGATGCGCAGACCGGCCAGGCCCGCCGCGTCGGTGACCGGCGAATCGGGGCCGACCAGGATCGCCTGGGACTCGTCGATCCAGGTGAGCCCGATCAGGCGGGTGGGTGAACCCTGCGCGCGAGCGGCCAGGGCGGGCACATTGCCACCTTCCCGGATCAGACCGGACAGGTCGTGGGAGAAGTGGTGGCCGGCGAGCTCGGGGCCCGCGTCCTGGAGAACGCCGAACTCGAGGCCGGCGCTCGCGGCGGTCTCGCCGAGCCAGCCGAGGCTGTGCGCGAGACCGCTCGCGGTCGGCACGGGGCAGCGGGTGTACCACAGGGTTTCGGTCATGACAGGCTCCTGGTGTGTGGTCCGACGCCGAGCTGGGCGAGGAATTGCGTGCGGTAACCGAGGGTTTCGGGTGCCGCGTGATCGCGCGGGTGGGGTAGATCGATGACCTCGTCGACGGCGAAGAGGCCGCGGTCGAGGATGATCACCCGATCAGCGAGGCGGATCGCCTCGTCGACGTCGTGGGTGACCATGAGGACGGCGGGCCGGTGCCGGGCGACGAGATCGCCGACCAGGTCCTGCATCTGGAGCCGGGTGAGGGCGTCCAGTGCCGCGAACGGTTCGTCGAGCAGCAGCAGTTCCGGTTCGCGCACCAGCGCCCTGGCCAGTGCGGCGCGCTGGGCTTCGCCGCCGGACAGGGTGGCGGGCCACTGGCCCGCTTTGCCGTCGAGGTGGACTTCGTTCAGTGCGCGCAGACCGGCTTCGCGTTGCGGCTTACCGCGCCGCAGGCCGACGATGACGTTGGCCAGTACCCGCTTCGACGGGATCAGGCGGGGCTCTTGATAGACCGTCGTGCGTCGGGCAGGCACCAATACCTCACCGGCATCAGAGGTTTCGAGCCCGGTGAGCAGACGCAGCAGGGTGGTCTTGCCGGTGCCGCTCGGGCCGAGCAGCACCACGAACTCGCCGCGGCGGATGGTCAGGTCGACTCCGTCGAGAACTGTCTTCTCGCCGAACGCCTTACGCAGACCGGTGATCGATACCGCTACCGGGGCCGGGGCTTCGGTCTCGACTGGGACCGGCGCGGCTGTTGTCGTCGTCATCGGATCGCCACCTGCTTCCGCCATGGCATCGCGTAGCGTTCCGCGAGCCGCACGAGTGCGTCGAACACCAGACCGAGCAGCGCGTAGAGCACGACGCACAGCACCATGTAGTCGGTGCGGTTGTATTCCTGAGCGAGGGTCACCAGGTAGCCGACGCCCTGCTGGGTACCGACCTGCTCGGCGGCGATGAGCGCGGTGATGCTGATCGACAGGCACACCCGCAGCGCCATCAGAATCCCGGGCAGCGCGGCGGGCACGATCACCTCGACCACCAGCCGGGTGCCGGTGAGCCCGAAACTGCGTGCCGCCTCGACCATCTTGCGGTCGACATTGCGCACGCCGAGATAGGTGTAGGCATACATCGGCGCCGTCGTCGCCACCGCGATGAGCAGGATCTTGTACAGCTCGTCGATCCCGAACCAGGCGATGAACAGCGGAACCAGCGCCAGGAACGGCACCGCCCGCACGATCTGCATGGTCGAATCGACCAGTTCCTCCCCGAGGCTGGACAATCCCGACAGCAGGCCGAGCACCAGCCCGACCGCGACGCCGATCGCCACACCAGCCGCCGCGCGCCCGAACGAGGCGAGCGCGAAATCCACCAGCCGGCCGCTGTCGAACAGTTCGACGAACGCCGACCAGACCGCGCCGGGGCCCGCGATCACCCGCGGCGAGATCGCGCCGCTCGCCGACCCGACCCACCAGACCAGCACGATCGCGGCGGGCAGAACGGCGCGCAGGCCGAGTGACAACCATCGCGGCCGCTGCCGGGCGACGCGCGCCCGGGGCGGGGCCAAGGCGAGGGTGCTCATCTCACTTGCCCTTCAGCGCGGCGAGCTGGTCCGGGGTGAGCTTGGATTTCAGGTCGTAGAAGATGTCGGCGGCGGTGATCCGGCGGGAGATGACGCCGTTGTCGGCGAAGGTGTTCACCACGTCGGCCAGGTCGACGGCATCGGATTCGGCGGGCAGGCGGGGCACGGTGACCTCACCGCCGACCCGGACCGCGTCGGCGAGCCGGTCGCCGGTCAGCGCACGCGGGCCGGACTTCTCGAAGACGTTCTCGAAGTCGGCGGGCGCCGCCTTCTGCTTCGCGGTGAGTCCCTGCAGTACTTCCAGGTACTTCGCGGCGATATCGGGGCGCTTGTCGAGGACCTCGGTGCGGAACACCACCACGGTGTTGTCCTTGGAGCCGACGGACTTCTCGGTGGCGATCTCCTTGGCGCCCGAGGCCTTGGCCTCCTGGTAGGGCACCAGGAACGACGCCCAGGCGTCGACCTTGCCGGTCGCGAAGGCCGACGCGGCGTCCTTCTGCTGCAGGGGCACCCGAGTCACCTTGTCGGCCGGAATGCCTGCCTGGGCCAGCGCTTTGAGCGTGATGTACTCGCCCTTGCCCGCGGGATTCACCGCGATCCGCTTGCCGACCAGGCCCGTCACGGTGGTCACACCCGACTCCGGGGTCACCACGATGCCGCTCTGATCCTGGCCCGCCGGGTCGGCCACGGCGACGATCTTCACGCCGACGTCCTTGGACAGCGCACCGACGACGGGACTGAACGCGGCGCCGGAGACGTCGAGTTCGCTCGTGTTGAACAGCTTCAGCATGGAACTGAAACCCGGTGTGGTGCTGACCCATTCGATCTTGGCGCCCAGCGGGGCGAGTGCGGCGTCGAAGGTGCCGTCGCGCTTGCCGACCGCGAGCGGGCCGCTGTTGCCCGGATCGGTGACCTTGAGAACGAACGAGGCTTGCGCTCCCTGTTCCGGCGTGGAGTCGGAGCCACACGCCGCGACGAGGGCTACGACGGGGACGATCGCGAGGGCGATCCGCGAGAAGGCCGGCAGCCTGCGGGACATCGGGGCTCCTGTTCGGGGCTGGGGGTTGATGCCTTCGCAGCGTAGGAGCGGGTGTGGTCTCGAACGAGGTATGCCTTTCCACGGATCGGAAAGCTTGACAGCGGTGGCCTGTCGTTCTATGGCAGGTGATGCGGTTTCTCCGGCGTCGACTTTCCACCTACCGGAAAATCGGGAGGTCATGGGCTCGAACACCTGTGTTACCGTCGGCTCTGTGGAGACCTCCAGCGTGCAGACCGTGACCAGGGCCCTCTCGGTACTCGACTGCTTCCGCGGCGGGGAAGAGCGTGGGGTCTCGGAAGTCGCCCGCGCCCAGGGTCTGGCGGTCAGCACCACCCATCGTCTGCTCGGCGCGCTCGTGCAGGCCGGGTTCCTGGAGAAGGACGCCGAGTCCAGTCGCTATCGGATGGGCGGAGCGCTGGCCGAATACGGTCAGATCGCCTATCGCCAGCACCGCATCTACCTCGCCGAGCCCTACCTCGAGCAACTGGCCGCCACCACCGGAGCGACCGGTTCGGTCGCCACCCGCCACGGCATCCACGCCGTCCTGCTCGGGACCAGCCGGTGGCGCGAGAGCGACGGGCACAAACTCCAGGGCGTGCGACTTCCGTTGCACGCCAGCGCACTCGGCAAAGCGCTGCTGGCCTGGTCGGAGGCCGACGATGACGAATTGCGTTCGCTGCCCTACGAAGAGGGCACCGAGCGTTCGGTGTCGAGCCCGGAGGAACTGCGCGCGGAACTGATCACCACGCGCGAGCGCGGCTACGCGTTCAACGATCGCGAACTGGATCCCGGGTTCCGCACCATCGGCCTGCCGATCCTGGATTCTCAGGGCCGGTGCCGCTTCGCGCTCGGCATGCGCGGGCCCGCGACACTGATGATCGACGAGCGGGTGCCGTTCTTCGTCGAACTGGCCAAGGTCACCGCGGCCGATATCGCCGCGCGCTTCGCCGCCGACTGAACCCTCCGCCGACACCGATCGCGTCACACCCTCGAAAAATGCCGCGCGGAAACAGTCGCGCCCCCGATACCGTGAACCCGAGTGGTTAGTCGATGCAACGAAAGGACCTCGGTGGCTACCGATACCGCGAGCCCGGCTGTCGGTCTGCGATCCGAACGAGGTCCGATCCTGGCCTCGCTCATGCTCTCCACCGGGCTGGTAGCCCTCGACTCCACCATCATCGCGACAGCGGTGCTCACCATCACCGACACTCTCGGCGGGTTCGCGATGTTCCCGTGGCTGTTCTCCATCTACCTTCTCGCGCAAGCCGTGACGGTGCCGATCTACGGCAAGCTCGCCGACATGGTCGGGCGCAAGCCGGTGATCCTGTTCGGGATCGCGGCGTTCGCGGCGGGGTCACTGCTGTGCGGGCTGGCCACGAGCATGGTGGCGCTCATCGCCTTCCGGGCGATCCAGGGCATCGGAGCGGGCGCGATCCAGCCGATGACGATGGTGATCGCCGGTGACCTGTACACGCTGGCCGAACGCGCCAAGGTCCAGGGATACCTGGCTGGGGTGTGGGCGAGTTCGGCCGTGCTCGGCCCGCTGCTGGGCGGCTTGTTCGCCGACCATCTGAGCTGGCGGTGGATCTTCCTGATCAACCTTCCGCTGTGCGCGGTCGCGGCCTGGATGTTGGTGCGCCACTTCACCGAATCGGCGGTGCGCCGCACCCAGCGCATCGACTACCTCGGCGCGATCCTGCTCACCGTCGGTGCGGGTGCCTTGATCCTGGCCCTGCTCGAGGGCGGTCAGGCCTGGGAGTGGACCTCGCCGGTCTCGCTCACCCTGTTCGTGGGCAGCATGGCGGTGCTGGCGCTGTTCGCGGTCGTCGAACTGCGGACGGCGAATCCGATTCTGCCACTGTGGATCTTCACCCGGCGCGTGGTGATCGCGAGCAGCACGGTCTCCCTGCTGGTCGGTGCCGTCATCCTCGGATTGACCTCGTACGTGCCGACTTTCGCCCAGGGCGTGCTCGGGACCACCGCGCTGGTGGCCGGGCTCACCGTGGGTGGGCTCACGCTCGGCTGGCCGCTCGCCGCGACCCTGTCCGGCAGGCTGTACCTGCGCTGGGGATTCCGCATCAGCGGCGTCGTGGGCAGCACGATCGCCGCGCTCGGCTGCGCGACCACGCTGCTGGTCGGCCCGCAGTCGAGCGCATGGCAGATCGCGGCCTCGTGCTTCCTGATCGGCTGCGGCATGGGCCTGGTCGCCTCCCCCACCCTCATCGCCGCCCAGGCCAGCGCCGAATGGCACGAACGCGGCGTGGTCACCTCCGCCAACATGTTCGCCCGCTCCCTCGGCAGCGCGCTGGGCGTCGCGCTGTTCGGCGCCATCGTCAACGCCGGCATCCACAACCCCGACCGCCCCACACCCGGCGAACTCGCCCACGGCATCCACCTGGTCTTCGTCGCGATGCTCGCCATGGCTGTCGTCATGCTCATCGCCGCAGCGACCATGCCGGGCCGCAGCCACGGCGTCGCGACGATCAGCGCGCCGTGATCCCCCGCGCGATGCCGGCCACGACCATCCCTTTGCGGCGGCGCGTCATCCGCAGCCATCGAGGCGGTCTGTGTGTCGCGACCAGCGTCGGTCGGCGAACCTCAACCGAGGTCGTCGAGCTGCTGCGCGGGCACGTCGGGCCTTTCCCGCCCGACGAACTCGTGGCGCATGCCCCGCAGAGAGACGAGACGGCTGCCGAGATCGGCATCGGCCCCGGGTTCGATCCCGAGATCCTCTCGGATCGCACGACGCAGCAGGCGGACGCCGAAGCCCACTGAGTCGTCCAGAAAGCGATAGAGTGCCGCGACCTCCGCAGCGTCGTTCTCGTCCAGCTCGAGCGCTGTGCGATGGGCGATGTCGAGGCAACGATTCACCTCGGACGCAAAATCCAATGCTCGATCGGACACCACCATCTGCGCACGGGAATAGCTGACGCGCAACGCTTCCCGCGCTTCCTCGAACCTGACGAGATCAGGAGTGCGCCCGCCGCTCTTCTCGTCGAGATAGTGCCGGATAGCCGTTCGACAGGAATGCGCCGTGGTGTTGAGATCCGCGTAGACCGCGCGCTTCTCGTCGGTGGCCTCTTTCCGGGCGAGTTCCCGCAGTTCCTCCGCCCGATTGTCGCGCTGCACCTTCGCATCGATTCGCTTGCTCCGAATCGCGAAAGCCTGGGTCACGATGCCGCCCCCGAGCGTGCCGACAACCGTGATCGAGGCAACCGCCACATTGGTCCAATCCATGGTGGCCATTCTCTCTGCACCCCAATAAAATTCACCACCCGCGCGACCATTCCGCGGCGCCACGGCGGTAGGTAGCTTCCTACCATGGTGGGAATCGGCAATTCCGAGGACAGGACCGCGGACGAAGTCCAGCGCCGGAAGCGACGAGCGGGCTCGTTCGGCGCGCAGGCAGCCGTCTACGCCGAGCATCGGCCGGACTATCCGGAGGCGGGGATTCGGTGGGCGCTGGAGGCGGTCGCGGAACGGGATGGGGTTGTTGTTCTGGATTTGGGGGCGGGGACGGGCAAGCTCACCGGAGGCTTACTCGCTGCGGGGGTCGAGGTGATCGCGGTGGAACCCGATGAGGCGATGAGAGCTGAACTCGTTCGGCTCTATCCCGGCGTGACGGCGCTGTCCGGTACGGCGGAGGCGATTCCGCTGGCCGACGGGTCGGTGGACGCGGTGCTCGCCGGGCAGGCGTTCCACTGGTTCGATCAGGCGCTGGCCTTTCCCGAGATCGCGCGGGTGCTGCGTGCGGAGGGGGTGTTCGCCGCGATCTGGAACAACGACGACAACAAGGTCGACTGGGTCGCGGGGCTGCGGGACGTCTCGCGCTCGTCCGCTTCGTTTCCGCCGTCGTCGTCCGATGACGCGCTGCCCGCGCATCCGCTGTTCGCGCCGTTCGAGTACGCCGAGTTCGCGCACAGCCAGCGACGGACCGCCGAATCGCTGACCGCGTCCATCGGCACCAATTCACACACCGTGGTCATCTCCGCGCAAGAACGAGCCGAAGTGCTCGGCCGGATCCTCGACTACCTGCGTGCGACACCGGAGACCGCCGACGGCGAGTTCGATTTCCCGCTGCGCACCGAGGTGATCCGCACGGTCCTGGGCCCGAATCCACCCCGGTGAGCGCCGATCACGGACACGAATGAACCCGCGCCGGACCGCGGGTTTCACCGTGCCGAGGTTCGCCGCCGCCATGACCGGACTCGGCTGTCCGCGCCCGCTATGCCGAGCGTTCCTCCGATCTGCGCACCAGGTCGACGATTTCATCGGAGGCGAATTCGACGACGCGACGGACTCGGGAGTTGGCGACCGGCGCCAAGTCCACGACGATCGACGCGCCCGCGGCGGGTTGGGTGATCGCGGTGATGCGGTCCTGGAGGAAGCCGCCGTCGGGGACCGGGACGCGGATGATGTCGCCGACTGTCAGAGCTTCGGCGCGGATTCGGCCACCGGTCGCGGTGGGATCGTGCGTGCCGCAACGGGTGTGGCCGACTGTTGCGCCGAGGCCACGTTCGGCGATGGTCCACCAGACGGGTGAGTCGGGATCTTCCGGGCCGATTCGGGTGTGCCAGGACAGGATCCGGTCGCGTTCGGCTTCCGCGTCGGCGCGAGTCTCGTGCAGGGACAGCTGGCGCCGGACCGGAGCGTTGCGGGGCCGGGTGGTGCCCGCGGCGCCGTCGACGACCAGGATCCAGCGGGCGCCGACGGCTTCGTCGCGGCGGGCGGTGACCCGTTTGGCCAGGGCGAGGCCCGGCGTGGCGCCGAGTCGGTCGGCGGCCTCCTCGATGCTCTCGACCAGCCCCAGCGCACGCAGCAGTTCGGCGACCGACAGTTCCGAGGTGGCCAGTTCCTGGGCCAGCGCGGGCATGGGGGTGCGCCTGCGCCAGCCGATGCGGGCGCAGTGCTCGTGGCGGGTGAACCACAGGCCGCTGCGGGAGCGGCGGTGATGGTCGATCACCACCGCCCACCAGTCCCATTCCGGTTCGGCGACAAGGCGTGTGCGGATCCAGCGCTCCCGTTCGGCGGTCGGTACCCGTTCCTCCGGCGGCACGAAGTTGCGCAGCGCGGCGCGCACCGCCGATTCGGTACGCCCGACCGTGATCGCCGTGCGGGCCAGATCGGCGCCCGCGCGCAGATCGTCGGCCAGTATCCGGTATTCCGATTCCCGCCAGGTGGTTCCGTGCTGGCGTGGCGGCCGCAGATCGCCGCGGTTCTCGTCACTCATCTCGTGTGCCCCCGTTCTCGCACCGCCCGGCCACACTCGCGTCCGGGCTGGTTGTGTGACACTTCGACGATACCGGGGGGGTACGACAGAAAACGGCTCTCTGCCAGCGGCTTTCCAGCAAACGGAGCTATCCGGTGTGCACCGCGTCGCGACGGCCGAAGGCGTAGTAGCCCGCGCAGACCAGCGCCGCCCAGACCGCACCGACGACCAGCGCGGTGCGCCCGCCATCGGTCCACAGCAATAGCACCACGACCAACCCGAGGAAACCCAGTGCGGCCCATGTGGTGACGGGAGCGCCGGGCAGCCGGTAGTCGCTGCCGGGCAGCTCGCCGGCCCGAACCTTGGCGCGATACTTGATGTGGCACACCAGGATCACGCTCCACACGACGATGATGCCGACGGTACTCACCGAGGTGATGTAGGTGAAGGCCTTGTCCGGCGAGATCGCGTTGACGACCACCCCTATGACCATCGCGCCCGCCGAGGCGCAGATGCCGGTGAACGGCACCGCCTGCTTGCTCAAGATCGCGAACTTCGCGGGCGCTTCGTCACGCAACGCGAGGCTGCGCAGCATCCGGCCGGTGGAGTAGATGCCCGAATTGCACGATGAGAGTGCGGCGGTGAGCAGCACGAAGTTGATGATGCCCGCTGCGGCGGGGATGCCGATCTGCTCGAAGACCTCGACGAACGGGCTGCGCCCGGCGTGGAAGCTGCGCCAGCTCGCCACCGACATGATCACCACGAGCGCACCGACGTAGAACAGACCGATCCGGAACGGCAGGGTGTTGATCGCCTTGCGCAGCGTGGTCTTGGGGTCGCGGGCTTCTCCCGCTGTCACGCCGACCAGTTCGACACCGACGTAGGCGAACACGACGATCTGCAGCACCAGCAGGGTCTGACCGAACCCGTGCGGGAACATGCCACCGTCGGCCCACAGGTTGGTCACCGTGGGATCGGCGGCGTGGCCGAAGCCGAACACCAGCACGCCGATACCGATCAAGATCATCGCCAGGATCGCGGTCACCTTGATCGCCGAGAACCAGAACTCGCCCTCACCGAAGAATCGCACCGAGATCAGGTTCGCGGTGAACAGCACCGCGAGCACGACCAGCGCGGTCACCCACTGCGGGATATCGAACCAGTACTGGACGTAGTGGCCGGCCACGGTGATCTCGGCCATACAGGTCGACACCCACACCGCCCAGTACGACCAGCCGGTCGCGAACCCGGCGAACCGGCCGAGGAACTCGTGCGCGTATTCGGCGAAACTGCCCGAGACCGGGCGGTAGGTCAGCAGCTCGCCGAGCGCGCGCATGATGACGAAGATCGCCAGCCCGGCGGCGAGATAGGCCAGGATCAGCGACGGACCCGCCTGTTCGATCGCCGCGCCGGAGCCGTAGAACAGGCCGGTGCCGATCGCACCGCCGATGGCGATCATCTGGATGGTGCGCGGGTTCAGGCCGCGTTCGTACCCCTCCGATTCGGCCGCAGGGGCGGACGCCACGGGGGCGTCGGTGGATAGGCCGGAGCCATCGGCTGACATGGAGCAGTCCTTCCGTCGCGTCGATCAGTCGTGCACGCTACCGCCCCGCAACCGTGGCCGGTGTCACCACCACCGGTGCGCGGAAATACCGGCAGTCCGTCGCGGGTTGGCCTCCATAGGGGTAATACACAACTCGAGGAGGCTCATGAGCGCCGTCACGCTGTCGGTTCTGGATCTGGCACCGGTGCAATCGGATGCGACAGCCGGTGACGCGTTGCACGCGACGACCCGCTTCGCACAGCACGCCGAGGAGCAGGGCTTTCGCCGATTCTGGGTGGCCGAGCACCACAACATGCCCGGCATCGCCAGTGCGGCGCCGGCGGTGGTGCTGGCGCATCTGGCCGCGTCCACCTCGCGGATCAGGGTCGGTTCGGGCGGGGTGATGTTGCCGAATCATCCACCGCTGGTGGTCGCCGAACAGTTCGGCACACTCGAGTCGCTGCATCCCGGACGGATCGATCTCGGGATCGGCCGCGCACCCGGCACCGATCCGGTCACCGCGCGCGCACTGCGCCGCAGCGCCGAAGGACTCGGTGGTGACGCGTTTCCCCAGGAACTCACCGCGCTGATCGGCTTCTTCCGTGGCGCCGATCCGAACGGGATCGTGGCAAGCCCCGGCCTCGGCGCGGAACCGCAGGTATGGCTGCTCGGCTCGAGCGGCTACAGCGCCCAGGTCGCCGCGGTGCTGGGTCTGCCGTTCGCGTTCGCCCATCACATCGCTCCCGACAACACCGTCGCCGCGCTGACGCTCTACCGCGACAACTTCCGGCCGTCGCAGACCCTGAGCGAGCCGTACACGATCGTGGCCGCGTCGGCGATCTGCGCCGACACCGATGCCGAGGCAGACCGCCTTGCCGCACCCCGCGATCTCGCCTTCGCCAATCTGCGCTCGGGCCGCCCGCAGGCACTGGCCACCCCGGAGCAGGCCGCGGGCTTCCCCGGCACCGACGCCGAACGCCACTTCGCGGCGCAGCGCCGGGCCGCGCAGTTGCAGGGCTCGCCGGAGACGGTCCGCGCCCAAGCTGCACAACTGCTCGACGCGACCTCCCCCGACGAGCTCATGCTCAACATCCTCGTCTACGACCTCGACGCCCGCATCCGCTCGCTCGACCTGACCAAGAAGGCGATCGACGGCTGAGCGGTTGCCTGACTCAGCGCAGCCGGAATCCCCTGGCGGCCAAGGACTCCCGCAACCGGTGGCGACCGTTGAGGGAGGCCGCCGAGGCCAGCCGGGCGAGGGTGCGTTCGGTCCACGAGAACGGCAGGCCCTGGTCGGTGTAGATCTCGCCGATCCGCTGTTCGTACTCGGCGACCGGCTCGCGCTGGGCAGGAAGGTCATAGGTCTCGTGATGCAGCACCGCCGTCTGCGGTAGGCGTGGCTTGACCCTGGTGCCCTCCGCCGGGTCCGGGTGGCCGACAACCAGGCCGAAGACCGCGAAGACGTGGTCGGGCAGATTCAGCTCGGCGGCAACCGCTTCCGGGTCGTTGCGCAGCGCGCCGATGTAGACGGTGCCCAAACCGAGGGATTCGGCGGCGACCACCGCGTTCTGTGCGGCGAGCGCGGCGTCGACGAAGCCGACGTAGCTGGATTCGAGATAGTCGGCGCCCTCCAGCGGTGCGTCGTGATCGTCGGCGAGCTGACGCAACCGGGCGAAGTCGGCAGTCCAGACCAACAGCACGGGCGCCTGCTCGATATGCGCTTGACCGCCCGCGATCGCGGCCAACCTCGACCGGCGCGCCGGATCACGGACCTCGATGACGCTCCACACCTGCAGGTTCGACGACGTCGCCGCCGACTGCGCGGCCGAGACCAGCAGCCGAATCGTGTCCGGCGATACGGGATCCGGGAGATAGCGGCGCACCGACTTGTGCGCGTGCAGCACCTCGAGCACCGGATTCCACTGGGCCGGAATCTCGGTGGCCGGGTCCGCGTAACGCTGCTGTACGGGGTGGGCGGGGCTCGGTGCGGTCTGCGTCATAGGGATATCGTCGGCCAACTCGCCGCGGCCGTCTGCGGTAACCCTCACCGTGAACCGAACGGCTGCCTCGGTCCGGCCGGTCGATACAGTGGACGCGGGGAGCCCACCGACTGGTGGGACGAAGAGAGTGCGTCATGGGCAAGGTGTTCGATCGGATCGACGACAAGTTGCGGGCATTCATCACCGAACAACCGATGTTCTTCATCGGCACCGCGCCGTCCGTCGGCGGCCACGTGAATGTCTCCCCCAAGGGCTATCGCGACACCTTCGCCGTGCTCGACGACCACACCGTCGCCTATCTCGATCTGTTCGGCAGCGGCTCGGAAACGATCGCCCATCTGCGCGACAACGGACGGATCACCGTGATGTTCTGCTCGTTCACCCGCACCACCCGCATCCTGCGACTCTTCGGTGCGGGCCGGGTGGTGCGCCCCGACTCCGACGAATTCGACAGGCTGCGTGAGCATTTCGGCACCGGTCACACCGGTATCCGTTCGGTGGTGGTGATCTCGGTCGACCGGATCGCCGACTCGTGTGGCTGGTCGGTGCCGAAACTCGAGCTCGTCGAGGAACGCTCGATCCTCGACGAAGCCCATACCCGCCGTACCGACGCCGATTTCGCCCGCCGGATCGCCGGCGACAACGCCACCAGCATCGACGGGCTGCCCGCACTCGAGCCGGATCATCCGGTGCCGTCGACCGTGCGGCGCTGAGGTCAGCTCGCCGGTATCGAGGTGACCGCGATCGCTGGCTCGGACAGGCTACCCAGGTAGAGGGTGCCGTTGTGTTCGGCCACCGCGGTGACCAGCGCGTAGTCGGCGCCGTCTCGCTGCAGGTCGTGCACGAGGGCGCCGTCGAAATCGAACGCGAGCACCCAGACCGAACGAACGGGCGCGGGCGTCAGGCGATCCGGCAGCGCGTCGACCAGTCGTCGCAGGATCCCCGGGAGCGGGAAGAGCCTGTCCAGCAATGGGTTGCGTGGGGAGACGATGCCGACCCAGACCAGTCCGTCGCTGCCCACCAGCATGTTGTCGGGTGAACCGGGCAGGTTCTCGGCGACGTAGTCCGTGGTGCCCGCGCGCGGACCGGTCAGCCAGTAGCGCGTGATCCGGTAGGCACCGGTCTCGGCGACCAGCAGACAGGATCGGTCGGGGGCCAGGACCACGCCGTTGGCGAACTGGAGACCGTCGACGAGCACCTCCAGGTGTCCGTCCGGATCGCGGCGGACCAGCGCTCCGCTGCCGGAATGTTCCAGAATGTCGGTCATCCACTCCTCGAACGGCCACCGCCGCGACGAGATCGAGAAATAGATCGTGCCATCGTCGTCGCGAATCACGTTGCTGGGGAACGCGATCGGGACACCGTCGAGCTCGGCGACGACGACCTCGAGTTCCGCGCCCGCCTCGGCCAGCCGGAGGATGCCCCGACCCGCGACGCAGATCAGCAGTGCGCCGTCGGCCTCGACGTGCATGCCCAGCGGCCTGCCGCCGGCGTCGGCGATCCGCTCGACCTCACCACCGGCCGGATCGACGCGCCAGATCGCGCCGTCGTCGGTCCCGGTGACGATCCGGCCGTCCGGCAGCACCACGACATCCTCCGGGCCGTTGCCCGGCAGCGGCAACAGGCGGGTCGGCGGCATCGGCGGATCGCTCTGGGTCTGTCGCGCACGAGCGGTGGGGCGTGGCGGAGTCCAGCGGTGAGGGCGCATCTGCATGCCCAATTGCTACCACGATGCGCGTCGCTACGGGCCCGGTGGCGGAATGGACGGCACCGCAGGCAGTTCTGCGGCAGTCCGGTTCCACGGTCGGCGACGCACGAGCCCGCGGGCGGTTAAAGTGCGGCGGTGAACACCGGATCTGCCAGCTCGCTGCTCGATCGTCTCCTCGCACCCCAGCCCGCACCCGCCTGGTGGTTGGTGCTCGCCACCGCCGCGGTGGCGTTGATCCTGGTCGGCTACCGACCGCTGTGGCGGCTGACCCGCGCCGCGGTGACCGTGGCGCACGAGGGCGGGCACGCGTTGGTCGCGCTGCTCACCGGGCGCAGGCTGCACGCGATCACCCTGCACACCGACACCTCGGGGCTGACCGTGTCGAGCGGCAAACCGAGTGGTCCCGGCATGATCCTCACCGCGGCCGCCGGATATCCGGCGCCGGCGCTGCTCGGGCTCGGCTACGCGGCGCTGCTCGGGACGGGCCGGGTCACGGTGATGCTGTGGGCGACGCTGGTGATGCTGGCGGCGGTGCTGATCAAGGTACGCAATGTGTACGGGCTGCTCACCGTGTTCGTGCTCGGCGCACTGGTGTTCGGAGTGTCGTGGTTCGGCAGCGATCTGCTGCAGGCCGCGTTCGCGTATCTCGCGGCGTGGTTCCTGCTGGCCGCCGGGGTGCGGCCCGTCTTCGAGCTGCAACGCAGCCGGCGCAGGCAACCGGGGCGAACGGACTCCGATGCCGACCAGCTGGCCCGGTTGACGCATCTGCCCGCGGTGCTGTGGGTGTTGTTCTTCAGCGCTGTGTGCCTGGCGGCGCTGGTCGTGGGCGCGATGTTGATGCTGGCCCCGGTCGAGGAGCTGCACCCGCTACTTCAGCGGTGATCGGCGATCCAATTGTCGACGGCCTCGGTGACGAGCACACTCGGCGGCTGCAGCGCGTTGAGGGTGACACCCGCTTCGTCGGGTTGCAGCGGTTCGAGGGTGTCGAGCTGGGAGTCCAGCAGGATCGTCGGCATGAAGTGACCGAGTCGGCCGGTCATCCGGCGGAGCAGTTCCTCGCGGGTGGCGGCCAGGTGAACGAAGTAGGTCTGCGGCGCCTTCTCGCGCAGGCGGTCGCGATAGGCCCGCCGCAACGCCGAGCAGGTCGCCACCCCGCCGGTCGCCTGGTGCTCGGCGAGCCAGTTCGCGACGGTGTCGAGCCAGGGCAGCCGGTCCTCGTCGGTGAGCGGGATGCCCGCGGCCATCTTCTCGATATTGGCCAGCGGATGGAAGTCGTCACCTTCGGCGTACGGGACTTCGAGCCGGTCGGCGGTCAGCGCGCCGACGGTCGTCTTCCCACACCCCGACACGCCCATCACCACGATGACAGGTTCGACCACAGCGACCTCCTCGTCTCCACAGCACGCCCACGCATCCTGCCCGACCGAGGGTAGTGGGGGGCGACGACTCCCCCAGCGTCGATCAGGGAATCGGACGGTCGGTGGGCAGGTTGACGAAGCTCGGCGCCGCGGGGTCGAGACGAACGTGCTGGGGCTCGAGGCCGCTGGCGTTCAGCATCGGCCGGAACGGCAATGCCTTGGGCGCGTTACCCGCGAAGACGTCGATGCGCAGCCGGTGTCCCGGCGCCAGCACCGCCTGGGTCGGGATGACGGCCACATCGATATCGGTGGGTGCGCCGGGGACCACCGGCAGCAGCCGGTCGACGGTGAGGGGGTTGAAGGGCGCGGTGAAGTCGCCGTTGATCGAGCGCGCGCTGCGCCGTTCGTCGACGGCGCGCATCGACGAGGTGAGCTGGCCGGTGGTGAGCACCGTCGAGGTCCCGTCGGGTGCCACGTCGTTGACGGTGACGTTCCAGAACCCGTCGGTGGCGTCGTGGATCGTGTTGAGCCGCACGTTGATCGGGCCCGAGATCACCGTCTGTTCGGTCAGCGGGGCGCTGGTGAAGGTGAGCCCGTTGCGTTCGGCGATGCGGGAGTCCTTCGCGCAGGTGTCGAACGCGGCCGCCATACCCGCCGAGCCCTGTGCCGCGTCGCGCGAGCAGACCTGATTCAAACCCGGTGCGACGGTGAGTGTTTCGGTAGCGGTAGGCCCGGTGGCGCTGAGCGATCCGTCGTGCAGACTGTCCTCGGTGCTGCCGCTGGGGGCGGCGGAGAGATAGACGCGGCGATGCGTGACGCCGGGCTGCGGGAACTCGCGCAGCGTCACCCAGCTGCCACCTTGCTGTTTCACCGTGACCGGCCCGAATCCCTCGATGCCGCTGTCGATGTCCTTGAGCCACTTGTCGAACCAGGCCCGCTGCAGAACGTCCAGGCGCGGGGGCGCGCCGGGAACACCGGTGCCCGCACCGGGATTGGCGTGATAGGTGTCGCCGACGACGAGCTGCTTGCGCCCGGCGGGCAGCGGGATCTGTTCGTAGAGCTTGGTCGCACTGTTGGCGAAGATGTCGTGCCAGCCGCCGTAGACGAAGGTGGGCACCGTGACGTTCTCCGGGTGGCCCATGATCGCCTCGCGGAACGCCGAGGTGTCGTCGAGCGCGCCGTCGAGCGCGGGGGGCATGTTCGACAGCGAGGGGGTGAGCAGCGACTGGGCGAGCAGGTCGAAGTTGGTGGTCGGGTCGGCGAGGCGATCCTTGAACCAGGTCCAGTCGAAACTGCCGTCGACCATCGAGGCCACGTCGGGGACGAGTTTGAGCTGGTTGACCGAGTTCAGCCACAGCGGCAGGAAGGTGGTGCCGACGCCGCCACCGGGAGCGACCACGTCGCGCATGAGGTCACTGCCGGGCTCGACCGGGAAGATCGCCTGCAACGCGGGCGGGGCGTTCTCGGCGGCCCGCAGCTGGTTGATTCCGGAGTAGGAGCCGCCGCTCATCCCGATGCGCCCGTTCGACCACGGCTGCGTGGCCGCCCAGTCGATCACCTCGCGGGTGTCGAGTTGTTCGCGCGCACCGAGGGTGTCCCATTTGCCCTGCGACAGACCGGTTCCGCGCACATCGGCCACGATCACGGTATAGCCGGCGCTGACGAGTTTGCGGTCGACGCCGAGCATGGTCTGGATCATGCCGCCGTCCAGTGCCTGCATCAGGTCGCCGAAACCGCTGATCGGGGTGGTGGACAGGTTCAGCCTGCGCACGATGTCGACGGCGGTGGACTGCAGGCCCGGGATCGCGGCGGCCGATTCGATCAGCCCGGTCATGAGTTTCGAATACGGCGTCAGGCTGACGATCACCGGAAGCGGCTTCTGCTCGATCACGCCCGCGGCGTCGGCCGGGCGGTAGACGTCGGCTTTGAGGACCACGCCGTCGCTCATCGCGATCTGGACCCCGCGCTCCACCCGCACCTGGGGATAGGCGCCAGGGCCGTCGTGCTGGGCGGTCCACCGCGCGGTCGGCGCGTCCGGCGGCTGTCCACCGGCGGGACCACCGCCGCAGCCGAGCACGACGACCACCGCGAGGACCGTCACCAGAATCCGGACGAACCCGCGTTCCGAACCTCTACCCACCATGTATCGCTCCCGACCGGTTCGTTTCCGACGTTGACCAAGCCACCGCACGATCGGCGCGGAAACTGTAACAGGGGTAACGAGTTTGCCGGGCGAGCGTCGGCCCGCTCGGACTGTCGCAGTGAAGACACGTTGTTCCAGTTCAGCGCGGTTGCGGCTCCGCATTCATGTCGGTGGCTGGTGGTTGACTGACCCGTGCCGGTGCGGTTGGGACCGGCCTTCATCCATCGCCGAGGAGGACGTTCGACAATGCCGACACGCGACGAAGCTTGGCCGCAGGGGACTCCCTGCTGGATCGACTGTCAGGTCGACGACACCACCGCCGCCCGCGACTTCTACCGGACGCTGTTCGGTTGGGAGGTCCAGGACGGTCCCGCCGAAGCCGGCGGCTATCTCATGGCCACACTCGACGGCCGACCGGCGGCGGGCATCGGTCCGAAACCGGAGGGCATGGGCGAGATGCCGTCGGTCTGGACCACCTACTTCGCGGCCGAACGCGCCGACGAGATCGCCGAACGGGTGAGCAAATCGGGCGGACAGGTGTTCATGCCGCCGTTCGATGTCCTCGACGTCGGGCGGATGTTCATCGCCGCCGACCCGGCAGGCGGGGTCTTCGGCGTATGGGAAGCCAAGGCCCACCACGGCGCCGGCGTGTTCAACCAGCACGGCGCCTACTGCTGGAACGAACTGCACACCCCCGCCTACGACCAGGCACACCAGTTCTACAACACGGTATTCGGCTGGCAGTACAACGAGATCGGCGACGGGGAAACCTTCACCTACTCCACCTTCGCGCTGCCCGGTGACAGCCACGAGATCGGCGGCATGATGGACGCCTCAGCGCTGAGTACCCCGCCCTACTGGCTCACCTGGATCCAGGTCGACGACGCCGACGGCTCGCTGGCCGTGGCCGCCGAACTGGGAGCTTCGGTGATCATGGGCCCCGACGACAGCCCGTTCGGCCGGATGGGCATTCTGCAAGCGCCCCAGGGCGAGGTGTTCGGCGTGATCGATCCGGCCAAGGCGGTCGGCGAGGTGCCCACCGGGTCCTGACCTCGTCACGGTGTGACGATGGCGAAGTTCGGGTCCGGCTTGTCGATCAGGCCGGGCAGCTTCGCCAGTGCGGTGACATCGCCGTCGAGGGCGATGTCACCGCTCGCGACACCCTTGCGCAGGTCGGCGCCGCCGACCAGGGTGGCGATCAGGGTCTGACGGGTGAGAGTGATCGTCGCGTCGGGCGCGGGCAGCGCGTCACCGGGGAATCGGTCGTAGTGCACCAGCACGCCGTTGCGCAGTTCGACGCGGTGAACGCGGTTGTCCTCGTTGCTGATCCGCCAGTCGGTGCTCATCCGGACATCCCAGGCCTTCGGACCGTCGATCCGCAGCGACACCGCGTCGAACACCTGCTCCACGCTCAGCGCTGCGGCCATCGCCGCGGAGTTGGCCGTGGTCGGCGTGCCGAAGGAACCGTTGCGCAGTTCGTGGGCACCACTGAGATAGAAGTTGCGCCAGGTGGCGTTCTCCGCGCCGTAGGCGAGCTGTTCGAAAGCGCTGGCCTGCAAGTCTTTTGCCGTCTTGTTGGTAGGGTCGGCGAAGATCACGTAGTTCACGACTTGGACGACCCAGCGGTAGTCGGCGGCGTCGTAGGCCTTCTGCGCCGTCCGCAGAGCCGCGTCGGCGCCGCCCATCGCGTCGACGTGGCGGCGCGCGTTCTCCACCGGCGGGTGTTCCCACAGGTGCGCGGGGTTGCCGTCGAACCAGCCCATATACCGCTGGTACACGGCCTTGACGTTGTGGCTCACCGAGCCGTAGTAGCCGTGCGTGGACCACGACGCGGTCAGCGCGGGCGGCATCCGCAGCATTTCGGCGATCTCGGCGCCGACGTAGCCCTGATTCAGCAGTCGCAGCGTCTGATCGTTGAGGTAGCCGTACATGTCGCGCTGTAGCGACAGGAACTCCACGATCCGATCGGTACCCCAGATCGGCCAGTGGTGCGAGGAGAACACCAGATCGGACCGGCGGCCGTAGCGGTTGATCGAATCGGTGAGGTATTTCGACCAGACATGCGGGTCGCGCACCAGCGCACCGCGCAGGGTGACGATGTTGTGCATGGTGTGGGTGGCGTTCTCGGCCATGCACAGGACGCGGCGGTCGGGGAAGTAGAAGTTCATCTCCGACGGCGCCTCGGTGCCCGGCGTCAACTGGAAGACCATCCGCACGCCGTCGACGGTCTCCTCCTGGTCGGTGCGGGTGACATGCACGGTGGGCGGGATCAGGCCGATCGTGCCGACCGAAGTGGTCTGTCCGAGACCGGATCCCACCTGACCTTTCGGACCGCGCGGCAGGGCGGCGCCGTACATGTAGGCGGCGCGGCGGGCCATCGCCGTACCGGTGTAGATGTTCTCGGCGACGGCGTGCTCCATGAATCCCGACGGCGCGATCACCGGGCAACGACCGGCGGCGACGTCCTGCGGGGTGATGACGCCGTAGCTGCCACCGAAGTGATCGACATGGGAGTGGGAGTAGATCAGGCCGGTGACCGGCCGGTCACCGCGATGCTTGCGATAGAGCGCGAGCCCGGCCGCCGCGGTCTCCGCCGAGACCAGCGGATCGATGACGACCACGCCGGTCTCGCCTTCGATCAACGTCATGTTCGACAGGTCGAGGCCACGGATCTGGTAGAAGCCCGGCGCGATCTCGTAGAGGCCCTGCTTGACGGTGAGCTGGGACTGCCGCCACAGGCTCGGGTTCACCGATTGCGGACAGGAACCGGCGAGGAAGTCGTAGGAGTCGGTGTCCCACACCACTTTCCCCGACGGATCGGTCACCGTGCCCGGCTCGAGGGAGGCGATCCAGCCGCGGTCGGCGTCGGCGAAGTCGGCGGTATCGCCGAAGGGCAAGGTGTCGGTCAGCGCGCGGTTGGCATCCAGGATGGCCTGGGTCGGCTCGGTCTGGGTGCTCGACGGGGTGACTCCGGCCGGTCGGTCACCACATCCGGTGACGGTCGCGCCGACCGCCACCGCCGCAGCCGCGCCGACTCCGACACCCAGCATCCCGCGCCGCGACAGCTCGCCCCGGCCCCTGTGTGCAGTGCTCACCGTTACTCCTTCGTTCCACGACCGTCCGACCCGGACGACTATTGCAGACTAACTGCAATACCTGTGTTACTTCTGAGCAATCGCCGTACCGGGCAGCGCGGCCAGCTGAATATCGAGCAGCAACCGGTCCTCGGGGTCGGTCATATCGATGCCGAGGATGGCCTCCACTCGTCGTAGCCGGTAGCGCAGCGTGTTCGGATGCACGCGCAACGCGGTCGCGGCGGCGCGCACCTCACCGTGCGCCCGCAGATAGGCCTGAACCGATACCCGCAGGTCAGCGGCGTGCGTTCGATCGTAGGCGTCGAGATCGGCCAGGCGCGGATCGTGCAGGCGCGGGCGCTCGCGGATCAGCTCCATGATCTCGGCCAGCAGCACCGCGGTCCTGGCATCGGCCAGCGTGGCGACCCGGCCACCCGTGGGGTCGGCGACCGGGCTGTCCAGCACCCGGTCGACCTCGGCGCGCGCCCCCGCGACCGCGGTGAGCCCGGCGACCGGTGCGGCGATCGCGGCCCGCACGATCAGTTCGCGCGTCTGCTCGAGCTGGGTAACCAGCTTGCGCACCCACGAGCCGACGCCACGCTCGGAATGGTAGGCCGGCAACAGCACATAGACCCGCTCGCCGATCGACTCGGTCACCGAATCGTCGCGGAAAGCGCTGGCGTGCAACCGGATCAAGCCACTCGACGCGGCCAGTCCCGCGGCCGGGCCGATCGGTGCGAAACCGATCACCGCGGCGGGACCGGTCGTCGGCAGGTTCAGCGCGGCGGCGACCGAGGGCACGTCGACGCCGTCACCGTGCGCGCCGAACAACCGGCGCACGAGCAGTGCCTCGGTCGACGGCGCGTCCAGCCGTCGCGCGATGATCCTGGCCGCCACCGCCGACGCGCCGCGCAACACCTGTGCCGCGTCGGGTCGCAGGGGCCCCGCGCCCTGCTGCAACCAGATGGTCCCGAGCATTCTGGCTTGCGCGCCGTCGGCGCCCCGCCGGATGCCGACGACGAGTCGGCGGCGGATATCGAGCTCGGGATGTTCGGGGACGTCGACGACCTCGTCACCGCGCCGCACCCGGTCGAACACGCCCCATTCCCGCAGGATCCGCAGGTAGTCGCTCGGGCCTTCCCGGCCGAGGATGGACTGGATGCGCAGCTGATCGGCCGAGGCGTCCGAGGCCGAGTAGGCCAGGACGTGCGATTGGGGGTCCTCGATCGAGACCATGCCGCCGGTTTCCCTGGCCAGCACCTGGGCCAGCCCGAACAGGTCGGTGTCGGGGGCGAGCAGGTCGTGTTCGTCGGAGGCGGCGCGCTGACCGGGTGAACGGGCCAGCATCCGCCGGATCAGGGAGAACACCTGGTCCCAGCGCGCCTGCCGGTGCACGTGCACCAGCGCGACGCCCGCGGTGTGGGCGGCGGCGCGCACCGCGGGCGAGTCGTTGGCGCTCTTGGTCATGAGCACACGTGGCCGCTGCGCGGGGTCGCGGTCGCCGACTTCGCGCAACCAGCGCTCGGTCGCATCGACGTCGACGCCGACCAGCAAGTACACCTCGGGCAGGGCGCCCTCGGCGTCGAGGTGTTCGGGCAGGTCAGCAGGCTCGGCCAACGCGACCGTTCGCACCGCGACCTCCTCGCCCGCGGGCGCGGCGACGAGGGTCGCGACGGCGTGGTCGAGCGCGGCGAGCAGCCCGCGCAGCGTGGTGGACCCGTCGGGCATCGGGTACCTCCGGTTTGGTCGATCGGACAAAGACAAGCTCGGATATTCATCCGATCAGATGATTATGACTGCTGCCGATCGGTGTTGACTACGTCACATCCCGCTATCCCTCACGACGCAGGAGCCGCACTCATGGACGCCATCGCGACCACCCCGCCACCGGTCAACGAACCTGTCGGCACCTTCGCTCCGGGCACCCCGGAACGCCACCGCCTCCAGACCGCGCTCGCCGAGTTGTCCGCCTCCCCCACCGAGATCAGCCACGTGATCGGCGGTCGCCATCTGCCCGGCGACGGCCCGTCCCACGACGTGGTCCAACCGCATCGTCACGCCGCCGTCCTCGGCACCCTGCACGACGCGAGCACCGCCGAAACCGCCGCCGCGGTCGAAGCCGCCTGTGCCGCGGCGCCCGCCTGGCAGGCGATGCCGTTCGACGATCGAGCCGCGATCTTCCTGCGTGCCGCCGACCTGCTCTCCGGGCCGTGGCGGGAGAAGATCGCGGCCGCGACGATGCTCGGGCAGTCCAAGTCCGCCTACCAGGCCGAGATCGACGCACCGTGCGAGCTGATCGACTTCTGGCGGTTCAATGTCTCGTTCGCCCGCGAGATCCTGGCCGGGCAGCCGATTTCCTCGCCGGGGGTGTGGAATCGGATGCAGTACCGCTCGCTCGAGGGGTTCGTCTACGCGGTGACACCGTTCAACTTCAGCGCGATCGCCGGCAATCTCCCCACCGCGCCCGCGCTGATGGGCAACACGGTGGTGTGGAAGCCGGCCAGGAGCCAGGCCGTGGCGGCCTATCTGACGATGCGATTGCTCGAGGCGGCCGGTCTGCCGCCCGGAGTGATCAACCTGGTCAACGGGCCGGGCCCGGTGATCTCCGATGTCGTGCTGGCCGACCCACGACTGGCCGGCGTGCACTTCACCGGGTCGACGGCCACCTTCCAGCACCTGTGGCGCGAAGTCGCGCAGCGTTTGGACGGCTACCGCACGTATCCGCGGCTGGTCGGCGAGACCGGCGGCAAGGACTTCGTGCTCGCGCACCCGTCGGCCGATCCGGCGGTACTCACCACCGCGCTGGTACGCGGCGCGTTCGACTATCAGGGCCAGAAGTGCTCGGCCGCTTCGCGAGCCTTCATCCCGCGTTCGGTGTGGGCGACGATGTCGGAGGACCTGATCGAACGGACATCGAACCTGCGCTATGGCGATGTCACCGATTTCACCAATTTCGGTGGGGCGCTGATCGATCGACGCGCCTTCGACCGCAACACCGCCGCGCTCGAACGCGCCAAGGCCACGCCGGGCCTGACCGTGGTGGCCGGCGGACACAGCGATGACAGTGTCGGCTGGTTCGTCGACCCGACCATCGTGGTCGGTGACGATCCGACCGACGAGGTCTTCGGCACCGAGTACTTCGGCCCGATTCTGGCGGTGCACGTCTACCACGACAGCACCCCGACCGCCTTCGCCGACGCGATGGACCTCGTCGACAGCGGCAGCCCGTACGGGCTCACCGGCTCGGTCATCGCCCAGGACCGCACCGCGATCACCGAGGCCACCGACCGGCTCACCTTCGCCGCGGGCAACTTCTACATCAACGACAAACCGTCGGGGGCGGTCGTGGGCCAGCAGCCCTTCGGCGGTGGACGCGCGTCCGGCACCAACGACAAGGCCGGTTCCCAGCAGAACCTGCTGCGCTGGACCTCCGCGCGCACGATCAAGGAGACCTTCGTTCCGCCCACCGAGCACCGCTACCCCCACCAGGCACCGGAGGTCGGCTGATGTCTGCTCTGCTGCGTTCGACCATGCTCGCCGCCGCGCGGTCACCCCGACTGGAGCGCACCATCACCCGGCTGCCGATCAGCCGGGCGGTGGTGGCCCGCTTCGTGGCGGGCACCAGCACCGAGCAGGCGGTGCGGGCCACCGAATCATTGTTGCGCTCAGGACGTTTCGTCAGCATCGACTACCTGGGCGAGGACACCACCGACCTGGCCGGCGCCGAGGCGACCGTCGCGCAGTACCGGACCTTGATCGCCGCGCTCGGCGTACTCCCCCAGGCCGAGGTGGCCACGGGAGCTGTTCGGCCACTGGAGGTGTCGGTGAAACTGTCCGCGCTCGGGCAGGCCGTGCCGGGCGACGGTCACGCCATCGCCCGCGAGCACGCCCGCCAGATCTGCGCCGCCGCCGAGGCCGCGGGGATCTGGGTCACCGTCGATGCCGAAGACCACACCACCACCGATTCGACGCTGTCGATCGTGCGCGAACTCCGCGCGGACTACCCCTGGCTGGGCACGGTGTTGCAGGCGTATCTGCGCCGCACCGAGGACGATTGCCGCGCGATGGCGGGCCCGGGCTCGCGAATCAGGCTGTGCAAGGGCGCCTATGACGAACCCGAGTCGGTCGCCTTCCGCGACAAGGCCGAGGTCGACGCGTCCTACATGCGGTGCCTCGGCATCCTCACCGCGGGCGCGGGCTATCCGATGATCGCCTCGCACGACCCGGCCGTGATCACCGCGGCCGGGGTGGGCGTGCAGTCGGCGCAGCGCAAGACCGAAGAGTACGAGTACCAGATGCTGTACGGCATTCGCGCCGACGAACAGCAGCGACTCGCCGCCGCGGGCAACCATGTGCGCGTGTATGTCCCCTACGGTGACCAGTGGTACGGGTACTTCATGCGCAGGCTGGCCGAAAGGCCTGCCAACCTCGGGTTCTTCCTGCGCGCACTGGTCGGCACGCGCGGAAGATGACCGGCTGTGCCGAACGATCATCGCCGCTGAACATTATTCACTCTCGACGCCCGCGGTTGCGCGTGGCGGTGTACTCGGATGAGCCCACCGTGACGCGGCGGTGTGCGCCGATGGAAGGAAACGCGAATGTCTTTCGCAGAGCTGCGCACCCAGATGTTGCGCCGCAAACCATTGATCGAGGTCGAGGACGAGATCCCGAGCGACGAGCGCCTCGCCAAATCACTCGGGCTCTGGCAGCTCACCGCGATCGGCGTCGGCGGCATCATCGGCGCGGGCATCTTCACGCTGGCGGGCTCGGTCGCGCACTCGGTCACCGGTCCGGCGGTGCTGATCTCGTTCCTGATCGCCGGTGTCGCCAGTGCCGCGGCAGCGCTGTGCTACGCCGAATTCGCGGGCATGGTCCCGAAAGCGGGCTCGGCCTACACCTACGGCTACGTCTCCCTCGGTGAACTCGCCGGCTGGTTCATCGGCTGGGATCTGCTGCTCGAGTACATCGCGGTGGCGGCGGTGGTCGCGATCGGTGTGTCGGGCTATTTCGGGTTCCTGCTCGATCAAATCGGGCTGACCCTGCCGGAGTGGATGCTCGGCGCGCCCGATACCGGGGACGGCCGGGTGGTCGACCTGTTCGCGGTGCTGTTCTGTCTCGGCACCGCGTGGGTGCTCTCGCGCGGCATCGGCAGTGTGGGCCGGTTCGAGACGGTCGCGGTCGGCATCAAGGTCGCCCTGGTCGTGCTCATCGTGGTGCTCGGGGTGTTCCATATCGACAGCGCCAACTACGAGCCGTACTTCCCGTTCGGCACCGGTGCGGTGTGGACCGGTGCGGCGACGGTGTTCTTCGCCGTGTTCGGCTATGACGCGATGAGTACCGCCGCCGAGGAATCCATCGACGGTCGCAAGCACCTGCCCAAGGCGATCATCTACTCCCTGGCGATCGCGATGGTGCTCTACGTGCTGGCCACACTCGTGCTCACCGGTATGCAGAAGTACACCGAGATCAGCCCGACCAGCGGTTTCTCCACCGCGTTCGAATCGGTCGGGATGCCGGGCGTCGCCAACATCATCGCGGTCGGCGCGATCGTCGGCATCATCACCGTGGTGCTCACCTTCATGCTCGGCGTCACCCGGGTGTGGTTCGCGATGAGCCGCGACGGGCTGCTGCCGATCTGGTTCGCCAAGACCCACCCCACCCGCAAGGTCCCGACCAGGGTCACCTGGATCGTCGGCTTCGGCGCGGCGATCCTGGCCGGCGTGCTGCCGATCAACACCGTCGCCGAGCTCACCAACATCGGCATCCTGATGGCCTTCATCGTGGTGTGCGTCTCGGTGATCGTGTTGCGGCGCACCAGGCCCGACGCTCCGCGATCGTTCCGGTTGCCGCTGATGCCGGTGATCCCGCTGGTCGGGATCGGCTTCTCGGCCTACCTGATCTGGTCGCTGCCGTGGGAGACCTGGGTGCGCTTCCTCGGCTGGCTGGTCGTCGGTCTGATCGTGTACTTCGCCTATTCGCGCAAGCACTCGGTGATGAACCGGACCGCGCCGGAGCCGAGCAAGTAGGCCGACAGACAACTGTGCTGTGATGGGTCGATGAGATCCGAGCAGGACGCCGCGGCGGGCGCGGGGCAGGCGCGCGCGCCGCGGCGGCGGCGCGATCCGGCGAAAACGCGCGAGGCGATCATCGACGGACTGCTCGCCGCCGTGACCGCGGGCGATTTCGCACCGACCGCGCGCGAGATCGCCGCCAGAGCGGGCACCTCCGAACGCAGTGTCTTCGTGCACTTTCCCGACCGGGAAGCGTTGCTGGTGGCCGCGACGGAGCGCCAGTCCGAGATGGTCGAGGGGTGCCTGGTCGTTCCGGACCCCTCGCCTGCCCTGGCCGAGCGGATCACGGTCGCGGTCGCGCAGAGCGCCGCGATCTTCGACCTGCAGCGCGTGCCCCGGCTGCCCGGTTTGCAGGAATCTCGATCGATCGACGCGATCGACGCACGGATGCGGCGCACCGACGAACGCATCCGCGCCGTGCTGGCCGCGCTGTTCGCACCCGAACTGTCGCGCCCCGACGGCGAACTCGACGACGAGCTGCTCGATCTGGTCGACGGCGCCCTGGCCTGGCCGACGCGCCACCACCTGCAGGACCGGCGCGGACTGTCGGGCGAGCAGGCATCGGCCACGATCGAGCGTGCGGTGCGCTTGCTACTCGCTCAGCGCTGACCCGGGTACGAGCACCCGCTTGAGGATCTTGCCGGTCTCCCCGCGTGGCAGCGCGCTCAGGAACGTGACGTCACGCGGGACCGAGAATCGACTCAGCCGGTTGCGGATGTAGGTCCGCACCATGTCCGAATCCAGTCCCGCCCCTTCGCGTTTCACCACGAACGCGGCCAGCCGCTGACCGAACTCCCGGTCGGGGACGCCGACCACGGCGACTTCGCTGATCTGCGGCAGGTGGGCGAGTGCCTCCTCGACCGGTCGCGGGAAGACGTTCTCGCCACCGGAGATGATCATCTCGTCGTCGCGGCCCGCCACGAACAGCCGTCCCCCGGCGTCGAGATAACCGAGGTCGCCGGTGTCGAGCATGCCGTCGGCCTCCTCCGGCGGCGCGGAGTTGACGTATCCGTCGAAGAGCATGTGATTGGCGACGAAGATGTGTCCGGTGGAGCCGACCGGCACCGGCCGCAGGTCGGGACCGAGCACCGCGACCCGGGTACCCAGCGGCGGGCGACCCGCTGTCGTGGGCGAAACCCGCAGGTCGTCGGGGGTGGCGACGCTGGCCCACGAGACCTCGGTCGAGCCGTACACGTTGTAGAGCACGTCACCGTAGCTGTCCAAGAATCGCAGCACGGTGGCGCCGGCCAGCGGCGCACCACAGCTGACCACGAACCGCAGGCTCGACAGATCCAAGCCCGCACGGACCTCGTCGGGCACCTCGAGCAGACGTTCCACCATCGTCGGAACCACGATCAACGTGGTGATCCGGTGTTCGGCGACCGCGCGCAGGCAGTCCATCGCATCGAAACCGTCCGACAACACCACGGTGGCGCGCAACGCGGTGCTCAGCTGCAACCCGGCCAGACCCCAGGTGTGGAACAGCGGCGCGGGAATGAGCATGACCTCCTCCACCCGCAGCGGGATCCGCGAGAGCAGCGCGGCGATCGTGCCGAACCCCTTGGCGTGCGGGCGGCGCGCGCCCTTGGGCGAACCGCTGGTGCCGGAGGTGAGCACGATCAGCCTGCCGGGATGGGCCGGCACCGGAAAGTCGGTGTGCGCCTGCGTGATCAGGTCGTCGATCGTGGTGCGGTCGGGGTCGGGCGGACAATTGTCGGTGGTGTATCGCGGTACCTCGCTGTGCAGGTAGCGGATCAGCGTTTCCAGCGCGCCGTCGACGAAGACGGCGCTCAGCCGGTGCCGCTGCACGATCTCCTCGATCCGCCGCCCCGACAATCCCGCGTTGAGCAGCGCCACGTCGACGCCGAGTTTGCCCGCGGCCACCATGGTTTCGACCATCCCCGCGTGGTTGCGCGCCAGCAGGCCGATGGCGTCACCCTTGCGCAGACCGATCGAGTGCATCGCGGCGGCCAGCGCGGTGGACCTGGCGTCGGCCTCGGCGAAGGTGCGATGACCGCCCGCATCGATCAGCGCGAGCCGATCGGGTTCGTACGCCGCGCCCGCCGCGTAGCCACCGGCCAGGTTGAAGCCCCACTTCGACAGGGAGCGAAGCTGTCTCACGATCGACATCGGCTCGGGCCGCATCAGGCCGGTGGCCGCGATGCTGCGCGCCACCCCCGCATTGCGACGCACCATCGAGCGTTCGGCGTTGACCACCACCGAGGAACGGGTGCCCGCGATCGAGTCGGCGGTACGGCGTAGCCCCGCCTTCACCCAGTCGGTGACCAGCGAGTTGCCGCCCTGCTCGAGCAAGGGATGGATCCGCGCGGTCGCGAACAGGGTGATATCGAGGCGCGTGCGCTGCTGATCGCCACGCAAGCGGATCGCGGCGAAACTGCCGAGGACCGGGCTGCGCAGTTCGAAACTCTCGTACCAGCGGCCGATCACGAGAATGAACTCGTGCGTGCGGATACCGCCGCTCGCCGAACCGACCCGCACCTGCCAGTGGACCGCGCCGTCGGGGCGTTCCACCGGTTCGCAACTGCCGATCCCGGTGAACATGCGTGGGTAGCTCTGGGGATCGAGCAGTACATCCCACAACGCTTGACGCGCGATCGTGAAATCCGCGCTGACATCGATGACGTCGTTGACCAAACTCCGTGCTCTACTTCCCGTCGGCCTGTTCGACCCAGCTGGTCGGCGGGCAAAAATGGGCGCTGCGGCCGATACCACCTCGCGGGTCGCCACGCTACCCGGCTGCGGCGCCCTGTCATCAAGAATCAGACAAAACCGGTGGTTCGGGAGCGTTTCGGCCGGATTTTGGTTTGTGCGCCACACGTGCCGACATCGCCGATGTGAAACTGTCCAATCCCTTGCACACCCTTCGAGGATGCCGAAGTATTGCTGGCAGTACCGACCCGATCTGCATGAGTCGCCGTGACACACGGCGCGACGAGCGAAGAGGTGTGGGCATGACAGCAAATTGGCCGAGTTCTCGGGATCCTTTCGACGACATCTTCCAGCGGTTCTTCGGTTCCGGAATGTCCTCGAAGCCACCGGTACAACGCATCGATCTGGGCAAGTTGATGACCGACAACGCGAAGTTGCTGGTCGGTACCGCGCGCGAGGCGGCCCAGGAATGGGGCAACCCCGAAATCACTCCCGAACACCTGCTGTACGCGGCCACCGAAGCAGAACCCGGGCGCAGCATCGTCGCCGAGCTCAGCCTGGATCCCGATCAGGTCGCCGAGCAGATGGAGGACTACCTCGACACCGGCAGGCCCAGCGAGGACGACCTCGCCGACATCACGCTCAGCCCTGCCACCAAGGTCGCGCTGCGCGCCGCCCAGCGCCAGGCGGCCCAATCCGGCAGCAGCTACATCGGCCCGGAACACATCTTGCTCGGCATCGCCTCGCTCCCCGACAGCGTCGCCGCGCAGGCGCTGGTCGCCGGCATCGCGGCCACCCAGAGCGGTGGCGTACCCGCGCCGGGAACCCCGAAGGCGACCGCGCCGTCGAAGCGGCAGCAACCGGAATCGGACACGCCCACGCTGGACGAGTACGGCCGCGATCTCACCGCCGAGGCCCGCGAGGGCCTGATCGACCCGGTTGTCGGCCGCGCGGAGGAGATCGAGCAGACCATCGAGATCCTGTCGCGGCGGCGCAAGAACAACCCGGTGCTGATCGGTGATCCGGGTGTCGGTAAGACCGCGATCGTGGAGGGGCTGGCCCAGCGCATCGTCAACGGGGACGTGCCGGTCACCCTCGCCGACCGCCGCGTCATCGCGCTCGACGTCGGCTCGCTCGTGGCCGGGAGCAAGTACCGCGGCGAATTCGAGGAGCGGCTGACCAAGATCCTCGACGAGGTCCGCGCGCACAAGGACGAGCTGATCATCTTCATCGACGAGCTGCACACCATCGTCGGCGCCGGCGGCGGTGGCGAGGGCTCGATGGACGCGGGCAACCTGCTCAAGCCCGCGCTGGCCCGCGGCGATCTGCACGTCGTCGGCGCGACAACCATCGATGAGTACCGCAAATACATCGAGAAGGACGCCGCGCTGGAACGCCGGTTCCAGCCGGTGATGGTCTCGGAGCCCTCGGTGGAGGACACCATCGAGATCCTGCGCGGGCTGGCCGACGTGTACGAGGAGCACCATCAGGTGCGCTACTCGGACGAGTCGCTGGTCGCGGCCGCGCAGCTGTCGGATCGCTACATCACCGACCGGTTCATGCCCGACAAGGCGATCGATCTGATCGACCAGGCGGGCGCCCGGGTCCGGCTCCGTTCGGGCACCCCCGACCCGGCGGTGAAGGCCAGGGACGAGGCGATTGCGCGGCTGTACCGGGAGAAGGACGCCGCGGTCGACAACGAGGACTACGAGAAAGCCAAGGCTCTCAAGGCCGACATCGCCGCCGCCGAGGAGGAGCTGGAGGAGTCCGGTGCGACGTCCTCGGAGCCGATCGTCGATGTCGTCGACATCGCCGAGGTGATCTCCAAGCGCACCGGTATTCCGGTGGCCGATCTGACCGCCGAGGAGAAGCAGCGCCTGCTCCAGCTCGAAGACGTCCTGCACAAGCGGGTGATCGGGCAGAACGAGGCGATCGTGGCGATCGCCGAGGCGGTGCGCAGAGCGAGGGCCGGACTCAAGGACCCGAACCGGCCGATCGGGTCGTTCCTGTTCCTCGGCCCCACCGGTGTCGGCAAGACCGAGCTCGCCAAGGCCCTCGCGGAAGCGGTCTTCGGCGACGAGGATCGCCTGATCCGGTTCGACATGAGCGAGTTCCAGGAGAAGCACACGGTCTCGCGGCTGGTCGGCGCCCCGCCCGGATACGTCGGCTACGACGATGCCGCGCAGCTCACCGACAAGGTGCGGCGTCAGCCGTATTCGGTGATCCTGTTCGACGAGGTCGAGAAGGCGCATCCCGATGTGTTCAATGTGCTGCTGCAATTGCTCGACGACGGGCGCGTCACCGATTCCAAGGGCCGCACAGTCGATTTCAAGAACACGATCGTGATCATGACGTCCAACATCGGGTCGCACGTGATCCTCGAGGCACCACCCGGCGACCTCGACTCGATCGTGCCGCAGCTCGAAGAGCTACTGCGCCAGCACTTCCGGCCCGAGTTCCTCAACCGGATCGACGAGCAGATCGTGTTCCATCGCCTGGACAAGGAGCAGCTGGAACAGATCGTCGAACTGATCCTGGATCGCACCCGGCGCATGCTCGCCGCCCAGGACATCGAACTCGAGATCAGTCAGTCCGCGGTGGACTGGTTGGGCGAGCGCGGTTTCCAGCCCGAATTCGGTGCGCGGCCGTTGCGTCGCACCGTGCAGAAGGAGCTCGACAACCGGGTCTCGCGACTGCTCCTCGACGGCGGTCTCGACCCCGGCGGCACGGTGAAGGTCGACACCGCCGACGACGACCTGGTCGTCACCGCGGTGAACCCGGCAGGTTCGCCCGACACCAATGGTTCGGCGCCCGCGTCCGCGACGAAGAAGGCGGCGAAGAAACCCGCCAAGAAGGCCGCGAGCAAGAAGGGTGACGACAAGAAGCTCGCGTCGAAGTAGCGAAACGACGACTGTGGCCCGGTTCGTACGAACCGGGCCACAGTGTTGTCGTGGGGTCAGCCGCCGGTGACCACGCAGGATTCCCCGAAGCGGAAGCCCCGGCCGACCGTCACATTCGCGCTGCTGGCGATGCCGTCCTGGACGGCGGTCATCGTGTGGGCGCCGGTGTAGGACGGCACCCAGTTGAACATGGCGACGCCGTCGGTAGGAGCGACCACGGCCAGCAGCGCGCCGTTGTCGTAGAAGGCGACAGGAATGATGCCGACGCTGAGCCTGGCCAGCAATTGATGGGTGCATCCGGTGCCGTAGTCGGTTGCCGAGCCGACGCTGAGGTTGGGTTTCACCGTCAATTGCGAAACTCCGGCCGAGGCGGTGGGTGCGCCGAGGGTCGCGGCCAGCATCGCCGTCCCGAGGGCAGCAACGGTGATGGCGAATTTCCTGTCACTCATATTTCTCACGTCCTTGTGCTGCGGGGCCGACCGAACGCGAGGCCGGCGAGTCGGTCCCCATCCTCACCCCATCGCGGGACCGATGGTGGGAGAACACACGAACCGTTTCGCCGACCTGGTCGCGCCGGCTACAGCCGCGACCAGAGCGCGGGAGTGTTCGGTGGCGTCCAATTCGGGTCGTGCACGGTGTGCGCCTGCCTGCAGCTATAGGTGCCGCCCTGATAGGTGACCTTGTCGCCGATGGCATAGGTGGCGCCCTGACGCCAGGACGATCCGCCTGGGGCGGCCGTGGTTGTGGGGTGCTCGTGCCCGGGGGTGGTTGTCACCGGCGGTTTCGTGGTCGTGGCCGGGGGTTTCGTGGTCGTCGGGGCCGGGGTGCTGGTGGCCGGCTGGGAAGTGGTGGGTTTCGGGGTGGTCGTAGTCGGCGGTGTGCCGCCCCCGCCGCTCACCTCGAGATCGACGCAACTGTAGAAGGCCGCTGCGGTATCACCGATATTCCAGACCGCGCGCAATTTCCGACGGCCGGAATAATTCGACACATCGACGGTATGGGTCACCTCCATGGCCGGCTGTTCGTTCCGACCGTCGAACACAGCAATTCTGGTGTCGCCGATGAAGTATTCCCAATTCAGCGTGCGGTGATTCGCGGTATTCTTCCATGTGAAACGCGCACTGCCGGAGACTTTCTGTGGCACCCAGCCGAGGCTGTCGTCATCGAGCTCAGGATATTTGTTCGCACTACATGTGGTGAGCCCCTTCGGTCCTTCCACACTCTGCGGTTCGTATTTCACCGCGCCGCAGGGCACGAGGCCACGGGCGCATTGCTCCTGTCTGCTCGCGGGTCCGGTGATCCAACCGTGCGCGGCGGCGCTCCCGGCGGGCACCAACGCGGTGACGATGGGCGCCAATGCCATTGCTCCGGCGAAGAACAGGATTCGGCTTCTCACTATCAATACTCCTTGGAAACGCACGCGGAGGACGGCAGGGGCCGGCTTGCCGTCCGGGAAACATTTCGAGCGATGACACTGAACACTTCGATATCGAACTGTGATTCCGAAGATTAGGGTGACGAAGATCATCCGTCAACCGTCCCGGTAGCGAAAAATACTGCTACCGACCGGTATTCGCGGATCATTTCCCAGCTGTGCGAATACAGCGAACATCCACGTTTGGAACCAACCGGTATCCACCCGAAGCAAACAGCTGGTTAATCTCGCAGCTGTGCGAGGTGTACAGATTTGCCATCGGTTGTAGATAGGTAGCCATGTCGGCAACAAGCCGTCTTACTGTTCGAGGGCGGGCACCCACAGCAGGGAGCCTGGCGAACTTTGCGCGACTCCTCCGAAATAGGCGGGCGGGCGCTCGAATCAGCCGAGGAACGCGAGGATTCCGGCGGTGACGAGTTCGGCGTAGCGGGCCCGGCCCTCCGGGGTCTCGATGAGCGCGGCGTCGATCGCCGAGCGCATGTTCCCGCATTCGACCAGCGCGCTCGGTCGCTCGGCCAGGTTGAGCCCGGCCAGATCCGCCCGTGGATCCAGTCCCGCCGACCCCACATAGGTCGAGGGCACCGCGCCACCGGCGATCATCGCATCACGCAGCGCCCTCGCCAGTCGCGTCCCCGCCTCGGCCTGCACCGGATTCAGCGCGGGTTCGGCGTAGGCGATGTGAAATCCGTGCGCGTCCGCGCCGGTGTTGCCGTCGGCATGGATCGAGACCACCGCGTCGGCGCCCGACTCGTTCGCGATCGAGGCGCGCTCGTCGACACACGGTCCGACGCCGGTGTCGTCGGCGCGCGTGAGGATCACCCGAACACCGTGGGCGGCGAGCAGGTCGCGCACCCGCAGGGTGACGTCCCAGGTGAACTCGTGCTCGGTATAGCCACTGGCGGCCGAGGTCCCGGTGGTGTTGCAGGCCTTCGTTCCACCGCGCCCATCGGGCACCGGCGCGTTGATCTGCGCGAGATGGGTGGCATTGCCACCGTTGTGGCCGGGATCGAGGACGACCGTGTGATTCACGGCGGGTGAAGTCGGCGGCACGGCACTCTCCGAGGAAGCGGCCGTCGCGGTCGGCGTCGCCGGGTGCGCATCCGTGGTGGTGGACGCGCAGCCGGCGAACAACGCTGTCGCCGCGAGCAGGCAGACGGGCAGGAACAGACGGGAACGCACCCCGACACCGTGCCACACCGTGCCGAGGACCCGGCCTCGCCCGCGCCGAACCGCGTTCAGCGCTGGGTGACGCGCAGCGGAAGAGTCGCGTGGCGACGGGCGAACAGGCTGGGCACCCAGCGTGGCGGTTCCTCCTCGATCAGCTCGAACCGTTCGGTGCGTTCGAGCAGCAGGGTGATCGCGGCGGTCGCTTCCAGCCGGGCCAGGGCGGACCCGATGCAGAAATGTGCACCCGCACCGAACGCCGCATTGGCACGTCCACGCCGCCGGTCCAGATCGACGACATCCGGATCCGGGTAGACGGCGGGATCGCGATTGGCGGCACCCCACAGCAGCAGCAGGTGGCTGCCCGCGGGCAGGTCGACGCCGCCGAGCTGAGTATCGACCGTGACGTGGCGGTGGTGGCCACGAAAGGGTGACTCGAGGCGCAGTGCCTCGTCGAGAAACGCCGGGACGAGCTCGGGGCGTTCCCGCAGACGGGTCTGCAGTGTGAGGTCGGCGGCGAGCAGTCGCGCCGCCGAGGCGATCAGACCCGCGGTCGACTCCCCGCCCGCACCGATCAGCTGCACCAGGATCAAGACCGCCTGCTGCTCGTCGATCGTGCCCGCATCCATCGCGGCGACGAGCACCTCGAGCAGAGTTCGCGGCGAATCTCGATCGGGCACTCGGTCTTTCGCATTGCCGATCGCCACGTACGCGTAGTGGGCGAGCTCGGCCGCGGAGGTGATCAGCTCGGTCATCCGGCCCTCGGCGACGACACCGCCCAGCATCTCGGTGGAGTCGTAGGCCAGCGAGAGCAGTGCCGGGACATCGGCCCCCGGCAGACCGACGAGTTCGGCGATCAGCGCCAGCGGCAACCGATCGGCGACCCCGGTGGCCCAGTCGATCCGATCGCCGTCGAGTTCTTCCGCCCACAGCCGTTCGGTCAGTGCGGTGACGAACGGGCCGAGCGTGCGAACCCGTTTGGCCAGCGCCGGTCCGACGATGCCGCGGTGGGCGGCATGGACGTCACCGTCGGCGGTGGCGAGCACATGGACCGCTTGGCCGGTCGCGTCGAGGTCGAAGGTCATCGGCGTCGCCCCCGGCTGGGCGACGAGCACGCCGGTCAGATGCGAGGAGAACTCCGCTGGGCGCCCGGTCGCCTCGGTGACCTCGGCCCACGAGGCGACGAGGAAGAAATCGGTGCCGGGTACCCGGTAGACCGGCGCTTGTTCGCGCAGGGCGCGATACATCCGGTAGGGGTCGTCGAGCACCGCCGCATCGAACAGGTCGATCGCTTCGAGGTCCGTGGTCACGGCTGCCGCCTTTCCTGGTCGGGCTGTCGGCGCTCACCGTGTACCGCGGAGAGGCATGCGGTCAACGACTGTCTCGCGATGAGACAGACCGGTGACCGCGTTGCCCGGAAATCCGCCGCGTACTTCGTCGAAAACACCCTCAGCCTGGCCAGATTCGGCTAGACAGATTCCATCGAACGTCTCACTCTGAGACAGACATGGTTGGAGGTTCCCGGTGAGCGACCAAGTCGACTGGCTGGCCGGCGGTGATCGACGCACCCTCGCGGTCGACCGCATCGAACGCGCCGCACTCGCACTGTTCCTCGAACGTGGCATCGACAACGTCACCGCCGACGACATCGCCGCGGCCGCGGGGTGCTCGCGCGCGACGCTGTATCGCTGCGTCGGCGGCAAACCACGACTGATACGCGCCGTGATGGTCAGGGCAGCGGGCTCCGTCGTCGCGCGCGTGGAGGCGGCCGTCGACTCGGTCCCGCCCGGCCGACGACCCGTCGAAGCGATCCTGGCCGCCGTCGCCGCGATCCGCGCCGACCCGGTGCTGCGCCAGTGGCTGATCCGGCACCGCTCCCCCGACACCGACGAATTTCTCGCCGCCGCACCGGAACTCGGTCACATCGCGACCGCACTGACCCGGATCGCCCCCGACGACGAGGCCGCGGGCTGGGTCGTGCGCGTCGTGTTGTCGCTGCTCACCTGGCCGCTGTCCGACGCCACGGCGGAACGTCACCTGGTCGAACGATTCGTCGGGCCCACCCTGCGTGCGGGCTGACTCCCCAGCCGGTCGGCGCGTCCTCGATCCGTTGCGGCTCAGCTCAGCCGCGGTGGTGGCGACTCTCGTAGGCAACGCGCTCGGCTTCGGTCCGACGGCGTTCGGCCTCGTTCGCCAACTCGGGATCGAAGCCATGGCTGACCAGGCGGTGCCGCCGGTACACGTAGACCAACGCCACGGTGAAGTAGACCAGCGGCAGGTACAGCAGCGCCATCATCGACAGCCCTATCCACAGCGGGCCCGGCACCAGCAAGAACAGGCACAGCACCGGCAGCACCGGCAGCAGGAAGCGCATCAGGTATCGGCGGGTCGCGCCGGGGCCGGTGAGGTCGGCGAGCACCCAGTCCGACATCGACGGCGGCAGGGTGCCGCCGGTGATGTAGCGAACGCGCTGCCAGAGATTCGGGGTCGAATTGCTCATTACTGCTCCCTCACATCGGATGCACGTCGCGCGGCCGCGTTCACCCGGCCGAGGACATCGCGCAGTTCTTCCAGGTCCGCCAGGCTCACGCCGAGGCGTGCCACGACGGCGGGCGGGATCTGCTCGGCTTGTTCACGCAGGTCACGGCCCGCCTCGGTGAGGTCGATGTGCAGCGTGCGCTCGTCGTGCGGATCGCGGCGGCGGGTGATGAGACCGGCGGATTCGAGTCGCTTGAGCAGCGGTGACAATGTCGCGGAGTCGAGCTGGATCGCCTCGGCCACGGCCTTCACCGACATCGGCGCCTCACCCCAGAGGGCCAGCATCACCAGATACTGCGGATGTGTCAGGCCGAGCGGTTCGAGCAGGGGCCGGTAGACCGCCAGCACCGATCGATTGGCCACCGCCAGGGCGAAGCACACCTGCCGGTCGAGCCGCAACGGGTCGTCGAGCTCCTGCATCGTCCACCACCTTTCTTAGCCCACACACTATTACGCCACTAACAGTTAGTGCAATAACTATTAGTGGCGTCACAGATGGGCGGTGGGACGACGTATGTCAGTCCTCGTCGACGACCAGCGGCTCACCGGCGGCGGCGCGGCGCGCCTTCTCGCGGCCGTTGTCCTCCTCGGTACGGCCCTGACGCCAGTAGCCGGTGAAGGTGATCGCGCGCCTGTCGACACCACGGTCACGGACCAGATGGCGCCGGGTGAGTCTCACCAACTCGGCCTCACCGGAGATCCACGCGTAGGGCACGCCCGTGGGGAGCACGGCGGCGCGGACCGCGTCGACCACCGCGTTCCCGTGCGGGAGATCGCCGCGATGCACCCACTCGATCCGCACATCGCCGCGGGTCTCGAAGCCCTGTTCGTCGGCCGGGCCGTCGACCTCGATGAACGCCCGCACCGGCGCACCCACGTCGAGTCGTTCGATGATCGCGCCGATCGCCGGAACGGCGGTCTCGTCACCGACGAGCAGCTGCCACTCGGGGTCGGCGGGCGGGGTGTAGAGCGCGTGCGGCGGGCAGAGCAGGCCGATCTCGTCGCCCGGCGCCGCGGTCGACGCCCAGTCCGAGGCGGGACCCGCGTGCTCGGCGTGCAGGGCGAAGTCGATGTCGAGCTCGCCGAGTTCGGGCCGCTGCGCGCGGACCGTATAGGTCCGCATCGGCGGGCGGATCTCGTCGGGCATCGCGAGATAGCGCTGATACCAGCTCATCACGCTGCCCGAGTCGTCCAGTGGCGGCGGCACGACGGGGCGCGGCCTGCCCGGGAGCGGGAAGAAGAGTTTCGTGTACTGGTCGGGTCCGGCGTCGATGAAGGCAGCCGGGTCGTGGCAGCCGAGGGTGACCCGCACCATCCGCGGCGTCAGCTGTACCGCGCGCCGAACCGTCAGCGGCGCGTAGACCATGGCCGGTCGATTCACAGTCCCAGTCGCCATTAGGCAAGCCTAACCTACTGTTCCTGCGAACTACCTGCCCTGGTCGACGGCGAGGCCGGAAATGAGCTGCTCGATCACCGCGCGGACAGCGACGATATCCCCCGCGTCCGCCGAATGCGCCAGGTACTGCGCCGCCTCGTCCAGCGCACCGACCACCACCAGCGCCAGCGGCCGCACCGGCTGCTTCCTGATCCGGCCGGCGGCCATGGCACCGGCCATCGCGTTCTCCACCAGGCCGATGGTGTGGCGCAGCTCGATCTCGCGCCACCGGGCCCACCCGAGCACCGCGGGCGCGTCGAGCAGCGCGATCCGGCGCACCTCGGTCGCGGTCGAGGCCTGCAACCACGCCAGGCAGCCCACGATCAGGCTCGCGATCGGATCCTCGGCACGCGCCTCGGCCACGGCGGTGGCGATCACCTCGACCAGGCTGCGCTCGAGATCCTCGAACACCGCCTCGAACAGATCCCGCTTCTCCCCGAACTGATGATAGAGCGCGCCGCGACTGACCCCGGCCGCCTCGGCCACCGCGATCGTGCTCACCGCCCCGTACCCGAACTGCCCGAACAACTCTCGTCCGGCACGGATCACCGCGGCACGCGTCGAGGCCGAGCGTTCGGCTTGGGTCCGGCGATCAGGATTCATGGCGACGTCGAAGTCTAGGGCAGGACGAGGGTCGCGGCAGATCCGAGGCCGTTCGCCCCTTGACCGGCCACACCGGATTCGGGAACATACAGTCATCCTGTTTGTATATTGGAAGGGCTTGGGGACTATGTCCGATGCCACCAAGGATCTGTTCGAGCGCTATCACGCCTGCTGGGCCGAGCGCGACCCCGACCGAATCGCCGCGCTCCACACGCCCGATTCGGTCTTCCACCTCCACTCGGGTGGCGCACCCGCCCACGGGCGGACCGAGATCCGCACCGCCGCGGCGGAGACCTTCGCCCTCGTCCCCGATCTCACCTTCACCCAGGTCGACCTGCGCGTCGGCGACGACTTCTGGGTGGTGCGATGGAAGCTGTCCGGCACCTCGGTCACCGGTGGCGCCGTCGATGTGGATATCGCGGACATGGTGACCGTCGAGGACGGCGCGGTCAAGGCGAAGCACACCTACGTCGACGGCGTGGCCATGCAGGCCGCACTGACCACGCCCGCCGAGATCGCCTGAATCTCGCGGAACGGTGTGGCGGCCCGCGCTGCGTGCGGTCCGATCTCAGGGCATCGGCAGCGGCGGTGTCTTCGGGAAACTCACGGGCAACGCCGCGAGCGACCGATGGAACGGGCCGGGCCGCCACACCAGGTCCTCGACAGGCACCGCCAAGGTCAATTCCGGGAGCGCGTCGAGCAATTGGTCGATCGCGTCCTGCACGATCAGGTACGCCACCGGCTTGGCCGGACACCCGTGCGGCCCCGCGCTCCAGGCCAGGTGCGCCCGGTTGTCGACGACATCGCGCCCGGCGATGGCCGGATCGTTGTTGCAGGCCGACATGCTGATGACGACCGGTTCGTGTGCGGGCAGCCAGGTGTCGTCGACCAGGATCGGCTGACGCGGGTAGGTCATGCAGAAGTTGGCCAGCGGCGGGTCGGTGAACAGCACTTCGTCGAGCGCGTCGCGCGTGGACAGGCTGCCGCCGAGCACATTTCCGGCGAACCGGTCGTCGGTGAGCATCAGCCGCAAGGTGTTGACCACCAGGTTCAGCATCGGCTCGATGCCCGCGCCGTAGAGCACCAGCAGCTGGTGCACCATTTCCTCGTCGGTCAGCGCCGCCGGGTGCTGGAGCAGGCGGGTGGCGACGTCGTCACCGGGTTCGCGCTGGCGCAATCCCACCAGATCGGCCAGTGCGGAGGCGAGCAGGTTGTTGCCCGCCTCGGCGTCGTCGCCTTCGAAGATCTGCGCCATCCCGGTGGCGACCTGCTGCCCGATCTCGGGCGTGCACCCGAGCATCGAGTTCAGTGCCTGGAACACCAGCGGAAACGCGTACTGGCTCAACAAGTCCGCGGTCCCGGTCGCGCAGAAGCTGTTGATCAGCGGGATGGCGAACTGTTCGACGGTGCTGTGCATCGCGTACAGATCCACCCCGGCGATCCCGGCGACATTGGCCTGCCGGTATCGGGTGTGCTCGGCGCCGGTGGTGCGCAGCGCGGCCGGGCGGAACTGCAGCATCGGCAGCACCGGGCAGTCCAGCGGGATGTCGCGCTGCCACATCCGGGGGTCGGCCGGGAAGTGCTCCGGATCGTTGAGGATGCGCACGGCGGTGTGATAGCCGATCACCAGCGTGGCCCGGATGCCCGGCGACAACTCCACCGGCACCACCGAGCCGAACCGGTGCCGCATCCGCTGGTAGGCCGCCTGTGGGTCGGCGGCGAATTCGGGTGCCCACATCGCCACTCGTTCGTCGGCGGCGATATCGACCGTCATGACGTTGTTGATTCCTGTCTGCGAAAGAGGTATTCCGCCAACGTGATCAGTGCGCGCAGGCCCTGATCACGGCGACGTGCGTCGAGCGCGATCACCGGGGTCCCGGGCGCGAGGTCGAGCGCCTCGCGCACCTCCTCGAGCGGGTAGCGCCGGAATCCTTCGAACTCGTTCACCGCCACCGCGTACGGCACGCCGCGCTGTTCCAGCGCCGAGAGCACGTCGTCGGCCTTCTCGATACGGCGGGTGTCGACGAGCACCAGTGCGCCGAGAGCGCCACGAGCCAGTTCCTCCCACAGCGGGGCGAACCGTTCCTGGCCCGGCGTACCGAACAGGTACAGCGCCAGTTGGGGATTCAGGGTGATGCGGCCGAAATCCAGTGCGACCGTGGTCGACACCTTGCTGCCCAGGCCCGCCATGTCGTCGACACCGATACTGGCCTCGGTGATCGTCTCTTCCGTGCGCAGTGGCCTGATCTCGGACACCCCGCACACGAAGGTAGTCTTGCCGACACCGAAATTGCCTGCGACCAGGATCTTCACCGACCGTGTCACGGTTTCCGCGACGTAGTCGACCTCATCCCGCGATGGCGCGGAGGCCATGCAGCACCTCCTTGATCAGTGCGAGTTCCGGCTTCACCTGTGCCGGGGTGGGGCAGTGCAGATGACCACTGTCGAGCAGATCGGAGACGATGATCTTCACGACGGAGGCGGGTAGGTCGAGATAGGCCGACAGCTCGGCGATCGACAACGCGCCGCGGCGGCTGGTGAGAGCCAGCAGGCGACGTTCGTCGGGGCGGTGATCGGGCCGCGCGTCCTCGACGGCACGGACCAGGGTCACCAGGTCCAGATCATGAGCGGCACGCACCCGCCCGCCGGTGCGCACATAGGACCGCACCAGGTCGGGATCGCGCCTGCCGCGGCTCAATTCCTCCCGCCTAGGCGGGGCGCGCTGCCGATCTCGTGACCCACGCGCGAGGCCAGTTCGTTCATCCGATGCGCCACCAGCGCGACATCGACATCGGCGGTGGTGGCGACGCCGAGCAGCGCGCCCGCACCGGCCGCGGTGATCATGATCATGCCCTCGTCGTACTCGGTCATGTTCTGGCGCACCGCGTTCGACGGGCCGCCGCAGAACTCACCGAGCGCCTTGCCGAGCGAACGCAGGCCGGAGGCCGCCGCGGCGAACCGTTCGGCGTCGTCTTTGCTCACGCCACGGGAGTGGGCGATGCGCAGCCCGTCCTCGGACAGCAGGACCGCGAAGCGGACGCCGGGGATCTCGAGATCCTCGAGCAGCCACGCCAATCGGTTGGTGCTATCGGCTACCGGTGTGCTCATCGGCTGTTCCTTCCGTGGTTCGCTCGGCCGCAGCGGCACGACCGCTGCGGGATCCGCTGCGCCAGGCAGCGGCGAGGTCGGGACGCGCGTGCCCCGACTCGGTCGTTACCCCCGCCGAATCCGGGGCAACCGGTCTGCGGCGGCGCTTGGGCAGCCCGCCGCTGGTGATCTCGTGAACGTCGGCGCCGGGCGATTCGATCTCGGCGACCGGCACGGGAATGTGTGCGGGCGCGGCGAGTTCGGGCTCGGGCAGCCGCGGGGCGTCGCCGCTCACCAGCAGCGCCGACGGTACATACACCATGGCCCGCATGCCACCGAAGATGTTGGGCCCGTCGACGTGCACGGAGAATCCGTAGCGCCGGGCCAGTGCCGCGATGCCGGGGAAGCCGACCTTCGGCGCGGGACCGAGATCGTGGATGTCGACCGCGCGTTCGCCGCTGAGCACCAGTCGCGCGTCCTCGAGCTGCTCGGGGCTCATCCGCATGCCCGCGTCGTCGATGATCACGGTGACACCGTGATGGCCCTCCTGGAAACCGATCTCGACGAACGACGACGGCGGTGAGTAGCGCAGCGCGTTGTCGAGCAGGGTCGCCATGGTGTGCACGAGCGGTTCGACCGCGCGACTGATCACGATCCGGTCCGATTGCGCCGCCCGTACCCGCAGGAATTCCCTGACCCGCCCGGTGGCCCCGCCCGCCACATCGGTGAGCGACTGCTGTGGCCACCGGCGACCGGGCAGACCGCCGGAGACGATCACATAGGACTGCGCCTGCCGGATCATCTGCTGCACGGTGTGGTCGATCCGGGTGAGCGTTTCGTAGATGGCGTCGTCGCGATGTTCACGCAGTGCGGCACTGACGACTTGCCCGAGGTCGGTGCCCAGACTCACCACCGAGGTGCCGAAGGAGCGCACCGCTGCGCTGGTGGCCGCCCGCGAGGATGCCGAGAGCTCACCGCGGGTCTGTTCCTGGGCGGCCTGGATCTCACCGAGGCGACGTTGCTCGCCGTAGCGCTCGACCATCACCCTGGTTTCCTCGGCGACCACGCGCAGGTCTTCGGCATGACCCGTGGCGATCCACTGCAGCGCCTGGCCGAACTGCGAATCACCCAGTTCCACCGGCAGATCCACCGCGACCGAGGGGATCTCGTGGCGGCGCACCGCGGCGGTGATCGCGGGCAGGGTGCCCTGCGCCAGCTGCATCAAGGCGTTCTCGCAGGCGAGGCGTTCCCGGATGGCGGCGTCGGCGCGCTGCCGCTGTCGGCGCTCGTTCCGCATGGCCATGACACTGACCGCGACCGCGAGCAGTAACAGCGGCGCACCGATGACGAGCAACAGCACCGCAATTCCTGAGTTCATCAGATCTTTCGTCGTCCTCGACCACACGGCGCTGTTGCCGGTGGCCCTCGCCGGCCGGCCCGCCGAGGCATTCGCTGTCCACCGCGGGGTGATTTCGGATACCCGATTCACACGCCCCGATTCCAGCGACCCGCACACATTAGCAGCACACGTAACAATCGCGACACGGATCTTGCTGTCCGACATCATGTTTCCCGCTCGAAACACGACACGCTACTGGACAGTTGATCTATTCTGGTTCGCTATGCCTCGAGCCGATGCTCGCGGAACCCCGGGTACCGGATATTATCCCGGCGTGGCGAAACTGAAGCTTTCCGTCGATGTCCCCGTCCCGCCGGACCAGGCCTGGACGCACGCGTCCGACCTTCCGCACCTCGGCGATTGGCTGACCATTCACGAGGCATGGCGCGGAACACTGCCCGAGGAGCTGACGCCGGGCACTGTTCTCGTCGGCATCGCCCGGGTGAAGGGCTTTCGCAACAAAGTCACCTGGACCGTGCGCACCGCCGAACCGCCGCGCAAGCTCGCCCTCACCGGCACGGGTATCGGTGGCACCAAGTTCGGCCTCGGCATGCTCGTCGAGCCGAGCGGCAGCGGTTCGAAGGTGAGTGTCGACATCGATCTGGGCGGTGCGCCGCTGTTCGGGCCGATCGGGTCCGCCGTCGCGAAAGCCCTGCGCGGCGATATCGAGCGCTCCCTGGAGATGTTCGTCAAGCTCTACGGCTGAACCCCGACGCGAAAGCCCGGACGGAACAGGGTGTTCCGTCCGGGCTTTCTGCGTATGACCGATCAGGCCAGCGCCACAGCTTCGGCGTCGATCGGCGCCTTCGGCTTGGTTCGCGGCAGGAAGAACGCCGGGATCAGGGTCAGCAGCGCGAGTACCACGGTGACCCAGTAGGTGTTGCTGAACGCTGTCGCCGCCAGGTCGAGGCCCTGCTCGATGACCGACGGGGGAACCTGCGCGGCGAGATCGGGCCGGGCGTTGGCGCCGATCGCGACCTTCGCCTCCGGGTGATCGTTGAGCTGGGCGGCCAGCACGACCGACATCGTCGCCGTGCCGATCGACGCCGCGGTCTGGTTGATGATGTTCATCAATGTCGAACCGCGCGCGACCTGTGCGTGCGAGAGCGTCTGGATCGCGGCGGTCATCACCGGCATCATGGTGCAGCCCATGCCGAGACCCATCACGAACAGCGCGCCACCGATCAGCAGGTAAGAGGTGTCGGCGCCCAGCTGGGTGAACCCGGCCAGGCCCAGGGTGATGAAGGTGATGCCGAACATGACGATCTTGCCGGGGCCGATCTTGTCGACCAGGAATCCCGCGATCGGCATCGTCAGCATGGCGCCGATACCCTGTGGGGCCATGAGCAGACCGGAGTCGAACGCCGTCTCCCCGCGCACCTGCTGCAGGTAGTTCGGCAGCAGGAAGCCTGCGCCGAAGAACGCCGTCGCGAACAGCGACATGGTGAGCACGGAGTAGCGCAGCGACGGGTTGGAGAACAGCCGCAGGTCGATCAGCGGATGCTCGGTGCGCAGCGCGTGGAACACGAACGCCACCAGCAGCGCCGCGCCGATGATCGCCGGAATCAGCACGCGCGCGGCCATCACGGTGCCCTTCTCCGGAATGGAGGAGACACCGAACAGGAACAGCGCAAGACCCGGCGAGGCCAGCAGCATGCCGAGGAAGTCGAACGATTCCGAGGGCTTGGGCTTGTCGGGAGCGAACACGACCCAGGCCAGGATCAGCGCGACGATGCCCAGCGGCAGGTTGATCAGGAAGATCCAGTGCCAGCTGAAGGAGTCGATGAGCCAGCCACCGAGAATGGGGCCACAGATCGGGCCGAGCAGCATGGGCACGCCGAGTACCGCCATCACGCGCCCGATCCGCTGCGGGCCCGCGGCGTGGGTCATGATCGTCATACCCAGCGGCATGAGCATGCCGCCGCCGATGCCCTGGACGACGCGGAACGCCACCAGCGACTCGATACTCCACGCCATCGAACACAGCACCGACCCGATGATGAAGAAGGTCAGCGCCGCCATATAGAGGCGTTTGGTGCCGAAACGATCGGCGGCCCAGCCGGTCATCGGGATGACCGAGGCCAGCGCCAGGGTGTAACCGGTCATGGTCCAGGCGACGACCTCGACGGAGGCGTTGAAGTCCTGCATGAACGTCGGGATCGCCACGGTGACCACGGTGATGTCGAGAATCGACATCACCGCGCCGAGGACGACGACGCCCGCCACCTTCAAGACGGCGGCATCCAGCTTGTCAGGAGTGCGATCGGGCGCGGCCGCGCCGATATCCGGAGGTTTCGTCACCGGTTAACCCAAGCACCTTTCGCTGCCGATGACCAGTGAAATTTTCTGTTCGTGATCTGGTCGATGTCACACCCGCGTGATCGTCGCCGCCTCGCTCGCCGCGAGCGCCGCCCTCGTCGCCACGCTCGATGCGGGCAGCATCGGCAGTCGAACGGCCGCGCTGGAGATCTGACCACGCTCGGCGAGCACCGCCTTGATGACCGTCGGGTTGGGCTCGGCGAACAGGGCCGCACCGAGCGCGTCGAGGCGGTCGCCGATGGCGCGGGCCCGGACGACGTCACCGGCGTGCCACGCCTCGATGAGATCGGCGTATTCCCGGGGTGCGATATTGGCCGCGGCCAGGATCGCGCCGTGCGCGCCGAGAGCGAGCAGCGCGGAGGCGAAACGGTCGTCGCCGCTGAGCACGGTCGCCGGGGTATGAGCGGCCATCAATTCGACGCTGGCCGCGTCGATTCCGCCCACGGCGTGCTTGAAGCCGGCGATGTTCGGGGTATTCGCGAGACGAATCAATGTGCTGCCGCTGAGCGGGCGCCCCGTGCGGTGCGGCACGTCATAGACGAGCAGCGGAGCAGGGCTGATCGCCGCCAACTGCGTGAAGTGCGCGATCACCCCTTCTTCGCTCGGTCGCACGTAGTAGGGCACCACCGCCAGCACGGCCGCGACGGGCCGCGCGAGTTCGGCGATCGCTCGCACCGATTCCGCGGTGGCGTTGCCTCCCGCGCAGGCGATCAGCGGTGCGCCGCGGTCGGCGCAGACGCCGGCGCAGATATCCAGGACTCGCGCGCGCTCGGCCGCGGTGAGCGCGGACGGCTCCGCCGTGGTGCCGAGCGCGACGAGTCCGGTCGCACCCGCGTCGAGGACAGCGTGCGCGTGTCGTTCCAGTGCCGCGGGCTCGACGGCCCCGTCGGCGGTGAACGGCGTGATCAGAGGGACGAAGAGGCCGTGTAGCGATGTCATGACTCTATCGTCGAGCCAGATCCACCATCAGGTCTAGTTCACATTCATGATGACGACCGTAAGCTGAACTGATGCTCGATGTCCGCAAACTTCGCCTGCTCCGCGAACTCGCCCATCGCGGCACCATCGCCGCGGTCGCCGAGGCGCTCAGCTATACGCCCTCGGCGGTATCCCAGCAGCTCACCGCTCTCGAACGCGAAGCGGGCGTCCCGCTGCTGGAACGCTCGGGCCGTCGCGTCACTCTCACCCCCGCCGCGCAACTCCTCGTCGGGCACACAGAGACGATCCTGGCCGCCCTCGAACACGCCGACGCCGAATTGTCCTGTACCAGAGACGAGCTGGCAGGCACCCTCCGCATCGGCACCTTCCCGACCGCGGCGCGCACCCTGCTGTCGCCCGCCCTCGTCACCCTGAGTACCGATCATCCGCGCCTGGAACTCACCGTCACCGAAATCGACCCCGCCGACATCCCGAACGCCCTGCGCGCGGGGACCCTGGATATCGCGCTCACCCACGACTACGACCTGGTCCCCGCCGACACGGACCCCTCCCTGCACAGCGAGCCCCTCCACACCGAAACCGTCTACCTGGCCACGCTGGCCCCGGTGCCCACCGAGGACTCCCTGGCAGCACACCGCCGATCGCCCTGGATCGCGGGCACCCCCGGCACCCTGTGCCATACCCTGACGATCCGAGCCTGCCAGGCAACAGGATTCACCCCTCACATCCGCCACCACGCCGACGACTTCGACACCGTCCTGACCCTCGTCGCCGCAGGCGCGGGCACCGCCATAGTCCCCGCCCTCGCCCTCTACGCACCTCCGGAACAAATCACCCTCACTCCCCTGCCCATCCGCCGCCACACCCAGCTCGTATACCGCAACGGCACCGGCCTGCATCCGGCGATCCACGCCGCCCGGCTCGCCCTGCACGCCGCGGGATAGGAACGTCCGGCTGACCGCTGATCGGTGGGATAATCGAGCCGGTCGACACGGAGACCGCAGTAATGACATCGAGTAGTGGGAGTAGCCCATGGCACGAGTCAGGACCGGAATAGTCGATCCGGGTCTTCATTCCCGCTATGCGCCGGACTTCACCCACCGCACGGCGAAGTTCGTCGCCGCGACGACCGGTGCCGACTCCCTGTGGGTCGTCGACCATCTGATCGGATTGTTTCCCTCGTCGGTGTGGAAGCCGAGCCATGCGGGCGGTGCGCGGGTCGTGCCCGCCGCGGACGCGTACTACGAACCGTGGACCCTGCTCGGGCGCGCGGCGGCGCGGAATCGGTGGAGTCGGCTTCGGCTCGGGGTGGGAGTCACCGACGCCGGTCGCAGGCATCCGGCGGTGACCGCACAGGCCGCCGCGACCTTGCATCTGCTCAGCGGCGGGCGAGCGATTCTCGGGATCGGTCCGGGAGAACGCGAGAACAACGAGCCCTACGGTGTCGATTGGCAACGCCCGGTGGCGCGCTTCGAGGAGGCTGTCGCGACGATTCGGGCACTGTGGGAGTCCAACGGTGAGCCGATCTCCCGGGATTCCGAATTCTTCCCTTTGCGCGACGCGGTCTTCGCGCTGCCGCCGCACCGCGGTACCCGACCGGAGCTCTGGATGGGAGCGCACGGACCGCGCATGCTCAGGGTGGCCGGTCGATTCGCCGACGCGTGGCTGCCCGCCTTTCCGAGCAGCCCGGCCGAATACCGCGACAAGCTCGACACGATCAGGACCGCGGCCTCGAATGCCGGGCGCGACCCGTCTGCGGTCCAAGCGGCCGGGTGGCAGTGGATCATCACCGCGAAGTCGCAGACGATTGTCGACGAGATCCTCGACTCGGCGGTGATCCGCGCCTACATGCTCGCCGCGTCCGCGCAGGCCTGGGCGCGCCATGGTGTCGAGCATCCGTTGGGTCCCACGTTCTCCGGCGCCCAGGACATCCTCCCGCAGACCATCGACGAGGCCACCGCGCTGGAATACGGTCGACGCGCACCGCTGTCGTTGATCAGAGATGTCTTCCAGGTCGGCACACCGGCAGAGGTGCTCGACCAGATCGCCGAACGGCGCGACCACGGGTTGACCTACGCCGTGATGGTCGACCTCGGCGCGTGTCATCCGAAACTGCGGACAGGACTCCGGACCGGGTCATCGTTTGCCGAGGTCGCACGCGGAATCCGCCGGTTGTGACACCGCGGCGTTCCCTGATCCAGGCGACGTTCATTCGGTAGCGGCCGCCAGACGCGCCGAGCGCTGCAGGCGAGCGCCGAGCAGAGTCAGGCAGAGGGCAAGGACCAGGAGCAGCGCCAGGGTCCACGCCAGGGTCGAAAAGCCGTGTGGCGCAGTCGCTGCCGCGACGATCGGTCCCAGGGTCGCGCCGACGTAGAAGCTGAACATGGCGACCGAAGAGGCTGCCGCGCGGGCAGCACCGCCGAGTTCGCCCGCGCTCTGCAAGACCGCGGGGGCGATGACGCCGAGGCCACCGACCAGGACCGCCAGCAGCACAGTGAGGACCGCCAGGTGCGAGCCTTCGAAGGTCGCCGCGACCATCGCGGTGGCCGCGATCAGCACGCCGAGCACCATCTGGGTGGGCTTCGACAGGCGCGCCAGCGGAATGGCGAGCAGTGGCAGCGCCACCATCACCGGCAGGGCACCCGCCCGCAGGGTCAGCAGTTCCCCAACCGGTGACCAGGCCGGTGAGCTCGATCCCGGTGTAGATACCGACCATGACGGCCATGCTCAGGGCGCCCGCCACGAGCATCGGGAGCAGCGGCTTGATGCGCAGCACCGCGGGAATGGCGGCGTAGCTGTGGCGCAGCGGGAGGTCACGGCCGGTGGGGGCGTCATCGAGCATGACTGCTCGCAGCGCGAAGGCCAAGGCCGCGAAAACGACTGCGGAGCCGAGGAATACGGTGCGCCACGGGAACGATGCGACCACGGCCTGCGAGACGATCTGGGCGATGACGGTGGCGGCCAGGAAGGAGGTGGCCACCGACATGGTGACCACGGCCCGGTGCCCCGGCGCGATGCGTGTGCCGACGTAGGCCATGATCGCGGGCGGAATGGAGCCGACGACGAGGCCCTGCATGATCCGGAGCGCGACGGCCACGGGCGCACTGAACGCCAGGCCGGTCAACAGGGTGACCACCGCGGCTACGAGCATGCCGGTGACCAGGACCCGGCGATGGCCGTATCGATCCGACAGCGGGCCGAACAGCACGAAGCCGCCCGCGTACCCGAAGGCGAAGGCGCTGATGACCCACGTCATCGCCCCCGAACCCACACTCCACTCTGCTTTCATGGCTTCGAACAGGGGAATCGGCGTGTACATCTGGCCGGTGGCCAACAGGGCCGACAGCACGAAAACGGGGAGGGTGCGCCCGGTGTGCGTACGGGGCGACGTGTCGCGAACGCGGGCAGGGGCCGGACTTCTGACCGGACGCTGGACTGTCGGTGATGCCATGTCGACGACAGTAGGCTCGCCCAGAGACAGAGTCAACCAAATAGTTGGTTTAAAGACCTGGTAAAGTCGGCCCCATGACGGCGAGCACCATCAAACGCAGCGACGCGACCAGACAGGCCCTCTTGCGTGCGGCGCGAGCCGAATTCGCGCAGTACGGTCTGGCCGGAGCCCGCGTCGATCGCATCGCCGAGGCCGCCGGTGTCAACAAGGAACGCATCTACGGCCTGTTCGGCAGCAAGGACAGGCTGTTCGACGTCATCATCGTCGACACCATGCGCGAATTCATGGAGGTCGTCCAGCCACTCGCCGAGACCGAGCCCGGCGACTACGTCGGCAAGCTCTTCGACTACCACCGCGACCATCCGCAGCTGCTGCGCCTGCTGCTCTGGGAGGGTTTGCACCGCGGCGCCGACGCGCACGATGTCGACGGTTGGCGCGCTGACCACTACGGACAGAAATTCGACCGTGCCCAAGAACAATTCGGCGTCGACGAGAAGCAGGCGGGCCGCCTCCTGCTGGCCCTGTGCGGTCTCGCCAACTGGACCCACGCCGTCCCCCAGACCACCCGCCTGTTACTCGGCGACGCCGCCTCCGACACCGACGCCACCCGCGAGTTCGTGAAGGAATTCGCCCGGTCCGCACTGCGCAACCTCGCGGCCACGCCACAACCCGTCGCGCCACAGCCGGACGCCACCCTCCCCGAACCGGTCAATGCATTGACCACCCCGGTGGACGACGCCGCCCGCCGCCTTCGCGAAGCCCAGGCCGCCGCCGATGTCGCCCGCGCGGAACTCGCAACCGCCCTGCGCACCGCCCACGCCGCCGGGGCCGGGGCGAATCAGCTCGCCCGCCGAGTCGCCGGAACCATGTCCCGCCCACTCGTCCTCAAGCTACTGACCGACTAGACCCGAAACGCCGCGATTCACGCGGTCTTCTCGCGGTGGGAGCCGCGCTGGCGGGTGCGGGTGGCCGAGACGGGGTCGATGTCGGGCATGGACCATTGGGCGGACAGGGCCAAGCTGGGCTCACGGCCGGAAGCGACGTGGCGGTAGGCGATTTCGGCGGCCGCGTCGCAGTCGTGCGCGGCGATGGCGGCGTAGAGGGCCTCGTGTTCGTCGCATTGGGTGCCGGGGTCGCGTTCCTTGGTCAGGTGGAACAACCAGCGGACTCGGGATTCCAAGGGGCGCAACAACGACTGCAACAGCGGGTTGCCGGACACTTCGACGATCACGGCGTGAAAGCCCGCGTTCGCGGCGGCGATCGCGGCTTGGTCGCCACGGGCGGTGGCCTGGCGGGCCGCGGTGAGCTGCGCGCGCAGGGCGGTGAGGTCGGCCGACCCGGCTCGTTCGGCGGCCAGGCGCGCCGCGAGGACCTCGAGGCTTTCGCGAACGTCGAAGAGGTCACGCACGTCGGTCACCGTGAACGGGGCGACGATCGCGCCCTGCCGCGGCACGATGACGACCAGACCTTCTCGTTCGAGCATCTGCAGCGCCTCACGCAGCGGGATCCGCGAGATGGCCAGCTCGGTGGCGAGGTCGCGTTCCACGAGCCGCTGACCAGGGCTCAAGCGCAGATCGATGATCCGGTCACGCAATTCCTCGTAAGCCTGATCCCGCAGCGACTTCTTCGCCGGTTCGTCTGCCACCACACCATCCTTCTGCTCCTGCACGCCACCACGGTAGTCCGCTCGCGGCATGCGACCGTTTCTTACTTTTCGGTAATCCGCCCGTCATCTCCGGGCCCCAGGCTGACACTTAACGGTATACCGCTAAGTGAGCGGTTCGTTCGATCAAGGAGTACCCCGTGCACAAGTCCACTCGGCGCGCGATCGCCTTCGGCTCGGCCGCCCTCGCCGCCGCTGCCCTCCTGTCGGCCTGCGGTTCCGCCGACTCCACGGCGTCGGGCGGCAAGCTGAAGGTCGGCGTGTTCTTTCCCGGCTCGCTGTCGGACACCGGCTTCATGCAGTCCGGGTATCTCGGCTACCAGCGCATCGCCGACGCGCTGGGCGACAAGGTGGAACTCAGCAAGGTCGAACAGGTCGCCGCCAGCGACTACCAGCAGGCCCTGGTCCGCTTCGCCTCGACCAACGACCTGGTGATCTCCCTCGGCGGCCAGACCGACGCCGACGTGCGCAAGGTGGCGCCGCAGTTCCCGAACGTGAAGTTCGTCGAGATCGGCGGACCGGCCGACGCCAAGCCACTCGCCAACCTCGCCTACTACGACCCGCAGCAGGCCGAGGCCGAATTCCTCAGCGGCGCGGTATCGGCGGCGGGGTCGAAGTCGGGCACGGTGGCCTTCGTCGGCGGCGTCGAACTGCCCGCGATCGTCAACGCCGCCAACGCCTTCGGCAACGGCGCCCGGTTCGCTAAGCCGGACGCGAAGGTGCTCACCCCGCAGTACGTCGGCGACTTCAACGACCCCGCCAAGGCCAAGCAGGCCGCACTGGCCGACTACGGCGCCGGCGCGGGCACGCTCGGCCAGATCGTCAACCTGGGCAAGGCGGGCATGGAGCAGGCCGCCACCCAGTCCAACGCCACGATGGTCGGCGGCCCGATCCCCGGCGACTGCACCAACCCGGCGTACCTGGGCTACGTACACACCGATATCGGCGCCGAGGTCGAGTTCGCGGTGAAGGCCGTTCTGGACAACTCGTGGAAGGCCGAGAACGTGCGCTTCGGGCTGACCTCGCCCAACGAGGGCACCGATTTCGTGTTGTGCAGCAAGGACTCCGGGGTCGCCGACGCACTCGCGAAGGCGAAAACGGCCCTGTCCACCGGCGCGGTCAAGCCGTACTGATCCACGATGAACACTCCCGCATTGACCCTGCACGGGGTCGGCAAGCGCTTCGGTGACGTGCAGGCGCTGCACGATGTGGACGTCACCGTCGAATCCGGCACTGTCCATTGCATTCTCGGCGAGAACGGCGCGGGCAAGTCCACGCTGTGCAATGTCGTCTTCGGCGGCTACCACCCGGACACCGGACGTATGCAGCTGGGCGGCAAGGACTTCCGGCCCGACTCCCCCGCCGCCGCGATGGCTTCCGGTGTCGCCATGGTGCACCAGCACTTCAGTCTGGTCACCACCATGACCGTCGCGGAGAACCTGCTGCTCACCCAGCCCGGACTCCGGTCGCGCCGCAAGGAACTGACCGACCGGCTCGATGAGATCGCGCAGCGTTACCGCCTGCGCGTCGACCTCGACCAGCAGGTCGCGACCATGCCGGTCGGCGCCAGGCAGAAAGTCGAGATCGTCAAGGCGTTGCTGCGTGATCCGGCGCTGATCCTGCTCGACGAACCGACGGGAGTGCTCGATCCGGCCGAGATCGACGCGTTGATCGACACCTGCCGCGCCATCGCCGCCGACGGCAAAGCGGTGGTCCTGGTGACGCACAAGCTCGGTGAGGTGGCCAGGGTCGCCGATGCCGCGACCGTGCTGCGCCGCGGCACGGTCGCCGGTGGCGGGCGGATGTCGAACACCACCATCGCCCAGCTGCTCACCTCGATGGTGGGCCGCACCGCTGCCGACCTCGACCCGACCGTCGCCGCTACCATCGGCCTGGATCCCGCCGATTCGGCGAAGACAGCAGATTCACCCGTAACGGCTCTCCCGGTCGGTCCTGCCACCGAATCGACCCCGTCCAGCGCCGGTCTCGTGTCGTCTGCCGAATCCGATTCCCCCGCACCGGTTCTCACCATCGATCGAGTGACCGTGCATCGCGCCGACGGCAGCGCGGCGCTCGACGAGGCGTGTCTGGTCGTGCGGCCCGGCGAGATCGTCGGGATCGCGGGCGTCGAGGGCAACGGGCAGAGCGAGCTCGTCGCGGTCCTCGCCGGGGCTACCCCGGTGAGCGCCGGCACGGTCACGCTCGCCGACACCGAGATCACTACCGCCACCCCCGCCACCCGGACCGGGCTCGGACTCGGCGTCGTGCCCGAGGACCGCCACCGCGACGCGATGGTCGCCGAGATGACCCTGGCGGAGAACCTCTTCCTCGGCCGACTCGGCCGCTTCCGGCGCTTCGGACTGCTCGACAAACAGGCCATGGGCCGCGCCGCCCAGGCCGAACTCGACCGCTTCGACGTGCGCGCTGCCGGGCCGTGGGTGCCGATGGGCTCGCTCTCGGGTGGCAATCAGCAGAAGGTGGTGCTGGCCCGCGAGCTGTCCGCCGCGAACCTGCGCTGCCTGGTCGCCGCCCAGCCGACGCGCGGATTGGACATCGGCGCAGTCGATTTCGTGCTGACCCAGCTGCGCCATGCGGCCGCCGACGGCTGTGGGGTGCTGGTGGTGTCGAGCGAGGTACCCGAGTTGCTCGCGCTGTGCGACCGAGTGTTCGTCGCGTATCGCGGCACACTCGCCGGACCGATCGAGACCTCTGATCCCGCAGCGGCACAACAGATCAGCGAATTGATGATGGGAGTCGCGGCATGAGCGCACCGAGTCGGACCACGACCGCGGCCACCGCGCCCCCACCTCGGCGAACGTCGCTGGGCGGGCTGCGCGGGCTCGGCAAGCCTTCCTCGAAGCAGCACCCGGCAGGCTTGCGCCAGTGGGCACACCACCCGATCGTCGTCGCCGTCGCGGCGATGCTCGCGGCGGGGGTGATCGGGCTGATCCTGGCCGCGGTCGCCGGCGCCGCACCCGGCGCCACGATGACAGCACTGTGGGAGGGCATGTTCGGCAGCGACTACGCGATCGGCGCCTCGCTCAATGTCGCGGCCACGCTGATGCTGGTGGCTGTCGGCTTCACCATCGCCCACCGCGCCGGGCTGATCAATGTCGGTGGCGAGGGCCAGATCTGCGCCGGTGGCATCGCCGCCACCGCGATCGGCACCACGCTCACCGGTGCACCCGCCGCGATCACCCTGCCCGCCGTGCTGATCGGGGCGGCAGCCGCGGGCTGGTCGTGGGCCGCCATCGCGGCGTACCTGCGAGTCGCGCGCGGCACCAGCGAGATCATCACCACGCTGCTGCTCAATTTCGTCGGCTTGGCGCTGGTGCTGCTCGTCGTGCACGAGCCCGCGCTGCTGCGCCAGCCGGTGACGTCCTCGGAGACGCTGCCGCAGTCCGAACAGCTCACCGCGGCCGCGCATCTGCCGCTGCTGGGCATCGAACGCTCCCCCGCGACCATTGCCCTGTGGATCGCCGTGGTGGCCGCGTTCGGCACCGCGATCCTGGTGCGCCGCACCGCACTCGGTACCCGATTGCGGGCGATCGGGCTCAATCCCGACGCGGCGGCGCGGCTCGGGCTGCCGGTGCGGCGGCTGCGTTTCCTGAGCCTCTCGGCGGCGGGCGCGTTCTCCGGTGTCGCGGGCGGGCTGCTGGTGGCGACGGCGCCGTTCGTCCTCGCCGAAGGGTTCTCCTCCGGATACGGATTCTCCGGTCTGGTCGTCGGCCTGCTGGCACGTGGCTCACTGGCCGCGGTGGTCGCGGTGTCGCTGCTGCTCGGGTTCCTCGTCTCCGGCGGGATCAACCTGCAGCTGGCCGCGAATGTGCCCGCGTCGACCATCTCGGTCGTGGAGTCGCTGATGATCGTGTTCATCGCCGGCGCCGCCATCTGGACCTATCGCAGACGCAAGTCCGAACCCGCCGCACCACAACCGGTTCCCTCGGTGGGCACCGCCGATCTGGCAGGAGCGCCGCGATGAGCCTCGACACCGTCACCGATATCGCCACCAGCGGAATCGGTTTCACCCTGCCCATCCTCGTCGCCGCGAGCGGTGAGCTGGTCAGCGAGCGCGCGGGTGTGCTCAATCTGAGCCTCGAGGCGATGATGCTGACCGGCGCGTTCGCCGGTGTGCTCGGCGCCGTCACCACCGGTTCGCCGGTACTCGGCGCGGCCACCGCGGTGCTCGCTGCCCTGCTCTTCGGTGTGTTGCAGGCGATCTGGAGTATCGGCTTGCGCGCCGATCAGATCGTCGTCGGCATCGCGAGCAATGCCCTGGCGCTCGGTGCCACCACCTACGGTGCGCGTCTGCTGCTCGACGACGGCAAGGGCCACAGCGTTCCCGGCTTCGACGCGCTACCAGTACCTGTGCTGCACCATATCCCGGTGCTGGGTCCCGCTCTGTTCGGGCAGACCGCCCTCGGCTATCTGTGCATCGCGATCGTCGCCGTCCTGGCGTTCGTGTTCTCCCGCCGCACCAAGCTGGGTCTGGTGATCGACGCGATCGGCGAGGACGCCGTCGCGGCCGACCGCACCGGTCTGCCCGTGAAGGCCGTCCGCTACGGCTGTGTGCTGCTCGCCGCGTTCGCCGCCGGCCTCGGCGGCGCGCAATTGGCGCTGTCGGAGGTGCATTCGTTCAGCGACAACATGACCGGCGGCATCGGCTATCTCGCCGTGGTCGCGGTGATCGCGGGCCGCTGGCGTGCGCTCGGGGTGATCTGGGCATCGGTGTTCTTCGGTCTCGCCCAGGCCCTGCAGTTCGCACTGCCCGCCCTCGGTGTCGATGTGCCGTTCGCGCTGCTGGTGATGCTGCCCTATCTGATCGCGATCGTCGCCGTCAGCGGCTTGGTCGGCAACAGCCGCTCGCCGCGCGACCTCACCGTCGCCTTCGCCCGAACTTCCTGACCCGCCACCACTTTCGTAGGAGCCACCGTTGACTCTGATCCTGTCGCACTCCGATGTGACCGCCGTCCTCGATCGCGGCGAGGTGCTCGCCGCGGTCGAGCGCGCGCACGCCGATCTGGCACTGGGCACCGCGTTCGCCCCCGCCCCACCGGCGATGGCACTGGGCGGCGCCGCCTTCGTGCCCATGGTCGCCGCCGCCGAATCCGCCGGTGCCGCCGCCGTCAAGCTGCTCGCCGACCTGCCCGCCAATCGCGCGCGCGGTCTGCCGGTGCAGCGGTCGGTGATCGTGGTGACCTCGGCGGCCGACGGTTCGTGCGAGGCCCTGATCGACGGACGCCTCGTCACCGCCGTCCGCACCGCCGCCGCCAGCGCGGTGGCGACGAAATACCTGTCCCGACAATCGAGTTCGGCACTCGGTGTGATCGGTGCGGGCAATCTGGCCATCGAGCACACCCGCGCGATAGCGACCGTGCGCGAGCTCGAGACCGTGCTGGTCTGGTCGCGCACCGCCGCCACCGTCGACCGATTCCGCAGTGCGGTAGCCGATCTCGGACTCGAGGTACGTGTCCTCGACAGCCCGGAGGCGGTCACCCGTGCCGCCGATGTGCTGTGCACCCTCACGCCCTCACGCGAGCCGATCGTGCACGGCGCCTGGTTCGGCGAGGGCCTGCATGTCAACGCTGTGGGCGCACCGCCGAGGGCGGATCACCGGGAGGTGGACGGCGGGGCCATGCGGCGGTCCAGGGTCGTCGTAGACTCGATCGGCACCACGCTCACCAAGTCCGGCGACACGCTGATGGCCATCGCCGAAGGCGCGATCACCCAGGACGCGGTGGGCACCGAGCTGGGCGAGGTGATCGCGGGCCGGGCAGCCGGCCGTCGCGGCGACCGCGACATCACCCTGTTCAATTCGGTGGGCATCGGCCTGCAGGATCTGGCCGCGGCCCGCCTGCTCATCGACAAGGCCCGCGCCAACGGCATCGGAACGGAAGTGGATCTCACCTCATGAGCGAGCTGACCGATATCGACATCACCCATCTGCGCCGCGCCATCGACCTCGCCGGGCACGCCGCCGCGCTCGGCGACCGCCCCTTCGGCGCGGTCGCCCTCGGCCACGACGGCGCGGTTCTGGCCGAGGGCGTGAACGCGGTGAACACCACCGGCGATGTCACCACCCACGCCGAACTGGTCGCGATCACCCTCGCGACCGCCGCGGGCCACGCGGCGAAACTGCGTGGCGCCACCGTCTACGCCAGCGGCGAACCGTGCCCGATGTGCGCCGCCGCGATGGTGTGGGCCGGGGTCGGTCGCATCGTCTTCGCCGCGGCCGCAGCCGAATTCGGGCCGATCATGCCCCCGAGCACCAGTTTCGGACTCACCTGCGCCGAGGTCGTCGCGAGCTCGAACGTGTCGATCGAGGTCAGCGGACCGCACCTGGGCGAGGAAGCTCTCGCCGTGTTCCGCGCGGCCGCGAAGAACTAGCCCGAACACACCGAGGGCGCGGCGCCGCATCGACGCCGCGCCCTCGGTGCACGAACTATTTCACCGCGACGACCTCGGCGGGCTCGCCCAGTTCACGCTGTTCCTCGATCGCCTCGGGCGTGCCCGGCACCTGGGTGCCGCGCAGCGAGACACCCTTGGTCTCGATGAGGAAGAAGGACGCGATGAGGCCGACCGCGCACGCACCGAACATGTAATACGCCGGCACCATGTTGTTGCCGGTCGCGCTGATGATCGCCTCGTTGACCACCGGAGCGGTGCCACCGAACATCGAGGTGGCGACGTTGTAGCCGATCGCCACACCGGCGAAACGCACGATGGTGGGGAACATCGCGGGGAACGTGGCCGAGATCGTCGCCAGCTGGGGAGCGTAGAGCAGGCCCAGGATCGCGAAGCCGGCGATCGCGCCGGTGAGCGAGGAACCGATCAGGTGGTACACCGGGATCACCGCGATCATCATCGCCGCGCACGAGAACATCCACATCGGTTTGCGCCCGATCCGGTCTGAGAGAGCACCGAGGAACGGCAAGGTGCACAGCATCGCGACCTGGCCGATCAGCGGCACGAGCAAGGCATCGGATTCCTCCATGCCGATCGTGGAGCCGAGGTAGGTCGGGGTGTAGCTGAGCAGCGAGTAGTTGACGACGTTCAGCGCGATCACCAGGCCGAACAGAGTCAGCACCGGGCGCAGGTACTTCGTCACCAGATCGCGATAGACGCCGGAGACTTCCTCGGTCTCGTCCTTGCTGTCGACCTCGCGGAACACCGGGGTGTCCTCCACCCGGCTGCGCAGGTACATGCCGATCAGGCCGAGCGGACCGGCGATCATGAACGGGATGCGCCAGCCCCACGAATTCATCGACGCGTCGTCGAGGACATTCACCAGCAGCAGGGCGACCAGATTGCCGAGCGTGAAGCCGGCGAGCGTGCCGACCTCGAGGAAACTGCCATAGAATCCGCGCTTGCGATCGGGTGCGTATTCGGCCATGAATGTCGCGGCGCCACCGTATTCACCACCGGCGGAAAGTCCCTGGATCATGCGCAGCGCGTACAGCAGAATCGGGGCGCCGATGCCGATCATGTCGAAGCTCGGGATAAGGCCGACGGCGAGAGTGGATCCGGCCATCAGAATAATCGTGGTGGCGAGCACGCGCTTGCGCCCGATACGGTCGCCGAGCGGACCCCAGATCATGCCGCCGACCGGCCGGATCAGGAACGATACGGCGAAGCCGAGCAGTGTGTAGACCATCCCGGACTCGCCGTCACCGGGGAACAACGATCTCGCGATATACGTCGCCAGATAGGCGTAGACACCATAGTCGAACCATTCGACCGCATTACCGATCGCCGACGCACCGATTGCCCGGTGCAGCACCGTTTTCGATTCCCTTGACATCCACAACACCCTCTCGTCGTCGCCTTTCACGAATACCCGACCTCTTTGCGAGCAAACGTTACGAGCGCGCGAAGACCGGCATTTATGGCCTCTATACTGCGAATATGGTCCTGCGACACGGGGTATATCTGCCGCCGTTCGGCGAACTGGCCGACCCGCGAGTGCTGGCCGAGATCGCGGTCGAAGCCGAGACCGCGGGCTTCGACGGCGTCTTCGTCTGGGACCACGTGGCCCGTCCCCATGACGAGGGTCTCGCTGTCGGCGACGCCTGGATCGGACTGGCCGCGATCGCCGCCGCGACGAGCCGGGTGGTGTTCGGTCCACGTGTGACCCCCTTGTCACGCAGGCGCCCCCAGGACGTGGCCCGCGAAACCGTGGCTCTCGATCTGCTCAGCAACGGCAGGCTCGCCCTCGGCGTCGGCCTCGGGTCCGAGGCGACCGGCGAGTTCTCCCGGCTCGGCGAGGTGAGCGCCCCACGGGACCGCGCGCAGCGACTCGACGAGGCGCTGACGGTGATCACCGAACTGTGGTCGGGCGAGGTCGTCCACCACGACGGTCCCGCATATCGGGTGGACGGGCTGCAATTCCTGCCACGCCCCCTCCAGCGGCCGCGCATCCCGATCTGGGTCGCCGCCCAATCCGTCCACCGGGCCCCGCTGCGGCGGGCGGCACGCTACGACGGGCTCTGCCCCGAGGCGAGTCCGGATGAACTCGTCGACATGCTGGCGATCATCGCCGAATACCGCGGCGATCTGAAGGATTTCGCGGTCGCGGTGGCCGCCTCCACCGACCGCGACCGTGCGGCCTACGAAAAGGCAGGCGCGACTTGGTGGTTGGCCGAACTGCCGATGCTGTGCACGAAGGCGGCGGCGATCACCCGCGTTCGCCGAGGCCCCGACTGAGCTGGATCGAGCACCGAGCGAACAGGGCAGCTCGGCCATGGCCGAGCGGTTCACCACACCGCGCGGATCGCGGTGCTCGACGATCAGGCGAGTCCGGCGAGTTTGTTTGCGAGGACGGTCTTCTCACGTTCGTTGCCGCACCGGCGGAGAGCTTCGGCGAGCTCCGCACGAGCTTCGGTGGTGCGGCCGAGCCGGGTGAGTAGTTCACCGCGCACGCTGGGCAGCAGGTGCGAGGTGGCCAGGGCGCCGGATGCGGTGATCTCGTCGACGATCGGCAGGGCCGCGGCGGGCCCGTCGGCCATCGACACCGCGACCGCCCGGTTGAGGTCCACCACCGGCGACGGTGCGAGCCTGCCCAGTGCCTCGTACAGCACCACCACCCGCTCCCAGTCGGTCCGCTCGACCGACGGTGCGACGGCGTGACATTCGGCGATCGCGGCCTGAAGCCCGTAGGCGCCCAGCCCACGCCCGACCGCACCGGCTTTCACCAGCGCCGCACGACCGCGCCGGATCGCCGAGCGGTCCCAGCGGCGGCGGTCCTGCTGTTCGAGCAGGATCGGCTCACCGTCGGGACCGGTTCGGGCGGGGAATCGCGCCGCGGTCAGTTCGAGCAGCGCCAGCAGTCCGTAGACCTCGGGTTCGTCGGGCATCAGCCGCGACAGCACGCGGGCCAGCCGCTGCGCTTCCCCCGCGAGATCGAAGCGGATGAGGTCGTCGCCGGTGCTGGCCGACGACCCCTCGGTGAAGATCAGATAGATGACCCCGAGCACCGAACCCAGCCGGGCTCGGCGCTCGGCGACGGGCGGCACCTCGAACGGGACTTCGGCGGCGCCGAGGGTCTTCTTCGCCCTGGTGATCCTTGCCTGCACCGTCGCGGTCGGGACCAGGCACGCCTTGGCGATCTCGTCGCTGGTCAGACCGCCGACGACGCGCAGCGTCAAGGCCAGCCGCGCCTCCCGCGAGAGCACCGGGTGACACGAGATGAACATCAGCGCGAGCACATCGTCGTCGATCTGATCGGGATCCCACAGCACGTCGTGCCCAGCACGCACAGGGTCCCCGCCGGTGAGCGCGTCGCCCTCGCCGAGGTCGGCGGCGAGGGCGGTGTAGCGGTCGTCGAGGGCGGCCCGGCGACGGAACGCGTCGATGGCCCGGCGTCTGCCGACGGTGAGCAACCACCCGGCCGGCTGACGTGGCACGCCTTCGCGCGGCCAGGTCACCAGCGCCTCCGCGAACGCCTCCTGGGCGAGATCCTCGGCCATCGCGAAGTCGCGGGTGTAGCGCGCGAGGGCGCCGACGATCCGGGCCGATTCGATCCGCCAGACGGCGGCGACGGCCTCGCGGCCGGTGTGGTCGCTCATCGTGTCTCAGAGCTGGCCGGTGGCCTCACGCCACGCGCGCTCCCTCGCGACCCAGACATTGTCCTGCGGGAATTCATCGATACTCGGCACCCGTCGGATCTCGGTCTTGGTGCCCGGCACGACGACCGGCATGCGCTTGGCCCACTCGATCGCCTCCTCTTTGGAGGCCACGTTGAGAATGTAGAACCCGCCGAACAGTTCCTTCGTCTCCCCGTAGGGCCCGTCGGTGACCACCGGGGTCTCCGACGAGTAGTCGACGACTACGCCCTGCGCCGCGTCGTCGAGCCCCTCGGCGGCGACCAGCACCCCGGCGCTGATCAACTCGTCGTTGAACTTGCCCATCGTCTCGAGCATCTCGTTGAAGTCGATATCGGCCGCCGCGGCCCAGGCTTCGTCGGTGGCGCGCATGATCAGCATGAACTTCATGATTTCGTCTCCTCGGATCGGTGTGGACCCGCCTGCCGGGCCCTGTGTTCATCCCTAGGTCGAACGGGCACCGCTGCGGATCGACACCCGGCCGAAAATTCTTTTCGCGAGTGTTCGGCAGCCTACGACGAGTGCCGGGTGCGCGCGACGACGACGGACACGAATCCCCGATTCGGGTATTCAAGATCGTCCGGCGTGATACAGATCGAAGAGGTTTGTCATGCTGACAGCCACCTAGCGAAGGAGTCACTCGTGAGCGCAGTTCTCGTCGAGCAACGCGAGCATGTGCTCGTCATCGTGCTGAATCGGCCCGAGGCCATGAACTCGGTCAACGCCGAAGTGAGCACGGGGGTCGGCGAGGCGCTCGAGCGAGCCGAGGCCGACCCGCAGATCCGCGCGGTGGTCCTCACCGGCGCGGGCGAGCGGGCGTTCTGTGCGGGCGCGGACCTCAAGGCGCTGAGCCGCGGTGAGTCGATTCTCGCCCCGGGACATGAGGATTGGAACCTGGCCGGGTACGTCCGGCATCCGATCAGCAAGCCGACCATCGCCGCGGTGAACGGTTTCGCCCTCGGCGGCGGCACCGAACTCGTCCTGGCCAGCGATCTCGCGGTCGCCGCCGAGACCGCCACCTTCGGCCTGCCCGAGGTCGCCCGCGGCCTGTTCGCCGCGGCGGGCGGCGCGTTCCGCCTGCCCGAGCAGCTCCCCCGCAAGGTCGCGATGGAGATGATCCTCACCGGTGAGCCGATCACCGCGGCCCGCGCGCTGGAGCTGGGCCTGATCAACCGTGTCGTGCCCGCCGGTGGGGTCCTCGATGCCGCGCTGGCCCTGGCCGGTCGGATCGCCGAGAACGCGCCGCTGGCGGTGCAGGCGAGCAAGCGGGTCGCACTGGGCATGATCGACGGAAAGCTCGCCGACGACGCCGCCTGGGACCAGACCAACCGCGAGATCGTGGGGGTCGCCCAGACCGAGGACATGCGCGAGGGCGCTATGGCTTTCGCGCAGAAGCGCAAGCCGAACTGGCAGGCGCGCTGACACGGTGCGGATCCTGATCCTCGGCGCCTCCGGTTTCGTCGGCAGCGCGCTGCACGCGCAGTTCGCCGCGAACCATGAGGTCGTCGGGACCAGCCGGGGCGGGCACGGGCTCGCCCCGGTGGATCTCGCCGACACCGGCGCGGTGCGCGCACTCGTCGCACGAGGTTTCGATGTCGTCGTCCACACTGCCGGTGTCGTGGATCTCGGTGCCGCGCAGCGTGATCCCGCCGCGGCCCATGCCGCGAACGTGGCGCCGATGGTCCCGCTGCTCGACGCCATCGGCGACACGGGCGCGAAGCTCGTCTACCTGTCGACCGACAATGTCTTCGACGGCACCGCCGAGCACTACGACGAAAGCGCAACGCGCACACCGATCAACGTCTACGGCGAGACCAAGGTGGCCGCCGAGGATCTGGTCCTCGAACGCGACCGGCACTTGGTCGTGCGCCTGCCGCTCGTCTACGGGCGCAGTCCACTGTCGAACAAGTTCCTGGCCCGCTTCGCCGCACCCGAGATCCACGCGCGCACCGATATCGTCTGCAATCCGCTGTACTTACCCAGCCTGGCGCCCGCGCTCGGGCAGCTCGTCGACGAGGCGGGCGTCGTACACCTCGCGGGCGCGGAAACTCTCAGCCGCTACGACCTCATGACCCGGGTCCGCGACCATCTCGGCGCACCGGCGCGCGTCGTGGCAACCGATCGCTACTCCGCTGTCCAGGACTGCCCACGGCCATTGCGCCTGGTCATGCGCAGTAATCGGCACAGCCTGACCGGCCCGGACGTGGACACCGCCCTCGCCGATCTGCACTGAATCTCCGGTCACCCGTTGACGCCCGTCAGAGAGTGAGTGTACAGTCACTCACATGACCAAGCGCGGTGCCACCCTCTCCACCTCGGACGTCCGGCGTGACGCGGTCGTCGACGCGGCGATCATCGAGTTCGCCAAGACCGGCTACCACGGCACCCCGATCAACACCGTCGCCGCGCGCGCCGACATCTCCCCCGCCTACGTCTTCAAACTCTTCCCCGGCAAGGTCGCCCTGTTCGTCGCCGCGCTCGATCACTGCTTCGAGCTCGTCGAACGCGCGATGTCCACGGGCGCGGCCAATTCCACCGCGACCGACCCGGCCGCCATCCTGCACGACATGGGCGGCGCCTACGCCGAACTCATCGCCGACAAGAGCCTGCTCATGTTGCAGGTGCACGCCCAGTCCGCCACCGACATCCCCGAAATCGCCGACGCGTTGCGCCGCGGCCTGGCCAAGGTGACCACGTTCGTGCAGCGCCGCTCCGGCGGCACCCCCGAGCAGATCCAGTACTTCATCGCCTACGGCCAGCTCTGCCACCTCGTCACCACCCTCGGACTCGACGGCAACGACAGCGCGTGGGCCACCGCCCTCACCACCGGAATGCGCCACCCGAAAGCCCACTGACCCTTCGCTCCAGCCTTTTCAGGGTGGAGCTTTCTTTTGCAGCAAGAGTGATTGACCAGTCACACACCACGGAAGGTAGCCCCTGATGAACACCACCGCCACCGAAATCGTCCTGCCCGGTCGCGTCGACCCCAGCGGCCTGCTCGTCACCCGACGCGAACTCCCCGCACCCGCACCGGGTCGCGCACTGGTTCGAGTCGATGCCTCCGGGGTGTCCTTCGCCGAGCAGCAGATGCGCCGCGGCAAGTACTACGACCAGCCGCCGTTCCCCTTCGTGCCCGGCTACGACCTGGTCGGCACGGTGGTCGAGGCCCACGACGCGGCGCTGGTGGGCAAGCGGGTAGCCGCGTTGACCAAGACCGGCGGCTGGAGCAGCCACGTCGACCTCGACGCCGCCGATCTGATCCCCGTGCCGGACACCCTGGACGCCGCCGATGCGGAAACCTTTGTCGTGAACGGCATCACCGCCTGGCAGATGCTGCACCGCGTCGCCGCTGTTCAGCCGGGCGCGACGATCCTCGTCCACGGCGCCAACGGCGGCGTCGGCTCGACCCTGGTCCAATTGGCCCGTGCCGCGGGCATTCACGTGATCGGCACCGCGTCCGCTCGCCATGCCGACGCGGTCTCCGCGCTGGGCGCCACCTGGATCGACTACCGCGCCGATGTGCCACACCAGGTTCGGGCCATCGCACCGCACGGTGTCGACGCGGTGTTCGATCACATCGGCGGGCCCGGCATCAGCGATTCGTTCGGCCTGCTCGCCGACGGCGGCATCCTCGTTTCCTACGGAACGGCAGCTACCAAGAACGACGAGGGCGACTCCCGGTTGCCCGTGCTGAAACTGTTCGCCCGCCTGCTGTGGTGGAACATGCTGCCCAACAAGCGAAACGCGCACTTCTACAACCTGTGGGCAGGCAAGCGCAACATCACCCGCTTCCGTGCTCGGATCGCCGACGATCTGTCGCAGGTCTTCGCACTCGCCGCCGCCGGCACCGTCACCGCCCAGGTCGCGGCCCGCATCACTCTCACCGATGCCGCCCGAGCTCTGGAGCTCGCCGAATCCGGCACCGTCACCGGCAAAGTCGTCCTCGTCAGCGCCTGACCCGCTCACACCCTGGAGATCAGTCATGTACGTTTCCCAGCCCGTCCGCACCGTCCTCGACAATCGCCCCATCTACCTGAGCTTCGGCCTCGCCTGGCTGGTCGGCCACGGCACCTTCGCCCTCAGCCATGGCCCGAACCCCTTGCTCGACCTCCCCGGATTCGTGCCGACCGCGCTGCTGGGTGTCGGCCTGCTGGCGGCCATGATCGTGACCACCGTCGTCTCCCTCCGAGCCCAACGCGGCGCGACCGGACAGGAAGCGGTCGTGGGCAACCTGCTCGGCGCATCGTGGCTGGTCGGTTTCGCCGCGCTGTTCTTCCTGATCACCGCGCTCGGTTCGACGCTGAGCCCCGACACCGCAGCGACTCTCTGGCCGACCGGGTCCGGGTTGATCGTCGGACTGCTCTACCTCGCCGGCGGTGTCGCGTACCGCGACGTCTTGCAATACACGCTCGGCGCCTGGCTGGCCGTGAGCTCTACGGCCGCACTGTTTCTCGACGGCGCGTACCTGTACTGGGCGCTGGCATTGGCCGGCGGCGGCAGCTATCTGCTCGCCGCCGCGCTCGAGCCACGCAGGATCGCCGCCGCGCGCTGAGCATCGGTCACGTGCCCGCCCGGAATTCCGGGCGGGCGCGTTCGCCGTTCAGCCCCTCTGCTGCGCGCCGATCGCCGATCCCATCCATCGCCGCAGATATCGGCGCAGTTCGTCGTCGGAGCGTGCCGGGTTGCCCGGCGACAAGAAGAACGACTGCATGGTGCGCAGCACGTATTCGACGAGTTCGCGCAGCGCGGGCTCGTCGTAGCCGTGGGCGGCCCAGTCGACATCGAAGCGGCGGATCATGGTCATACCGAAGGCTTGGGCCTCGTCGGAGGTCATGCCTTCCGGGTGGGCGTTGGAATACGAGCTCGACAGCAGAATCCCCAGGTGGGGGGTCCGGCGAACATCGGTGAGGGTGAAGACGACAGCCTCTGTCATCGCTTCGACCGGGTTGCCCAGGCCGCTGACCTGACGGGTGAGTCGATCGAGGAAATCGTCGACCGAGGCGATGGCCGAGGCGGTCATGAGCGCGTCGGCACTGGGGAAATACCGGTACACCGTCTGCCGGATGACACCGAGGGACTCCGCCACGTCGGCGATGCTGATCTCCGCACCGGTCCGGCCGATGAGTTCGACTGCGGCAGCGATGATCCGGCGCGTTGCCTCCGCATCGTCACCCGGCGGACTGCCGCCCCACCCACGTCTACGCGCCACCACGTGGACGCTAGCACAACCCCAGGTCAGGGCGAATTCCGTGAAAGTGATCATACACTCGAGGGCTCATTCGTATGATTGCTTTATCAACCGTGGCCGAACAACGAGGTAACTCACCGTGACCGACCTTCACGTCCGCAAAATGGATTTCGCGTTCTCCGACTACGATGTGCCGTTTCTGTGGAATCCACAGAACCCGGCGTTCTCGTCGATGGCCAATGCCGTTTCGTTCCTGGCTATCGGCTTCGAGAAGATGATCGTGCAGCTGATCACGCAGGCGAAACCGCAGATCACCGACCCCGAGGTGGCGTCGGAGGCCGACGCCTTCATGCGCCAGGAAGGGCAGCATTCGACGGCGCATCGCCAGCATGTCAAGGCGCTGATCCGCCGCTATCCCGGCTTGCAGCAGACCCTCGACGCGGTGATCGGCGAGTTCGACAAGCTCACCGCCGAGACCTCGGTGAAGTACCGCCTCGCCTACACCGCCGACCTCGAGGCGACGTTCACGCCGGTGTTCAAGCTGATGCTCGACAACGACAAGAATCTGTTCGCCCCCGGCGACGACCGCGTCGCCTCGCTGTTCATCTGGCATTTCGTCGAGGAAGTCGAGCACCGCAGTTCGGCGCTGATCATCTTCAATTCGGTGGTCGACAGCGAGCTGTACCGGATGCGGGTGGCGGCCTCGATCTTCCGGCACGTGTTGCAGGTGATCCGGGTGGCGTGCGAGGGCTTCAACGAGCATGTGCCGCTGGAAGATCGGCAGGTCGACGCGCTGTCGATGTTCGCCAACTACCGCCGCGGTCAGACCCTGCGCCGGTGGCTGCCGTTCCTCCAGCCGGCCGACAACGGCACGATGCCGCGCGCGTTCGACGATCTCGGTCTGCGCGAACAGCTCGTCGCGCTGGGCGGCATCATCCGCAGTCAGACGCCCGGGCACAATCCGGCGCACGAGAAGCTGCCCGCACTCGCCGACGAGTGGTTCCGCCGCTATGACGAAGGTTACGACGTAACTCGTTGGTACACAGCCGATTCCGTCAGCTCGTAGAAGGTAGCCCGATGGCCGAACATTGCTCCCCCACCTTCGCCGAACTCGCTCACGAACTCGGCTTCTCCTGCGAGGAGGCGGGCGGACTCGTCGAGTTCCGCAACCCGTTCGCCCTCGAGAACTGGACCCTGCCGGTCCTCGAGCTCACCATCGTCGTCGGCGCGGTTCTCGCGCTCTGGTACGCGATCGCGCGCCTGCGCCGCCACGGTGACCCGACCAATCTCGTGTTGTGGTTCGGTGCCACCGCCTACCTGTTCGTCATCGAACCGCCGCTGTACTTCCCGGCGGCGTTCGGCATCGAAGAACACGTCGACACGATGTTCGCGCACAACGTCTTCACCGTGGACTTCCTCTGGGGCCGACTACCCATCTACATCATCGCGATCTACCCGCTGATGGCGACGATGGCGTTCGGCATCGTCCGGATGCTCGGCATCTTCCGCCGCTTCGGCACCCTGATCGGCGCCACCTGCGTCGGCTTCGTCCACCACGCCTTCTACGAGATCTTCGACCACCTCGGGCCCCAATTGCGCTGGTGGGAATGGTCGATCGACAACCCGATCAACCAGCCGATGTTCGATTCGGTCCCGATGGGCAGCGTCGTCGTGTTCGCGGCCCTGTGGCCGATGTCGCTGGCCTTCTGCGTGCAGTATTTCGTCGGCCGTCACGTCGACGACGGCCGACACTTCTCCGGCGTCGAATTGACCTGGCGCACCATCGTCATCGGCCTGCTGGCCTCGGTCGGCACCTTCCTGCTCCCCCTGCCCGCCACTGTCATCGGCATGAGCGGCACCACCGTGCGCGGCATCGTCTACGCACTGGAACTCGCCGTCCTCGCGGTGGTCGCCGGGATCGTCATGGTCCGCCAATGGACCGAGCTACGGCGGGGAACCGCCACACCCCCGCAGTACCAAGACCCCTTCGTCCAACGATTCGCCACTCTCTACCTGGTCGTCTTCGCCGCTCTCTGGATAGCGTCGCTCCCCGATTTCTTCGCCGCCGTCAACGGCGAAACAACCAACGGCGACCCCATCGGAAACCTCTGGTACACAGCAGCCTGCTTCGCCGTCGCGATCGCTTCGGTCCTGGCGACCTTCACCGTGCCGCGCGCACGGCCCACCCCGGACGCACCCGTGGCGGCAGCATCACAAGCCCCGGGCTGATCCGCGCTCGAAGCGGTCAGCAGAACATCCCCTTCCGCTCGGCATCTATCGCCTGCGGCAAGCCATCACGCCGTGGCGTCGCCGATGCGGTGGCGGTAGCTGTCGGCCAACGCGCGCAGCGCGGCGCCGCCGTCGCCGGTGAACGACGAACCGTGCATCAGCGCCAGCGTTTTCGGTGCGAGCTCGGCGAGGCCGTCGACGATCATCGGGGTCGCCGGTGCGAGCGACGAGTAGGCGAACAGGTCCTCGGTGTGAACGGCGGGGCCGACGATGTCGTCTGTGGTGAGGGCCGCACCCGCACCGAGGTGGGTGAACAGATCCCCGCACAGCAGAGTCTGCGTGGTTTCCTCGAACAACACCCGCGCTTCCCAGCCGTGCGGGGTGTGTGGGGTGTCGATGTGGCGCACTCGCATCCGGCCGAGTTCGATGGTTTCACCATCGGCAAGCGGTCTCGGTGGCCGGTCGGCCATGTGGTCCAGCGACACCATGCAGCCGACGGCACCGTGGGCGACCTGCGATTCGGGGGCCGCGGCGAGGAACTGGTTCATCGACCCGCATTCGTCGGATTCGACGTGCCCGAAGGTGATCCACCGCAGCCGGTTCACCGGTGTGATCCGTGCTATCGCCGCCGCGACATCGGCGAACATCGCGCGATGCCCGGTGTGGAACAGCAGCGGCTGATCATCGGCGAGCAGGAACTGGTTGAACGTCAGCCCCTGTTCGCCGATGTCGGGCACGAACGTCGAGATGCGGTAGATGTCGGGGGCGATCTCATCGATGGTGGTGGTCATGGTCGGCTCGATTCGGTGCAGTGTCAGAACGGCACTTGGATGGTCAGTAGTCCGGCGCCTTCGGCGCGGCCGGCGAGGATGCGACAGAATTCGATCGCGTCGAGGTCTAGGCGTTCATCCGTTGTGCCGCAATGCCATCGGCCTCCGGCCGCGCCTGTCAGGCGCAGGTTGTAGGGCATGCCGTGACGGGCGGCCCATTCCTGGACCACATCTGCCACGATCGCCCCGTCGTGCTCCTCGGTCAGCACGAGAGCGTGCCCGGTGGCCCGGGCCAGGTCGATCCGATGCATCCACGGGTCACGGGTGAGGATCGTGTCGATGGCGTACCCGATGGTCCACCGTTCGGCGGCGCCGTTGACCAGTTGCTGCTCGGGGATTGTTCGATTGCGCAGCAACCTCGGGGTACGTCCGCGCGCTGCCGCGGCCTTGGGTGCGATGGCCGCCATCGACCGGACCAGCTGATCCGTCGTCTGCTGTCCGAATCGTTCGACCTGATACGCGGTCACGGCGTCGACGAGCTGCCGGCCGGGCCGCAACCGCTTGCGGGCAGCCCGGGTCTGGCGGACATTCTCCAATGGGGAGGATGCCATCGTGGACATACCGACCACGTGGGCGACGAGGTCGTGCACGGTCCACCCGGCGCACTCGGTCGGTGTGGTCCAGTCGTCACCGTCGAGCGAGGCGACCGCGTCGGCGAAGCGCAAGTACTCGTCGCGGGCGAGCCGCATCGCGTCGGCATGGGTGAGCGTCGCGCGCCGCGCAGTCACCGCCGTCTGCTCGACAGCCGTCATTTCTGCGGCTCCTTCGTCGGCGGAAGGCCGACACTGTCGGCCCACATGTCCACGGCGCGGTCCAGCAGCTTGCGCCGACTGTGCCCGCCCGGATCGTTGGCGAGCTGCTGATCGACCAGGCCGGACAGGACCGCGATCCAGATCTCCACGTCGTCGCGGTCGGTCACGCCGATCGTGGCGAACACCGCGATGACCTCGTCGAGCGCGCGGACCGCCGACGCGTACGCATCGGGCGAGGGTTCGAATCCCGGGATCGTGCGCTGGTTCATCAGCTGATAGCGGGCGAGATCGGCAACCGCGAAATCGAAGTACGCCAGTGCCATGACGCGCACGAGGCCGCGAGGGTCCGCGGGTGCCGAGCGTAGCGCGTCGAGCGAGACGCGCTCGCACTCACTCCAAGCCTGCTCGAACATCGCATCGTAGATCGCGTTCTTCGATCCGTAGTGCGAATACAGCGACGGCGCCCGCATTCCGATCCGCTCGCCGACTTCGCGCAGTGTCAGCTGCGCCAGTCCCCGCTCACGTGCGATCTCCCACGCGGCCTCGACAATTTCCTGCCGCGTCGCCTCACGCCGTTCCGCTTTCCGATCACGCCTCGGCATAGCGTCCATAGTTAGTTATTATGAACGTCGTTAGGCAAACGGTCAACGGCAGAGTGCATCAGCCTGGGAGATCCGCGCCGCTATCTGATCCAAGAAGGGCACAGGCAGAATTGCGCCGATCGGCATCGCATTCATCCCATCAGACATGTTCTCCGACAGCATGTTTCGCTCCGATCCTGGATTTCTGTGGGCCTACCCGACAGCCTGCGCGGCGACCGGGGTGAACAGGTTGATCAGGTTGCCGTCGGGGTCTCGGAGCAGGAGCGACCGGTTGCCCCACGGCATCGTCGTCGGCTCGTTGACGAAGTCCTCGACGGAGTCGCGCAACCTGCGGTAGTCGGCGTCGACGTCGCGGACCATGAACTCGATGATCGCGGTGTGATTGTCGGCGGGGCGCGCGCTGCCGGCCCCGAACAATGCCACCGTACGCACGCTTCCGATCGCGAGTGTGCCGGCCGGCGTGACGATCTCGGCGAAATCCTGTGTAGCCCACCGGGCTTCGACACCGGTCACTCGCTGATAGAAGCCAACCAGCCGTTCGATGTCGTCGGTGATCAGGCGGATCGAGACGAGGTTCATTGCGTACTCCTGCTGTCGGGAAGGGCGGAAGTTCCACCGCCGAATCCCACGGTAGAGGCGATACCGGACAGTTTCCGCCCGGTATAGATGGGAGAATTGCCGGATGACGCGCCCCACTGCCCGAGTACTGGCCCTGCTCGAGCTGTTGCAGGCGGGCGGTACCCATACCGTCGGCGACCTCGCTGGGCGGCTGGGCGTGGACGAACGCACCGTCCGGCGATACGTCACCCATCTCACCGACCTGGATATCCCGGTCCGCTCGGTCCGCGGCCGCTACGGCGGGTACCGACTCGCTCCCGGCTACCGGATGCCTCCGCTGATGCTGACCGATGACGAGGCGGTAGCCGTGCTGCTCGGACTCCTCACCAGCCATCCGACGACATCAGCCCACGCCGCCGACAGCGCGACCGCCAAACTCCGCCGCGTCCTGCCCGCACGCCTGGGTGCTCGGCTCGACGCACTGATGAACACCGCCGAATTCACCGCCGACGCCCGCCCCGAAGTCCCGGTCGAAACCGCCGTCCTCCTCGACATCGCCGCGGCCACCCGCGAACACCGACCGGTCGCCATCGGTTACACCGACCGCAACGGACAACACTCGCAGCGAACCGTGCACCCCTACGGCCTCGTCGCCCACTCCGGCCGCTGGTACCTGACGGCGATGGACAACAACAGCGACGCCCTACGCCAGTTCCGACTCGACCGCATCACCGAGACAACCACCCTCCCCGAAACCTTCACTCCACCCACCGAATTCGACCCGACCACCCACCTCGTGTCCGCGCTCGCCACTGCCCCCTACCGACACGAGGTGTCGATCCGCGTCCAAGGCACACCCACCCAAATCCGCCCACTACTCCCCGCGACCATCGCAACGCTGCACGAAATAGACTCCCCACCCACCGATCCCACCCCCTGGGTCCGAGTCCTCATCCGCGCCGAACACCTCGACTGGATTCCCCCCGTCCTCGCCGCCCTGGACCACCCTTTCGTCATCGAGCACCCCGACGCCCTCAACGACGCCGTGCGCGCCCTGGGCCAGCGCCTCACCGCCGCCACGACATCCGACCGGACGCCCACCGTCCGGTAATGCCGATGAGCGGATGTCAACCGGCGAACTTCGCGGCGGCCTGCGCGGTGATCGGGGTGAAGAGGTTGATCAGGTTGCCGTCGGGATCGCGAAACAGCGACGACCGGTTCCCCCACGGCATCGTCGTGGGCTCGTTGACGAAATCCTCGACTGTCTCCCGCAGCAGCCGGTAATCGGCATCGACGTCGGGGACCAGGAATTCGATGATCGCGGTGTGATTGTCGACTGGGAGCGCGCTGCCCGCAGCGGACAGCGCCACGGTGCGGGTGCTTCCGATCGCAAGGGTGCCGAACGGTGTGACGATTTCGGCGAAATCCCATGTAGCCCAGTTGGATTCGACGCCGGTCACGTGCTGATAGAAACTGACCAGCCACTGGACATCGGCGTCCGATCGGTGCGGGGCCGCTCCGGCGCATACCGGCTCGCTCCCGGATACCGAACGCCACCGCTGACGCTGACCGACGACGAGGCGGTGGCCGTGTTACTCGGGCTCCTCCCCAGTCGCGGCGCCGACCGGCCGACAGCGGCCCCGCGCAGCCGACAGCGCGACGGCCAAACTCCGCCGCGTCCTACCCCTACACCTGACGGCCCGGCTGGACGCACTGATCAACACCTTCGGCAAGGCGCCGTCGGGCAACAGTCCTCATCCGGAAATAGTTGCAGACAGCTAACTTTCGGCGCGATCGCCTCGAAGGAGGGGGCAGCGGTATCCAGCCTGGGGCATCCTGACACCCTGGACTCCACACCTGATTTCCGCACAATTCCTTGCAGGACGCAGACTAGTGACCAGACATTGGAAGGGGCAGAGTTGCGCATCGGGGTTTCCGGACCGCATGGAACCGGCAAGACAAGTTTAGTCGAAGAGCTCTGTGCGCGACTGGAGCGCGGGCACACAGCAATACAGGAACCCTACGTACTACTCGAAGAGGAAGGATACGAATTCGCGTATCCGCCGGTGGCCGCAGACTATTGGGCACAGTTGCGCTACGCGATGCGCCTACTCGGTGATCCCGCACCCGCTGCGGTATACGACAGGACACCCCTCGACTTCCTCGCATATCTGGCAGCCATCGGCGTCGACGCGGAAGCCGGGATCGACGAAACCGCCCTACGCACCGCACTGGCCTCCCTCGATCTGCTGGTGATCGTTCCCATCACTGCTGAGACCGAACATGTACTACCCACACCGGAACTGACCGGGCTCCGGCGCAGCGTGAATGATGCTCTGCTGGAACTGGTTTACGTCGACGACATGCAGTTACTCGAAGACGTGCCCATCCTCGAGCTGGCCTGCCCACTTGACCAGCGCGGCCATGCGGTTCTGAACGCACTGACATACTGATCTGCCGATTCCCGTGCGATCGGTGGTGTGAGTTTCAGCTCGTACGCGAAGGCGCATCTTCCTCGCGATCCTCTCGAAAACGACCTCTCGACTGCATTAGTTCCAGTGCCGCAGCCGCGAGCGGCTTGATACGCCTAGGCCACCCCGAAGCGATGAACTCCTCATCGGACGAAATCCGAGGCGTCGCAGCACAGGCATCAAGGAGTGCTCGCTGCACGTCGTCGAGCGCGGACACCTCTGACGGTGTGAAGGTCGACCATTCGCGCCATAGCCACGCGCTTTCGTCGTCGATCGTGTCGAAGAACTCGTTGATGTAGTCCCCATACCCCCATGTACGAACACCCTCGTCCCCCTCGACGAGTGTCTCCAGTGCTTCTATCGCGCGGTTTCGCAGTCGCTGCTCGACAATCCGCCCGCTCGGCCGGTCCTGGTCGCCCACGCTCGTGATGCTAGCGGCCCGACGCACTCTCATGCCGATGAGCGTGAAACGTGTGCGTCGGTCCTGCCACATACGATGCCGTCGTGAGTGATCAACTTTTGGCGGAAGCACATCGATTCCTCGACTGGGCCAGAGGAGAAGGTGCCAACCTCGACGGGACCGACCCGAGCGTCTTTTTCGTTCAGGGAGTCGTCGAATCGATGGCCGAAGACCCCGACGAAGAACCTTCCCTCCGCGCGGTCAAGGCGTTGGCGTACTCGGTGTACCTAGCCGAACTACTGGCCAAGACATGCTCCGAGGTCCGGTGCGTCATCGATGGCGAAGGTATGCGTCTCGATGACGTCCGCGCAGTCAGTGACACCGGAGTCACACAGTTCACGCTGAACTGGATCTACAACTGCCTCGAGGATCCAGATGCAGACAACCTCGGGTTCAAGCTCGCCGGTGCGCTTCGTGAATTCGGCGAGCAGGACCGCGCCCACTACTTGACCGGGCTACTCGACTACCGCAGTTGAAATCTCGACTCTCGGGTCAGGACTTTCAAACGTCCGCTCATGCCGCATACCGTGCTGACCGACCCAGCCAGCGCAGAGAACCCGCAAAGGCAAGCGGCCGGGCCAGGCCGACGACCGGCCAACGCCTGCAACAGCCGAATGGCATGAGCCTGGGCGGTCAGAATTGCAACTGGGCATCGAGTCGAGCGATGATCGCGCGAAGCTCGCGCGCGCTGCGGGGTGACATCGCTGAGGTCACGATGTCGAGCAGGTCGCGGGCCTGCACCGGACTGCCACAACAGAAGTCGTGCACATCCCCGAACTCGTAGTAATGCCGCAGCTCGCGGATCGGACGGCGAACGTGGTTCTTCCACAGACGAACTGCATTGCCAACATCCCCTGTCCGCAGGTAGTTCCGGGTGCGCTCGAGGCGAGCGATCTCGGAACTCGCTGACGACGACAGTCCGTCGATAACGAAGGCGGCGCCATGGGGGCGGGGCCGCAACGCAGTGGCGGCCCGGACCTCAGATGGGCGGTTACGCGGCATGGGCCTTTCGGCTGGAGATCATGTCGAACATGATGCCACGATGCGAACCTGGCGAACACACTCAATTGCCGCTGGGCGCGCTACCACCAACGTCCGAATCTGCCGATGTGCGTGTCAACGACGGCGTCGGTCCAGACCGGTGACCACTACTGTGGGGCAGGTGCTGACAGCGCCGATGCTTCACGTGAACGAGCAGTGCCATTGAGATGAGAGCGGTGAAAGGCATGGCCGACAGCGAAGAGTTCTCACAATCCGTGCAGGACATCGAGGGTGACGTTTGGCCGGGTGCCCTGTTGGCGGCGGTGCTCCGACTTCCTGAGGAGCGATGGTCGGACTCGGCCGAGGTCTTGGCTGAAGTGCGAGGCATTGCCCAGCGAGCGGAGGTGATGATCGCCGAGATGGACGGCGCGCAAGTTTCAGAGCTGCGCGGCTTGGTCTTGAAATTCCTGTCGGACCGGTCCGAGGTCTATCCAGGTCGAACGCAGCCGACCAGGGCCTGATGTCGATGTTCGAAGTCCTGTCCGGCGAGCGGCGCCGGCCTGTTCGTGGCCAGACCCGGACTGATCTCGACGCCATCTTGTGGACTCGGCGTGGGTATCTCAGAAACGACCGATCATGATGCCCAGGATTCCTGCCGTGGCAGCCAATATCGCTGGAATCATAGAACTTTCACCCTCCCCGGTAGTCTCCCGTGCCGGATGAGCCTGTCTCGCGGCGAGTGATCCGAGCGCTGGGGCCGCAAATCCTCGCGACCATCAGACGATGAACTCGGAGGGTGTGATGGTCGGACGGCTGTTCGGGTCTGCAAGGCGGGTGCTCATCCAGCTTGCCTGGCGGTCCCACCACCTCCGCGCCGCCGAGCCCTATCAGGGTCGATGTAGAGCCGAACACCCTTGTACACCACCGTGTTCGGCGAATCATCGTCGTTGTCCGGGTCGCCGGAGTCCGCAGGATCAGGCAGTTGCGCGATCTCCTCGATGACGATCTGTGCTCGCGCCGCACCGGGATCGAACATCTCCTGAAATGGCCCGACAAAGGACCCTCCCAGGCCGCGGTGCTTCGCCCGAACAGCCGCCCATCCCAACAGTGCCAACGGACCAACGGTGGCGATCAGCAGTACCAAGTCCCCACCCATGCCCACGAGCGTACCGATGAGGTCATTCACTCCGCTCGGGACGTAATTCGGTGCCAGCGGTTGCCCTGCCCGCCCGTGGTGATGAAACCTCTCGGGAATGGGTGAAGCGATCGAACCATCGGTGTTCGAATCGATCAGAGAGGTCGAACCGGAGCCGATCCGCGAGCACTGGGTGGTTGTCGCGAACAAGCGCTATCCGCCCAAGCAGGTGTATCAGCTGATCACCGGGTTGCCGCGCTCGGCGTATACGTCACATCGCGCACTCGCTGCGCTGCGCCGGCTAGGGCTGTCCACCAGCGTCTATACGCCGCCGCGGGCCGACGCCGCCCAGGCGCCGGCCGCCCAGGCGGAAGCCTCCGACATCGATGGGTCGGCCGAATCATTCGCGATGCTGTCGCGGTTCCTCACCGACCACAATCTGACAGCGCACCTCGCCGCCGCGGAGGCTGATTTCCAGGGCGCTGGATCCACAACGAGTCATGAGGTGACCACCAGATACGGATTCAGCGACGACCTTCTCGATGCCGCGCTGGCTGTACGCGCACACGTCGGACGCCTCAACGACGTCATTCACGCGACCGTCATCGCGCGCGTGCTACCCGCCCTCTTGGAAGACGGAGAGGTAGTCGTCCAGCGGCCCTCTCTGGGAGCCGGAAATGACCCGTCGCGACCATTCGATCTGGAGACAGACCGTCGAATAGCCGAGTTCAAAGTCGCACAGTGGAAAGGTGCCGACACGATGCGCAAGCGAGGTGTGGTCGCCGACCTGGTTCACTTGGCGCTCGATGAAAGCGGCAGGCGTGCTCAGCTTTTCGTTGTCGGTGCGCTGCCCATCAGGTTCCTGACAACATCCAAGTCGACGATCGCGTGGGCACTCGCTCGATCGTCTCCCCGCACCAGAGCCCGGTTCGAGCAACGCTTCGGACCCGCAACCGATTTCACCATCGCGGATTTCACTCGCGTGCACGGCCGACACATCGAGTTGGTCGACCTCGCCACACTCGTCCCGTCGTTAGCACTTCCGCCCGAGCTGATCTGACGACGGGAGCGGCTGAACGAGCGCCGAAGTCCGGTCGTCCAGCAGGCGGCGGATCTCATCGTCCGGGTACGGGGTGCTCCGGCTCGTCTGCTGGAACGCAAGCATGAACGCGGACATCGCCGCAGCGACCGGCGCCTGCCGGGTGAGAACCGCGGCGGCTCCCTCGGGAATGCCCTCCGGCGGCGCACCCGCCGCGATGGCGCGCACCATCTCGGCGCGTTCAGCCCGGTCGTCCCGCCGGAGCCGGTACAGAGCGGTGAGCAGCCAGTTCACCAAATAGGTGGCGGTGAAGCCGCAGTCATAGCTCTGGTTCCGGTCGAAGAACGCGGCTTCCTGCGGCGACAGGTCGAACCCGGAGGAGAGCGCGAGGCCGTAATCTGCGAAGTAGAGGCGTCGACCGTCGGTCAGGATGTTCTGGAAGTGCGCGTCGAGGTGCAGGAGCCCACGACTGTTCATGAATGCGGTGGCGGCGGCCAACTCCCGTTCCACCATCGCGCAGGCCCGGTCGGTGGCCTCATCGCCCGCCTCGATCTGGGCATTCAGCCACTCGTGCAGGGTCTGCGGAATGTACTCCAGGAACAGCGCGATGCTCGCCGAAGAGTCCCGGATGGCATCGATCCGGTGACGTATCTGGGGTCGGCCATCCCAGTAGGCGACGGCGCGATCGACGTCGGCGAGCTCGGCCGACAGCGGCGTCGTGTCCGGCAGCACCCGCCAGTGGTACATCAGCGGGAACCCCTCGCGTTCGGCAGCGAGCGCCCAGTTCGTCGTCATGATGTGCACGGCGAGCTCGCGCCAAGCCCCGAAGCCCGTCCCCCCGATGAGGCCGACGCCGTAGTGGTGGAACATCGGCACATCGAACAGATTCGCCGTGGACCGGACGTGCTCCGGCTGCCGTTCCAGATCGGTGAGCGGCACTCGCTTCACGAAAACCGGAGTTCCGGCGATCTCCAGCAGCGCCGACTTTCCGCCGATACCGGAACCGATCGGCACGGCCGCATCCACGAGCTCGCCCAACGCATGATCGCTGTGCAGTGCCAAGGCAGTAGAGACGGCGCCGTGGACGCGCAGGCGCTCCGTGCGCGACATGTCAAGGGGCGCCGCAGCATCGCGGGACTCTCGGCCACGTATCACCACGTTCGCCCCTCCCCCAGCCGCACTCGCAATCAACAGTCAGCCTATCGCGATCTCAACCTGCCGAAACTCTGAGCAGAACGTTCACTCAGCTCGGCCGGGCACTTCTCATGTCACCTTGATGACGACCTTGCCCGAGGTGTGACCGTTCTCGACGGTGGCGAGGGCTGCCGGGGCGTCGGAGAGCGGATGGACCGCGGTGATCACGGGTGCGAGGACTCCGTCGAGGGCCAGCCGGGCGGAGCGCTCCAGGTTCTCGCGGTCAAGGCGGCGCTCGATGAAACGCCCACCGAGATCGGGCACAGACATATCACCCACCGCGATGATGTTGCGGGGATCGCGGGCCAGTGGCGCGACCGTCCGGAGCGAGGTGCCTCCGACCAGATCGACGATCCCGTCGAAGCCGTCCGGAACCAGCTCGCGCGCCGCGGCGACGACGTTCTCGGCGGCGTAGTCGATGAACCGCACCCCGATGGCTTCAGCGTGCTCGCGCTTGGCAGTGCTGCCGGTGCCGATCACACGCAGCTCGCGCCCGATGGCCAGCCGGGCGACGGCGAGGCCGACTCCACCCCCGACCCCGTTGACCAGGACCGTGGTACCGGCCGGGAGGTCGAGCTGGTCGAGCGCATCCACCGCGGTCGTCCCGGCCACCGGCAGCGTTGCCGCCACGGTCGCGGACAGGCCCGCCGGGATGCGCGCGGTGTTCGGCGCGGACAGCACCGTCGTCTCGGCGTAGGTGCCGCCACCGGTGAGTGCGAAGCCGAAGACCGCATCACCTACCTCGAGCCCTTCGACGTCCGCGCCCCGGGCGAGAACGATTCCGGCAGCCTCCATGCCCAGCACGCGGGGAAACGGACGCCCGCCGTCGAGCCCGGGGACCAGACCCGAGCGCACAAGGTGGTCAAGGGGATTCACGCCGGCGACGTCGACCCGGATCAGCACCTCGTCGCGACCAGGAACGGGATCGAGACGATCGAAGAACTCCTGCACCTCGGGTCCGCCGTACCTGCCGAAACCCCACGCCTGCCCCATTGTCTGCCGCCTCTCGACATACCGGCCCAGGTGATTCCGGGCTCTGTAGCCATCCTCACCCCTCACACCGATGTAAGAGGCAACCGATTGAGGTGCAGGTCACAGCGTCAGGCCGACCGCGCCACCGGTTCGCCGGCCGTGGACAGCTCCGCCCGGTGCCGGCTGTTGGCCCTGATCAGCGCGTCGAGCGCATCTCGGGTCTCGGTCAGGTGCGCGATATCGGCGTCGATCCGGTCGCGCTCGCGCGTCATCGTCGCGAACGTCGCCTCGGCGATACCCAGGTCACCGGGGACGTCCACACACGGCAGCACGGTCGCGATCACCCGGCTGGACATACCCGCGTCGAACAGTTGCCGGATGAGCGACACACGCTGGACCTCGGCATCGGAATAGTGACGCTGCCCGGTGTCGGAGCGTGAGCTGGTCAGCAGGCCCTGCGCTTCGTAGTACCGCAATGAGCGCGGACTCACGCCCGTGCGCTTGGACAGCTCGCCGATCCGCATCCTGAGAGGCTACGCCGGTGTGTTCCGGGCCGGAGGGCTCCGAGGTGGTCAGCTGGGGCCTGCGCCCAGCGACGATTCCAGAAGGAAGGTCAGCAGTAGTCCGCCGGTTTCGGCCTGTTCGAGCAGCGACTTGGACCGCGGTTCAGTCTGTTGCCGCCGGAATCCGTGCGGTGGCGAGCCCGACGAGCATCGCGACTATCTCGGCGGTGGCGTCGGTGTGGTCGGTGTGCGCTTCGACGCGCCGTTCATGGTCTGCGAGCAGCGCGAACATTGCCGTTGCCACGGCCTCGATGCGACGGCGGGGGTCGGGCACGGGCAGAGCGGCCACGAGCCGGGTCGTGATGATGCGGACAGCACGGTGGCCGGGAGCGTCGAGGTGGACGAAGTCTGCGATGGAGGGCTGGGCGCGAACGACTTCGAGGAAACGCGAGTAATGCGTGCTCTGGCCGCTGCGCGCGATGTCGACCATCGGACGGACCAACATGTCGACCAGTTCGTAGAGGTCGTGGCCGGTGCTGTCGGTCTCGTGCTGGGCGAGCAGGTCCAGGCGTACGCCTTCCAGGCCGTGCATTCGGCGTTCGATGACAGCGTCGATGAGTCCGGTGCGCGAGCCGAAGTAGTAGTGCACCGCTGAGTTGTTGCGCTGGCCCGCGTCGGCGGCGATATCTCGCAGCGGTACGTCGATGCCGCGTAGCGCGATCAATCGTTCCGCCGCGTCGAGCAAGGCGTTGCGCGGATCGTTGCTGGTCACTTGGCGAGCATAGCCGAGCGATTAAACGTATGCATTGACCAAATTAAGCGTGCGTGTTTAAACTTGGCTCAGGTGCTGATCGACGAAGGGGAACAGCGGCTATGGCAAACGCCGAGATGGCAGTCGCTGTGGTGACCGGCGCGGCGTCGGGAATCGGTCGCGCCCTCTGTACACAGCTGGCCGCCAAGGGATTTCAGGTCGTCGCCGCAGACCGTGACGCGGACGGCCTGGCCGCTGTCGCCGCGGAGACGATTCATCCGAGAGTGGTCGACGTCACCGAGAACGACCAGGTGGAAGCACTGATCGTGGGGGCGCGAGACCAATTCGGCCGCCTCGATCAGGTCTTCAACAACGCCGGCGTCGTGGTCGGCGGTAGCACCGAGGCGATGACCCATGCGCAGTGGCAGCACATCATCGACGTGAACCTGTGGGGCGTCGTACACGGCACCCGGCACGCATATGCCGTCATGCTGACCCAGGGATTCGGCCATATCGTGAATACTTCTTCGAGCGCCGGAATGCTGCCGGTGCCACGCTCAACGGCTTACGCGGCGACAAAACACGCGGTGATCGGCTTGAGTGCGTCCTTGCGCGCGGAGGCGGCACCGCGCGGCATCAAAGTGAGTGCGGCGGTGCCGGGGATCGTCGACACCGCAATATTCGGTAGCGCAATCAATCTGCCCGGCTTCAACTATCGAGCTGCCATCGATCGCGTGCCGATGCGACCGCTCACGCCGGAGCGGGCTGCCGGGCACATCCTGGAAGGTGTGCGAAAGAACAAGGCGCACATCATCTTTCCGAAATCGAACGCGGCGGTCATTCTCGCGTACAAGCTCTTCCCCGAGATCACCGGCCGGATGATCGCCCGGCAGACCTAGGAGCGACCCGCAGTGCGCAATATCGAAGGACCGATCTTCCAGGTGGCGTGGGTAGTTCACGATATCGGCGCTGCCGAAAAGCGATTCGCCGACGACTTCGGCGTCGAGCGGTGGCTGCGGATACCGGGTGTGCATTTCGGGCCCGAATCCTGCACCTACCGTGGTCAGCCCGCTGAGTACGTCATCGATGTCGCGCTCGGCTACGCCGGCGGGCAACAACTCGAACTGATCGCACCGGTGTCCGGAACAAACATCTACACCGAGTTCCTGGGCACCGCCGGACCGGGCCTGCATCACGTCGCCTGGATACCTGATGACTACGACGCCGCACTGGCTGGCGCGGACATCGTGCACAGGGTGAATTCGAAGGAATCGGAATGGAATTCGCGTACCTGGAAGGCGGTCCGATCGGTTCCTACGTCGAGGTGATCCGGCTCTCGCCCGATATGCGGGCGATGTTCGACCATTTGATCCCGGAAGGACACCGGAACCCATGGCAGTAACCAACCCTGGCCATGCGGACGTGGTGGTGGTCGGCGGCGGCATAGCCGGTGCGTGCACGGCCATCAGCGCCGCCGAGACCGGCGCTGATGTCGTGCTGCTGGAACGATCCAGCGGCATCGGCGGCACCTCGGCCCTGGCCGCCGGCCACTTCTACCTCGGTGGCGGCACTCCTGTTCAGCTGGCGTCCGGTTTCGAGGACACCGTCGAGGCGATGTTCGACTACCTGATGGCCGTCACCGCGGAGCCCGATGCGGCCAAGATCCGGGCCTACTGCGACGACAGCGTCGCTCACTTCCACTGGCTGGAAGCACACGGTGTCGAGTTCGAGCGCAGCTTCTACCCGGGAAAGGCCGTGGTGCAGCCGGGTACTGAAGGTCTGATGTGGACCGGCAACGAAAAGGTATGGCCCTACCGCGATCAGGCCGAGCCCGCGCCGCGTGGCCACAAGATCGCCGCGCCGGCCGAACAGGGCGGCAGCCAGGTCATGCGGGTCATGGCCGCCGCGCTCGAGCGCGCGGGGGTACGTGTCCAGTGCGCCAGTCAGGTCACCGAACTGCGCACCGACGATGCCGGAACCGTCGTCGGCGTAGGTTGCCGCGACGAGTCCCTCGTGCGCGCGAACTCCGTTGTGCTCGCGACCGGCGGATATGTGATGAACCCCGAAATGCTGCGGACCTACACCCCCGTACTTGCCGAGAAGGCCGTGCCGCTGGGCACACCCACCGACGACGGATCCGGAATCCTGTTGGGGCAGTCCGTCGGTGGCGCACTCGCACACATGCACGGCGCCTTCATGACCGCGTCGTTCTATCCACCCGCCGACCTCCTCAAAGGCATCGTCGTCAATGCCGAGGGCGGTCGATTCGTGGCCGAGGATTCTTATCACGGCCGCACCGCCGCCGCGGTGCTGAGGGAGTCCAGGTCGTACCTGATCGTCGACGCCGCCATTATGGCGTGGCCGGAGCTGCCGATGATCGAGTTCATCGACGGCTGGGAGACGATCGCCGAAATGGAAGCAGCCCTGGGCATTCCGGAGGGCAAGCTGGCAGCGACGCTGCGTGACTACAACGAGGCAGCCGCGTGCGGCACGGATCCGGTCCTGCACAAGCATCCGGATTGGCTCGTGCCAGTCGATACTGGTCCGTGGGCCGCATTTCATCTCACCCCACCGGAGGCGACCTATGTGGGTTTCACCCTCGGGGGCCTTCGCACCACAGTCGACGGGCAGGTCTGCCGTGCGGACGGCGGTGTCATCGCGGGCCTGTACGCGGTCGGCGCGTGTGCGTCCACGATCGTGCAGGACGGCGCCGGCTATTCCAGCGGCACATGTTTGGGCGAGAGCTCATACTTCGGCCGGCGCGCTGGGATGCACGCGGCGGGAGCGCGGGCATGACTGTTCCAGTCGAGACGACCCGCGCCGGCACCGTGTGGCGGGCGGACATCGCAGGTAACGTCGAACGAGTAGGACACAGCACATGAACGAACTCCCCGCTCCCGATGTTCTCGGCACACTCGCCGGCTACATCCTCATGTCGCCGCTGTCCCTGTTGCACAACCTCGGCCTCTTCATCGCCGCTGTGCTCGGCTAGCAGCAGGGAAGAATCGATGACAAACCGACTGTCTTGCGCCTAGCGGTCTCCGCCCTCATCGTCGCAGGCGGAACCGTGCTGAGCGGCCAGCCCGCCGACGCCGTCCCGATTCCGGGCGGCCAGGCCACCACCTTGTTCATCCCCGGTGCCGGCGGTATCCAGCTCAACGCGGTGATCACAGCGCCCGCCGACATCGCGACCCACAAGAACCCGCTGGTGCTGCAACCGTCCGGGTGGGGCATGCCCGCGATGGGAAGCCTCGGATCCGCCTACCGCCTCTCCACCGGCGAGAACTTCATCTCGATCGAGTACACCGCACGCGGGATGTATCTGTCCGGCGGCGAGGTGGATCTCCTCGGCGGGCACGACGCCGCCGACGCCTCGGCCGTCATCGACTGGGCCATCGCCAACCTGAACGTCGACCCCGAACGCATCGCGATCGCCGGCGGGTCCTACGGCGCCGGAATGGCCATTCTGGCCGCCGCTCACGATCCCCGGATCAAGGCACTCGTCGCCGACTCCCCGCCCGGCGATCCCGCCCAAGCGCTCGCCCCGAATGCCACCCCCAAAACCGGTGGCCCGATCGCACTAGCCGCTGCCGGAGCGGCGACCAACCGATTCAGCCCCGAACTGGTCGACCGCGGAATCGCCACCATCCTCAACGGCGACGGTGGCGCCTTCGACACACTGCCCTCACGAGAACTGCTGGCCCGAGCGATACCTCAGCTCAACGCCAACGGCACGGCGGTGTTCCTGGCCCACGATTGGCAGGACAGCCTGCTGCCGGTAGGCCCGGTGTACTCCTTGTTCGACCAGCTCACCGGCCCGAAAATGCTGTTTCTGCAGCCCGGTGATCATTCCACCGGCGGTGGTGCCGGCCAGATCGTCGGCTTGGACAATCCCATCTGGAACCGGGCCCTGCGCTGGCTCGACCACTACATCAACGGCGCCGACAACGGCATCGCGGCCGAACCCGTCGTCACGATGGAACCTGCCAACACCGGCCCCTACGTGCACTTCGATTCGGTGGCCGATGCCCAGCAATCGCTCCGGAGCTTGTCGTTGTCCGCACCGTCGACAGGTGTTCTGGGTGCCGACGCAACCGAAAACTGGTCACAGTCATTGATTTCCGGGCCGACCATCGCGGTCTCAGCCGTGCCCTATCTCACCGGAAGCCTGGCACAGGTCGGACTCTCGCCCGCCATCCCGCTGGGAGCGGTCGACCGGAATCTGGCCGGTCTCTGGCGCTCGGAGCCCTTCGCCGCAGGCGGGATCGTCTCCGGGAATCCGCACCTGGATTTGACGGTGATCCCGGCAAGCGCCGACCTCACGCTGATCGGCATCCTCTACGACGAGTCGCCCGACGGCACCGGCAAAGCCATCACCTACTGGCCGCTGACCCGCCACGGCCTGACCCCGTTCGCGCCCACGGACATGAGCTGGGACCTCGCGCCGACGTATTGGAACCTGGCGCCAGGTCATCGACTCACCCTGACGGTCACCTCTCAGGATCCGGTGCCGTTCCAGAGCTCCACTCCGATGGGCAGCGCCGTCACCTTTGTCTCGCCGTCCACCGTCGAACTGCCGGTGAGCGGTTCATGAAAAGGTCGCTGCCGGTGCTGGCGTTGCCCTTGCTGGCTTTGGGGTTGCTGCCCGCCCCGGCAGCGGCTGCCCCGCCCGCGCTTCCCGTGTCGGTTCCGAGCGTTCGCCACTTCGACTCCGCCGCAGGACAGTTCACGCTCGACACGACCGTGACGGTGACCGCGGGCCGCGGTGCCGAGTCCGTGGCCGAGTCGCTCGCCGAGGACTTACATCGCGGCGGCCGCCCTGCCCGAACCGGGTCGGTCCCGCCCGGCGATGGCGACATCGTCGTGCGCATCGATGACAGCGGGCCGATCGAACCGGAGTCCTATCGGATCGATATCGATGACACCGTGACCGTGACCGCACGCACCCATCGAGGCGCAGTCCACGCGACACAGACACTGCTGCAATGGTTCTCCCGCTCGACCGACCTGCCCCGTGGCAGCGTCGTGGACTGGCCCGACTTCGCCGAGCGGGGCCTGATGCTCGACGTCGGCCGCGAGTACCTGAGCGTGGGGTGGATCAAGCAGCGCATCCGCGAGATGGCCTACTACCGGATGAACCTGCTACACCTGCATCTGTCCGACCATTACGGTTTCCGGCTCGAAAGCAGGTCCCACCCCGAGATCACCTCAGCCCAGCACTACAGCCGCGCCGAACTGGCCGAGATCATCACCTACGCGGGCTCTTTCGGTATCGAAGTGGTTCCCGAGATCGGCTTTCCCGGGCACATGAACGCGATCCTGGCCCCTCACCCGGAGCTGGTGCTGCATCCTGCGACAACCAGCCCACTCGACGCCGTCACCGACAGCCTGCTGGCCGGCACCGCGGAGGGCCGAATCGACCTGTCGAACCCGGCGGCACGCCCGCTGATCGAGGATCTGCTGCGCGAATTCGTCCCACTGTTCCCCGGCCGCTATTTCCATCTGGGCGGCGATGAATACATCAGCGACTACAGCCGGTATCCGCAGCTGGCCACGGCCGCGCACACAGCCCTCGGCCCCGACGCGGTCGCCGCCGATCTGGTGGCTGACACCGTCAACTGGGCAAACGGGATCGTTCGGTCCTACGGCAAGACCGCACGGATGTGGAACGACGGAATCCCGCGAGGCGCGCGACTTCCCGTTGACGCCTCGATCGTGGTGGAGCACTGGACCGCCGGCAACGGCGTGCTGCCCTGGGCCGGCAACGACAACGGCCCCGAACAACTCGCCGACCAGGGATATCTACTCAGCAATGCGGCCTTCACGCCGACCTACTGGGCTTCCGGCGGGTACGCCGCGCCGATGAATACACCGCCGGAGGTGCTCTACGCATGGAATCCAGGACTCTTCGTCAACGGCACCCGATTGCGGCCCGATCAGCGCGAGCGTTTACTCGGGTCGAAACTGCATGTCTGGTGCGATGATCCGACCACGATGACCGAACAACAGATGGTCGAGCCCGTAGCCGCCCGCCTGCCGGTGATGGCTCAGCAACTGTGGACGGGCACCGGCGGCCGTTCGTACCCCGAGTTCGCCAACCGCGCACGCGCTCTCACACCACCCGCGGCATGACCGTCACACACACGTCGAGGAGCACGCTGGTGTCCCGAATCCTGGCAGCGGTGGCGGTGGCTACGGCGCTGACCGCAGCGTGCGGTATCGCGCAGGGCCCGCGGGCAAGCGCACAGCCGGACGGCGATACCGCCACGTGCGAATCGGCCACGCACCCGATACCGGTGGTTCTGCTACACGGCACCCTGGACAGTGCCGTGGTGTGGAATGTTCTCGCGCCACAGCTCACTGCCGCGGGCTACTGCGTCTACGCACCTACCTACGGAGTGGCGGGGGCGATTCCCGGCCTCGGTGGGGTAGCCCCCGTCGCCGAGTCGGCCACCGAGATCTCGTCGTTCCTCGACCGCGTCCTCACCACTACCGGTGCCGGTCAGGTCGATATCGTCGGCCATTCCCAGGGTGGAACGATCACCGAGTACCTCGCGAAGAACGGGGGCCGATCGTCTCGGATCCGCTCGGCGATCCTGCTCGCGCCCGTCTCACACGGCACCACCCTCAGCGGCGCGGTCGAGGTCGCGACCGCCTTCCCCGGCCTGCGCGAGCTGGTGGATTCCACTGTGCTGCCCACGTTCTGCGCGGGGTGCGCCGACCTCGAGACCGGCTCGGATTTCATCACCGCGCTCGGTGCCGGACCGCTCGCCCGGCCCGGGGTGCGATACGCGGTGCTGGCAACTCGCGACGACGTCGTCGCCACCCCTGCCGGGCCTGCTTCATTCATCACAGAACCCGGCGTGACCAACCAATACGTCCAGGACCTGAACCCGCAGCCGGTATCACACAAGGATTTGCCGCGCGATGCCACCGCAGTACGCTGGATCCTCGAAAACCTCGGCATGGCCACATGACATTCACAACGCACGCACCGATGAGTCTGTTGGAGGTAGCTCGTGTCCGATGCCCTAGGCCGTGACGCCCTCTGGGCGATGGCCCACGCCGAACGCGCCGCCCTGGCCGACGATCTCGCGGGCTTGGACGACCAGCAGTGGGGACGGCCATCGCTGTGTGGGGACTGGGTGGTCGAGGAGGTCGTCGCGCACCTCACCGCAGCGGCGAGCACCGGACGGCTGCGCTGGCTGTCCAGCGTCCTGGGTGCCCGCTTCGACTTCGACAAGCACAACAACCGGCGTCTCGCCGAGCACCGTGGGAGTACTCCCGCCGAAACCCTCGAACGGTTCCGGGCAGTCGTCACCAGCACCACTGCGGCTCCCGGACCCACGGCAGCCTGGCTCGGTGAAGTCGTCGTCCACGCACAAGACATCCGGCGTCCCCTCGGACTGCCGCGCACACCGTCGACGGAAGCCGCTACCGAAGTCGCGCGTTTCTACGCCGGACGTGACTTCACGGTTGCCGGCCGCAGCAATGCCGAGGGCCTGCGATTGGAGGCGACCGACGGATCATTTGCTGCCGGGGCCGGCCCTGTGGTCAGCGGGACCACCATCGCGCTGACTATGGCGATGGCCGGCAGAGCTGCGTACTGCGATGACCTTGCCGGGCCCGGAGTGCCGCTGCTGCGCGACCGCGTGACCGCTCGATCCGGTACCCGCAGCGGATGATCCCGTCCCCCTCCTCCAAGGCCGCGCCTGTCACCAAGGCACTGTTCCGGCATCGTCGAAGAATCCGCCGGTCGGTCCGTCGTCGGGCAGAGTCGCGAGGTGAATCGCGATCGCCGCGCCCTGTGCTGGTGTGCGGACGCCTCGCAAACCGTTGAGATCGGTGGCGGTGAAACCTGGGCAGCCGGAGTTGATCAGGATGTTGGTCTCGCTCAGTTCCTTGACGTATTGGATGGTGACGGCGTTGAGGAAGGTCTTCGACGCCGAGTAGGCAGTGGGAATCGGACCCATGTCGATGCCGGGGGTGGTCTGCAGGGCGAGCGAGCCCACGCTGCTGGACATGTTGACGATTCGCGGTGCTGCCGAGCGGCGCAGCATGGGCAGCATCGCGTTGGTGACCCGGATGACGCCGATCACGTTGGTTTCCACGACAGCTCGCACGGTAGCGGGATCGACCGTGGTGGGTGTCTGTGGCACGCTGCCGGTGATCGCGGCGTTGTTGACCAGGACGTCGAGTCCTCCGGCATGGTCGGCGATCAGCTCGGCCGCGGCGACGACACTCGCGTCGTCGTCCACGTCGAGCGGGACTCCGAACGCATCGATTCCGGCCGCGCGCAGCTTCTCCACCGCGGTGTCGCGGCGGTGTCGATCTCTCGCGCCCACACCGATTCGCCAGTCGAGGGCGCCCAGGCCCGCCGCTATCTCGAATCCGATTCCTTTGTTCGCGCCGGTCACCAGCGCGATTGTCCGTTCACTCATGCCGTCGACAATGCTGCGGACACGGGTGGGGCGTCCAAGACCGATCGAGTGCGCGTCAATACCGCGCGGGTATTGGTCGTGGTGAGCGCCGGATACGATGGCCCGGTGGAGACGCGGGAGTTGCGATACTTCGTCGCCGTCGCCGAGGAGTTGCACTTCGGGCGGGCGGCACAACGGCTCGCGATGGCGCAACCACCGCTGTCGCGGGCGATCCAGCAACTGGAACGGCGGCTCGGAGTCGTTCTGCTGCACCGCACTACCCGCGCGATCACGTTGACCCCGGCCGGAGCGGTGCTGCTGCGGGAGGCCCGGCTCGCGATCGAAGCGGTCGAAGCCGCCGAGCGCCGCACCCGTCGCGCCGCTGCCGATCGGCCCGGTGTGGTGCTGGCGACCAAGGCAGGAGCGTCCAGCGAACTGCTGTCGAAGCTGCTGAACGCCTACGCCGCCGACCCCTGCGCCGTCACGGTCGAGGTAGTGCTGTGCGGGCCCGGCGAACCGGAAAGCCTGCTACGCAACGGGAGTGCCGACGTCGCTCTGCTCCACCGGCCATACGACACGACAGCCGGATTCGATACCGAGGACCTGCACACCGAACAGCAGATCGTGGTCCTGCCCGCGGGGCACGCCCTCGCCGACCGAACTCACCTGTCGATGGCCGAGGTCAACGCCCTGACGGACCTGCCCCTGCCGCGATGGCCCCGACCCGATGGAAGCTATCCGGACGGACCCGGCCCACAAGTTCGCGACCATACCCAGTTGACCCAGCTGATCACACTCGGTCGGGCCTGCGCGGTCATGCCCGAATCGCTCCGCGCCCAGCTACGCCACGAGCACGCCATCGTGGCGGTACCGGACGCACCGGCCGTCACAACCGTCATCGCCTGGCCACCCCACAGCCGATCAAAAGCCGTCGCCGACCTCGTCCGCACAGCGACAAGCCTGTAGGCGATAGCATCCGCAAATGCCGCATACCGCGCGGTCAGGACGTCCGCATCTGCCTATGGCAGCGCGAAGAGCTGGGTGACTGACGGCCGAGTCGTTGGGTCGCGGAGAGTCTGCGAGCATGATGTCGTGCTGGATATTCGCAACGACCCGGTCCTTTTCGAACTTGCCCGTGACGTCGATCGGCGTTGTCGGCTGCGTGGGTCCTTCCAGTTGCGATCGGGAATTGTTGCCGATGAGTACTTCGACAAGTACTTGTTCGAGGCCGATCCTCAGCTGCTGCGCCGGATCACCGAACGGATGGTCGCGCTGGTCCCGGAAGACACCGAGATGCTCGGTGGCCTCGAGTTGGGCGGCATCCCACTCGTGACGATGCTGAGCCAGTTGACCGGACTGCCCTCGCTGTTCATCCGAAAGAAGGCAAAAACCTATGGCACGCAACAGCTTGCCGAAGGCGGCGAGGTGCGAGACCGTCGCATCGTGCTGATCGAGGACGTCATCACTACCGGTGGTGCGGTGGTCGCCGCGACCGAGCAGCTGCGATCGCGGGGGGCGATCGTCGACACGGTCATCTGTGCGATCGACCGCTCGAACCCGGATATCAACCAGCTCCCGTCGGTTCAGGTAGGCGTGCGCCCTGTACTGACCAAACAAATTCTCGACACCGTGCATCAGCAGTAGGAGCAATCCTGATTCGGATCAGCGGGTGATCGTGCTGGCCGATTCGGTGAGGATGCTGCTCAGCCACCGCTGGGCGTGGTCGTGGTCAGGTGCCAGATATTCGGCTAGTTTCGCTTCGCTCGGAGACAGCGTGGGCGCCCAGCTCGGAATCGCCAGCACCCGCATCCCTGCCGCATGCGCTGACCGAATACCCGCGACCGAATCCTCGACTGCCACACATGCATTCGGGTCAACTGCCAGCAGGGCGGCCGCATGCAACCAGGGCTGTGGGTGGGGCTTGGTTTGCGCCTGGTCCTCACGAGCGACCACGACCTGCAGGGATCGGCGCAGCCCGAGATGATCGAGGGTGGCTGCGACGAACCGGCGCGGAGAAGCCGACACCACACCGGTCGCTGCGCGGTTCGTGACCGCCGCCAACAACGCGTCCACCCCCGGGAGCAACTCGATGTGACCGGCTTCGACCTGGTCGATCATCGCCTCCACGCACTCGGCGATGACCTGATCGACGGCATCGATACCGCACACCCGGGCCAGGTGCTGGGCCCAGTCACCGTGCCCGTGGGTACGGTGCCGGTCGGCATCGGTCCAGAGATGGCCGTGACCGGCGGCGTATTGCGCCCAGCAGCGGTCCCAGGGCTCCATGGTCGCCGCGAGAGTCCCGTCCAGATCGAACAGGACGGCCTCGACGTAGTCGCTCATGCGGGAACGGGCGGCGTGGTTCCGGTGGCGGCGATGAGCTGATCGATCGAAATCAGCTTCAGCTCATGGGAATCGGCGAAGGCACGCAGTGCGGGCAACCGCATCACCGTCCCGTCGTCGTGACAGACCTCGCTGATCGCCGCCACCGGTGACAAGCCGGCCAGCCGCATCAACTCCACCCCCGCTTCGGTGTGGCCTTGCCGCGCCGCGAGCCCGTCGGGGTGCGCTCGCAGTGGGAATACGTGGCCAGGCCGTTGCAGGTCTTCTGCCCGGGTAGCCGGGTCCGCCAGTGCGCGCAGGGTAGTAGCTCGGTCGGCCGCGCAGATGCCGGACACCACGCCCGCTCTCGCATCGACGGTCACGGTGAACGCGGTCTGCTTGCAGTCCTGGTTCACCGCGGTCATCAGCGGCAACCCGAGTAGCTCGGCCCGCTCGACCGACATCGGCGCGCACACCACTCCTCCGGTGTAGCGAATGAAGAACCCGAGCGTTTCGGGCGTGGCCAGTTCGGCGGCCATGATCAAGTCGCCCTCGTTCTCGCGGTGCTCGTCGTCGACCACGATCACTGGTCGGCCTGCGGTGATTTCGCTGATCGCGTCATCGAGTTCGTCGAAGAGATTCGCTCGGTCCTGTGTGCTCGCTGAAACGGTCATCATTGGCCTTCCTGTCCAGGTCATGGGAGTGAAATCACGCACTCAACACAGCAGGCAAGAATGAAAACCAAGATCATTGTGATCGTACGCCCCGGGGCTTTCGCACGCAGCCCTCATCAACCGCGGGAAGCATCCGCTCGTGCCGCGTACCGCTGTCGTGCCGCCGATACCCCGACCCGCGGGTTGCCGTCGACTAGTCGTCGGGGGACGCACGGCGGTTGCGTTTGGTGACACCGCGCCGCTTCTTCGCGGAGATGCGTCGTTCCTTCGCTCCACGCGAGGGCTTGGTGGCGCGGCGAACAGGCGGCGGGGCGGCAGCGGCGTCGCGCAGGAGCGAGGCCAGGCGTTCGCGAGCGGCCGCGCGGTTCTGCAGTTGTGCGCGCTGCTCCGATGCGGCGATCGTGAGCACACCGTTGACCAGGCGGGTGGCCAGGCGGTCGAGCATCCGGGTGCGCAGCCACTCCGGCACCGAGGGTGAGTTGGCGAGGTCGAACGACAGCTCTACCCGGCTGTCGGTGGTGTTGACGTGTTGTCCTCCCGGGCCGGACGACCGTGAGAACCGCTCGCGCAACTCGGACGCGGGTATCACCAGCCCCCGAGCCACGGTCAGGTCCTCTGCCATGATCCGACGCCACTCTCTCCGATCGAACAGTCGCCTCGGCCGGGTCGGCCTGGGTACGACTGGACGGACCTTGTCTTCACGATAGCGATGACCTTGGCGAACGTGGACCGCGAGTGCGGCACTTGCCGGCATCGATCCATTCGTGCGTCCTTCGGCACCGCGTTCAGCCACACGGAGTGGCGGCGTGCGATCGGGATGACCGCAGGGCAGACTTGGCCGGTCCAGAAGCTTCATCGCCCCCGACACCGAGGCAACGATGACACCGATTCCGGCTGGAATCTCGCTCGACACACTCTCCGAACTTCCCCGATATCCGGTAGGAACATCGTTCGGCCCCGATATCGACGCCGCCAACGAGATTCTGCTGTCCGCTGCCGATGAGCAGACCAAACGCGCGGCGTTTCTGGACTGGGCGGCCCGGCACCAGCCGTGTGTTTTCGGACGGATGGCCACCAAGTCCGGCACACCGGCGCGGGGATTGGCGATGGATCTGTGCTGGGTCGACGAACAGACGATCGCGGCCGGGCCGCACGCGATCTCAACCCGCATCGCCGCAGACCGCCGCACCTGGAAGGAGCGGGCCGCGCGCGGAATGAGCAGCGCCTTTCTCGTGATCTTCAACAGCCGGTGTCTGGCTCACGCCCGCCCAGGTCCCGAATTCGCCCGTCTGTGCACAGAACTGGCGTCGCTGTACCTCACCGAACTGGCCCCCGTCCGGCCCGACGTGATCTATACCGAGGCCATCCCGCTCCGCGGTCGCGACGGGGTGCTGCGCCTGTTCAAAGGCAGTGTGCAGCTGTTTCATACCGGCGCTCATCTGCGTCGCCATCACGACCGCCGAATCCCCGGCGGGGTGATGATCTCGGTGAACGGACCGGGCCACTACGCCAATTCCCTTGTCACTCAAGGTATTTGCGCGGATCTGGCCGAATCTGCGCCCATGGTGCGACGTTTGGCCGCACGCTCGATAGGCGCGGGCGGTCTCGGTGACGAGCGCGCGCTGAGCACCACCTGGCACCGCGACCCGGATCCTTCCGCACGCGACACCGCACGCTGGTTCTCTGCCGCCTACCACCTCGACGTTCTGGTCCAATCCGACGTCGTCAGCGATCCCGGCGCGCGAACCGGCCCCTGCCCGGCTCACGAACAATGGTCCTGGTTGCATCTGGATTACATCGACTCCAGCGAAACCTCTCCGGCCGACCCCACCCACGGTTGGTTCCACGGCGTCCCCGTCCCCGAGCGCGACTTGCACCACAACCCGTGGCCCCCAGTCGTTCCCATCGACGCGCCCGACTTCAACTACTGACCGCCACCGCCGAAACCCTCACCCGAGCCCGAGCGGGCGCGGTTCGTGGAACCATGGTCGCTCACCGCGCAAAGCGGTTCGGCCGCCCGCTACCGGTTCGCGTTGGTCGGCTCGGCCTTGCCGCCGGTCATCCCGTGGTCGCGCTGCACGACTTGCGTCGGGGCATCGCGGGCATCAATCGTGGCACCGGCGGTAGCGGTACAGATTCCGGTGAGACCCGGAACGCCTGGATCATGAGGGCGGCGAATCGGCGGGAAGCCGCGATTCGTGCTGCCGATGTGACGGCATGGATGCCGTTGTTGGCCATGATCATGAGAATGAGGTCGTCCGCCACGATGTCGGTGCGCAGGTGGCCGGTGCTCTTGGCGCGGCGGATCAGTTCGGCGGCACCGGTGAGTGAGGAGTTGCGGATCGCGGCGAAGTCCAGCGCGTGCGGGTAGGCGGACATGAAGGCTGCGGCGAATCCATGGTCGCGGGCTTGCAGCTCGCAGAGCTTCTCGACGGTGCGACAGAAGCCGTGCCAGGGATCAGGGTCGGCGAGTCCTTCGTCCACGAGGGTCAGGCAGGCGAGCATCTGATCGGTGAAGGCCTCGGCGACCAGCATCTCCTTGGTCGGGAAATGGCGATAGAGGGTGGCGGGGCCGACCTCGGCGCGCCGGGCGACCTCCCGCATCGGCACATCCAGGCCGTCGACGACGAACACCGCGCGGGCCGCATCGAGAATGCGTTCGCGGTTGTCCCTGGCATCCGAACGCAGGGTGTGAGGCAAACGAGTGGTCACCGCTCTCACTTTAGCTAAACGGACGGGCGTGTCCGTTACGGTCCCACTGGTCAGTTTCCCCAGAACAGAACACGGAGACGCCGATGAAGGCAGTAGTGGTCCAGGCATTCGGAGGTCCAGAGGTCCTCGCGGTGGTCGAACTCCCCCACCCGAATCCGACCGCCGGCCAGGTGTTGATCGCGACCGAGGCGATCGGCGTCGGCGGTGTCGACGCCCTTGTCCGAAGTGGCGCGCTGGCCGCCTTCGGGATCACGCCGGGTCACATTCTGGGCCAAGAGGTCGTGGGCACTGTGACCGAGGTCGGCGAGGGCGTCGACACAGGGTGGATCGGTCAGCGGGTGTGGGCGTTCACCGGTGAGGGCGGCGGCTATGCCGAGCGCGCGATCGCCTCCGCCGAGACGCTCGTTCCCGTCCCGGCGGCCCTGTCGTCTGTCGACGCGGTGACACTCGGCAGCTCGGCCGTGGTGGCCCACTTCGCTTTGCGCCATGCGCATTTCACGCGCGCAGAGTCAGTGCTGGTGCGTGGCGCGGCGGGCGGAATCGGCGTGGTGGCAGTCCAGCTCGCGGCTCGTGGCGGTGCGGGTGCTGTCGCGGTCACGACTTCCTCGCCTGCGCGTGGCGATCGCCTGCGCGATCTCGGCGCGACACATGTGCTGGACCGCACCGGCCGGGGTGCGGAGAACGCTCCCGCGGGCTACGACGTCATCATCGACATCGCCGCAGGTGCGGATCTACCGTCGTTCCTCACCAAGCTCGAGCCCAACGGCCGGATGGTGGTCGTCGGTGTGATGGCAGGCATGCCGCCTGCGGACTTCGGCGTGGAGATGATCAAGGCGTTCCGGAGGTCGACGTCGTTCGCGACCTTCAGTGCCGATACCGTGCCTCTATCCGACCGGCGAGCAGCAACCGCCGATCTATTCGCGGCCGCGGTCCGCGGCGAGCTGAAAGCAGTTGTGCACGAAATACTTTCCCTGGAACACGCTGTGCTGGCGCACCGGAGAATGGACGCCGGCGAGGTGTTCGGCAGAATCGTGCTCGTTCCATCGGTCACCGAACGTCGGTGAGATCGCTTGCTGCTCCGGACATCCTGCGATGACCAGTGATGTGGGTGGCTAGGCGAACCTCGTGGTGAGCTCGGTCGCGATCTCGTAGTGGCGCACGAGGAACGAGCGTTCGTCGAGCTTCTTGCGGCGCAGCCAGCCGGTCACCTCGGCGTTGCACTTGCTGGCGTTGCACGACCCACACGCGGGCACGACGTTGCCGAGCGTGTAGCGGCCACCGCGCGAGAGGGCCTGCACGCAGTCCTTCTGCAGCGAGGTGACAGGAGATTTGCAGTAGGCGCACCCACCCCAGGACGTTTTGAGCGCGTCCCACTGCGCGTCCGTGAGGTCGTGGGCGACGGCCGCCATCCGCTTCTTGCGCTTACGTGCGGCGCGGACCTGTTTGCTACCCCCAGTCGGCACGACGGTCAGGATACGCGTTGCGATGATCAATTGGCCGGAGGCCGGGCCTGGGCCTGTTCGCCCATCCCCTGGGCCGTCGAGGGCTGATGCCGCTCAGCAGGTGCTTGCCGCCGGCTTCGCGGCGAATCGGTCGGCCAGATAGTTCAGGGCCGCCGGCATTCCCAGCATGGCTTCGGTACCGTGCTCGCCGACGGAATTCTCCACCAGCTGCACCGGAATCCCCGCGGCGCAGTATTTTCCGGCCAGCGCCCGGGCGGCACCGATAGGCGCGAACTCGTCAGCGACAGCGTGATGGAGCAGTACCGGCACGGCAGGTACGCCCGGGCGGAACAAGGGGCTGGCTTTGCGCACCACCGTGCTCAGTTCGGCGTTGTTCGTGATCGACCCGGGCCAAGCTTCCAGCGCCGCCGCATCGAGAAACGGATACGCCAGAGCGGCGTCGGGCACGCAATCGGCCCGGCTTGCGGCCAGCATCCCGCGGCCGGATTCGTTGAGGTACTGAGCCACATCAGCTTCGGGATACGACCGGTCCAAGCCCGCCAGGCCGACCACAACCGCCCCACCGGCGATTCCACCGCTGAAGCCGGACATGGTGGCTTCCAGATCCGCGACGATCCCACCCAGCACCACACCGGACAAACGCAGTTCCGGGGCGTAGGTGGCGTGCGCTTGCGCGGCAATAGCGGTGGCCTGGGCACCGCCGGAGTATCCCCACATGCCGATCGGCGCCGCGGGGTCGACAGCCGCGGGCGCGAACGCTCTGGCCGCGCGGATACCGTCCAGCACGCCGTGGACATACCCGTCGGCACCGAACAAATCGGAGTCAGGCCCCTGATAGTCCGGTACGACCAGGGCCCAACCTTGTTGCAGTGCAAACCGAATCATGCCGGTCTCGGCGTATGCGCCGCTGGGGACGCCGTCGATTCCACCACGCAGCGCGTACGAGGGTGCGCATTTCGAGCCGACGCCGTCTTCGGCGACCTGGTACGACAGCAGCGGACGCGGGCCGTCGCCGGTCCATTCCCGATGCGGTACAAGCACTGTCGCGACATAGGCACGGGGCGCCCCGTGATTGTCGATCGTCTTGTACTGCACCTGCCACGCATCCGCCGGCAGCGGCTGCCCGAACGACTCCGTCTCGATCACCCGCGACGAGAGCACTGTCCCGTCGGCCAGGTCGGCGAGCCCCTCGGGCTGGGCGTAGAACGAATCCTGTTCCGGCAGCGGCACTGCCGTAGCCCCACCCGCGCACGCCGCTACCAGTGCGAACACCGCACCGCTCACCGTCGCCCGCAATGCCGCGATCCGCACTGCCGGCATCGAACACCCCACCCCCGAGAACCTGTTCTAGTTTTGCGTTCCCGCGAGCGTAATGTATTCGAGAGGACCCGACACCCGAACCGGTGATCCGGTGGCCGGGAAGTCGACGGGGGTGTCGCACGACAAATATCCGACCATCCACCTACCTGAACAGCGGCACGACATCTGGCGTTGGCCTTCAGGCGGGTTGCTCGGCGGCGAGGAAGGGCATCATGAGGCTGAGCAGTTCCTGCGGCCGGTCCAACGGGATGATGTGACCGCAATCCGGAATGACGTGTCCGGTGAGGTCGGCGGCGATGGGGCGTAGCTGGCGCTCCAGCGCGTCGCCGACCGGGTGGGCACCGATCGCCAGGGTGGAGGTGGTGAGCCGGTCGGTCGCCACGGCGTGATCGATCTGATGGGCGCTGGTCGGCAGTGCGCGGTAGTAGGAGAAGGCGCAGCGTAGGGCGTCATCTCCGGTGTAGGCATCGACGAACGCGTCGTGGATATCTTTCCGCACGCCCCGGCCTCTGGTGCCGGTGGTGAGGAACCACTCGATGTACCGCGCCTCGTGGCCGAGCAGGACCGTTTCGGCGAGACCGGGGACGGCATGGAATCCGAACCACCACGGCGGACCCGCGACGAGGAAGTCCTCGGCGCCGGGGAGCCTGCCCAGCAGCGCTTCCATGACCACCAGCCGCCGCACCCGGTCGGGGTGGCGCAGGGCGAGCAGGACCGCGACCGGGGTGCCGGCATCGATCGCGACCACGGCCGCGGTGGGTTCGCCGAGGGCATCGAGGATCCCGGTGACATCGGCGGCCAGTGTGCCTGCGTCGTAGCCGTCCGGCGCACGACTGGAGGCGCCGAACCCGCGTAGGTCCGGGGCTACCACCCGGTACCGCGCGGACAACGGGCCGATGATCTCGCTCCACAATCGCCAGGTGTGCGGAAAGCCGTGCAGCAGAACGACCGCGGGTCCGGAGCCTGCGATGGCGACATTGGCACGGATGCCGTTGGTCTCGATCTGGCGCAGCTCGATAGGCGCGACATGGAGCGGCGGCGTGCGGGACATGGAACCTCCCATTAGTAACTATTGGTTACTAGGGAACGATAGGTAACCTAAGTTATGCTGCCAAGACGGCACGTTGACTACAGGTGGTGAGGTCCAGGTGACTACTCGATCAGCGCAGGCGAAGACACCGGATCGCGGCGATCTGTTCGATGCGCAATGTCCGACACGTCAGTTGCTCGACCGCATCGGCACGAAATGGACGTCGATGGCGGTCAAGGTCCTCGCACAGGCCGCCCCGGGTGAGGTGCGGTTCGCCGAGCTGCGGCGGCGAATGCCCGGTGTATCCCAGAAGATGCTGTCGGTGACCCTGCACAACCTGGCCCGGGACGGTCTCGTCACCCGCCGGGTGGAGCCGACGGTGCCACCACGCGTGCACTATCGGCTCACCGAACTGGGCTTGTCCCTGGAGATCCCCTTGGCGGCGCTGCGCACCTGGGCCGAGGATCATATGGCCGAGATCGACCGCGCCGGCGCCGTCTATGACGCACACGCCGAATAGCTTCCCAGCGGGCACCTTCGAAAGATCGGTCGGGCAGGACACCCTCGCGCTCTGGCATATATCACTTGCGGCAAGCGCTGGGGGTACCGCACAATTGGCGGCCGAGGCCTGGACCTGCGGAAATCCGAAATCAGCGTGATGCGTGCGTGCGCGGTGCCGGGGATGTGGCGACGGGGTAGGCGAGAATTCGGGCGAATGGGTGGTTCATGTTCGATGTGATCATTGCGGGCTGTGGGCCGACCGGTGCGATGCTGGCCGCTGAACTGCGGTTGCACGATGTGCGGGTTCTCGTGCTGGAGAAGGAACCCGAGTCCGTGTCGTCGTTCGTCCGGGTGGTCAGTCTGCATGTGCGCAGTCTCGAGCTGATGGCCATGCGCGGGCTGCTGGATCGCCTTCTCGAACGCGGACGGCAGCGTCCGGTCGGCGGGGTATTCGCCGCCATCGCCACACCTACGCCCGCAGGGCTGGATTCCGCGTACGCCTATCAGCTGGGCATCCCGCAGCCGATCATCGATCATGTGCTCGAAGAACATGCGATCGAGCTGGGTGCGCAGGTCCGCAGTGGTTGCGCGGTGGTCGGTTTCGAGCAGGACGACGAGGGCGTGACCGTCGAGCTGGCCGACGGTGAGCGGGTGCGGTCGCGGTATCTCGTGGGCTGTGACGGTGCGCGCAGTACAGTGCGCAAGCTGCTCGGTGTCGGTTTCCCCGGTGAGCCCGCGCGGACCGAGACGTTGATGGGCGAGATGGAAGTGGGTGCCTCGCAGGAAGAGATCGTCGCCAAGGTGACCGAAATCCGCGCGACCCATGCGGTATTCAGTCTCAGGCCCTTCGGTGAGGGCATCTACAGCGTCGTTGTTCCCGCTGCGGGGGTGCGTGAGGATCGCACGGAACCGCCTACGCTCGAGGACTTCCAACGGCAGTTGCGCGCGATCGCCGGAACCGATTTCGGCGTGCACTCCCCTCGTTGGCTGTCTCGTTTCGGCGATGCCACCCGGTTGGTCGAGCGCTATCGGGTCGGTCGGGTGCTGCTGGCAGGCGATGCGGCGCACATCCACCCACCCGCCGGTGGTCAGGGGCTGAATCTGGGCGTTCAGGATGCCGTCAACCTCGGCTGGAAATTGGCCGGGCAGATTCACGGCTGGGCGCCCGAAACACTGCTGGACACCTACCAGTCCGAACGTCATCCGGTCGCCGCCGACGTGCTGGACAACACTCGCGCCCAGGTCGAACTGGCATCCACCGAGCCGGGCCCACAGGCCGTCCGCAGGCTGCTCACCGAACTGATGGGCTTCGACGAGGTGAACCGCTACCTGATCGAGAAGATCACCGCGACCGCCATCCGCTACGACTTCGGCCCAGGCCCCGACCTACTCGGCCGCCGCCTGCCCGACCTCGACCTGAAGCAGGGCCACCTCTACGACCGACTTCGTCAGGGCCGCGGTCTGGTCGTGGACCGCACCGAACGCCTGAGCGTCGACGGCTGGTCCGACCGGGTCGACATCATCGCGGATCCCACTGCGGCACTGGATGTTCCAGCGCTGCTGCTACGCCCCGACGGGCACGTCGCCTGGATCGGAGAGCACCAGCAGGACCTGAACACCCAGCTCTCCCACTGGTTCGGCACGCCCACAGACGCGCCTCGATGACGTCCGCGCCATCCACGACAGTGGAGCCATCTACTGCTGCGGACCGGGCTGATCCCGTACAGCACCGTTCGGCCACACCACATCGACAGGAATGCCCCGCGCACGCGCCAGTGCGACCACGGTCCCGGTACCGGCACGCTCGCCGACCTTCCCGTCCCATACCGCGATCAACCGGTCGGCCTCACTGACCAGGACCTCGTTGGCGGCTTCATACGCGTCGCGGCCCGCACGGTCGAAGTCCATGACCCGAACCGTCGTGGCCCGCTCGATGAGCCCGTCGAATTGCACCAGGTGGTCCGGCTTCACTTTCGACTCCCGGTAGTCGCGCGACGGCACCACCGCCTCGAGCTGCCCGCCCGCGTCGAGAACCACTTCCGCGAATACGCTGTCCGCGCCGCGGGCAAGGCACGAAATACCGACCAGACCCGGTGTGTCGGCGATCAGGTGGGCGATGGCCGCACGAACGAGCGGGACCGTTTCGGCCGAGATGTTCGTGTGCCCGGTGACGCTGATTCGCATCACACCATGATGCCGGGGCGCGATGAACGAATGAAGCAGGTCGCGCCTGAACGACTCAGCGGCCAGGTTCGTCCGGGCGCGACGAACCGGCGTCACCGCCATCGCTCCGGGGAGGGCCGACCCTGCGCGGCCTCACCATCCGCCGACCGCCGCCGGGACGATTTTCCCCGCCGGCACGTTTACGGCGCGACGCGTCGAAATCGATGAGATTCGCATCGCGCTCGGCGTTCCCGCCCGACGCGGCGCCGGCCTGCGTCACATCGTCGACCGGCAACGATCCCGACTCGCGCTCCAACTCCGCTCGGGTCACCGGGCGCGTTGCCGCCGGATCGTAGGCGCCATCGGGAACCGGAGACCAGCGCGGAGCTGCACCGATATCCTCTTGACGTCGCCGCGGCGGCTTCGGCAGGCGCACGACGTTCGACGGCGAGTCTTCACCCTGGCGCGGACCCGTCTCGGCAGCCCTCGTCTCTGCCAACTTCTGACGCAGCCGCTCCACCGCATCGAATCGACTGTTGCCGGGTCCGCGCGCGAACCCTGGCCCTGTCTCCTGATCCGACATCGAACTAACCGCAGACAGGCGCCGCGACACCCGCCCCGAACTTCGTCCCACTGATAACGCTCACGTCCACATTCTGCCTCACGACCCGCTATCAGTCAGCAGCCCGCTGCGCCCACCACCTGTGGCGACCAGCCCGTGTGCCGGCCGCCGCACGCAAGATCTACGTACTCGGACACGCGCAGACGACGCCGCGACCGCCGAAAATCTGCATGACCTCGCCTGTACTGACGTCGCTACTCGTGAGGCTGCGCATCCGCGAGGACCGCATCGATGGCGGATCGCAGATCGAACACCACCTTGTATCGGCGAACCGACTCCGCTCCGGTCAGCTCGATGTCCCGGCCGGTCGCGCGCCACACGTCACGGATGGAGCCATCATCGCGCACCTCGTAACCTTCGGATTCCGCCCAGCGATCGACGTCCTGCGCACGACTGGCGAGCGCGTTCGCGACTTCACCTCGACCACGGAACGCCTGGACGTCCTTCCAGGAAACGCTCATCCGTCCTCCTTCCGGTTCAGCTCTGACAACGCGGTCGCGGACCAGTTGTGAAGCGTTGCTGAGGATCTCAGAAACGGAGACGTCCCACTGCTGCTCTTGTCTGCAACCTAGCGCCATCCCGTCAGAGCTCACCGGTCGGGACGGGCAATACTCTCGACGTATTCCGCGCCCCATCGGTTCAGCTCGGACACGAAACCGCGCAGAGCCTGCCCGGTCGGGGTGAGCGAATACTCCACGCGTGGCGGGACTTCGGCGAAGGAGTGTCTGTTGACGATGCCGTCTTGTTCCAGTTCGCGGAGTTGACGGGTGAGGACGCGGGGGGTTACCTCGCCGACCTTGCGGCGTAGTTCGCCGTAGCGCAGGGGCTCGTCGAGGAGGTATTTGACGATGGTCATCTTCCAGGCGCCGCCGAGGACGGCGATGCTCACCTCGACGGGGCAGCTCCGCATCGCTCGTACGATCGGCGCCCGGACTTCATCCGTGGTTGCCATACGCTCGATAGTATCTATTCCGTCCATATGGACAAGATTGTGCATACTGTCGATCCTGATCGTTGATTGCTAGAAACGAGGGTAAGGACGTCGAGCAACGCGAAGGATTCCGGTGGGCATTTCCGCAGTCGATATCGAGCAGCGCGCGATCGGGCGGGCGCCCCGTTTTCATCCCGCGTGGACAATCGTGGCCGTGGCGGCCCTCGCGCTCGTCGCGGCGGGGAGTTTCGCCACCATCGCGGGGCTGATCACCGAACCGCTGGTCGAGACGAAGGGGTGGAGCCGCACCGGCATCGGCGCCGCGGTGGCGGTGAACATGGTGCTCTACGGGGTGGTCGGGCCGTTCGGCGCGGCCATGATGGACCGCTACGGCATCCGCCGGGTGACGTCGTACGCACTGCTCGCGCTGATCGCGAGTTCGGTCCTCACCGCGATCTGGACTCCGTCGGTCTTCTGGTTCGTGCTGTGGTTCGGCTTCGCCATCGGGGTCGGGACCGGGTCGATCACGACGGTGTTCGCCGCGACGGTGGCGAACCGCTGGTTCTACCGCAAGATCGGTCTTGCTACTGGATTACTGACCGCGGCAAGCGTTTTCGGTCAGTTCGCGATGCTGCCCTTGCTATCTGTGTTGCTCGAGCGAGCCGACTGGCGCGCGCCTGTTCTCGCCTGCGGAGCTCTCGCGACGGCGGCCTTGCTCGGCGTACTGCTCTTCCTGCGCGAGAGCCCCGCCGCGATCGGTGCGGTCCGCTACGGCGCGAATCCCGACACCGAACCCGTCGGGACCGATCGCCGAGTCAACCCCTTCTCCCGCACGATCACCGCCCTGCTCCGCGCCCTGCGCGACCGCCGGTTCTGGGTGCTGGCCTCGATGTTCGCACTGTGCGGGGCGACCACGAACGGCCTGATGTGGAGTCACTTCACCCCCGCCGCGCACGATCACGGCATGGCCGCCACCGCCGCGTCGGGCCTGCTGGCGATCATCGGCGTCGCCAACATCCTCGGCACCGTGTCCGCGGGCTGGCTCACCGACCGGATCGAACCGCGACTGCTCCTCGCCGTGTTCTTCCTCGGCCGCGGTGTGTCCCTCGCCCTCCTCCCGATCCTGTTCACCAGCGGGTGGTCCCCCGACCTCGTCGTCTTCGCCGTGGTGTTCGGCATCCTCGACGTCGCGACGGTGCCACCGACACTGACCCTGTGCCGGCATTATTTCGGCGCCGACAGCGCCCTGACGTTCGGCTGGATCAGCGTCTTCCACCAACTCGGCGCGGGCGCGATGGCCCTCACAGGTGGCCTGATCCGCGACCTGAACGGCTCCTACACTCCCCTCTGGATTACCGCCGCCCTCGCCTGCCTCACCGCCGCCGCCCTGGGCACCACCGGCTCCCGAATCAGATGAGCGACTTCTGCCGTGCGATGCGGCCGCGCACATCGCGCATCATCGCGTTGGTACCAGCGAACCTGATGAACTTCGGGATGAATCGGTTGACGAAGCCGACGAACTGGAAAAGGTGCTCGAATCGGCGTTGATCCGCGGTGCTCCATTCGATCGCCATCTGCTCGCGGAAATGCGGGGGCAGAAAGCCGGCGGTCAGGAACCGCAGGAGGCTGCCGAACATCACCCGGATGGACCAGTGGATCATCCGCAGGTGCAGCAGATCGTCGATGTAGGAGCGGAATTCGTCGTCGCACACCACCTGCTTGCAGGCCTCGAGCCAGTAGTCGTCGAACTCGGCGCGCGTCTTGGGCCACATGTCGGGGTGTACCTGGAGCGTGGTGCCGAAGGTGTCGGAGCCCTGGTAGAACGCCTCGAGTTCGTCGTCGGACATCTTGCCGCACAGCAGTTGGTGCGTGTCCTCGAAACCGATGTAGATCGCCGCGGCCACATACATCTGCAGGTTCCGGTCGAAGGCGTTGTATTTCACCTTCGAATCCGGCCGCGATCTGACCTGGCGGTGCGCGACATTGACGGCCGCCCGCATGGCCGACTTGTCCTCGTCGGTCCCGAGAACGGCCACCGCGAGGTAGGCAGAGGTGGTCCGCAGCCGCTTCCACGGATGCACCATGAGCGCACCGGATTCGACCGGACTCTCCATCACACCCGCCGCGACCCCCTGGTGCGCGAACTGCATCGCCACGTTCGCGGCCGCGCCCGCGAACATCCAGAAGTCCAAGGCATCGGCCAGCTGGGCGGGCCGTTTGCGTGGGGACCGGTGCGTGTCGGGAATATGGAGGCGAACCCGATCGAGAGTCAGCACACGCTCCGTCGCGGCGGGTTCCACCGCTGGAGTGGCCGACCGGCGCCACGCGGGTCCAGCACCTTCGTCGACGTAGGAATCACTATGTGGGTCGACGTAATTGGGTTCGCCAGGTCTGATTGCCGTGCTCATCGTCATCCTTTTCCAGAGATGTACCGCGCGACCGAGCAGTCGAGGCGATGCACAGCAGCCCGACGCACCTCGCGAACGCGGTTCGGCGCCAAGGGTACCCCGGCACACTCATTATGTTACCGACAATTCCACGCACTGAGGAGGGGAAGTTCGGATTCGACTCAGCGCTTACAACCGATTGACATCGCCCTTCTCGATCACTAAGTTGATGTCCATTCACCAATAGCTTCGGAGCGGGCATGCACTGCGGCGCCAGGTGGACACGACTGCCGCCGATAGGTGGCATTCCGGGACTTCACTCCCGGAGCGCAAGGCTCGCGGCGTGGGACGTCCAGGCCCTTTGCCCCCACTGCCGCGAGTCTTGCGTCCCCGCCCTTCACGCGACGTCGGCGACCGGCTGCTCACCCGGCATCGAGTCGCGGCACCTCGCGAACTCAGCCTGTCCACCGCGGCGATGCAGTTCGACACCCCCGCCGACCGCACATCGCGTCCGGCGGGGGGCGTCCATCAGCTCGTCTCAGAGGCGTTCGATGATCGTGGCGTTGGCCAAACCACCTGCCTCGCACATGGTTTGGAGACCGAAGCGACCGCCGGTCTGTTCGAGATGGTTGACCATCGTCGCGAGCAACCGGGTTCCGGAACCTCCGAGCGGGTGCCCGAGCGCGATAGCGCCGCCACGCGGATTGACCCTGGCCGGGTCGGCGCCGAGCTCGTGCTGCCACACGAGCGGGACCGGCGCGAACGCCTCGTTCACCTCGAAGGTATCGATGTCGTCCACGGTGAGCGAGACCCGTTCGAGCGCCTTGCGCGTCGCGGGCACCACGGCAGTGAGCATGAGCGTCGGATCGTCGCCGACCACAGCGAAGGAGTGGAAGCGGGCGCGGGGGGTCAACCCCAGCTTCGCCGCCATCGCCTCGCTCATGATGAGTGCGGCCGACGCACCGTCGGTGAGCGGCGAGGAGTTGCCCGCGGTCACCGACCAGTTGATCTCCGGAAACCGGTCGAGGAGAGCGGGATCGGTGAAGGCAGGGCGCAGGCCGGCCAAACCTTCGACAGTGGTTGCGGTGCGTATCGTCTCGTCGGCGACGAGTTCTCCCGCGGCAACGAGCTCGGCATCGAACCCGCCGGATGCCGCGGTGGCGGCGGCCAGTCGATGTGAGCGGGCCGCGAACTCGTCGAGGACCGCACGGTCCAGTTTCCAACGGGCCGCGATGATCTCGGCCGCGATCCCCTGCCCGATCAGGCCGGCCGGATAGCGAGCGGCGAGCGGGCCACGCAGCGAGTCCTTGCCCTGAGTGTTGGAGAACATCGGCGCGCGGCTCATCGACTCGACGCCACAGGCGATCGCCACGTCATACGCGCCGGCGAGCACACCCTGGGCGGCGAAATGCACGGCTTGCTGACTCGAACCGCACTGTCGATCAACCGTGGTGGCAGGCACCGACTCCGGGAAGCCCGCCGCCAGCACCGCCGTCCTGGTGATGTTGTTGGCCTGTTCACCGCTCTGGGTGACACAGCCGCCGATCACGTCGTCGACGAGGGCCGGATCGATCCCGGTGCGCGCGACCAGCTCTGCGAGCACACCGGCCAGCAGGGTGGCCGGATGCACCGACGACAGTCCGCCGCCGGACTTGCCTCGACCCGACGGCGTACGAACCACATCGACGATGACAGCTGACATCATGAACCTCCTGCACGGTCGCCGACCACACGGCGACATCCATCGAGTAAGTTAACTAGCATTCTTATCACTCGCCGCCCGATGCTAGCCGATCCGCCTGTTATCCAGCCCTCAAAATTCCAATTTATGTTACTGTTCATTCCGCAGCATCACGCGTTGGGGGCATGATGCGCGGGCCGCATCGGCACCGGCACGCACCCCTCAGCGGCGTCCGGTGCCGATGCGATGACCCGCACTCGCACCGGTTCACGCCGACCCACCGACCGGCGGCCGGACGAGAAGGGCGCACGGGCGCAAACTGCGACGGCACTCGATCCGGGGCCCTATAGGCAATCCCGAATCTATGAGATATGTTACCGGTAATTCTCATCACAACGACGAGAATGCGTAGTAACTTGCTCTTCGAGGTCGACCCTCCCGAGCTGGAGAAGTCTCAGTGCTTCTCGCATGACTCAGGGGAAATGGCGATCACTCTTCGGGTCCGCCCCTAGAAGAACGCTCGACAACAACATCGCACCGCCAACGACGGCGGTCGGCAGGCCCGACGTCGTCCAAGGTCCCGAGGAAGGACACCGGTACCACCATGTTGCGACGGCTGGACAGGTTTCTCAGCTATGAGATGAAGGTGTCCGAATTTCTCGGCACGCTCATCATCATCGGCATCCCGTACGGACTGGTCGGGGTCATCTGGACACTCACCCACACCAGCCATCTGCGTGACCTCCACGGGGCCGACCTGATCATCTCGTTCCTCGGATCGATCGTGTGCTGGCCCGTGCTCGTCTTCGCGAATGTGACGATGACCTGATGATGGCGCTGGTCTGGGTCATCGACATCATCGTGATCATCGTCAAGATCCTCGGCGGGCGGACACAGGTCAATCCTGTTCTCCGAGTGGGTATGTGGATCGCGCTGCTCTGCGTCATCGCCTTGTGCCTGGCGGCCGTCGGCGCGCTCGTCGTCCTCCTCGAACACTGGCTGAGCTCGCTCTGAGCAGCCGGGAACACATTCCCCCGCAGCAAGAAAGGATCGGTGCAGCGTGACGCCGCAACCGGCCACCGAACCGTCCGAGATCGGACGGCTCGTCGACAGTGCCACCGGGCTCTGGCGACGGCATCCCCAGCAGTCGCTCGAGACCCTCGGCAGGCAGGTCCTCCTCGGTCGGGCAACGATCGCGCAGTTGTTTCTATCTCTTGTGCAACGGCGCTTTCCGTTCCAGGAGTTCATCAAACAGTGCGCCTTCATGGCCAACGTCTCGGCCTTGCCGACCGTGTTCGTCGCGATTCCGGTCGCGGTGGTTGTCTCGATCCAGGTCGGCGCGCTGGTCAACCAAGTCGGCGCCACCACCTTCATCGGCGCGGTCGCCGGGCTCGGCATCATCCGCCAGGGCGCACCACTGGTCACCTCCCTGATGATCGCGGGCGCGGTCGGCTCGGCCATCTGCGCCGATCTGGGCTCCCGCACGATCAGGGAGGAGATCGACGCGATGAAGGTGATGGGCGTCGACCCGGTGCGCCGGCTGGTCGCCCCGCGACTGGCCGCCGCGGTACTGGTGAGCATGCTGCTGTGCGGGTTCATCGTGTTCGTCGGCTTCGCCACCGCCTACCTGTTCAACGTCTACGCCCAGCAGGGCACGCCGGGATCGTTCATCAGCTCGTTCGCCTCGTTCGCGGTCGCGAACGACCTGATGGTCGCGCTGTTCAAGGCGGCGATCTTCGGTGCGCTCACCGCGATCATCGCCTGCGACATCGGACTACACACCAAGGGCGGTCCCGGCGGTGTCGCGAATTCGGTGAACTCGGCGGTGGTCACCTCCGCCCTGATGCTGTTCGCCACCAACATCATCGTCACCCAGCTGTACAACAGCTTCTTCCCCGCGAAGGTGGTGTGAGATGGCCGCCGAGTACGTCCCGCCCGCACTGCGGCCGGTCCGCGCGATCAGCGCGACAGCCAAGATCCCTGTCGAAGCCAATCAGCGCCTCGGCCACCAGGCCATCGTGTTCTTCCAGGCCCTGATCGCCATCCCGTTCACGCTGCGTCACTACCGCAAGGAAGTCGCCCGCCTGGTCGCCGATGTCGGCTGGGGCAACGGCTCGCTCATCGTCGGCGGTGGCACAGTGGGCGTGGTCATCGTGCTGTGCGCGTTCGGCGGTATCACCGTCGGAGTCGAGTCCTACACCGCGTTGAACCTGCTCACCATGGGACCGCTGACCGGGGCCATCTCCGGCTTCGCCACCACCCGTGAGATCGCGCCGATCCTGGGCACGCTGGCCTTCGCTATCCAGTCCGGCTGCCGATTCACCGCGCAGCTCGGCTCGATGCGGATCTCCGAAGAGATCGACGCCCTGGAATCCATCGCGATCCGGCCACTGCCCTATCTGGTGACCACCCGGATGATCGCGGCGACGATCACCATCATTCCCCTCTATACCCTCGGCCTCGCGGTCGCCTACATAGCGACCAAGCTGTCGGTGCTGTTCCTCGGCGGTACGACCGCGGGCACCTATGACCACTACTTCTTCCAGTTCCTGCTGGGCGGGGACGTGTTCTATTCGATCTTCAAAGTAGTGGTGTTCGTCCTCATCGCGGCGTTCATCCAGTGCTACTACGGCTTCGTCGCCTCCGGGGGCCCCGAAGGTGTCGGGGTCGCGGCGGGCCGGGCCATCAAGATGGTCATCGTCGTCATGGTCTTCACCAATCTGTTTCTCACCCTTGCGATCTGGGGCATCGACCCCGGATTCCGGATCTCGGGATAGGTCGATCGAATGATTCTCGATCTCAGCGGCCGCGGCCCCAAACCCCTGCAGCTCACGCTCGCTGGACTGGCGGTGATAACCGCGTTCGCGGTCGCTCTGTATCTGCTCGCACTGCGCTACAACGGCGAGTTCGAGGACACGGTGGTGGTCGGTGCCGACCTCACCAGCACCGGCGACGGGCTACCCCAGCGTGCCGACGTGAAGTACCGCGGCATGTTGGTCGGCTCGGTCGGCTCGGTGGAGATGGTCGCCAAGGGCGAACGCCAGCACGCCACACTGGAGCTGAAACCAGGCCTCGCGCAGACGATTCCGAACACGGTCACCGTGCGCGTCGTACCCGACAACATCTTCGGCGTCTCCTCGCTCCAGCTCGTGGACAACGGGGGGACCGCCGAGGGGCTGCGCGAGGGCGCGACCATCCGCGAGGACACCAGCGCCGCCACGATTCAGCTGCAGTCCACCCTCAACACCCTGCGCGATGTGCTCACCACCATCCAGCCCGAGAAGCTCGGCCGGGTGCTGGCCACCCTGTCCGCCGCGCTCGACCCGAGCAGCCGGGTGCCGGGTTCCACGGTGGAGCGCCTGGATACCTGGCTCACCACCGTCCACCAGATCCCCGAAATCGGCCACCTGCTCGGCAATTTCGGTCAAGCGGCAACGGCACTGAGCCAGTCGGCACCGGAGCTGGTCGGGGTGCTGGCTGATTCGGTGACCTCTGCGCGCACGCTCAACGAGCACCGCACCCAATTGGTGGAGCTGCTCACCCAGGGCAATTCCACCATCGAATCGGTCAACGCCCTGTTCGCCGCGAATCCCGACTCGGGTAAGGAATTGGTCTCGGGCCTGGACCAGGTGCTCGGTGGCATCGCCAAAGATCCCGGCGCACTGCAGTCGACGGCGGCCAACCTCAACACGTCGTTCCGCAGGTTGCAGCAGGTGTTCAACTTCGGCCCACGCAAACAGATGACCTGGCGCATGGACGTGACGTTCACACCGTTCCAGCAGTACACCGCCAAGGACTGCCCGCACTACGGCGAGATGGCCGGGCCCCGATGCGGCGGACCGTCCGTGCCCGAAGTCGCACCGCCACAGGAGTATCCGGCACAGATGCTGCCCAAGCGGCTCGAATCCGCCGGACCGGCACCGGTACTGCCGATTCCCGGTCTGCCGGCGCTGCCGAGCATCACCGTGCCGACGGTTCCCGGCCTGCCGACGATCCCGGGTCTACCCGCCATCCCGGGACTGCCCGCCATCCCGGGGATCACCGCACCCGCCGCAACCCACGATCCCGCGCCCGCCGCCATCCCGGCGGCGCAGCCCCGGCTGAGCGGCATCGCCGCGGTGTCGGCACTGGTCGGCGGTAAACCGACGTTCAGCCAGCTGCTGCTGCTCGGGTCGATCCTGGGCAACATTCCCATCGTCCCCGACACCGAAGGTGGTGTCCAACAGTGAAATCCACCAAAGCACTCCTCGGGTTCAGCTTCTTCGCCGTCCTGGCGACGTTGCTCACCTACACGATCTGGTCGACCCTGCAACGCAGTGTCCCCGGCAACACGACGAGCTACTCGGCGGTCTTCACCGATGTGCTGGGATTGCGCATCGGCGACGACGTCCGGATGGCGGGTGTGCGGGTCGGCCGGATCGACAAGATCGACTTCACCGACAACTACATCGCCAAGGTCGACTTCCGGATCGAGTCGCGCCAGCACCTGACCGACACCACCAAAGCCCTGGTGCGATACCAGAATCTGATCGGTCAGCGCTACCTGGCGCTGGCGCCGGGCACCGGCGAGGGCACCGTCGTCCCCGCCGGCTCGCAGATCCCGCTCGAGCGGACCGAGCCGTCGTTCGATGTCTCGGCGCTGCTGTCCGGATTCGAGCCGCTGTTCAGCGTGCTGCAACCCGACCAGATCAATTCGCTGTCGGAGACCCTCATCCAGGCACTGCAAGGCAACGAGGTGTCGTTGGCTGCGCTGATCACTCAGGCCGCCCAGCTGGCCAGCACCTTCGGTGAACGCGATCAGATCATCGGCGATGTGCTGAGCAATCTCAGCTCGGTGATGGCCGGGCTGGCCAACCGCAGCGACGAGCTGGAAACCCTGATCACGCAGACTCGCAGTTTGATGGAAGGGCTCTACACCGAGGGCGAAGCGTTGAAGAGTTCGGTCGAACGGGTGGCGGGGGCGACGAACGGGTTGGTCTCGCTCATCGAGCAGGTCAAGCCCGGTATGGCCGACGCGCAACGCAACGCGACGACAGGCGTGATGATGCTGCTCTACAACGGCGCCGCACTCGATCGCGCTGCGGTCGAATTCCCGGACTTCCTCAACGGCGTCGCCCGGTTCACCCAATACGGCACCTACGGCAATGCCTACATCTGCCGCCTCGACGTCTCGCTGTGGGGCGTTCTCCTGCCCGAGGGCTTGTTCTCGCAGGTCGGCGGCACCTCACAATCGGAAGTGTGCCGATGATCAAACCACGCGTTCCAGCATTTCTGCGACACAACCGGCACCTGCGGCTCGGCCTGATCGCGGCCCTCGCGGTGCTGGTGTTGCTCGGCGGTTCGAATCTGCTCACCCAGGTTCGGCTCGGCGACAAGACCGTTCACGCCGAGTTCGCCCAGGCCGCGGGCCTTCGGCCCGGTGCGACGGTCGATGTCTCCGGCATCGAGGTCGGTGAGGTCCAGGCAGTGAAACTGGTCAACGATCGGGTGGAGGTGGCACTGCGGATCCGCAAGGACATCCGCCTCGGCGCCAACGCCCACGCCGCGATCAAGATGTCGACCATCCTCGGCAGGCTGCACATCGTGCTGCGGCCCGGCGACGGAAAAGAGCTCCCCGACAACCGGATCCGGCTCGACAACACCGAAGTGCCGTACAACCTGAGCAAGGTCATCCAGGACCCGAAGTACACCTCCTCGTTCGAGCGGATCGAACGGATCGACCCGAACAAGCTGCGCACCGCACTCGATGTGTTCAGCGCCCAGCTGGGCGATTCACCGGCCATGGCGGTGCAGGCCCTCGACAGTATCGGCTCGCTCGCCCAGGTGATCAACAGCAGGCGCGACGAGGTCGACACCCTGCTCAAGAGTATGGATCAGGTCTCCCAACTGGTCTCGGACAACCGCAACAGCGTGTTGGTGTTGCTCACCAGGGGCGAAGCGATCGGGGCCGCGGTGCAGAAGCGCCAGACCCTGCTCACCCAGCTGCTCGACAACGTCGCCGACATGTCGAGGCTGCTGCAGGACATGGGCATCGAGAACAACGGTGAACTCGGACCGCTGATCGCGAATCTCAACACGATGGCCGACGGCCTGACCAAGAACAAGGAGAACCTGGACCGGATCTACGAGTACGCCCCGGTCACGTTGCGCCAGTTCAACAATCTGCTCGGCAACGGTCCCTACGGCGAGATCTGGGCACCGTGGATCCTTCCGGACAACTGGCTGTGCTTCGCACAGGCCGTACAGGGGTGCAACTGATGAGGACCGAACGCAGGAGCAAGCTGGCGGCGCTGTGCTTGGCCGCGACACTCGCCTCGGGCTGCGCCCTGCTGCCCGACAGCCTGACCGGACTGGGTAACCAGGTGCTCGGCGAGCAGAAGCGCATCAGCGCCGACTTCGAGAACGTGGCCGGACTGTATGCGGGCAACGAGGTCTCGGTACTCGGGGTGCCGGTCGGTGTCGTCGATTCGGTGACACCGCGCGGCAGCTACGTCGAGGTGGTGATGTCGGTCGACCGCGACGTGCGCATTCCCGCCGAAGCGATCGCGGCGCTGGTGTCGCCGCAGCTGATCACCAACCGCCATGTCGAGCTCGCCCCGGCCTACACCGGCTCAGGGCCCGAACTGGCCGACGGCGCGCATCTTCCGCTGGAGCGCACCAGGACACCGGTTGAGCTGGACCGGATCCTGGCCAACTTCGATCAGCTGGGCGAGGCGCTCAAGGGCGACAGCCAGAGCGGGCCCATGGCAAGCCGAGTGCTCTTCCCACTGCTCGACGGCAACGGCGACCGGTTGCGCGAAACGCTCGACGAACTGTCGGCGGCCTTCGAGCTGACTTTCGCCAACAAGGATCAGATCGCCAACACCATCATCGAACTCGGCGAGATCACCCAGATCGTCGCCGACAACGATCAGACCGTCCGCGATTTCAGCGGTCGCATCACCGAATTGGTCGCGTTGTTCGGGCAGCAGTCCCCCGGTCTGCAGGCGGTGCTGACCCAGCTCGACGACTTCATCACCAATACCTCCTCGGTGGTCGGCCAGAACCAGGATCAGCTCGCGGGCGCGCTCACCAAGTTCGTCGCGATCGCCGCCCAGATGCGGGCCAATGCCCGCAATCTGACCGAGATCATCGACGTCGGTCCGCTGATGTTCCAGAACTTCGACAATGCGATCAGCCGAGAACACCAGGCGCTGCGCCTGCACGGTCTGCTCGACAAGATCGTGCTCGACAGCGAGGTGGTCTCGCTGTTCTGCGAGCGCGTGCAGATGCGCCTGGACGGCTGCCGCACCGGCAAGATCTCCGATATGGGCCCGGACTTCGGGCTGACCGCCGCGCTGTTGGGACTGACGAAATGACTCTGCGCACCACCTTGGCCGCGGCCTTCTGCGCCGCCGCCGTGGCCGCATCGAGCAGCGGCTGTTCGATGACCGTGGCCGAGCTGCCGATGCCCGAACCGGGCATCGGCGGGCCCGGCTATACCTTGCACGCCACATTCCGCGACGCGCTCAATCTGCCCGATCGCGCGCACGTGAAGATCGGCGGCACCGATATCGGTGTCGTCACCGGAATTTCGACGACCGCGTTCCTCGCCGATGTCGAGATGCTGATCCGCACCGACATCCAGTTGCCGCAGGGCACCACCGTGGAGCTGCGCCAGGCGACCCCGCTCGGTGACATCTTCGTCGCCGTGACCCTGCCCAGCGCCGAGGCCGCCGGACCACCGCTGCGCGAGGGCGCGACCATCGGCGCCGAGCACACCGCGTCGGCCGCCTCGGTCGAGCAGTTGATGATGTCGGTGTCGATGCTGATCAACGGCGGCGGACTCAATCAGGCAGCCGAAGTCACCTCCGAGCTCAATTCCATCTTCGCGGGCAAGGCGCCCCAACTGCAGCACCTGATCGGGGAGATGACCTCGGTCATCACCGCGCTCAACGCACGGACCGGCGACCTCGACGCGACACTCACCGGGTTGTCGGTACTGACCGGCGAATTGGCTCGGCGCAAAACCGAACTCGGCGCCGCGGCCGACAGCTTCCCGCAATTGATCGGGCTGTTCGCCGAGAACAACCAGGCCATCGTCGACCTGATCAACAAGGTGGCGGTGACCATGGACGCCCTCGGGGACTTCAGCACCACGAACGGGCCGCAGTTCGTCAGCCTGTTCCAGAGCATCCAGAATCTGATGTCCGGATTCGCGCAGATGGGCGATGACCTCACCGGCACGCTCGAGGGCTTCCATCAGGTCTATCCCTCGGTCATGGACAGTATGCAGGGACCGACCCTGGCCGTCGGAGCGATCCTGTCCTACCTCGACATCGGTGCGATCACCGATCCGGCAGGCAGCCGCTGGCCCGACGGCACCGATGTGCCGGCGTTCATCGGCAGCATCACCGACGTGATCGCCAAGGTGACCGGCCGCCTCAACAGCACACCGCAGCAGCCGACCCACGAGGGGCCCCGATGAATTCACCGTTGTGGCAGTGGCTGGTTCGCCGTCGCGTCGCGGTCGCCAATGCCGGTCTGGTCGTCGTCCTGGTGCTCGGCAGCCTGTACCTGGGCGGTGCGGTCCTGCGGATCGACCCGACGAGTACGCGCTATGTCGTCACCGTCGAACTGGCCATCTCGGGTGGACTCACCGCGGGCAGCGACGTGACATTCCGTGGTGTTCGGGTCGGCCGGGTCGACGACGTGCGGGTCGCAGGCGACGGGGTCGCGGCGGTAGCCGAGATCGAGGAGGGCACCCGGATTCCGGTCGGCGGCACAGTCGCCGTCGCCCGATTGTCGGCCGCGGGTGAGCAGTACCTGGATTTCCGCCCCGACACCGACACCGGACCGTATCTGCGCGACGGCTCCGTTGTCGCCCGGGCGGACACCGCCGTGCCGGTGCAGGTGCAGTCGGTGCTGGCGAACATGACGGGCCTGGTCGGCGGATTGAACCCCGACCGCCTCAATGTCATCGTCAACGAACTCGACAAAGCGCTCGCGGGCGGACCGGATGGCTTGCGCAACATGATCTCCGGGATCAGTCGTGCGATGGCGGGGCTCACCGATCTGCTTCCGCAGACCGAGCATCTGCTGCGCAATCTGGAGGTCATCGCCTCGACGACCGCGCACGCGCAACCCGACCTCGGCACCCTCACCCACGCGGGTAGCGCCCTGTTCCAGCAGTTCTCCGCCGCCGACGCCGAATTGCGGCATCTGCTCCAAGAGGGGCCGGGCCAGCTGGCGACCCTCGGGGGCTTCATCTCCCGCACCCACGATCCGATCACGGACCTGGTGACGAACTTCGTCGCGATCACCCGGGCAGCCAAATTGCGTCAACCCGCGATCGAGCTGCTGTTTCCCACGTTGAGCCGCTTCTCCGAGGCGGTCGGGGTCCCCGCCCACGACAACGCCTTCTTCACACTCGTCGATCCGTGGCCGCGACCGACCTGCGACTACGACACTGTTCCGATCCTGCCCACCAAGGCCACCGCCGATACCAGGGTGCGGCTCTACAACTACTGCGTCACCGACAATCCCGCCCTGCAGGTGCGTGGGTCGGCGAACGCACCACGTCCCGCCGGACCCGACAACGGTGCGGGACCGCCGCCCGGTGTGACCGGTGACGAACTGTCCCAGCCCTCGGTGCCCGCACCACGATAAGGAGCACGAAAAGCGATGACCAACGACGAAACATCCCCCAGCACAGCACCATCGGCAGGGCTCGCGGACACGGTCGATGCGAAGACGGCCACCAAGGCCAAGTGGTGGGCGATGGACCGCAAAACTCTCGGCCTGCGCAGTGCCACCGCGATCGTCCTCGGCGCTTCGGTGGCGACCTCGGTGTTCCTGTTCGTGGAGAACAAGAACAGCACCGATCTGCTCGAGGCCCAGCAGCAGGCCCGCGAGGCCGCGTGCCACTACGCGCCCGCCCTGGCCGAATACGACAGCAAGAGCCTCGACACCTACTTCAAGGCTGTCCTCGCGGGCGCGACGGGTGACTGGAAGAAGCAGTTCGAATCCACCAGCACCGAGCTGCGCGACGCACTCACCCAGGGTGAGGTCATCTCGAAGGTGACCGATACCCAGTGCGCGCTGCGCTCCGGCGACGAGAACTCCGCCGAGGCGATCGTGGTGATCGGAACGACCATCTCGAGCCTGGGTACCGAGCACAAACCCAAGCCGAGTCAGCTGTCGATGGTGTTCAACCTGCACAATGACGACGGCCGCTGGCTCGTCGAGAAGGTGAACTCCCCGTTGACCTCGCCTCCCGCCCAATGACGCGGTCCGGCGGATCGACCTCGCGCCACCAGGCGATAGCATGACAGGCAAGATCATCGGGAACTCACTGTCCCCGCGCGGAACAAAGGGTAAGACGACGAGCAGCCAGGCAGACGAATCCCCCGCGGATGCGCCGACTCGCCAAGTCCGGCGCAGGCCGAAGAATCGTCGTGCCCAGATCGCGGCAGAATCTGCCGCCGCCTTCGGCGCGCACGGATACCACGGTGTCAGCATGGACGACATCGCGCGGCGCCTCGATATCAGTTCCACCGCGCTGTATCGGCACTTTCCGAGCAAGTACGCACTGTTCCGGGAGGAACTTCTGCGATTGTCCGGGATAGCTGTCGGCGCGGTCGAGCTGCCCGCCGAGGCCGCCGACTGGGAGCCGCGCCGGCGCGTCGACCATGTGCTCGACGCCATCATCGGGTTGACCATCGCCAATCGGCCGACCGTGGCGCTGGCTCGCTGGGAGCGCCGTTATCTCGAGTCGGCCGATCTTCAGGAGTTCACCGATCAATTCGCCGCGGCTATCGCGACGCTGCGCAAGCTGATCGGCGAGGTACGACCCGAGTTGGACGGTCGAGACCGGGCGGTTCGCGCGGTCTCGATCTTTGCCGTGGTGAGCAGCATCGGCGACCACCACGCCACCGTTCCGGTCAAGGCCCTCGCCCGGCTGCTCCATGCGACCAGCTGGACGTTGATCGACGCTGACCTCAGCGGACTCGACAGCACGAAGACCGCCGGTTCGAGGGGCGAGCAACCGCAGCCGTTCAAGCATGATCTGCTGCTGGGCAAAGCCGTCGAGCTGTTCCACGAGCGCGGCTATCCCAATGTCAGCATGGAAGATATCGCCGCCGCCGCGGATCTGTCGGCCGCCTCGGCGGTGTACCGCTACTACCGCAGCAAGAGCGACCTGTTGGTCGCCGCATTCCGGCGCGCCGCCGACCGGGTATCGGGAGCGATCGCGCCCGCGACAGCCGCCGCGGACACTCCCGCCGAAGCACTCGGCACCCTGATCGAACTCTATGTCTCCGGTTCGTTCGCCGAGCGCGCGCTGACCTTCGTCTACTACGCCGAGTTCAGCCATGTAGACCAACCCGATCAGGTGACCCTGCGCCATCTACAGCAGCTGATCATCACCGAATGGGCGAAGTTGGTGGTGGAAGCGAGGCCGGACCTGTCCATCGGCGAAGCCCGGATCCTCGTGCACGCGGCCTTCAGCCTCGTGGTCGACCTCGGACGCACCTTCGGCGACCATGGAATCAGTCCGCAGGAGAAGGTGATCCGTTTACTGGAGACCATTCTGCTCGGTCAGCCCCTGCCGCGGTAGGCAGCGAGCGACTCGACAGGGGGCGGGGGGGCCGGGGCCCGGGGGGGGCCCCCTAACCCACCCGGATACTAGAAGCAAAAGTAACACTGAATTTTGGCGGGGGGAGGGGGAGGGGCCCCC
>NZ_JBHURA010000003.1:0-560005 GCF_042674185.1 Nocardia sp. NPDC056952 | reverse complement strand
GCCGGGGTCGGCAGCGAGCGACTCGACTGGGGGCGTCCGACCGTGACCGGTCGGACGCCCCTTTCCCCTCCGTGTCAGAGACCGAACGTCTTACCGATGATGTCGCGCTGGATCTCGCTCGTCCCGCCGAAGATCGTGGAGACCAGGGCGCCACGGACGTGCTTTTCCATGTCGAACTCCCGGGCATAGCCGTAGCCGCCCATCATCTGCATCCCGGCCAGTGCGACCTGCTTGGACGTCTCGGTGGCCTTGAGCTTGGCCATCGATGCTTCGCGGGCGAAGGTCTTGGTCGGGTTGGCGTCGACCGCGGCGGCCACGCTGTAGACCAGCAGTTTGGTGCATTCGATCTCGGTCGCGAGGTCGGCCATGCGGTGCCGTAGCGCTTGGAAGGAACCGATCGGCCTGCCGAACTGCTTGCGCTCACTGATGAACTGCAGCGTGTCCTCGAAGGCACGCTCGGCAGCGCCGAGGCTCATCGCGGCCAGAATGAGCCGTTCGAAGTTCAGCCCGGTCATCAGCTGACGCCAGCCGTTGCCCACCTCGCCGACCACCGCGTCCTCGGGGAGCAGGCAGTCGGTGAAGTACAGGTCGTTGGTCTCCTTCTGGTTGCCCATCAGCTCGATCGGGCTGATCTTGAGCCCCGGCGTGTTGGCGGGCACATGGAACATGGTGAGTCCCTCGTGCTTGCCGCCACTGCGATCGGTGCGCACGACCAGCAGGATGTTCTCCGAGATGTGCGCGTTGGAGCACCAGGTCTTCTGACCGTTGATCAGCCAGCCGTCGTTGGTCTTCTCCGCCTTGGCGGTGATGTTGCCGACGTCGGAGCCCGCTTCCGGTTCCGACATCGAAATCGACTGCGACGCACCACGAACGATGCCGCGCAAGACCACGTCCTTTTGCGCCGCGGTACCGAACTTGGCGTAGGCACCACCGGTGATGAGGGTCGGCCCGATCGCACCGATCGGCAACATGCCGCGCAGGCTCTCCTCGAGCAGGATGCACATGTCGACCATCGTGGCGTCGGAGCCGCCGTACTCCTCGGGCACGGTCAGGCCGAGCCAGCCCAGTTCGGCCATCTTGCCGTAGACACCCGCGTTGTGTTGCTCGGCATCATGGTGGGTGAGCGCGTCACGCTTCTCCCGGGTGCCCGCCTCACGCTTGGCGAACGCGGCGACCGCTGCCGCGAAATCCTGCTGTTCCGGGCTGAATTCGACGCCCATGGTAATGGTTCTCCCTTGCTTCGTGGTGTGGATTGAAGATCAGCTGCCGGTAACGCATCGTGGTGACGCGACGGAGCCATGTTGACGATCAGATGTTTCGCCCATCGCCGCAGTGCGGCCTTGCCCGCCCTTGGCACCCAGTGCCGCCCAGCCGCTCGCGGCTGCACGAGCTCGTGCGACGGCTCGGGCACGGCGGCCTCGTCTTCGATCGGCCCGCGGCCGAGAACCGCACCGGCCACAGGAGGGCGAGTCTCCGAGAAACTGCTTGTCAACAGCCCCTGCGACAAGGGATTCAGTCATCGACGACTTCTTTCGAAAGGAATCGGATCAACCCGTCCAGCGCACCCGATCACCGGATCGACCAGGGTGGGCCCAGCGGTTTTCGCGCTTGGCCCGATTTCGTTGACAGGAACGCTCCAGCTCGGTTAAGTTAACACCCATTCTCAATAAGTTAATCACGATTCTAGCCGGATGCAAAGAGCCCACGGGTTTCCTGCCACCGGCGCAGAACTCCCGAGCGGAGAGAGGCTCCATGCTGCGCACCCGATTCACCGAGGCATTCGGTGTCGAGCACCCCATCGTGCAGGGCGGGATGATGTGGGTCGGCCGCGCCGAACTCGCGGCCGCGGTCTCGGAAGCAGGCGGTCTCGGCATCATCACCGGACTGACCCAGCCCACCCCGCAGGCACTGCGCGAGGAAATCGCTCGGACCAGGGATCTCACCGACAAACCGTTCGGCGTGAATCTGACGATCCTGCCTTCGATCACTCCGCCGCCCTACGCGGAGTACCGCCAGGCGATCATCGATGGCGGCGTTCCGATCGTCGAGATCGCCGGCGGCAACCCGGCGACCCACCTGCCCTACCTCAAAGACGCGGGCATCAAGGTGCTGCACAAGTGCACCAGCGTCAAGCACGCGCTCAAGGCCCAGCAGGTCGGCGTCGACGCGGTGAGTATCGACGGCTTCGAATGCGCCGGTCATCCCGGCGAGAACGACACACCGGGCTTGGTCCTGATTCCCGCCGCCGCGCGTGAGATCGAGATCCCGATGATCGCTTCCGGCGGCATCGCCGATGCTCGCGGATTGGTCGCCGCGATGGCACTCGGTGCGGACGGCGTCAATATGGGCACCAGGTTCCTGTGCACGGTCGAGTCGCCCATCGCGCACGTGGTCAAGGAACAGATCGTCGCCAACACCGAGCTCGACACCAAGCTGATCTTCCGGACCTTGAACAACACTGCCCGAGTCGCCGATAACGCCGTCAGCCGCCAGGTCGTCGAGATCGAGCGCGGCGGCGGCACGTTCGACGATGTACGCGAGCTCGTCGCGGGCGCTCGTGGCCGCAAGGTCTACGAGGACGGCGACCTCGACGCCGGCATCTGGAGTGTCGGCCAGTGTCAGGGCTTGATCCACGACATTCCCACCTGCGCGGAACTGGTGGCGCGGATCGTGCGCGAGGCCGAGACCCTCATCGCAGGACGCCTGGCCAAGTCCATCGTCGAAACGGTGGCCCGATGAGCGAGAGCATTCTGGTCACAGAAGTTGGCGGCGTCCTGCGCCTGACGATCGACCGCCAAGCACGGCTGAACGCGATCGATCTCGAGGCGATGACCGAGCTGGGCGATCTCATCAGCTCGGCCGCAACTCGGCCGTCCGTTCGGGTGATCGTGCTGACCGGCGCGGGTAAAGCGTTCTGCACCGGCGCCGACCTGGCCGCCGCGGCCGCCGCGGGCGGCAACGAGGCCTCACCGCAGGTCGTGATGGACACCGCCAACGCGCTGATCCGCGCGATCATCGCCTCGCCGCTGCCCGTGATCGCGCGGGTCAACGGGCCCGCCGCCGGTGTCGGCGCGTCGATCGCGCTGGCCGCTGATCTCGTCTACGCAGCCGACAGCGCCTACCTGCTGCTGCCGTTCACCTCCATCGGCCTGATGCCCGACGGTGGAGCAACCGCGGTCGTCGCCGCCGCCATGGGTCGTGCCAGGGCCGCGGAGATGGCGCTGCTCGGCGCCCGATTGCCCGCCGCCGACGCCGCCGCGGCGGGTTTGATCACCCGGTGCGTACCCGCCGCCGAACTCGACGATCAGATCGAGGCGGTTGCCGCCCAACTGGTCGCGGGTCCTCGCCGCGCGCTGCAACTGACGAAAGCTGCCATCAACGCGGCGACGCTGACCGAACTCGACGCCGCGCTCGCGCGGGAGAAGGACGGACAGATCGAGCTGCTGACCTCCGCGGACTTCCTCGAGGGAATGACCGCGATGCTGACCCGTCGCGCGCCGAACTTCACCGGCGCCGTGCATCCGATCGCCGAACCGGCCTAACCCTTTCCGCGCCTTCGAGGAGACGACGATGTCCACAGAACCCCTGCGCTCGCGCCGCAATCACTGGATGAACCAGATCGCGATCCATGCCACCACCATCCCGGATGCTCCCGCCGTGCGGTACCTGGGCAAGACCACCAGCTGGGGTGAACTGCACTGGCGAGTGGGACGGTTGTCCGACGCGCTCGATCGGCGCGGCGTCGAGCCCGGCGACCGCGTGATGATCCTGATGCTCAACAACACCGAGTACCTCGAATCGGTATTCGCGATCAACACTCTGGGCGCCATCGCGGTGCCGGTGAACTTCCGGCTCACTCCGCCCGAGATCGCCTTCCTGGTCGCCGACAGCGGCGCCTCGGTGATCATCACCGACGCGGTGCTTGCGCCTCTGGCCGCAGCGGTGAGCGCCCAGTCACCGGATCTGAGTACGCACATCGTGGTCGGCGCATCGACCGGCGACGGTGTTCTCGGCTACGAGGACCTCATCGCCGAGACCGGCGAACCGCACGAGCCGCGCGATGTCGCCGAGGACACCGCGGCCCTGATCATGTACACCTCCGGCACCACCGGAAACCCCAAGGGCGCGGTCCTGACCCACCTGAACATGAGTTCGCAGGCGCTCACCTGCATCCGTGCCATGCGCTACAGCGCCGACGACATCGCCTTCTGCGCGTCGCCACTGTTCCACATCGCCGGATTGGGCAGTGTCGCATCGTGTTTCGTACTCGGCGCGTTGACGGTGATCCATCCGCTCAAGGCGTTCGACGCGGGCGAGGTGCTCGATGCCTGGGAGAGCGAGCGCGCGACCTCGGTGTTCCTGGTGCCGGCCCAGTGGCAGGTGGTGTGCGCCGATCCGACTGTCGCACAGCGCGATCTGCGGCTGCGGGTGATCAGCTGGGGTGCGGCCCCGGCCTCGGACACCGTGCTGCGTGCCATGGCGGAGACCTTCCCGAACGCGCTCAACGTGGCGGTCTTCGGGCAGACCGAGATGTCGCCGATCACCTGTGTCCTCGACGGCGAGGACGCGATCCGCAAGCTCGGCTCTGTCGGCAAGCCGATCCCCACCATCGCCACCCGAGTCGTCGACGACGAGATGAACGATGTCGCCCAGGGCGAGATCGGCGAAATCGTCTATCGCGGACCGACTTTGATGCGCGAGTACTGGAACAACCCGCGCGCGACCGCCGACGCGTTCGCGGGCGGCTGGTTCCACTCCGGTGATCTCGTGCGCCTCGACGAGGAAGGCTTCGTCTATGTCGTCGACCGCAAGAAGGACATGATCATCTCCGGCGGCGAGAACATCTACTGCGCCGAGGTGGAGAACGTGCTGTTCGCGCACCCACTGATCAGAGAGGCAGCGGTGATCGGCCGCGTCGACGACAAATGGGGCGAGGTCCCGGTCGCGATCGTGGCGGTGGAGGACGGCGGCGAGATCAGCCTCGCCGACCTCGAACCGCACCTGAACACCCATCTCGCCCGCTACAAGCACCCGAAGGACCTCGTGGTGGTCGACGCCCTGCCGCGCAATGCGGGCGGCAAGGTCGTCAAGCACGAGCTCCGCAAACTGCACGGCTCGACGGGCCTGACACCCGCGGTCTCCAGCTGAGATAGATCCCGACTCCGTTGCGGGTTCCGGCGGTGGTCTCCTCGGCAGCCGAGCCGAGGTGACCACCGCCGTTTCGTCAATTGGTGCCGGATTCGTTCTCGGGAACCACGTACACGCTCGGCCGCTGTTCCGGGATCCGCCCCATTGCGGGCGATACCGTGCCGATCCTCCGAAATCATCCGCCGCACGATGACATCGCGGCCGACCTACTTCTCTTGACAGCTCGCTTTACGCACGATCAGCGCCGACTGCAGATACCAGAGTCCATCGGCCGACGAAGGATCGAAGCCCGTCAGTTTGCGGATACTTTTCAGCCGGTAATCGATGGTGTTCATATGAACGCTGAGCTGCCGCGCGGTTCGGCGACGGTTCAGATTGTTATCGAGGTGCGTGCACAAGGTTTCCATCAGAATCGGATTGTCGTCGAGTGGGCTCAGTATCGCTTCGATATGCCGGCGCACAGCAGACGGCCTGGTCAACTGATATTCGACTGCCAGATCAGCGAAACGGAACAGACCGGGCGGGCGCTGAATTCTTTGCACGAGATCCAAGAGGTCGCACAGCTGATCAACAGTTTCCGGAATCTTCGCCGGCGACGCCTCCGCGCAGGTCGCGGTCATGTCGACTCCGGCCGCCGCGGACAGCACGGTCAACAACGTGTCGAGGTCCCTTGTTTCAGCCGACGGAACGAGGATGACGCCACCGCGCATATCGAGCCGCGACAACGCGCGCACCGACCCGTGGCGATCCAGAGCCGCCCGGATATTTCGAAGCATTCGCCGGACGTCCATCTGCGTGACAAATGTGTCGGACGTTCCGTCACTACCGGACGGAAAATGCACCGCCAACACGGAATAGCTCTCGGCGACCTCGAAACCGCTGCAACGCGTCACCGTCGACGTATCCTGCCCGGCGAGCAACGCGACCGCCAAGGAGTTCCTGACCCGTTGATCCTCGACGACCTCGGCCGCGAGATGGTCGGTGTAAGCGAGTGATATCGCCGCCGTCACGCTGTCGAGCATTTCGGTCGCCAGTTGGCGCACGACCGAGAGCTTCTGTTCTTCGGAGCCGACCACACTCGAGGCGATCAGCTCCAAACTAGTTGTGAAACCCTGACCGATCGCCTGATCGATCACTTCGCTGGGAACCTCGGCACGAGCTCGCGGCGACCCGGAGGTGCGGTGCCGAACGGTGTCGCCGCGTCCGCGGGGCGGAACGGTCGCCAGGGCAGTGCCCGGTAGAACATCAACAGCGGCCAGGGCACCACCGGTGACGTCACCGGCGCGCGTAGCCATGCTCTCGAGCATTCGGGAGACCAACTCGTCGGCGAGCGCCCGGACTCTGATGGAGGACTCCGCCGTGGCCACACGGGGCCGCTCAGAATCGATTCTGGGTGAATAGTCGGTAGTCATCTTCGACTTCCTCACTGCGTTCAACGTCGCCTCACGGCAGCGATGGCTGGCAAGCAGTCTCCCACGTCCAAGGCGTCAATACAAGGTTATGTTACTGCCTATTCTGCAACTGATGAGCAGGTGTCTGTCGAGAATCAGCCCCCTGGACACATCCTCCTGGACACCCACGGCCGGTAATCACACACAGATCGGCGTCCGAACTGCACATTTACAATTGGCAAGCAGGAAGGGTCGCTGTTCGATACCCCCGAGCGAACCCCGTCAAACCCGAAACAGGTCGACCCTCAAACAGATAAGTTACTGTCAATTCATCAGCTTGCCGGATGCCTCCGGCGACTGTCACCGACCACCCCATCAGTGACGTTTGCGAAACGAGGACTCCCACCATGGACGAACCGGATCGACGCAGCATGTCTGCGTCCGGAAGCGATGCCGACACCTCGGAGGAAGGCTTGCCGCCCTACGAGCGGATCGGCGGCCGCCATGCCGTGGAGACGGTCGTCGAAGACCTCTACCGACGCGTCCTCGCCGATGAGCGGTTGTCGCCGTTCTTCGCCGGCACGAACCTCACCCGAATGAAGGGTCGGCAGGTCGAATTCTTCGCCGCACTACTCGGCGGACCGGTGCCGTACGTCGGCGCATCCATGCGAACCGTTCACCGAGGGCGCGGCATCACCCCAGTCCACTTCACCCTGGTCGCAGGCCATCTCACCGACGCGCTCATCGCAGCCGGACTCGACCGAGAACTGACAGACCACGTGATCAGCGCGGTCACACCCTGGCCGGTGACATCGCCACGTCTCGGGAGTCACCCACCCCGGCGTGACCTCGACACCGCACGCGCAGAAGAGGCCGCGCCCCGATCTCACCGCGGATCGACGCGCTCGAGCTTGCGACGAAGCAGTTTGCCGGTGGCATTGCGTGGCAACTCGTCTACGAACACCACGTCCCGCGGGACCTTGTGTCGCGCGAGGGCCGCTTTGACGTGATCCTTTATCTGTTGCGCGTCGCACGAAGCACCGGGTGCGGGCACAACGAACGCGCGCAGGCGTTTTCCGAAGTCGCGATCGTCTACCCCCACGACCGCCGCCTCGAGGATGTCCGGTCGTTCCACGAGCAGGTTTTCGACCTCGAGCGGAAAGACGTTCTCCCCACCGGAGATGATCATGTCGTCGTCGCGACCATCGATGAACAGCCTTCCCGCCGCATCGAAATGGCCGACATCGCCACTGGACTGCATTCCGTCGACGATCTCCTTGCCTGTGCCGTCGGTGTAGCCGCTGAAACTCAGTGCGCTGGCCACGAAAATGGTGCCGACCACACCCGGTTCGGTGACCCGGCGGCGGTCGTCATCGTAGATCGCGACCCGGCAGCCCACGGGTGGGCGGCCGACGGTGCCGGGCGCTTCCCGCATATCGCTGGGCGTGGCGACGGCTGCCACCGCGACCTCCGTCGAGGCATACAGGTTGTAGAGCACCTCACCGAACGCCAGCGCCGTACGCCTGCTCAGGTCGGGCGAGATGGCAGATCCGGCCGCGAAGATCACCTTCAGTGAGGAGGTGTCGTATTCGGCCAGCACGGACTCGCCCAGATCGATGATGCGCTGCAACATCGTTGGTACCAGCACCAACGTGCCCGCCCGATGGTGTTCGATATCGGCCAGCGTGCGTCGCGGGTCGAATTTGCGCTGCCGCAAGACGATCGTGCTTCCCAGCGCCCAACCGAGAATCAGCTGCGAGAGACCGGTGCCGTGGAACGCCGGCGCCGCGAGCACGGTCGTACTCGCCTTCGGCAAGGGGATCCGGTCGAGGAACTGCGCCGATTGCAAGGGCGACACTTTGGCCCGCGGCGCACCTTTCGGTGTTCCGGTCGTGCCGCTGGTGAGTACCACAATCCCGCCGGGCTGCTTGGGGCTCACCGGCGGTCGGGTGTGCCGGCCCGCTCGGACATCGTCCAGCGTGGGCTGCCCGTGGTCCACCCAGCCGTCGTCCATGGTCAGAATCATTGGCAACTTCTTGGGAAGGTCGTCGAAGCGGTGAAGGAACTCGGCGTCGAGCAGGATCGCACCCACGTTTTCGCGTTCGGTCACCGACACCAACTGCGGGCCCGCCATTCCCGTGTTGAGCAGCACGATGCGCGCACCCAGTTTGCCCGCGGCGAGCAGCGACAAGACCATCCCCCGATGATCCCGGCAGAGCGCGGCCAGCACCGTGCCACTCGCGATCCCCCGCGCGACAAGGCCGTTGGCCACCGCGTTCGACCTGCCATCGAGCTCCGCGAACGTCAGCGGCCCCAGCTCGTCGACGATGGCCGTCGCGGCGCCGTTGTGGCGAGCCGCGTGCGCGAACGCGGTGGCCACAGGACCGAGCACGGTCGCATCCCTGGCAGTACGCAGCAGCTCCACCGGATGTCGAAGCTCGATCGCGCCGCTTCTGCGCAGAACCCCGACGGCGGACAAGCCGTCAGCCATCGTTCTGACCAGGGCCGCGGGCATGCTCGGGATCACTGGCATGGACACCTCCGAAGGGGTCGGGTACTCGGGACAAGCGATCGGAATCCAAGCGCCGACAGCCGATGGCGATGGTAGCCGGTGCCGGAATCATTGGTAACTTAATACCGCTGAAATCGCCGAAAAGCATTGTGGAAGACCGGCCTCGGTGAGAACATGAGCGCGTGAATCTCTCACCCTTTCGATTCGGAGGCCGGCCATGACCCGTTCAGCAAGGGCTGGTCGTCCGCGGGATGCCTCCGACGACATCGCGCGCCGGCACCGCTACCTCAACGGTGTCGGCGCGTTGCTGGGCGGCCCGGCGAACGTGATCATGCAGCTGAGCCTGCCGCCGGTCGGGCGCGGCGTAGTGGAAAGTGTTGTCGAATCGGGCAGCTACGCGACGCGGCCGGCCAAGCGCGGTCGAACCACGCTCACCTACCTCGCGGTGGCGATGATCGGAACCGACGAAGATCAGGCGGCCTACCGTGCCGCGGTGGGCACCGCGCACCGGCAGGTGCGCTCGGGACCGCACAGCCCTGTTCGGTACAACGCCTTCGACCCTCAGCTGCAACTGTGGGTGGCCGCCTGCTTGTACCGAGGCGTCCTGGACACGGTGAACCTGCTCTTCGGCGGAATGAACGAGCAGGATGCCGACGAGATGTATTGCGATGCCGCCAGGTTCGGGACAACCCTGCAGATGCCGGCCGAACTGTGGCCGGCCGACCGCGCGGCCTTCGATCGGTACTGGGACTCCATGCTCGGCGATCTGTCCTTCGACGACGAAGTCCGCACCTACTTGCTCAACTACGTTGTCGAATTGGCGGCATGGCGTCGAAGCGTGCGCGTCGCGTTCGGTCGGGCGAATCGCTTCTTCACCACCGGGTTTCTGCCACAGCAGTTCCGCGACGAGTTGGGCCTGCCATGGAGCCCGCGCAGGCAGCGAGTGTTCGAAATCGTGATGCGCACGCTCGGCCGACTGCTCGAGGTGCTGCCGGACACGTGGCGAGCTCAGCCCTTCGAGCGCTACCTGGACGACATGCGTGAGCGTAGATCCCAGGGCAAGAATCTGATCTGAGCGGAGACACACGTCGCATCGGGTCCAGATCCTCGGACGCTTCCCGCACCGCCGCGGCGACTTCGTCGACCCCGCCGGTATTCGCACTAGCCCGTTCCGGACAGTCCTGTCCAGAACAGCGCAACGGTGGTGTCGACCGCGTCGATCTTGGGAATCGGGCGACCGGCGTCGAACCAGTAGCGGGCCGCCAGGTGGCTGGCGCCGACGAGACCGAACGCGCAAGCCCGGGCACGGTAGGGATCCATCCCCACCGCGTCGAGTTCGGCACCGACCAGTGCCGCACATTCGGCCATCGCCATCCGAACCCGACCCTCGACGCTCGGCTCACTCGGAACCGGCGTGTCGAACACGAGCGTGTATCCCGCACCGTCGTCTTCGTCGACGAAGTCGAAATAGGCCGACACCGTGCGCCGCACCTTGTTCTCGTACCCGGCGGTCGTTCGGAGCGCACCACGCAGGCCATCGACCATGTGGTCCAGATACCGTTGCAGCACAGTGGAATACAGGTCCACTTTGCCCGTGAAGTGGTTGTAGAGCACCGGTTTGCTCACCTGGGCCCTGACGCTGATCTCTTCCATACTGGCGCCGTGGAAACCATGGTCGACGAAGACGTCACGCGCGGCGCGGATGACGACCTCGCGGCGACGGGCACGGGCTTCGCCGCGATCCGCGCGGGTGAGGATGTGCGCGTTCCTCACTTCGCCGCGTATCGCGGTCATCGAGCCGTACTCGTTCCCACCGGCTCAGCAGGCGATGGGCGGTCGATCATGCTCGCCACAGCCGGTTTCCCGACCGGGAGACAACGATATTGGGGACGACGGCGTTAGCGGACAGACGAGTGATGGCCAGCACCAGTTCAGCGATGTCCCCGGTCGTCAGCATCGCCGCGCGGTCGAGTTCGTCGCGTTTCCACGCGGTCATATCGGTATCGACATAGCCGGGTGAGATAGCTGTCGCACTGACACCGTTCGCGGATTCCTCCAGCGAGATGGTTTCGCAGAGCGACACCAGAGCGGCTTTCGACGCCCCATAGGCGGCCAAGCCCGGCTCCCCCGCGACACCGGTGATCGAGGCCAGCGCAACGATTTTCGCACCTGCGCCGGGGTTGTCCTTCGCCGTCTCGCGCAGCAATGGCAGGCAGTGCTGCACAAGGGTCAGGGGGCCACGAACGTTGATGTCGAACATGCGGTGGTAGCCGGCGGCGCTCATCGTCGCGACCGGACCGGCGGTACCGGTGCCGGCGCAGTGCACCAGAACGTCCAGGCGACCGAACCGGTCGGCGTGCGTGCCGGCGAGGCGCAGCAACTGTTCGGGATCGTTCATGTTCGCGATCACCGTCACTACGTCGACACCGTGGTCGGTGCGCAGCTCTTCAGCGGTGCTGTCCAGCACCGCTCCATCGCGGGCAGCGAGCGTGAGGTCGTAGCCGAGTTCGGCCAGACGCCGCGCGACTTCCGCACCGATCCCGCGCGAACCGCCGGTGATCAGGGCACAACGCCGATGGGTCATCGCTGCGCCGATCCCGTGTCAGCCGACGCCACGATCATCGAGCGGCAACGATCGGCCTGCTGCCCGAACACATCGGCGAGCAGGGCAGCGCAGGGCACCGGTGACAGTCCCCCGCCGCGCGTTCTCCGGCCAGGCGGTGGTCGACGTACGTCGACGACGACAGCGGACATCTTTGACTCCTCACGCACTGTCGCCGACGGTCGGCGACAGGTCCAATAAGTTAGCCATGATTCTCGCATACACGGGAGACCCACTCAAGATCCGGGATACGCGGCGAGTATTCGAATCTTTGCCGCTATGTTAATGCACATTCCTGATAGTTTCCGTCGCAGGCGCCGCGCGTTCGATCGCCGCTCTCCGGCAGATCGCCCGCACGGGGACGCGCCCCAGGGCACGGTCATACGTCAGTACATGCCCCTATACAGCACATTAACCCTCTGAATCGGCCAGCGAAAGCGAGAGTCGATAGCCATCGACCAGAGTCGGCGATCCAGCTCGATAGCGCTCCGTCCAGCTAAGTTACTGCCTATCCCCTCTTGGAGGACCTCAGCAGGAGGTGACCACTGCCGAACCGGCGCATGCCAAGCAACCAGGAAGAGTAGGCAGGTCACGGCACTTATCGATGCTTCGGCTCCGCTTCATGCTCCCCGATCCCGAAGGACGCCGGGCGTCAATCCGGATTCCGTGGACACAGTGCCCACTCCCTGTTAAGTTACTGACTATTCTAGGCTGATGCAGCGAAGCGAATCGAGTGTTCTCGCTGCGGCCTGGGAGTCTGAACGTGCTCAATGAGGAGTAATGTCATGGATAGACTCAATAGGCGTAATGCGCTGAAAGCCGGCGGAGTGCTCGGCGTTGTCGGCACCATCGGATTGGGTGCGATCGCACGGGCAGATCCGTGGACGTGGTCGCCGGAAGGATCGGTGGCCGGATCCGGTTCCGGCGTCGACCCGTTGACGGTATGGGATCCCGAAGCCGACGAACTCGTCGCCGGACTCGTCGACCGAGGCGAAGTCCCCAAGGTCAACGAACTGTTGCGGACCTGGACCAAGAACGGTCAGGCGCTGCCTGCCGGCTTACCCTCGGAGTTGCGCGACTTCATGGAGTACGCCCGCCGACTGCCGCAGTGGACCGACACCGGCAAGTTGGATACCGCGATCGCGTTCAACAAGAAGCGCGGACTGTATCTCGGTGTCCTCTACGGGTTCGCCAGCGGCATGATGAGCACCGTCATCCCGAAAGAGGCGCGCGCGGTCTATTACTCCAAGGGCGGCCACGATCTCAAAGATCGCATCACCAAAACCGCGAAACTCGGTTATGACATCGGTAGCGCCAATGCCTATGCCCCCGATGGGGAAATGATCGTCACCTGCGTCAAAACCCGGCTGGTGCACGCGGCGGTGCGTCACCTGTTGCCGCAGTCCCCGCACTGGGTGCACTCCGCGGAGGAGGACAAGCCGATCAGCCAGAACGACATCATGGTCACCTGGCACAGCCTGCCGACGACCGTGATGAAGCACCTCAATTCCTGGAAAGTGCCGATCCCGGCACACGAATCGGACGCTTTCCTGCACTCCTGGCAGGTCGCCGGGCACCTGCTGGGCGTACGCGACGAATACATCCCCAAGTCATGGCCCGACGCCAATTCCCAAGCGGCGCAGATCCTCGACCCCATCATCGCGCCGACGCCGGAAGGCGCCAAGCTGGCCGATCGGCTCCTCAGCCTGGGCGCCAACATCGATCTGTCGATTCTGAGCAAGCCGGTACTCGGCGCGTTCACTCGATTCCTGCTCGGCGACAAGATCGCCGACGGGCTCTCGATTCCGCGGGAACCGGTCTGGGACCCCCTGCTGCAAGTCGCGTGGGGTCCGTTCATCGCCGTGCGCGAGGGCGCGCTCACCGTGGTCCCGCCGCTCCAGGATCCCTACTGGCTCCTCGACGAATTCCTGCGCAAAGCCGCGCTGATCTATCTGGCGGAACTGCGCTTGCCGATCAGCATCGAACTCCCGACGATGAACCGCGATATGAGCAAGCCACCGCGCTGATCTGCCGGCGAAATTCTGCACCAACCCATTTCCCGGGAGTTCCCACTCCCCAGCAAGGAGCATGAAATGCGCAACGCCCTTCGTATCACCGCAGCCTCGGTCGCGGTAGCAGGCCTCGTCGCAGCCGCAGCGGGCACGGCGGTAGCCGAGACCGGCTCATCGGCAGCAGACTCGGGCTCGGCAGCGGCGAGCTCGGCCGCGGTACTGGCCGGGCAAGGTGACATCATCGGATTGATCGTCCTGCTCGGCGTCACTCCGTTTCACATGCTCACCGGTGGCATCTGCGATCTGGCGACATCGACAGGTTCGGCGAGCCCGTGCACGCCGGGAGCCAAGCACTACTGAAAGGCTCTTGTCTCCGATTGACGCGACGACAGACCCATCGTCATCGCGACGATGAGAGAACCGAAAATGCGAGACAGTTCAGTCGAACGCGCAGCAGCACCGCCGTGGACGCCGAAGCCGGTCTCGGCATCCGGAATTCGCGAGGTGCTCGACTACTTCGGGAAGTGCCCTTCGTGCGGCTATCCGGCGCGGGCCAGCACGCACACCGTCTATTACAGCGACGGATCGACCACCGCGATGGTGACCGGCATGTGCGAGTCACCCTGCGGTTGGACCGGGCCCGTCGAGCTGACCAGGATGACCGATCGCCGCCGGTTCGGTCAGCCGGATTGACGACTTCACCATGATGGCGCAGACAGAGGTTCGGCGCATCGGGCGCGAGCATCGCACCGGGTGCGCCGAACCTGCTACCTCTCAGCCCCCTCTGACCTCTCTGGCCACGGCCGCACCGCAGACCCTCCGCTGACGCCGGCCGAGGCGCGCAGACGATGTTGCCCGATGTCGTGGCACCGCAATGTAGTCGGACTACGCTGACCGCCATTGCCGCCCATCGATGCATTGAGGGGATCAAGCGTGACCAGCAGTGAATTCGCGTACACCGGGTGCGACAACCTGGAGGCGATGACCGAAGCGGTCAATTACAACAAATTTCTGATCGACTGCGTAGATAAACATGTCACGTCGCCGGACCTGCGCATACTGGACTTCGGTGCCGGTCGGGGCACCTACGCCGATATGCTGGCCGAGCGGCAGATCATCCCGGATTGTCTGGAACCCGACGCCGAGCTGCAGAAGTTGCTGCTGTCGAAAGGCTACAAGGTCGTCGACTGCGAGGCCGAGCCATCCGAAGCCGAAATGTACGGTTTGATCTATTCTTTCAACGTTTTCGAGCACATCAAGAACGACCAGGAAGCGTCCGAACACCTGACCTCGCTGTTGCGGCCCGGCGGGACGCTGGTGATCTATGTGCCCGCGCTCGAGATGCTGTTCACCTCGATGGACACCAAAGTCGGGCACTACCGGCGTTATCGCCGAACTCAGCTCAACCGCATTCTCCGTAACGCGGGTCTGGAGATCGTGGAGTCGCGCTACTGCGACCCGATCGGCTTCTTCGCCACCCTGGCCTACAAGTTCGCCGGCAGCGACGACGGCACGATCAACACACGAGCGCTGAAGCTCTACGACCGCGTGGTGTTCCCGCTCAGCAAGCTCCTGCAGGCCGTCACCGGCAAACTGTTCGGCAAGAATGTGCTGGTAGTGGCCACGAAGGCCTGATACCCCGGGCGGCAACGGATCCCGATGACCTGTTCGATGGGCACCGGGATCCGTCGCCGCGCTGGGCTATGGACAGTTCGCCAGGCTCGGTGAGGCCGTCGGCTCAGTTGGTCCGGCTGCCCACCGACTGCGCCAGGAACGGCCACGACGAGCGCAGGTCGTCCTCCCAGTATCCCCAGGAGTGTGTGCCGACAGCCCGCTCGTCCAGCGTCACCGCAATGTTCAACTCGCGCAGCCGGTTCGCGAGGTTGATGGTGCAGAAGTGCACCGCTGCTTCGATGGGACCACCGAAGGCGATCTGGACCGGGAGCGGAATCCTGCCGTCCTGGACACGCGCGTCAGCCGGTGTGTCGTGGGGTGCGCCGGGGATCCCGGTACCGGTACTCAGATAGACCTCGGTGCCGCGCAGCCCTTCCGCGTTGACGAGCGGATCATTGGCTCGCCACAAGGGGCCGTTCCGTGGGCCCCACATGTTCTCGATGCTCTGCCCGCCACCCCAGTTCTCGACCGTGATCCGGACGAATTCCTGGCCGATGGGGTCCGAGGTCTGCGCGCAACCACTGTAGGAGGCGACGCTGTTCCAGAAGCCGGGCTTGGCGATCGCCAGGTTCAGCACCGAGGTACCGCTCATCGACACACCGACTATGGTGCGGTTGCCGTCGGCCCGGAGGAACCCCTCGATCACCGACGGCAACTCCTCGTTGAGGAACGTCTGCCATTTGTTGCGGCCGAGCACCGCGTCGTCGCGCACCCAGTCGGTGTAGTAGGAGCTGGCGCCGCCGACCGGGGTCACGACGTTGACGTCCTTGTCGCGCAGGAAATCCACGGCGTCGGTCTGCGCGTCCCAGCCGCTCTGATTCGGGCCGCCTTGGGAACCGTTGAGCAGATACATCGTCGGCCGCGGGTTCTCGGTATCGGCGGCCCGCATCACCTGCACCGGGATCGGCTTGTCCATCGCGGGCGAGAAGACGGTCACCAGCTGGCGTCTGCTGTCGATATCGACTGTCGAGACCACCCCGGCCGTCTCGGGTCGGGCGACGGCGACGCTCGCAGGCAGCACCAGCGCGGCCGAGGCCAGCGCGCTCACCAGCGCAGCATTTACCGCGGCCGTACGGATCGATCGACGTGTTCTTCTCACTAGCGCGAACCTCTCGTCTACCGGATGCACTGATCGAATCAGTGCGGGTCACCCCACGGCGGACGTGAGGCATGAAGAGAGGTTCGGACTGCACCTGCCCGCGGTTTGGTGGAGCGGCCGAAATTCCGCGGGCACAGGTGTGTGCGCGGGTCAGCGGCTGAGGAACTCCTCGATCGCGGGCCAGGTGGTGTCGGCGGCGGAAACCAGTCCGAGGTGTCCGCCGCTCACCTCCACGAACTCCACCTCGGCGGCGTTGGGCAGGACATCGAGGCCGCGGCGCACCGAGGCGGCGGGCACCACCACGTCGCTGGGGCTGCCCGCCAGCAAGACCCGGCAGGTGACCTTCGACAGTTCGATCACCAGATCCGATCGCAGTCGGATCGACCCGCCGGCGAGTTCGTTGCGCAGCACCAGGCTGCGGTAGATCTGCCAGTACGAGCGACCCGGGTAGCCGGGCATGGTAGCCATGAACCGGTCGGTGGCCTCCATCCTGGCCAAAGCTTCGGTGTCGAAGGCGTTGCGGGCCAGGAACATCGGTTTGGCGAGCTCGCGGTCGAAAGCCTGGATCCGGAAGCCGAGCCGCACGAATTCCTGCGGGATGCCGCCCATCACCTTGGTCGCCACGGCCATCTCGCGACCACCGGTGACCTTGGCGAGAAGGCGCAGCGGGATCAGGAACGCGGTGCGGGCCTGGTCGATCGGTGCGGCCAGGCAGGTGATGGAGGCGATCGGCAGGTCGGCGTGGGCGGCCGCGGTCAGCAGCGCGAGCACACCACCCAGCGACCAGCCGATGATGTCGACGCCACGGCCGTCGTGTTCCTCGCTGACCCGCGCGATCGCCTCGGGCAGGATGTCGTCGGTCCAGTCCTCGAGGCCGAGATCGCGGTCGGCGTACCCGAATTCGCCGTAGTCGATGACGTAGGGCTGCCTGCCCCGGTCGAGCAGGAAGCGCACCAGACTCTGCCCCGGCCGCAGGTCGAAGCAGGCGGTGGTCACCGCGAGCGGCGGCACCAGCAGCACCGGATTGCCCGTCGCCCGCGTGGTGCGGTCGTAGCGCTTCAGGTGACGGTGTGCGCCGTCGTACACCGTCGTCGACGGTGCGGGGCGGTAGGACTCGAGTCCGCCGCCGAACGACACCGACCACACATTGCGCACCGCGCGCGGCAGATCGGCAACGATCCCCATCGGTAAACCCCTTACCTCACCAGTTACTGCCTACCGGCAGACCCACAGTTTCTTATCTTACCAGTGAGTAAGTTGTAGCTTCAGGCTGCGTGACGAGCCTTGCTCGCCGTGCGCTGCCTGCCGTGACCGGCGGACGAGGCCGTGATGGGCCGCCCGAAGAGGACCCGCAGCACGACCCGTGCGAGGGCGCCGAACCCCCGACGGCCCGCGGGCAGCGCGAGTACGCTGCGCACCGTCCGGGTCTGCGACGGTGTCACCGCGACACCCCTGAATCGGTCGTCGAGCCAGTTCAGGCTCAGCGGCGTCGACAGCGGCAGCAGCGAGATGTGCTCGCTCGCCCGGTCGCGCAGGTAGGTCACGTGCGCGCCCTGCTCGCGGTAGCGCCGCACCAGCGCGTCGATATCGCCCACCGCGATGATCTGGTCGTGCACGGCTTGCAGCACCAGCAGCGGCACCGCGGGCGCCCGGTCCCCCAGTGTGAGATCGGCGAAGACGGCCAGCATCGCCTCCATGGCGAGCAACTCGGCGATGGGGGTGCCGCTGTGCCGGTCGACGTTGTAGCGGGCCAACCGCAGCACCGCGGCGGCGGTGGTCGACTCGGCGGCCTTGTCGAGCACCGCGCGGCCCTCGTCGCTGAAATGGGTGGCGACGAGTTCCTCGAACGCCGGATACACCCGGCGCAGCGCGGCGACGACGAGGGTCGGCAAGCCCGCGTGCAGCCCGCCGTTGAGCCGATGGAATGTCGAGACCAGATCGCCCACCGGGGAGCCGAGCACGGCGCCGGCGATGTCGAGCTCCGGCGCGTAGGTCGGCGCCATCTCCGCGGCCCAAGCCGTGGCCAGCCCGCCGCCCGAGTACCCCCACAGCCCGACCTGCGCCTGCGGGTCGAGACCGCCGGGCTCGAAGGCCAGTGCCGCGCGGATGCCGTCGAGTGCGCGGTAGCCCGGTTCGCGCGGCGCTCCCCACGCGCCGAGCATGCCTTCGTGATCCGGAATGGAGATCGCCCACCCCCTGGCCAGCGCGTCGGCGAAGCACAGCTGTTCGACGTGCACGAAGGTGCCGACGGCGCGAGAGCCGCGCTGCAACGCGTAGGAGGGAAACGACCGCGGCGAGATGGCGTCGATCGCGCACTGGAACGACAGCAGTGGGGCACCGGGCGCGACACCGCCCATCGGCGTCACCACCGTGGTGACGGACGCCTCGGGCATGCCGTTGAGATCGGTCGTGCGATAGAGCAGCTGCCAGGCCCGCACCTTCATGCCGATCACACCGAACGCGGCGAGCTCGACCGGCCGCGAACGCAGGATCGTGCCCTCGGCAAGGGTCTCGAACCCGGGCCGTGGCGCGAAGAACGGGTCCTTGTCCGGGAGCACGGCCGCCGTGGGCGCGGACCAGCTTTCGGCCCTCATGCGGTCCTGCGCGCGGGCTCGCTGCGGTAGCGCGAGACCGGTCCGTCGATGCCGAGCAGCTGCCACACGCGCTTGGCGACAGGATTCATCAGGCCGATGTCGGTCGCGAGCGCGCGGACATCGGTGAACACATCCCGCTTGATGTGGCGCGAGTGGTCGTTGCGCCAGTACGCGTCTCGTATCACCTCGCCCGGAATCCCGAACTTCTCGGCGAACTCCTTCGGCGGTGTCGCGATCATCGCCAGCATCACCCGCATGATGATCGGGAAGGCCACGGACAGCACGGTTTTCGACACGAAGTTCATCGTGGGCACGTTGATCCGAAGATATTCGTGCGCGAACGAGATGTGCCGGGCCTCCTCGGCCACGTGGATCTCCATCACCCGGTGCACCATCGGATGTGGATCGGTACCGCTGCGCAGCAACGCCTTCTGCAGGTGATCGATCGGCTCCTCGCCACCGAGCACCAGGGCGAAGAAGAATCCGGGGAAGAACTTCACCGCGGGCCAGATGATCAACGTGAGCTTACGATCGACCGAGCCCATGCCGATCACATCGCGGTAGCCGATGCGATTGATCATCTCCTGGAACATCATCGTGTGGTTGCACTCTTCGGCAGCCTCGTGGGTGATGTACCGGAATTCCGGATCACCGTTGGGCACCGACGGCAGGTACTGCATGAGCCCACGGATGAGCAGCTGTTCGAAGTCGATGCCGACCTTCGCGATGCAGGCTTGGCGCCACAATCCCATCGCGATCCGCTTCTCGACAGGCTGGGCTTTGTACCAGGGGTGACGGCCGAGCGGGTCCACGTCGGGCAGGATCCAGCGCGGGTCGTCGGAGTGCACGGCGAACTCGGGCGAGTCCCAGTCGATGTCGACATAGGGATCGAAGTGTTTGGTCACCGAGCCTTCGGACAGGCTCTGCAGGACCTCGTGGTAGCTGGACAGCGTCATCGGTGTCTCCTCGGTGCGGTTCCACTACCCAGTTTAGTGGTACCAGCGGTACCACACAAGGGTTGACGCTACTGCGTGTTACATCTAATTTTGCGCCGTCAGTTCGGCGATCGACGTGCGCGGATCGAGCGTGACGCCGACCTCGCGCAGACTGGCGTCGATGATCGCCCAGATGGCGATCTGGAGGTAGGACGACAGTTCCGCGGCGTCCATCGGCTGCATCGACCGGCTCAGCCACCGGTTCACACTGCCGTCGACGAAGCTCACCAGGCCGAACGACATCGGCTCGGCGACCGCCACCGGTGCCGACTGTGCCCGCAGCGCGCTCTCGAACACCTCGCGGACGGTACCCGCGATGGCGATCTTCGTCCCGGACACGATCGGCGAGTTGTGATCCTTACTGGCGCCGGACCCGGCGCCGAGGAAATAGTGCAGGCGCGGATTGGTCGCGATCCAGCCCACGTAGGCGTCGACAGAACGCGCGATCGCCTCGGTGACGGTGCCCTCGGGGTTCAGGGTGGGGGCGAGTACCGCCATCAGGTCGTCGATGATGCGGGTGCGCAGCTGCTCATCGAGGTCTTGACGGTCTTTGAACAGGCGATACAGCACCGAGCGCGGGACACCGGCCAGATCGGCGATCTCCTGGACGCCGACCGAGGCGCCTTGGGCCTGCACGGCCGCGAGGGCGGCGGCGAGGATGAGTTCGCGGCGGTCGGCGCGGTGACGGTCCCAGCGGCTGGCTCGGCCGTCGGTGCGCTGTGCGGTCACATCATCTCCTTCACCGGGCCCGTGCGGTGCAGATGCCGGTCCGGCGCTCTGCTGCATACAACGCTCTGCTGAATACAACGACGAACTGTAGTCCAGCGATTCCACCGATCCGGCCGCGCACGGGCACCGGCGATCGCCCGGGCGTCGGGCGCTTGCCCGACGCCCGGGTCGCTCACCCCTGTGCCGCGGCGTCGCGTGGCAGGCCGAGCATCCGTTCACCGATGACATTGAGCTGGACCTCGGTGGTGCCACCGTAGATGGTGGTGGCACGGCCCGCGATCAGCTGTTCCATCGCGTGGTCGCTGCGCTCACCGGGCACCGACACCACACCGGCGACACCGAGCTCGGCGACGACGTACTCCGAAATCGCCTGTCCCAGCGCCATTCCCAACAGCTTTCCGACACTGGACGTGGTGGACACGTCGATGCCGGACAGCTGCTTGAGCACCACCCGTGAACTGATCACGTCCACCGCTCGGCTCTCGGCCATGAGTTCGCCGAGCCGGTAACGCGCCACCGGCGAGAGATCGCGGCCGATCGCGAAGCGCAGCAGGTCGGTGTCGGTGGCGTAGGCCTCCATCTTCTGACTCAGCGCCACCCGCTCACCGGCCAGCGTCGTGCGGGCCACGTGCCAGCCGTCGTCGACCCCGCCGACCACGTTCTCGTCGGGAACGAACACGTCATCGAGGAACACCTCGTTGAACAGCGCCGATCCGGTCATCTCCCGCAGCGGGCGCACGGTGATCCCGGGGCTCGACATGTCGAGCACGAAGTAGGTGATGCCTTCGTGCTTGGGCTTGTCGGGGCTGGTGCGCGCGATCAGCATCGCCCAGTCCGAGAACTGCGCGACCGTGGTCCAGATCTTCTGTCCGCTCACCCGCCAGCCACCGTCGACCTTGGTGGCCTTGGTGGTCAGGCTCGCCAGATCCGAACCCGCGCCCGGCTCGCTGAACAGCTGACACCACACCAGCTCGCCGCGCAGTGTCGGCACGACCAGTTCCTGCTTCTGCCGTTCGTCGCCGTGCGGAACCAACGCGCCGACCGCCCAGGTTCCCATCAGCAACTGCGGCATCTGGATACCGGAGGTCTTGATCTCCTGCGCGATCACCACCTGCTCGAGCGGCGAGGCCGAGCGGCCGTAGGGCCGCGGCAGGTGCGGGAGGTTCCAGCCACCGTCGCCGAGCGCGACGAGCTGGTCGTCCTCGTCGTCGATCGCCGCGATCTCGGCCAGCTCGGCCCGGACCGACGCCCGGATCCGCTCGGCTTCGGCGGGCAGTTCCAACTCGCTCGACAGCGTCAGCCCCGACAGCGCGTAACCGGCCACCGCCTCGGCCCGTTCGTCACGGGCGCCGAGCAGCCCGCGCAGCGCGAGAGCCCGCCGGTAGTACAGGTGCGCGTCGTGCTCCCAGGTGAAGCCGATACCGCCGTGCACCTGGATGCACTCCTGGGCGACCTGCACCGCGGCATCCGGGATGATCAGCGACGCGACAGCTGCGGCGTACTCCGCGGTGTCGTCGTCGCGATCGAGAGCGTAGGCGGCGTCCCACAGCACGGCACGCGCCTTCTCCAGCGCGATGCCCATCTGGGCGCACTTGTGTTTGACGCCCTGGAACTGACCTATCGGCCGACCGAACTGCACCCGGGTCTTGGCGTATTCCGACGCGGTCGACACGCACCACGACATCACGCCGACCGCTTCGGCGCCGAGCACCACCGCAGCCACCGAACGCACGCGCGCCGAACTCACCTCGAGCACCCGGTCGAAGGAGACCTCGACCGAATCCGCCTGCAGTCGTGCCGAACCGCGCAGCACATCGATGCTGTCCTGCGCGCCGACGGTCAGTTCGATGTTCTCGAAGACGACCCACCGCTGTTCGCCGGCCACCGTGACGGGCGCGATGACGACATCGGCCGACACTGCCCCCAGCACACCGTCGGCCGTTCCGCTGACGGTCAACGTGCCGTCGGTGAGCGTGCCGGTCAGGTTCGAGGTCAGGGCCACCGCGCCGGTGCGCGACCCGTCGGCCAGCCCGGCAATCCGCGCCAGGCTCGGATTGCCCTCGGCGCGAATGTCATCCGCGGCGGCCAGCACCGCGGCGGCGAGCACGGTCGGCACGAACGGGCCGGTGTGCAGGCCACGCCCGAGCGGTTCGAGCGCGACAGCCAGCGTCAGCAGACCGGCGCCCTGACCACCGAGATCCTCGGCGATGTGCAGGCTGAGCAGATCCTGGGCGACGAGGCCATCCCAGAACGGCAGGACCTTGCCCGCGTCGGTGGACTCGACCGCGGCCCGGACGACCTCGGCGGTGATGGTCCGCTCGACGAAACCGGCGACCGCGTCGGCGAGGGCCAGGTGGTCCTCGCTGACGCCGACCCCGAGCTCATAACTGTTGCGCGCCATGGCTAGTTGGTCTCTTTCAGCTGGGCGGCCACCTCGTCGATGGTCCACGGTCCGTCGGTCTCGACGGTGCGCACGTCGTGCCAGCCGGCCAGCTCGACGATCGCCCCGCCCTGCACGGCGAACACCTTGCCGGTGATCGCGCAGTCGGCCTCGGCGAGGTGGGCGACCAGCGGGGAGATGTTGGCCGGGGAGAACGCGTCGAACTCACCCTCGGGCACCTCGGCCGCGAACAGCGCGCCCATGCCGGGGGTGGCCAGGGTCAGGCGGGTACGCGCGATCGGGGCGATCGCGTTCACGCGCACGCCGTAGCGTTCGAGTTCGTCGGCGGCGACCAGGGTGAGCGCGGCGATGCCCGCCTTGGCCGCACCATAGTTGCCCTGACCGGCGTTGGGCATGAACGTGCCCGAGGCCGAGGCGGTGTTGATCACCGAGGCCGATACCGGGGTACCGGCCTTGGACTGCGCCTTCCAGTACGCGGCGGCGTGGTGCAGGGTGGCGGCGTGGCCCTTGAGATGCACCGCGATGACCGAATCCCACTGTGACTCGTCCATGCCCGCGATGAACGCGTCGCGCAGGATGCCCGCGTTGTTCACCACGATGTCCAAGGTGCCGTACTCGCTGACCGCCTGGTCGACCAGCGCTTTCGCGCCGTCCCAGGTGGCGATGTTGTCGGTGTTGGCGACCGCGGCACCGCCGGCGGCGACGATCTCGTCGACCACCTGCTGGGCCGGGCCCGCGTCGGTGCCGGTGCCATCGTTGGCGCCGCCGAGGTCATTGACCACGACCTTGGCGCCTTCGCGGGCGAACAGCAGCGCGTGTTCGCGGCCGATGCCACGACCGGCGCCGGTGATGACCGCGACACGACCGTCGAGTTTTCCCATGAGTCTTGTCTCCTAGTTGATTTCGACGCGACCGTCGGTGATCGCGATCTGGCCCGCGGCTTCGGTTTCGAAGGCGTAGGCCCGCACGCCGGGATCAGCGGATTCGGTGGGCCAGAAGGTGGTGGTGATGTCCTGACCGGGCAGCACCGGCTTGGCGAATCGCACGGCCAGCCTGCGCAGGCGCGCGGTGTCGCCGCCTGCGAGTTCGGTCAGCGCGGCCCACGAGGTGAACGCCATGGTGCACAGACCGTGGTTGATGATGCCGGGAAGCCCTGCCATGCGGGCGATCTCGTCGTCGAGGTGGATCGGCATCGGGTCGCCCGAGGCCGGTGAGTAGCGGAAGGTCTGGTCGTCGTCGATGTGGGCGGTGACCGACGCGGCCGGATCGCCTGCCCGATCCTCGTCGGTGATCCGGTGGGTGGGCGCGAGCTCCCCTTCACCGGGACCGGCGTCGACCTTGCGGAAGAACGCGGTCATCCACTGTTCGTTGACCAGTTCGCCCGCCGCGTCCCGGGTTTCGGCGTAGATGACGACGGTGGAGCCGTTCGGACGGCCCACGTAGCCGATCGGCTTGGCCCGCACGACCAGTTCGTCACCGGCCCGGATCGGGCGGTGGAACAGGAAGTCCTGCTCACCGTGGACCAGCTTCATCAACAGCTCCACCGGCGCGACCGACAGCGCGGCGGGCGCCATCGAGGTGAACACCGGCACCACCGCGAACACCGGCGGCGCGATCTGGCCCGACCGGTGCGCGGGGACCGGATCGTTGGTCGCCGCGGCGTATTCCGCGATCCGCTCGGCGGTGACCGAGAACCGCTCTTCGTCGGTCCACTCCCCCAGGGCGGAGCCGTCGAAGACGACTCCGGCCGATTCCGAGGTGGTCATGCGGCCGAACCGACGAGCTCGGTGAACTTGGCCATCGACTCCTTCAGGTCGGCTTCGGCATGCTTGGCGACGGCCTTGCCGATCGGGCCGACGATCATCGCGCCCTTGAAGCTCGCGTCGAACGCGGCCGAGGAGCCGGTGTCGGTGGCGTCGACCTTCAACGCGAATTCGATGGTGACACCGGCCATGCCGGCGCCGGTGATGCGCAGGAACGAGTTCGGCACCACTTCGGCGACGGTCCACTCGATCTTGTTGGCCATGTTCATCACCGACACGACCTCGGTGAAGCGTGCGCCGGCGGCGAGCTCGGCGGGCAGATCGCCGCGCCAGCCCTGGTGGATGGTCAGCCATTCCTCCCAGTTGGCGAGATCGCTGAGCCGGGCCCAGGCCAGCTCGGGCGCGACGGGAAGTGCGGTGGAAACGGACACAGATGCCATGGGGTTACTCCTGGTGTGATTCGGTAGGGGAAAAGTCAGCGGTTGGCGGGGCGGTAGGCGGTCACCACGACCGCGCCACCGAGACCGATGTTGTGCTGCAGCGCGATTCGCGCGTCGGCGACCTGGCGGGCGTCAGCGGTGCCCCGCAGCTGCCAGGTGAGTTCGCTGCACTGGGCCAGACCGGTCGCGCCCAGGGGGTGGCCCTTGGAGATCAGACCGCCCGACGGGTTGACGACCCACTGGCCGCCGTAGGTGGTGGCGTTGTCGTCGACGAGCCGGCCGCCCTCCCCCGGCGCGCACAGGCCCAGCGCCTCATAGGTCAGCAGTTCGTTGGTGGAGAAGCAGTCGTGCAGCTCGATGACATCGACGTCCTCTGGCCCGAAACCGGCCTCGGCGTAGACCGCTTCGGCAGCGGTGCGCGACATCGAGGAGCCGACCAGATCGATCGCGGTCGGGCTGGTGAAAGTCGAGGCGAGGTCGGTGACCATCGACTGCCCGACGATCTCGACCGCGCGGTCGGCCAGGTTGTGCCGGTCGACGAAGTCCTCGCTCGCCAGGATCACCGCGCCGGAACCGTCCGAGGTCGGCGAGCACTGCAGCTTGGTCAGTGGGCCGTAGATCTGCTTGGCCTCGAGGACCTCCTCGAGGCTGTATTCCTTCTGGAACTGCGCGTACGGATTGTTCACCGAGTGCTTGTGGTTCTTGACGCCGATCTTGGCGAACTGCTCGGCCGTAGTGCCGTAGAGCTCCATGTGCTCCTTGCCCGCGGCACCGAACATGTACGGCGCGGGCGGCATCGCGAACTCCTGCAGCTCGGCCAGCGCCAGCAGGTGCTTCATCATCGGCTGCTCACGGTCGTCGTAGGTCGAACCGAGCGAGCCGGGCTGCATCTTCTCGAAACCCAAGGCGAGGGTGCACTCGGCGAGCCCACCGCGCACCGCCTGCGCCGCCAGGTAGAGCGCGGTCGAACCGGTCGAGCAGTTGTTGTTCACGTTGACCACCGGAATACCGGTCAGCCCCAGCTCGTAGACCGCGCGCTGACCCGAGGTGGACTCGCCGTACACATAGCCGACGTAGGCCTGCTGGACCTGGTCGTAGTCGATTCCGGCATCAGCGAGCGCCTTGGTCCCCGCCTCACGGGCCATGTCCGGATAGTCCCACTCTCGCGAACCCGGCTTCTCGAACTTCGTCATGCCGACGCCGACGACGAACACCTTCTGTGTCATGAACGCACTCCCGTGTGCCGTGTGTCCCGAATACCTGAGACACGGTGTCCATGTAATTTAGGTTGGACACCGCGTCCAGGTCAATACCCCGGCGAATACAGCCCGAACACGACAAGGGCCGCACCGAGAACGGTGCGGCCCTGGAGGGTCATGCTGCCGAGGTCAGGTCTGCTGACCGAACCGGCGTGGTTTCTTCGCGCCCATGATGTCGGTCCACCACGATTGCAGCGGGCTCGGTTCGGGCCAATGAACGGTCGGGTCTTCTTCCTCGGGGTCGGCGGATGGCACGTCGGACGGGTCGTCGTCGAGATCGCTGGTCATGCAGGTTCTTCCTCGAATCGAACGACGGCGCCGCAGCGGGGAGACGAGAGAAGGAATGAGCCGGAACCCGAGGCCGAGTGCGGCGACGACGCGTTGGTCGCCGCTGGTCCACGGCTGACCTGTATCTGTTCAACCGTACACGGCGCGGATAAACCGCCGGTATCAATTCACCGGCTCTCCACCACAATGCGAGTCACGTTCTGCAGCAACCCGTTTGGTGCACTCGGCGATTCGCACTGCTAACGTGTCCGCATCGCCGAAACGCCGGGCAGCGAGTCCGGTTTCGGCCGACCTCACGCGCGCGGTGCCCAATTGTGGTGCGGCGCACACGGTGTGAGGGCAGGCCGCGGCGAGAAGTCTCGTCGGAGAGACCGGCGAGGACCCGGCCACCACGGCTCTTCGGTCGGTACAGACGACAAAGGAACCGATGACTCCGACGCTCGCGGTCTTCTTGTTCTCCATCGCAACACTGGTCCTGCTCGGCGCGGTCGCTGTCGCGCTGCAGGCCCTGCGCAACGAACGTCAGATCCGCGGCCGCCTGGCGGCGGCCGAGCGCGACCTCCACGCCAAGAACACAGCGATGGAGCAGATGGCGCTGGCCCACGCGGAGGAACTCCGGGCGCGCGAACACGAAGCGGTACTCGCCGACCGCGCGGCCGAGGAGCGCGCCGCGGCACAGGTCGAGGCGGCACACGAGGCGACGCGTGCCCAGGTCTCCGCCGACGCCCGCGCCGCCACCAGCAACGCCGTGCGCGCGTTCGGCACCACCGTGGTCAGTCTCGGCGCCGACGTGGGCCAGGTCGTGAGCAACGCGCTGCGGGAGAACCGCAACGACGAGGTCTACGCGACGCTCACCCGGATCGACCACACGGTCCAGCAGATGATCCGCCAGGCCCAGGCCTACGTGATCGTCTCGGGCGGGCTGCCGGGCAGGCGCTGGCCGCAGCAGACCGTCGGTGACGTGGTGGGCGGCGCCACCGGGCGGGTGCGCGACTATCTGCGCGTGCGCACGGGCCACTGCGAACTGGTGGTCATGAGCCGGGCGGTGGAGCCGCTGGTGCACACGGTCGCGACCCTGCTCGACAACGCGCTGCGCTACTCACCGCCGTCGTCGTTCGTCGACATCTCCTACCAGCAGGGCCATCACGGCGTCACCGTGATCATCGATGACGCGGGCGTGCGGATGAGCCACGAGCAGATGGAGGAGGCGCGCCAGGTGCTCTCGGGCGAGCGCGTCGTCGACATCAACGCCCTCGGCCCGTCACCGCGGGTCGGGTTCCCCGGTGTCGCCGCGCTGGCGCGCCGCTACGGCTTCGCCGCCTATGTCGACGGACCCAATATCTACGGCGGCACCAGGGCGATGGTGTTCGTTCCCGCGGCCCTGCTCGTCACGGCCACCGAGGTGCACCGGCCCAAGCATGCCGAGGCGCCGGAACCGGTAGCGCCACCACAACCTGTTTCCGAGATCAGCGCGTCGGCGCCCGAGCTGGACGTAGCCGAGCTCGACCGCACCACCGGCGGGCTGCCCAAACGTACGCGCCGCACCGTGGCCCCGGCCGACGAGCGCGCCGACACCGGCGAGGTGCTCGCGCGCCCCGAGCTCGCGGCGGCCTGGCACAGCGGCTCCAGACACGGCCGCGCCGCGGCCGCACGCTCGACGAAAGGGCACGACAGCTGATGAGTACTCCGATCTCCAACAGCACCAACCGCCTCGCGTGGCTGCTGGACGACCTGGCGCTCGACGGCGTCCGCTTCGCGGTGTTGTTATCCGAGGACGGCCTACGCGTGGCGCACTCGGGCGCCATCTCCACCGACGACGCGGAGCGTTTCGCGGCCGCCGCGTGCGGGCTGCGCTCGCTGGGCAAGGTGCTCGGTGAGTTCTGCGGCGGACTCGCGAACACCGTGCGCCAGAACATGACCGAATACGACGAGGGCATGGTGCTGATCACCGCCGCGGGCGCGGGCACCCTGCTCGGCGTCGCGACCACCGGCGATGTGGACCTCGCGCTCATCGCCCATCGCATGAACGAGCTGGCCGCCAGGGTCGGCCACGAACTCGGCGCGTCGCCGAGGCACCGATCCTCGACTCAGGAGTACTCGCTGTGACACTGGATGTTTCGCCGGACTCGCGCAGTGGCCAGGACCGGGTGCCGCTGTACTCGCCGGAATTCGCCGCCGACCCGCAGAGCACCTACCGCGAGATGCGGCACCGCTTCGGTTCGCTGGTGCCGGTCGATCTGGTGCCAGGGGTCCCCGCCACCCTCGTGATCGGCTACCGCACCGCGGTACAGATTCTCAACGATCCCGACCATTTTCCCGCCGATCCGAAGATGTGGCAGCGCGACATCCCCGCCGACTGCCCGGTGCTCCCGATGATGCGCTACCGCCCCAACGCGATCCGCACCGCCGGCGCCGAGCACACCCGCCACCGGCAGGTCACCGTCGCCGGCCTGGCAGGTGTCGACCTGTACCAGCTGCACCGCACCGTCGAGCAGATCGCGATGCCGGTGATCAACTCCTTCTGCGCGGACGGCAGCGCGGATCTGCTGAGCCAGTACGCCTTTCCCGTCATCTTCGCCACCATCAACGCGATGCTCGGTGTCCCCGCCGATATCGGTGGGCGGGTCGCGACCGGGATGGCGCAGATGTTCGAGGGCGGCGACACCGCGGCCAGCGGTACACAGATGATGGAGGACGCGCTCTACGACCTGGTGCGGCTCAAGCAGAGCGAACCCGGCGACGACGTGACGACCCGGTTGGTGCAGCATCCGCAGCGGCTCACCGACGAGGAGTTGATGAACCAGGTGCTCACGATGTACGGCGCCGGGATCGAGCCGATGCTCAACCTGATTCTCAATACGGTGCGGCTGATGCTCACCGATCAGCGATTCGCGGGCAGCTTGCTCGGCGGCAGTCTGTCCACCCGCGACGCACTCGACGAGGTGCTCTACACCGACCCGCCGATGGCCAACTTCTGCACCACGTATCCGCGGCAGCCGATCCTGGTCGACGATGTGTGGCTGCCCGCGCATCAGCCGGTGGTCATCAGCATGGCCGCGTGCAACAACGATCCCGCGATCGGGACCGGCGATTTCCTCGACAACCGCGCGCACCTGGCGTGGAGCACCGGCCCGCACGGCTGCCCGGCGAAGTCCCCCGCCTACCTGATCGCCCAGGAAGCCATCGACCAGCTCCTCGACGCGCTGCCCGAACTCGAGCTCGCGGTGCCGCCGGAAGAACTGGTGTGGCGGCCGGGGCCTTTCCACCGGGCGCTGGCGGGCCTGCCGGTGGTGTTCCCGAGCACCGCACCGCTGGTGGTGCCCGGCAACTGAATCCCCTTTGCTCGGCCGACCCGTACGGGTCGGCCGAGCGAGTTCGGCGCTACTCGCCGTGGATGTAGGCCGGCAGGTGGCGGTGGCCGTTGGAGATGAAGCTGGGCACGGTGCCCAGTTCGGTCACGGGAGCGGCCAGCTTCAGGTCGGTGAACCGCTCGAACAGCGCGGGCAGCGAGACCAGCGCCTCGAGGCGGGCCAGCGGAGCACCGAGGCAGTGGTGCGCACCGTAGCCGAACGCCATGTGCGACTGCTTCTCTCGCGTGGGATCGAACTCGCCCGCGGTGTCGCCGTGCAGCTTCGGGTCACGCGCGGCCGCGGCGTAGCTCGCCAGAATCGGGTCACCCTTGGCGAGCTGGACGCCGTCGATGTCGATGTCCTCCACCGCGAAACGCAACGGCAGATGCGCGACCGGTGATTCGAATCGCAGCGTCTCCTCGACCAGATCGGGCCAGGTGATCGTGCCCGCGCGCAGGCTCTCGAGCACCTCGGGCCGGGTGAGCAGCGCGGTGATGGCCTGGTCGAGCAGGTTCACCGTCGTCTCGTGGCCCGCCGAGATCACCAGCAGCAACGTGCCGACGAGCTCTTCCTCGGTGAGCTGGCCCTCGTCCTCGTCGCGCTGGACGATCAGCAGGCTGGTGATGTCGTCGCCGGGCTGTTCGCGCCGCAGGGCCACCAGCTCGCCGAGAATCCGGTACATCTCCATGTAGTTGGCCTGCGACTGCTCCGGGGTGAGCGTGGTGTCGAAGATGCCGTCGACGCAGGTACGCAGGCCGGGGTTCAGTGATTCCGGCACGCCCATCAGTTCCGAGATCACCTGGATCGGCAGCGGGTAAGCGAACTGCTCGCGCAGGTCCACGGTCTGACCGGCCGGGGTGGCTGCCAGCTCGTCGAGCAGTTCGGTGGTGATGCGCTCGACCTGTGCGCGCATGGCCTCGGTGCGCCGCGCGGTGAACGCGGGCGCCACCAGCTTGCGCAGCCTGCGGTGATCACTGCCATAGGCGGTGAACATATTCGGCGCCGAAACCCACAGGTACAGCGGCCAATCCGGGGGGATCTCACCGGCGACGAAGGCGGGCCAGTGCTGACTGGCATCCTTGGAGACCCGGGGATCGACGAGCAGCTTCTCCAGCAGCGCGGCGTCGGTGATCGACCATGCCTGCACCCCACCCGGCAGCTCGACTCTGGTGGCGGGACCGTGCGACCTGATCTCGAGGATCTCACCCTGAATGTCTTGCCCAGTCGGGTCCATTACGACCCGATTCGTCACCGTTTCCATTGTGAAACCTCTCGATCACCCGGCGCCTCGCAGACCCCGTCTTCCGAGGTCGCAGCGAAACATCTTGCTGGACTAGCCCTTACGGGCCGTTAGCGATGCTACCGGCCGAACGTCTCTGTCGCAGTGAACACTTGGAATGGGGATCACACAGTGAGATCGAACTATCGGCGCTGCCGAAACGGTTACCCACGGGCCGGGCTCGGTGTCACTTGGGCACGAGAACACCCGTCAGATCGGCCTCGCGGATGGGGGTGTCCGGGTTGGCCTGCGCACCACACATCAGATCGATGGCGGCGACGGACAGGTCGACGGTGTTCGGGTCCGACGTCGCGTTGTCACCGCGCTCCTGCTCGAGGAACTTGACCACCGTCGTGCGCCGGTCCTCCGCGGACTGGGCGGTGTATTCGCTACACGGTGTGTCGCCGCCCTTGTTGACCGCCTTCTCCACCTGGTCACAGCCCGTGCCGAGCAGCACGATCGCGGCCGCGGCGAGCACGGTGGTTACAGCATTCCTGCGCAGTGTCGTCATGTAGCGGCTTTACCCGATTCCTGCCGTCGCACGCAGCGGTGAACGTTCACGGATTGACCTGACCGTTTCCGTGTGAATCTTGTACTGTCGCAGCCAGATCAGATGCTATGTCGCTGGTGGTTCTCCCCTGGGTGGGCGCGCCACTGTCAAAGTTGCAGAGGAGCAAGGCTCATGGCCGACGTGCAGACCCCGATGATCAGGACCGATATCCCCCATTCAGCACGGATCTGGAACTACTGGATGGGCGGCAAAGACCACTACGAGATCGACAAGATCGCCGGCGACGCCGGGCTGGCGGTCGACCCCGACATCTCGACCATGGCCGTGCAGTCGCGGCAGTTCCTGATCAGGACCGTCCGCTTCCTGGCGAAGGAACGCGGCATCAAGCAGTTCCTCGACATCGGCACCGGCCTGCCCACGATGCAGAACACCCACGAGGTCGCCCAGGGCGTCGCCCCGGAGGCCAAGGTGGTCTACGTGGACAACGACCCGCTGGTGCTCACCCACGCGCGCGCACTGCTCACCAGCACCACCGACGAAGGCGTCACCACCTACATCGACGCCGACTTCCACGACCCCGAACAGATCGTCGCCGACGCGCGCAATGTGCTGAACTTCAACGAGCCGATCGCGGTGATGTTCATGGGTGTTCTCGGTCACGCCAAAACCTACGACGACCTGCTGCGCATCGTGGGCACCGTGATCGGCGCAGTGCCCTCGGGCAGCTACCTGATCTACTGGGACGGCACCGACGACAGCCAGGCCTACGTCACCCTGTGCGAGAACTACACCGGCACCGGCGGCACACCGTACGTCCCGCGCCCGCAGGCCCAGATCCGCGGCGTCTTCGACGGGCTGGAGGTAGTCGAACCGGGCGTCGTCTCGATCACCCAGTGGCGTCCGGAAACCGCCGAAGTGGGCCAGGTCCTCCCGATCTCGGCGTACGGCGCGGTCGCCCGCAAACCCTGACCCGCGCCGCCGTCCACCACCTGCGACACGCCCCATCCGAGCCCTGCTCGAATGGGGCGCGGCCGTGCGTGAGCGGTGGATCACCTGCGGATTCGGAGGAAGCCCCAGGGACAAGATATGGTGATACAGGGAGTTACAGTTAGTTTTCTCCCACCGTCTCGACGTTCCGGAGAATCACATGGGCCCCCTGTCGGTTGCACTGCGCAACGTGGTCGCGCTCTTCGGTGACGGCGTCGAGCCGTACGCGCCGACGCCGTCGGACATCGTCTACGACGAACCGCACCGCAGGCTGCTGCGCTACCGGCGCTCCACCCCCGCCACCGGCGATCCCGTGCTGCTCGTGCCGCCGTTGGCGGTGACGATCTCCTGCTACGACATGCGACCCAGCCAGAGCCTGGTGCGATTCCTGCTCGAGCTGGGACGCGAGGTCTATGTGCTCGACTACGGCGAGATCACCTACGCGGACCGCGATCTCGGCTTCGAGGAGTGGGTCGACGACATCGTGCCCACCGCGATCGAGGCAGTCAGCGCGGACAACAGCCACTCCCCCGTCGACCTGATCGGCTGGTCCTTCGGCGGCACCATCAGTGTGCTCACCGCCGCCGGGCACGCCGACCTGCCGATCGGTTCGGTCACCGCGGTGGGAACCCCGTTCGATCAGCGCCGCAACGGGCAGATCTCCTTGGCCCGCAGATTCGGGCAGCTCACCGGCGGTCGCGAGGTCACCGTGCCGGTCCGCGTGGCAGGTGGCGTGCCGAAGTACGGGGTGCGGGCCGGTTTCCGTATCCAGTCGATCGACCGTGAACTCACCAAGCCCTGGTACATCGCCCGCAATATCGGCGATACCGAGGCACTGGCCCGCATGCAATCGGTGGACCGGTTCATGGACACCATGCCGGGCTACCCGGGCCGGTTCTATCGTCAGGCCTACCGGCAATTGATCATCCGCAACGAAATGTTCAAGGGCACAGTGCATCTGGGCCCGAATCGCGCGATCGATCTGACCGGACTCACCGCGCCGACGCAGCTGATCGGCGGCACCAAGGACGCGCTGGCCTCGTCGGCGTCGGTCGCGGCAGGTATCGGGGTCCTCACCGGCGCGGCCCAGGTTCGCTTCACCGAGGTCCCGGGAAGCCATCTCGGCATCATCGCGGGCCCGACCGCCCGCGACACCACCTGGGCGACGATCGCGGACTTCCTCGACAGTGCGCGGTTGTCGACCCGCACGCCGTCGCCCACGCACTGACTCAACGACAGACGGCCCCGGGGTCGATCGATCGCCCCCGCCGCTTACGCCGCGGGCATCACGCGCTGCGCATGGCGCGGTAGACCGCCGAGCCGACGAAGGCGCCGAGGTCATCGGGATTCCACTCGTCGCGGTGGGCGAACAGAGTGCGGACCGCGCTTTCGGCGGCCGAGACCCACAACTCCACCAGCGCGGGCAATTTGCGTTCGGCGTCGTCGACTCCCCAGGCCAGCAACGTCGGCCGGAGCAACGCCGTGCAGCGTTCGACTGCCAGCTGACGACCACGTCCGAAGGAACCGGCGACGGCGGGATCGGGGTTGCCGTAGATCAGGCGCCAGGCATCGGGGCGCTCGGCCGCCTTGTGGAGCAGGGTGCGGAAACCCTCCACGAACACCGTTTCGTCGGCGTTGGTCGCGCGCGGCGGTAGCACGTCGAGCACACCGGAGATCAGAAAACTCTCCTCGCGCTGGATCAGCGCGTCGATCAGCTCGACCCGGTCGGGAAAGCAAGCGTAGATCACCGGGCGGGTGACCTTCATGTAGTCGGCGACCGCGCCCATCGTGACCGCGGCGATGCCGTCGTCGGCGGCGATGGCGAGCGCCGCGTCGAGCACCTGCGGCCTGCGCCGCTCGGGGCCGAGGTGCGCGGCCCGCCCTCGCCGCTGCAGTGCCGTCTCGCTACCCATGCGCCCACCATAGCAACCACCCCGGCATTCCTACACCGATGTACGAAAATGCTACAGTGGCGAATGAACCGTCCGACTGTGCTGGACGCCCGCAAGAGGAGCGACGATGCCCCAGGATTTCTTCAACCCGAACACCGCCGACTTCGCGCAGTTCGATCCGCAGACGCGCCGGCTGTTGCGCGCGACGGTCGACTGGTTCGAAACCCGCGGCAAGACTCAGCTGCTCGACGACGACCGGTCCCGCGTCTGGCCGTCGGACTTCCTCGACTTCGCCAAGAAGGAGCGGCTGTTCGCCACCTTCCTCACCCCGGCGGCCGAGGCAGGCGGTGATCCGGACAAGCGCTGGGACACCTCCCGCAACGCCATGCTGAGCCAGATCTTCGGCTTCTACGGCATGACCTACTGGTACGTCTGGCAGGTCACCATCCTCGGCCTCGGCCCGATCTGGCAGAGCGACAACGCCGTGACCAAGAAGAAGGCCGCCGCCCAGCTCGACTCCGGGGAGATCTTCGCGTTCGGCCTGTCGGAGAAGGAACACGGCGCCGACGTGTACTCCACCGACATGATCGTCGACCCGCAGCCCGACGGTGGTTACACCGCGACCGGCGGCAAGCACTACATCGGCAACGGCAACCTGGCCTCGATGGTCTCGGTGTTCGGGCGCCGTTCGGACAAGCCGATCATCGACAGCGCCGCGGCACTGCGGGGCAAGCCGACGCAGCAGGATTACGAGGGGTATCTCTTCTTCGTCGCCGACTCCCAGCACGACGCGTACAAGCTCAGGAAGAATGTCGTCAACAGCCAGATCTATGTCGCGGCGTTCGATCTCGAGAACTACCCCGTCGCCGAGGAGGACATCCTCCACCGCGGCGAGGACGCGTTCCACGCGGCGATGAACACGGTCAACGTGGGCAAGTTCAACCTCGGCTTCGGTGCGGTCGGCGCCTGTGAGCACTCCTTCTACGAGGCGATCAACCACGCCGAGAACCGGATTCTGTTCGGGCACAGGGTCACCGAGTTCCCCCAGGTGCGGGCGCTGATCACCGATTCCTACGCGCGCATCGCCGCGATGAAGCTCTACAGCGCACGCGCGGTGGACTACATGCGCTCGGCCTCGCCCGATGACCGCCGCTACCTGCTGTTCAACGCCATCGAGAAGATGTCGGTGACCCGTCAGGGCCAGCGCGTGATCGAGGATCTCGCCGACGTGATCGCCGCGCGTGGGTTCGAGAACGACATGTACTTCCCGGTCGCGATGACGGCCATGTTCGGCCTGCCGCGACTGGAGGGCACCGTCCACGTGAACATGGCGTTGTCGCTGAAGTTCATGGCCAACTACATGTTCCACCCCGCCGACGCCGGTCTGGTCGCGATGCAGTCACTGCCGGGCGCCGCGGTGGCATCCAAGGGAGCCACTCGTGCGGTCGCCGGCGCCCTGACGTGGTCGAGCCGCAAGATCACCCCGCGTCTCGGCGCGGTCGTGAAGCCGCTGCGTGCCGAATTCGCCAGCGCCGCTTACGCTCCGGTGCCCTCCCGTCACGACACCGCCGACGACGAGTTCCTGTTCCGGCAGGGCCCGAGCAGTGGCCTGGGCCGCATTCGCTTCGCGGACTGGCGCCCGGTCTTCGAGAGCTTCCACGACGTTCCGAACGTGGCCGTGTTCCTCGAGCAGGTGCTCGCGCTGCAGGCCCTGCTCGCGGTCGCCGCACCGACGTCGTCGCAGCAGAAGGATGTGGACTTCCTGTTCGCGTTCGGTGAGCTGTTCACCGCGGTGCCCTACGCCCAGCTGGTGCTGGAGCAGGCGCGCATCGACGGCACCGATCCGGCGGTGATCGACCAGATCTTCGACGGGTTCGTCCGCACCTTCTCCGCGAACGCGCTCAATCTGCACAACAAGCCGACCGCCACCGCCACCCAGCAGCGCCGGGCCCTCGACCTGGTTCGCCGGCCGGTCTTCGACGAGTCCCGTTTCGAGCGGGTGCTCGGTAAGGCGCGCTCGCTGGCCGGGACCTATGAGATGAAGGCCTGATCCAGCAACCGGGGTCAGTCGGGCGGCGGCGCGTTCTCGGTGATGGTGGCCAGAGTCGCCGCCACCGACATATCGGGCTTGATGACGACGCCCTTCTCGCGGAGAAAGCCGTCGAACAACTGCACGACGGCATTGGTCGTCCGATCGACGAACAGTGCGGTCGGTTCCGGCAGCGGGACGGGGTCGGTGTCGAGCCACAGGTCGGTGACGGCCATGACGAACCCGACGATGCCGCGCAGCAGATGATCGATACCGTCGGTATCGAGCGCGACCGAGGACAGCACACTGCGGCTGCGCTCGGCCAGATCGTGCGACAGGCGCCGACCGATGTCCAACGGGCGAGCGGCGGGGTCGGCGCCCGAGACGCTCTGGGTGAGGACGAGGAACCGGAACACATCGGGATGTTCGGCGATGACCCCGGCGTAGGCGGTGAGGAACCGATGGATCGTGACCCGGGGCGGCTGCATGATGAGCGAGAGATCCGGCGCGACGGCCGCATAGATCTGCGCGACGAGCCAATCCGAGACCGCGCCGTCGAGCTCGGATTTGTCGGCGAACATACGGTACAGACGCGGTTTGGCGACGCCCATCTCGCGAGCCAGCGCCTCCATGCTCAGCTGAGGTCCGTCGCGGTCGATGCACCGCACCGCGCCCGCGATGACCTGTTCGCGGGTGAGCAACCGTACAGGCGACCGGCGAGCCGGTCTAGACGATGTAGTCACTGTTCTCCCTGATCCGCCCTTCGCGTACGGCCAGGATAGCGGCGACCGGCGAGGGACAGGCCGCCGTATCGCGGGCGGACTCCGAGGGGGTGTTGACAGCGGCCTTTCCGATCCTCAAGATATTCCCGGTACTACGCGTACCAGAAAATGGTACCGGCGGTACTATTGATTGTGCACGGAGCAACGAAGCCCCGTGCCGGAAGGAGTCTCGTATGACGCGCGAAACCGGAAACCACACTCCCGGGGCAGCGTCATCCAGAACGCATCTGGTGCGCAACGGCGACATTTCGCTCGCTGTCTACGAATTCGGCCCACAAGACGGCATTCCGGTGGTTCTCGTCCACGGTTGGCCCGATACCCATCACCTCTGGGACGGCGTCGTTCCGCTGCTGTCGGGCAAATATCGCGTGATCTCCTACGACACCCGCGGGTACGGGCAATCCAGCGCGCCGACCCAGGTGTCGGCCTACGAGCTGAACCGACTCGCGACCGACTTCTTCGCCGTGGTGGAGGCCGTCAGCCCCACCGAACCCGTGCACGTCGTGGCCCACGACTGGGGCTCGGTCCAGGTCTGGGAAGCCGTGTGTGAACCGGGCGCGGACCAGTACGTCGCGTCGTTCACCTCGATCTCGGGCCCCAACCTCGACCACCTGGCCACCTGGATGCGCCGTGGTGTGCTGTCGGGAACCCCGCGTGGGATCTGGGGCGCGCTCAGCCAGTGCCTGTCCTCGGCCTACACCACCTTCTTCATGCTGCCGATCCTGCCGGACCTGTTCTTCCGGCTCGTGGGCACCGAGAAGGTGTGGAAGCTGTTCCTTCGCGTGGTCGAGGGCACCTCCGCGGAGCAGATCTCGCTGGCGCCGACCCTGAAACAGGACATGATCTCGGGGCTGCGCTTCTACCGGGCCAACATCCTGGCCCGCATGTTCGGGCCACGGGAACGACGCACCACCGTGCCGGTGCAGTTGCTGGTCAACACCCGCGACATCGCCGTGCGCCCCGCGGGCTACGACGACACCGCGAAGTGGGCCGATCAGGTCACCCGCCACGACCTGCCGCGCGGGCACTGGCTGCCCTATTCCGACCCCGCCGCGATCGCCGAATACGCCGACGCGTTCATCCAGGCCCAGCCCAAGTAACGACGAATGAGAGAAAAGCACATGCTCGACTTCGACATCGTCATCACCGATGGTCTCTGGTTCGACGGCACCGGCGCCCCCTCCGCCCGGCGCAATATCGGCATCCGCGACGGCATCGTCGAGGCCGTCTCCGCGACCGCGCTACCGATCGGCGCCGACACCGAGGTGATCGAGGCAGCGGGTAAGTGGGTGCTGCCCGGCTTCGTCGACGTGCACACCCACTACGACGCCGAGATGCTGCTCAAGCCCGAACTGTCGGAGTCGCTGCGCCACGGCGTCACCACGGTCGTCGTCGGTAACTGCTCGCTCTCGACCGTGCTGGCCTCCAACGCCGACTGCGCCGACCTGTTCAGTCGCGTCGAAGCCGTGCCGCGCGACGCCGTTCAGGGCGCCCTCGACAAGCACCGCACCTGGTCGGACCCGACCGAGTACGCGAAGGCACTCGATTCGCTGCCCCTGGGCCCCAATGTCGCGGCGTTCCTCGGCCACTCCGACCTGCGCACGCACGTGCTCGGGCTCGGGCGAGCGGTCACCCGCGACACCAAGCCCACCGCCGCCGAAATCAAGCAGATGACCAGCCTGCTCGACGCGGCGGTCGACGCCGGCTTCCTCGGTATGTCGTCGATGACGAACAAGCTCGACAAGATCGACGGCGAGGAATACCGGTCGCGGTCGCTGCCCTCGACCTATACCCGAGGCAAAGAGGTGCGCGCGCTCAACAAGGTGCTGCGTAAGCGCGATCGGGTGCTGCAGAGCGCCCCCACGGTCGGCTTCAACCCCAACATCGCCAAGTTCTTCGTCGGCAGCGCCGGCATCGGCCGGCCCAAGCTGCGCACCTCGCTGCTGTCGGCGGCCGATTCCAAGGCCTACCCGCCGCTGGTGTGGTTCATGCTCTACGCCGCACCGCTGCTGAATCGCTTCGCCCGCACCGACTTCCGCTGGCAGCACCTGCCCGTGCCGTTCACCGTCTACGCCGACGGCATCGACCTGGTGGTGTTCGAGGAGTTCGGCGCCGGCGCCGCGGCCCTGCATCTGAAAGACCAGGTCGAACGCAACGAACTGCTCCAGAGCGAGCCCTACCGTCGCTGGTTCCGCAAGCAGTACGACAACAAGTTCACCCCGCGCATCTGGCACCGCAACTTCTTCGATGCCGAGATCATCGACTGCCCTGACCAATCGGTGGTCGGCAAGTCGATCGGGCAGGTCGGCAAGGACCGCGGGCTGCACCCCGTCGACGCCTACCTCGACATGGTGGTCGAGTACGGTCCCGCGCTGCGCTGGCGCACCACGATCGCCAACGATCGCCCCGAGTACCTGAACAAGCTCGCCGCGAGCCCCGGCGTGCAGATGGGCTTCGGCGACGCGGGGGCGCACCTGCGCAACATGTCGTTCTACAACTTCCCGCTGCGGCTGCTCGAAAGGGTGCTGCGGGCACAGGAAGCCGGCAAGCCGTTCCTGAGCGTGGAACGTGCCGTCCATCGCCTCACCGGCGAGCTCGCCGACTGGTATCAGATCGACGCCGGTCACCTACGCGAAGGCGGTCGAGCCGACCTGGTGGTCATCGATCCGGCCGGACTCGACGAGCAGGTGCACCAGCTCCACGAAGCGCCGCTGCCCGAATTCGGCCTCGACCGGATGGTCAACCGCAACGACCGCGCCGTCGTAGCCACGGTCGTCAACGGCCGCAAGGTCTTCGGCGCGGGCACCGTGGCGCCCGGTATCGGCGCGGACTGGGGAACCGGGCAGTTCCTGCGCGCAGGCCATGACAACTCCGCTCCCGTCGCACAGGAGACCCGATGAAGCGTCCCTTCCGTCGCGCGGCTCGCACCGCGCACGCCCCTGATGTCGCCCTGCAGGCCCGCAATGTGAAGTTCGACTGGACCTCGGCACCGCTGCACTGGATGCCGAACGAGCCGATCGCCTCGCACGTGGTGAACTCGCTGAACCTACTGCTGCCCGAGGGCGAGCGGATGTTCTGCGCCACCTACCGCGACGCGCTCCCCTACGTGCGCGATGCCAAGGTGCGCGAGGCCATGCTCGGATTCATCGGTCAGGAGTCGATGCACGCCGAAACTCATGCCAAGGTCCTCGACCAGGTGTTCACGGCCCACCACATCGACACCGCGCCCTACACCCGCCAGATGGAGTACGTGTTCCGTAACTCCCTCGGCGCACGCGAGGGCAGCCCGCAACAGGCGCAGACCCGGCTGGTCGAACGGTTGGCGTTCATCGCCAGCCTCGAGCATTTCTTCGCCTGGCTCGGCGACTGGATTCTCAACGCCGACCTGGAAAAACACGGCGCCGAACCGCGTGTGCTGGACCTGTTCCGCTGGCACGGCGCCGAGGAGGTCGAACACCGCAGTGTCGCCCACGATGTCGCGATCTACTTCGGCGCGGGCTATCTGCGCCGTGCGGCGATGATGCTGATCGTCATCCCGATCCTGCTCAGCCTGCTCGTGCGCGGCACCAAGTTCCTGGTCAATCAGGATCCCGAACTGCCGAAGATGGGCTACCCCACGCTGATCTGGAAGATCCTCGGGGCGATGTGGCGCGGTGCGTTGCCGGGTATTCCGGCGCTGCTGATCAGCGCCGGGTCCACCTTCGATCCGCGCTACGACCCGGCGAATGTCGGCTCCACCGAGCAGGCGATCGCCTACCTCGCCAAATCCCCGGCGGCCAGGGCGGCGGCCCAGTGACCGTATATCCCGCGCCCAAGGCGATCCCGCCGGACCTGTACGGCAAGCACGATCACGATCCGACCACCAAGGTGATCGATACCGTGGCCAACCTGCGAGTTCGCTGGTCGACGTTGATCAATCGCCGCCCGATCCTCACCAGGGCCGACGACGCCCGCTTCCCGGTGGTCGTCACCGATCGGGTGCTGGTGGCGCAGGACCAGGCTGTCGTCAATCTGGGCCTGCGCGCCCCCGACGGCGCTCCGCTGCCCCGGTGGGCGCCGGGCGCGCACATCGACATCGAACTCCCGTCCGGGCGCCTGCGGCAGTACTCGCTGTGTGGCGACCCGGCCGAAACCGGCGAGTACCGCATCGCGGTGCGCCGCATTCCGCACGGCGGCGGCGGGTCGATCGAGGTCCACGACGAGTTGCCGGTCGGCACCGAGGTCGTAGTCCGGGGACCGCGCAACGCGTTCCCGTTCGCGCCGCCCGGACGTGGTTCTTCGGCCGAACGCCTGCACTTCGTCGCGGGCGGTATCGGCATCACCCCGATCCTGGCGATGGCGCGCGCCGCCGACCGGCTCGGCATCGACTGGACGCTGGTCTATTGCGGGCGAAGCCGCGACACCCTGCCGTTCCTCGACCAGCTCGCCGAACTCTCCGGACACGTCGTGGTGCGCACCGACGACGAGCACGGAACACCCAGTGCTGCAGATCTTCTCGACGGTGTCGATCACGACACGGCGATCTACTGCTGTGGACCCACCCCGATGACGGCTGCCCTCGTCGCCGCTGTGCGCACGATGCCGGGCATCGAGTTCCACTCCGAAAGGTTCTCTCCCGCACCGGTTGTCGACGGCACCGCGTTCGAGGTGGAGTTGGCGAGCACCGGTGAGGTCGTGCCCGTCGCCGCCGACCAGACCATGCTCGACGCGCTGCTCGCGGTCCGCCCCGACCAGCCCTACTCGTGTCGCCAGGGCTTCTGCCGCACCTGCGTCGTCCACGTCACCGACGGCGCCCCCGACCACCGCGACGGCGCGCTGACCCCCGACGAACACGCCGCGGGCATCACGCTGGCATGCGTCTCGCGCTGTGCGGGAAAACGCCTGGTCCTCGACCTCTGAGCCCGAGTGGCCGGGCGCGACGGGCTTGCGCCCGTGTCAGTGAATCGACATCGAAGAACACTGCTGTACGCGTAGTGTGCGAGGTGCAATCCTGTTCGCACACAAGGAGTTTCCGTGGCGTACTCTCTGACGAAACGCCTGGCCGCGCTCTTCGGCGCGTCCTGCGCAGCCCTACTACTCGCGGTACCGGCGGCCGCGCCCGGTTCCGCCGACAACGCGGTTCTCGAAAGCCCGGCCACCGGATGTTCGACGACGCCGGTCCCCGACAATGTCCCGTTCGACGGCCGGTACTACCGCGTCCACGTACCCGTCGGGGTGTCCGCCGGTGCGCCGCTGGTAGTCGCCATCCACGGTGGCTACGACCGACCCGAAGGAATCGAGGCGGTGTCGGGCTGGAACGCCCTCGCCGATCAGCACAAGTTCATCGTCGTCTACCCGCGTGGCATCAAGACCGAGAACAAGCCGGACGGCACGCCCGGCTGGGGCTGGAACGCCGACGCGGCCGACGTGACCCATATCAAGAAGGTCGTGACCGAGGTCAGCACGAAATACTGTGCGGCGCCGAACCGCGTCCATCTGACCGGTCATTCCAACGGTGGTCAGATGGCCTCGCGCGCGGCCTGCACCGCGCCCGAGGTCTTCGCGTCGGGTGCGGTGTACGCACCGGCGCCGCCACCGACCGGATGCGATCCCGCGCGCGCGGTCTCGTGGGCCGTGTTCGCCTCGGCGAACGACACCACCGTCATCGAGCCCATCGCCTACAGCCACGTCATGTACTGGAGCTGGGAAAACCGTCCGTGCCAGAACGAGCAGCCCGGCGGCGGCACCGACGTCAAGGACTCCAGGCACTGGGACTGCGCGTCCGGCACCGAAGTGCTGTGGCGGGTTTACAACGGTGGCAGCCATTCCTGGCCGACAGGGGCGCGGCGCACAGAGATGCTGAACCGGATGTGGCAGTTGTTCCAAGCCAACCCACGCCCATAGCGACCTCGACGGAAGGGCTGGCCGCCGCGCTGCGGCTCAGCCGGCCAGCCCCTCCGGATCGACCAGCAAGCGCTTGAGCACCTTGCCGGTCTCCCCGCGCGGCAGCGCGTTGAGGAAGGTGACGTCGCGCGGAACGGAGAAGCGGCTGAGGCGGTTTCGGACGTAGGTGCGCACCATGTCCGGGTCGAGCCCGGAGCCTTCGTGCTTGACGAGGAACGCGGCCAGGCGCTGCCCGAATTCGTGATCCGGCACACCGACCACCGCGACATCGGTGACCTGCGGCAGGTGCGCCAGCGCCTCCTCCACCGGGCGCGGGAAGACGTTCTCACCGCCCGAGATGATCATCTCGTCGTCGCGGCCCGCCACGAACAGCCTGCCCTCGGCATCGAGGTAGCCGAGGTCGCCGGTGTCCATCATGCCGTCGGATTCCTCGGGCGGGGAATCGCTGACGTAGCCGTCGAACAGCATGTGGTTGCCGACGAAGATCCGCCCCACCACGCCGACCGGCACTGCCTTGTGCTCGGCATCGAGGATGGCGATCTTGGTGCCCAGCGGCGGGCGTCCGGCGGTGGTGGGTGCGGCGCGCAGGTCGTCGGGCCCGGCCACGCTGGCCCAGGAGACCTCCGTGGACCCGTAGAGGTTGTAGAGGACGTCGCCGTAGTCGTCGAGGAACCGGTCGACGGTGACCGCCGCGAGCGGCGCGCCACAGCTGATCACATGCCGCAGGCTGCTCAGGTCGTACCGCTGTCGCACCTGCTCGGGCAGGTCGACGAGGCGTTGCACCATCGTGGGCACCGCGATGAGCGTGTGCACCCCGTGTTCGGCGACGCGGCGCAGGCATTCCTCGGCGTCGAAGCCCTGGGTCAGCACCACTGTGGCCCGTACCGCGGTGCTCAATTGCAGCGCGGACAGCCCCCAGGTGTGGAACAGCGGCGCCGGGATCATCATGGTGCTGCCCGCGTGGATCGGGATCAGCGACAGCAGCGCGACCAGCGTGTCGAAACCCTTCGGGTGCGGGCGTCGCGCTCCCTTCGGGGTGCCGCTGGTACCCGAGGTGAGCACGATCTGGCGTCCGGGCACCGTCGGGACGGGGAACTTCGTGTGGCGGACCGCGATGAGATCTTCGATCGTGATCCGGGTCGGGTCGGCGGGCGCGTCGTCGGTGAAGAAGCGCGGCAGATCGGTGTGCAGGTACTGCACCAGATGCGCCAGATCGGTGTCGACGAACAATGCCGACAGCCGGTGCCGCTGCACGATGTCCTCGATCCGCCGCCCCGACAGTCCCGAGTTCAGCAGCGCGACGTCGACCCCGAGCTTGCCCGCCGCGACCATGGATTCGACCATGCCGCAATGGTTTCCGGCCAGCAGCCCCACCGCGTCGCCCGCGCGCAACCCGACCTCGTACATCGCGCCAGCCAGCGCGGTGGTCCGCTTGTCGGTTTCGGCGAAGGTGGCGGTGCTGGTGTCGTCGACGAGCGCGACCTGGTCCGGGCTGTGCGCGGCGCCGGCGGCGTAACCGCCGGCCAGGTTGAATCCCCACCGGTACAGCGAGCGCAGCTGCCGGGCCGAGGTCAGCGGCGGCGACACCTGACCCGACTGCACCCACCAGCGCACGATTTCGGACTTGCGGCGGATCGGTGCCCGGTTGCCATTGGCCACCACCGAGGTCCGCGCGCCACCCACGACGTCGGCCGCGCGCCGCAGCCCGTCCTTGACCCACCCGATGATCACCGAGTTCGTCACCCCCGCGAGCGTCGGGTGCAGCCGCGGCGCCGCGAAGACGGTCACGCTCACCCGGGTGCGCCGCTCGTCGCCGGTGAGCCGGACCAGGGCGAAACTGCCCGATTCGGGATTGTGCAGTTCGAAACTCTCGTACCAGCGACCGATGGTCAGTGCCAGCCCCGTACGCCGCACGCCCGCAGCCCGGTCCCCGATTCTGACCTCCCACACGGTGCTGCCGTCCGGCTGGAGCAGCCGATCGCAACCCCCGATCCCGGCCCACAGCCGCGGATAACTCTGCGGTTCGAGCAACACATCCCACAGGGCCCGGCGTGGGATGGAGAACTCCACGGACACATCGACGACATCACTGGGCATTGCTGCGCGCTTTCCTCAGCCCGGCCACATTGCCGGGTAGTGCCTGCTCGCCTCGGCCCCCGTGCCGTGGCGGTGCCCGTTGTCAGGCACTGCACCAGAAGTCATCCTCGGCCTGCCTGCCCGTGGGCAAACGAAATATCTACGGATTCTGGTCACCGAACGAACCGGATCACCCGGCAGCTGTGAGAGGTGCCAACGTGATGCCGCACGCACTGGCCGAGGAGTTCGCGGGAAGGACGGCACAATGGATGACGATGAAACAGTGGCAGCGCGACCCCAGCTCCGATGACGGCCCGCTCGGCGACGGAGGCCACGTCGGCATCGATGACCTGCGGATCCTCAGGGAGCAGTTCGTCGACTTCATGCTCGGCTACAAGTTCGCGATCGACGAGGTGACGACCAAGATCAACATCTTGCGTGAGGACTTCAACAACACCCACGAGTACAACCCGATCGAGCATGTGGGGTCGCGGCTCAAGTCGCCCGAGAGTGTTCTCGAGAAGGTCCGCCGCAAGAACTACGCGATGAATCTGGCGGCGATCCGCGAGAACGTGCTCGATATCGCCGGGGTCAGGGTGGTGTGCAGCTTCATCTCCGATATCGGCACGATCCGGGACATGCTGGCCGGTCAGGAGGACATCACGGTCCTCGAAGAGCGCGACTACATCACCCACCGTAAGCCGAACGGCTACCAGAGCATGCACCTGATCGTCTCGATCCCGGTGTTCCGCTCCGACCGCACCGAGCGGATCCCGGTCGAGATCCAGATCCGCACCATCGCGATGGACTTCTGGGCCAGCCTCGAACACAAGATCTACTACAAGTACCGCGGCGAGGTCCCGCCGAACCTGCGCACCGACCTGGCCCAGGCCGCCGAGGTCGCCACCCAGCTCGACGAGAAGATGGAAGCGCTCCACCGCCAGGTCGACCGCAGCGCACCCCCGAAGACCAAGCCGACCAAGGACTCGCTGGACCTGAGCGTGCTGTACCACAGCCTCACCGGTGGCCATCCCGTCTACCTGCGTCCCACCGATCCGCCGACCTGACCCCACCGGCTTCGATATCGACCTCACAACCACTGCGACCGCACCGCATTTCCGGCGTCCGCACCCCGGCGATTCCGCTACTGTCCGAGCAGATCCTCGAACAACACGGCGCGAAAGGAACCCGGTGGCGCTCTCCCGTCGACAGTTGATCGCCGCGGCCGCGGCCGGCGGCACGGCGGCCGCGCTGGGCATGCCTGCCAGCCGCGCCGAGGAGCGGGTGCTCGGCGCAAGCGAGTTCCAGGCGCTGGCCGCGCGCGGCTACAACCGGCGCTTCGTGGCTCGACCCGCGAAGATCTTCGTGCCTTCCAGCGCCGAGGAGGTTCGTCGCGCGGTGGCCGGGGCGGTGGCCGAGGGCTCGCCGATCGCGGCGCGCTCGGGCGGGCATTGCTTCGATGATTTCGTCGACAACGACCGGACCCGTTCGATCATCGACCTCGGCCGGATGAACGCGGTGTTCTGGGACGAGCGACACCGCGCGTTCTCCGTCGACGCCGGCGCCGACATCGGCACCGTCTACAACGCCCTGCACCGCTGGGGCGTCACCGTGCCGGGTGGGATCTGTCTCGGCGTCGGGATGGGCGGTCATGTCTGCGGTGGCGGCTATGGTCCGTTGTCCCGGCGCTTCGGGCTCGTGGCCGATCACCTGGCTGGGGTGGAAGTGGTCACCGTCGATGCCGACGGCACGGCGAACATCACGGTCGCGACCGGCGACGGTCCCGACCGCGATCTGTGGTGGGCGCACACCGGAGGTGGCGGCGGCAATTTCGGTGTGGTGACCCGGTATCTGCTCCGGTCGCCCGAATCCGACGGCGCGGACCCGGCACACGCGCTGCCGAAGCCGCCGGGCAGCATGCTGAACGCGCGACTGATCCTGCCGGTCACGACCGAGGATTCGTTCGTCCGGTTACTCACCAACTATCTCGGGTTCTTCGAACGCCACAGCGCCCCCGGTAACGACTTCGCCGGTCTCTACGCGCCGCTGATGATCCACACGACCGGCACCGGCGCGGCCGAGATGCTGATCCTGTTCGATGCCGGAACACCGCACGCGCGAACCCGTTTCGACGAATTCGTCGCCACGGTGAGCGACGGCGTGTTCCCGCCGCCCATTCTCACCCCGCTCACCCAGCTGTCCTACGCCGACACGGTGAACCAGGTGTATTACGCGAAGGGCGCGAACACCACGCGCGTCAAGGTCAAAGCCGCCTATCTGCGCACGGCGTACTCCCCCGACCAACTCCGAATCTTCTACCGCTACATCACCGATCTCCGTTTCCTCGGTGAGTCCCAGCTCGAATTCCTGCCGTTCGGCGGCGCGATCAATGCCGTCGCCGGCGACGCGACGGCGATGCCCGCCCGGGATTCGTTCATGAAGATGCTGATCCACGCATCGTGGCGGCTGCCGTCGGATGACGACCGGTATGTGCGCTGGGCGCGCGAGATGTATCGCGACGTCCACGCCGAGACCGGTGGTGTTCCGGTGCCGAACGAGTCCTACGGCGGCAGCTACATCAACTACCCGGACCCGGATCTGGCCGATGCCGCATGGAACACCTCCGGCCTGCCGTGGCACGCCTTCTACTACGGCGACAACTATCGCCGACTGCTCCGGGTCAAGGCGGCCGCGGATCCGGGAAACATCTTCCAGCACCGACTGTCGATCGGCCAGCCGGACTGGTGACGGCGGTCAGGTGAGGGCGAGCACCCGGCACGGTCCGCCGGTGCCGCCCGCGTGTTTCGGTGCGCCGACGACAATCGTCGCGCCCGCCGCCGGAACCGTGGCGAGATTGGCGAGCATCTCCACCCCGTAGCGCCCCGCGCCGAGAAAGGCTGTGTGCGCCCCGTATTCGGGATCGGCACCGCAATCCAGGCTGAGCGTATCGACTCCGGCACCGACGATTCCGCAGTGCGCGACGAGGTATCGCGCGGCCTCGGCGGAAAATCCCGGCGCGTGCGGTGTTCCGCGCTCGTCGAGATTGAGGAAGGTCGACGGTCGGTCGAGGCGACGTTCCCAGCCGGAATACATCGCGACAAAGGCCCGCTCGGGGATGTCACCGTGCCGTGATCGCCAGCTGTCGATATCGGCGACGGTCACCACCGCGTCGGCGTCGACGGCGGCTTTGGCGCTGATATCGAGGACGACGAGCGGCGCGACGAGGTCGTCGACAGCGAGGGCCTCGGTGGTCGTGGCGCCGGGGATGCGATGGGCGGGCGCGTCGAGATGGGTTCCGGTGTGCTCCCAGTACCCGAGCGCGAACTGCCCGAACCCACCCGACTCGTGCCAGGCCACCGGGACAATGACCATCGCCGGATTACCCGGCCACACCGGCAGTTGCGGCGTGAGGGTGTGGGTGAGGTCGACGACGCCGCGGCGCGGCGCGGCGACGGCAGGGGCGGGAGCAGGAGCCAGCGCGGCCAGCGCGGTGAGGCCCGCGAGACCGAACACCGCCCGCCGGCTCGGCGGCGGCGCACTCTCGTGGGCGAGACGAACGATCTCCGGCGAGCACATCGGACTCAAGATAGCCGAGCGAGCCCGGTATGGCCTCGGATCGGCGCCGATGGGGAGGCCGTTCCGATCGACCAGGTGGACCGCGTACTACCGGACGGCGCTGCGGTCGCCGTCGTGTCGCGGACTGTCCGTCGGCGCGAAGGCTCGGTGCAGACCGGTGGGACCGAGCCCCCGCGCCAGGCCGAGAACCATCGCGGCGCAACCGAGTCCGGAGAGGATGAGACCGGTGGCGAAGAGTGTGGGATATCCGGCCAGGTCGCCGATGAGACCCGCGGCCATCCCGGCCACGCCTTGGACGACGACGATCGCGCAGGCGAGCAGGGTGTAGTCACTGCCCGCGTGCTCGGGTTCGGACGCGTCCATCATGAGTGCGAAGACGGCGACGGTGGCGGCACCGCCGAAGATGTGTTCGGCGAGGCTTGCCGCGACCAGAAGTTCGAAGCCACCGAGGCCCAGGGAAGCGAACAGGTACAGCGCGATGCTCGCGGTCTGGGTGACACCGCCGATCAGCAGCGCCTGCCGACGGCCGTAGCGGTAGGCCAGCCAGCCGCCCATGGCCGCGCCCGCCAGCGCGCCGGCCGAGGACAGGACGCCTTTGATCAGCGCGATCTCACCGAGGTCGAGTCCGGCGTCGGACAGGAAGGGACCGGTGAGCGCCGCGGCCATCGAGTCACCGAATTTGAAGGCGCCGATCAACGCGATGAAGGCGAGGACGCCGGGGCGGCGCAATCGGGTCCACCAGGCGCCGAGCAACCGCGCGGGCTTCGGTGGCGGCAGCCGGTCCGCGACCCGCTCGCGCATCAGCCATACCGGGACGGTGGTGAGCACGATCAACGCCGCCATGGCCAGGAACAGTGCCCGCCACCCGGCCAGCGCGAACAACCACAGCAGGGCGCCGCCGCCGACGATCATCCCGATGCGATAGGCACCGACCTGGATCCCGTTGCCCAGCCCACGCTCACGCGGCCCGAGTAACCGCACAGCCACACCGTCGGTCGCCACGTCCTGGGTCGCCGACAGCAGGTTCACCACCACGATGCCCGCGAACAACCATCGCAGCGAGGACGACAGATCCAGGCAGGCCAGCACCAGCGCGACCGCGGCCGACAGCAGTTGCAACACCAGCAGCCAGGTGCGCCGGGTGCCGTAGCGGTCCACGTAGGGCGCCCAGAGGAACTTCAGCGCCCACGGCAGGAACAGCACCCCCGAGGCACTGATCGCCACCAGCGAATAGCCCGATTCGCGCAACACCACCGGCAGCGCCTGGGTGAAGAAGCCGAACGGCAGCCCTTGCGCGAAGTACAGCGACGACAACAGAACCAGCGTGCCTGCCGTGATCACACCCGGTCGGGTGGTGGTGCTCATCGGCACATCGTCGCAGAGAGTTCGCGCCTGCACAGCGCACGGGCTCGGCGTGATCCGATCTCAGCGGGTGGGCTGTGGGCTGCGAATGTGTTCGAAGACCAAGCTCGTCTCGGTCGAGGCGAATTCGCGGGTCGCGCTGAGTTCCTGGGTGACGAACTCGCGCAGAGCATCCGGTGAGGCCGCCGACACCTGGATCAGGAAGTCGACCGTCCCGGCGAGAAAGTACACGTTCACCACACCCGGCAGCGCGGCGAGCTTGGCACTGAGTTCACCGATGCGCGCCCGCGCCGCCGGCTGGACCTGGACCGAGATCATCGCCTGTAAGGGCAGCCCCAGCGCCTCCGGGGCGATGTCGGTATAGAAACCACGGATCGCACCGAGTTCGCGGAGCCTGCGCAGCCGCAGCGAACAGGTCGACGCGGCGATGCCCACCCGGGCCGCGAGGATGTTGTTGGGTACGCGCGCGTCCTCGGCGAGTTCGGCGAGCAGCTGACGGTCGATATCGTCCAGGCTCGACGGCGACCCCCGGAACGGCTGCACGGGGTGCGGTCGGTGTTGCTGTCGCGACGCCATCACCGCAGGATACTCAGCTCAGCCGCCATATTCCGCTGATTGTGCAGGGTTTATCGCTGATTGCTGTGCTTATCGCTGATGCTCATATCAGAACCCGAACATCCTCGAGGAGTAGCTTCCATGCGCATCGGTGTCCCCAAGGAAGTCAAGAACAACGAATTTCGTGTGGCGATCACACCGATCGGCGTCCACGAACTGGTGTCGAACGGTCACCACGTGACCATCGAAGCCGGGGCCGGGGTGGGATCGTCGATTCCCGACTCCGAATACCTCGCGGCCGGAGCACAGATCCTCGCCGCCGCCGACGACGTCTGGGCCGGGGCGGAACTGGTGCTGAAGGTCAAAGAGCCGGTCGCCCAGGAGTACCACCGCCTGCGCGAAGGACTCGCCCTGTTCACCTATCTGCATCTGGCCGCGGATCGGCCGTTGACCGAACAGCTACTGGCGCACCGGGTTACGGCCATCGCCTACGAGACCGTGCAACTGCCGTCCGGGGCGCTGCCGTTGCTGTATCCGATGTCGGAGGTCGCGGGCTGTCTGGCGCCGCAGGTCGGCGCGCACGCGTTGATGAAGCCCTACGGTGGTCGCGGGGTGCTGCTCGGCGGCGTCGGCGGCGTCGACCAGGCCAAGGTGGTGATCATCGGGGCGGGCGTCGCGGGCCAGAACGCGGCCAACATCGCCTTGGGTATGGGCGCGGACGTGACCCTGCTCGACACCGATCTCGACAAGTTGCGGATGTCGTTCTGGCGCTACAACAACCGTGTGCGCGGCCTGGCGTCGTCGAAGCTGGCGATCGCCGAGCAGGTCCGTGCGGCGGACATGGTGATCGGCGCTGTGCTGATCCCCGGCGCCGCCGCCCCGAAACTGGTGAGCAACGACCTCGTCGCGCAGATGAAACCGGGTTCGGTGCTGGTCGATATCGCGGTCGACCAGGGCGGCTGCTTCGAAGACACCCACCCCACCACCCACGCGGAGCCGACCTATCCGGTCCACGAAACGACGTTCTATTGCGTGGCGAACATGCCGGGTTCCGTGCCGCACACCTCGACCTACGCACTCACCAACGCCACCCTGCCCTACGTGGTGGCCTTGGCCGACAAGGGTTGGGAACGTGCCTGCGCCGAAGATCCCGGTCTCGCGCTGGGACTGAACGCCCATGCGGGCAACCTCACCAACGCCGCGGTCGCCGCGGCTCACGACTGGGCGGCCCACGCAGTAGTGTGAATCGTTCACCTGCGGGGACGGGTGGCCGGACGGACGAAAGAACTGACCACCCATGCGCGACGAGCAACCGATCCTTTCTCCCGGCGAAACCTGCTGGCAGATCGCCGAGGCGGACCGGCTGGCATGCATCGTCGACGCGGCGGACTACTTCCGCCATGCCAAGTCGGCGATGTTGCAAGCCCGCCGGCGCATCGTGCTGATCGGCTGGGACTTCGACACCCGGATCAAATTCGAACCACACGGTAAAACCCTCGAAGGGCCCGACCGGCTGGGCAAATTCCTGTCGTGGCTGCCACGGCATCGACCGGACCTCGAGATCTATCTGCTGAAGTGGAACATCGGCGCGTTCACGGCGATGAGCCGGGGGATGACACCGATCTTCGTCGTCAACTGGCTGACCGACCGTCGGCTGCACTTCGAAATGGACGCCGCGCACCCGATCGGGTCGGCACATCATCAAAAGATCGTGGTGATCGATGACCGGCTCGCGTTCTGCGGCGGCATCGACATGACGGTCGATCGCTGGGACACCAGCGACCACCGCGACGACAACGGTTTCCGGACCGAGCCGAACGGCAACAGCTACGGTCCCTGGCACGACGCGACCACCGCCGTCGACGGTGACGCGGCGAAAGCCATCGGCGAGCTGGCTCGTGCCAGATGGAAGGCGGCCACCGGCCGGGAGCTGGACCCGCTCGGCGAGATCGCCGGGGACACTCCGTGGCCGGAGGGCCTCGAGCCGACGATGCGGTCCGTCGATGTCGGTATCGCGCGGACCCTGCCCGAGCTCGCCGACCGCGCCGAAGTTCGCGAGATCGAGGCGCTGTATCTGGCGGCGATCGCGGGCGCCACCAGGTCGCTCTACATCGAAAGCCAGTACCTCGCCTCGCGCACTCTCGCGGAGGCGATCGCGGCCCGCCTGCGCGAGCCGAACGGCCCGGAGATCGTGCTGGTGCTGCCCCGCAACGCCGACGGCTGGCTCGAGCAACAGGCCATGGACGGCGCTCGCCGCCGCCTGCTGCACCTGCTGTGGAAGGCCGACACCGAGAATCGGTTCGGCGTGTACTACCCCGTCACCGCCGCCGGTGCGCCCATCTATGTCCATGCCAAGGTGTTGGTGATGGACGACCGCCTGCTGCGGGTGGGATCGTCGAATCTCAACAACCGTTCGATGGGATTCGACACCGAATGCGATCTGGCCGTCGAGGTCACCCCTGCCACCGCGGACGGTGAGCAACTGCGCGAGACCATCCTCGGCATCCGGCGCAAGCTGCTCTGCGAACATCTCGACACCGAACCCGCGAAGTTCGACGCCACGCTCGCCGAAACATCCTCGCTGGTGCGCACCGTCGAGGCACTGCGCGGCGACGGCCGGACCCTGAAAAGATTCGAGCCCGCGACCGTCGAGAACGAGGACAGTCCCCTGGCCGAGAACGACTTGATGGACCCCGAGCGAACCCCGACGCGACTGTGGGACAGCCTGTTTCCGGGCCGGGGTGTCCGCACCGACTGATCCGGTCTCTGACCACCGCCTGCCCCCTCGACCGCCCCGTCAGCGATCGAGGGGATTCAGCGCGATCGCGATCGGCATTCCCGACCACCACAGTGTCGCCGCTGTCGAGCGGGGGCGGATGCGCGCTTCGTTGCGCATCGCGGCGGCGAACTCGCTACTGAACCCGTCGCGGCCGTGGCGGGCATGGATTTCGGCGATCTGACCGGGATCGAGTTGGTGGGCGCGCAGTCCGACGACGTCCAGGTGGGCGGCGTCGTGCAGCAACCTCGCTTCGGCGCCGTCTTCGCGCGGAGTGCGCGGATCCAGGTGCCGGGCGATGGCGGTATGGACGCACGCCCCCAGCTCGGCGGCAGCGCCCCGGTCGGTGACGAACGTGCGGGCCCGGTTGGCACCGAGCAGGGCGAAACACCCCGTCGTCGCATCGTCGGGCGCACCCACTCCGACGTCGTGCAGGACGCACGCGAGGTAGAGCGCCTCAGGATCGGGCGCGAGATCGTCCACTTGTGCCAAGGCCGTCCCGAATTCCCAGCATCGCAGACTGTGCGCGAGCAGCGCCGGAGTGAGCACGTCCGTGGCCTCTTCGAGCGCGGAGCGACACAGCCGCGAATCCGGTGGTACCGGGGCAGGCCACCCCGAAACGTCGCCGCCGCGACGCAGCCCGCGAACGAGATGGGGCAGGGCCATGGTTTGCGCGCCCAATGCCGCACTCACAGTACGGATCTGCCGCAGTCGGCTGAGTTCGCCGTCACGCTTCATTGGGGCCACCTACATGGGAAAGAAGGTCGGCTCGGGCGATGCCGAGCATGGCATCCAGGGTCGGTCGGTCGACCATCCGTCGCTGGAACAACGAGTAGGCACCGTTCACCGCCGCCCACGAAACCATCACCAGTGCGAGGGCTTCGACATCACATCCGCCGCGCCGCACCGCGGCGGCGAAGGATTCGACCAACCCGCCCAGCACACCGTCGATCTGCGTCTTGGCTTTCGCCGCCAGTTCGGATTCGCTGACATCGACGTCGGTCAGCGCCAGAATGCGCAGCGCGAGCGGGTTCTCCCGATGGAACGCGACGTAGCGGTCGAAGACGGCGGCCACTTCGTCGCGTGGGATCGACTCGTCGCCGGTCGGCGCGGACATCGCCTCCGCATGGCGGGTCGCGATGCGCCACGCCAGCGCGGCGTACACATCGGCCTTGCCCTCGCGGAAGTTGGCGTAGATCGAACTGACCGCGACGTCCGCCTCACCGGCGAGCATGTCGATGGTGGTGCCGCGGTAGCCCTCTCGCTGGAACAGGATCTGCGCGGCATCGAGAACGGCGGTGTGTGTCCGACGTTTTCGTCGGTCGGCCGGGAGTTCCAACGTCATAGGAAATACCGTAGTCTCATTCCGATATCATAGTCAACTTCCGATAGGAGTCTCGATGATCACCTCCCCCCGTACCGGCAGCGAAGCAATGTCGCTGTTCCTGCCCCAATCCCCTTTCGTCCAGCACATGGGCATCGAGCTCATCGACATCGACGAAGGCCGGGCCCGCCTGCGCATGCCGTTCCGGGAAGAACTCGTCACAGTCGGCGACATGGTCCACGGCGGCGCCCTCGCGAGCTGCATCGACATCGGCATCATGGCCGCGTCCTGGGCAGGCGCCCGCCTCCCGGAGCAGTTGCGCGGCGTCACCGTCTCGATGTCGATCGACTTCATCCAGCCCGCCCGCGCCGAAAGCATCGACATCATCGGCACCCGCCTGCGCGCAGGCCGCCAGCTCAGCACCTGCCGGGTCGACATCGTCGCCACCGACGACGGGCGGCTTATCGCGGCGGGCGGCGGTACTTACAAAGTGGGCTGAATCGCTGTCCAGTCGCGGAGCGGGATTAGTCTCGAAGACATGGAGTTCCGCACCAGGGCGTGTCTCGTGGCGTCCGGCTTGGCCATCGCGCTGCTGTGCGGCTGCGCCCCCAGCGAGCGGGCCGAGCAGGCAAGCACCCGGACCGGCGTGCCCGGCGCCAACTCCGCCGTCACCGAGGAGCTCGACGCCCCGTGGTCGATCGCCTTCCACGGCTCCACAGCACTGGTGAGCGAACGTGACAGCGCCCGCATCCTCGAAATCGGTGCCGACGGAGCACAATACGAGGTGGGGGTCGTCGACGGTGTCGAGCCGTCCGGCGAGGGCGGCCTGCTCGGCATCGCGGTGCGCGAGGGACACCTGTTCGCCTACTACACCACCGCCGACGACAATCGCATCGAACGATTCGACCTCACCGGACAGCCCGGCAGCCTTGCATTGGGCAGCGGCACAACGATTCTCACCGGCCTGCCCGCAGCTGCCAACCACAACGGCGGCCGGATCGCCTTCGGACCCGACGGAATGCTGTATGCCACCGTCGGCGACGCGGGTGATCGCCGAACGGCCCAGGATCGCGCGTCCCTCGGCGGAAAGATCCTGCGCATGACACCGGACGGGCGGGCACCGGCCGACAATCCCCTCCCGGGATCACTCGTCTACAGCTACGGCCACCGAAACCCGCAGGGCATCACCTGGGCGCCGGACGGGCGGATGCTCGCCAGCGAATTCGGCCAGAACACCTGGGACGAACTCAATGTCATCGAGCCCGGCGGAAATTACGGATGGCCCGAGGTCGAAGGCATCGCCGGGCGGGCGGGTTTCCTCGACCCTGTTCAGCAGTGGAAACCGTCCGAGGCCAGCCCGAGCGGGATGACGACTGTCGACGGGTTCGTCTACCTCGCGAATCTGCGCGGTGAGCGACTGCGCCGCATCCCGCTCGACGACCTCGCCCGCTCGACCGAGCTCCTCGTCGGCGAGTACGGACGTCTTCGCGATGTCGTTGTGGCGCCGGACGGGTCACTGTGGCTGCTGACGAACAACACCGACGGCCGCGGCGATCCTGCCGCCGGGGACGACCGCATCGTCCGGCTCGGCCTCGACAACTGAACGCGGCGAAACATCCTGTGCCGCAGGCAATCACCGCCGTGGATGCAGCACCAGCACGGTGATCTCACTCGGTGCGAACACCCGCATCGGCGGACCCCAGTAGCCGGTGCCGCGGCTGGTGTAGAGCTGGGTGTTCGCGTGCCTGCTCAGTCCTGAGACGACCGGCTGATCCAGCCGGACCAGATAGTGGAACGGCCAGATCTGACCGCCGTGGGTGTGCCCGGAGATCTGCAGTTCCACCCCGGCCGCGGCACTGTCGGTGACCTGTTTGGGCTGGTGGGCCAGCAGGACGACCGGCAGAGCGGGGTCGGTGCCCGCGAGCGCGGCGGGCAGGTCGGGACCGTGACCGGGCACATCAGCGGTGGGGTCGTCGATACCGGCGACAACCAACCGGTCACCGTCGCGGTCGATGGTCCGGTGCGCGTTGTGCAGCGGCTGCCAGCCGATGCCGGCCATGTAGTCGATCCAGCTCTGGGCGTCGTCGAGGTACTCGTGGTTGCCGGTGATGTAGAACCGGCCGAGCGGCGCTTCGACGTCGGCGAGCGGGGCGACCTGATCGCGGCGCTGCTCCACCGAACCGTCGACGAGATCCCCGGCCAAACCCACGATGTCGGGCCGCTGCGCATTCACCACGTCGACGACTTCTCGCGACCATCCCTCCCGGTCGATCGCGGCGAAATGAGTATCGGTGAGCACCACGACCCGCAGCCCGTCGAGCCCCTCGGCCAAGCCCGGGATGGCGACGTCGACGGTCCGGACCTGCGGCACCCGCCGCGCCTCGTACACCCCGTACCCCGTGAGCACCGCCGACACCACCACCACACCCAGAGCCACCCCTTGGGTCACGCGCATCCCGGTGACCCCGGCGACGCGCAGCGCACCCCGGACAACCGCCCCGATCACCGACCAGACGAACACCACCCACAACACCCCGAGCAGCACGTCACCGGCAATCGCCGCCGGGTCGACCTGCGGCGGCCCGTGCCCGAAGAACATGGCGACCGGCAGACCGACGAAGCCGGCAACGCAGACCCCGGTCCCGACCCGATACCCCAACCCACTGCGCCCGGTCGGCGCGGCAACCAGCACCCACCACGGCACCGCGAACATCACCGCCGCAACCAACACGATCACAATCAGCACTACAGCGGAGCTCACGAGGTCCCGTTCCACCCAAGGCCACCCCGTCCGGGCAGCACGCCACCCAGATCATTTCAGTTCAGGTCGTCGCATCAGCCGGCACGGTCATCCGAACCCGTGAGGCGGTCGAGGATTTCCGCTATCTCGGTGGGGCGCAGGCGAATCCCCATGTGGCTGGTGTCGACCGTGTGGACGTCGAAAGGATTGCCGGGTGTGAGGGCGTCGGCTTCGGCGATCATCTTGTCCTGCATTTCGGGTGGGATCGCTCGGTCTCGGGACAGCCGGATATAGGTGCGGGGGATCTTTCCCCAGGTGGTGGCGTGCACGCGCGAATCGGCGGTCAGCACAGAGAGGGAATCTGCCGGTTCGAGCAGGTTCAGGCAGGCGCGGAATTGCTCGTCGGTGGCGTCGGCCATCAGACCGTCTTTGAGCGCCATCAGTGTGTCCGGGTCAGCCGTACGCCAGTTGACCGGGACGGTGGCAACGTCGTGGTGGCCGAGGGTTGCCAGATAGGCGGCCACACTGGGGAGTTCGACGCAGCACCAGGCGGAGATGTAGACGACGCGGGCGAGCGCGTCGGGAATCGCATTGCCGACAGCGCTGATCGTGGCGCCTCCACCGCTGGTCCCCACGAGCACGACCGGCCCGAACACCGCGACTCTGCGAACAATGACCTCGACGTGAGAAACGTTGTCCTGCAGTGTTACCGCGGCCGTTGGCGCCGGCAGTTCCGTGAATGCGGCGAGGTCCTGCGGGGCCTGGTAGGACATCGGGAAGTAGGCGTCAGCGCCGTGGCCCGGTAGGTCGACGGCGATCGCTCTGTGTCCACGCAGTCCGAGCTCACGCAGGAGAGGTGTCCAGTATCCAGCGTTGCCGTGCGCGCCGTGCACGAACACGAATGTCGGTCGACCATCCCACGGGCTCGGCAACTCGGCTCTCCTTCGGTGAACGCGGCAACCACCCACGGTAGAGGAATGTCTGGCGGGTCGAGGGCAGCATTCGGCCGCGATCCACAGCATGATGGGGGGATGGCCGAGATGGTGAATGTATGCGTGCCCTGCTGATTCTGATCGTTGTGCTGGCGATCGGGCTGGTTGTGGGCGATCGGGTCGCAGTTGTGGTGGCGCAGAACGAGATCGGACGCCAGGTTGCCGCCGAGTACAACCTTCCGGAGCGACCGGGTGTCGAGATCGCCGGGTTTCCGTTCCTGACCCAGGCCGTCGCCGGTACCTATTCCGACATCGACATCCGGATCGGCGACTGGAGTGGGCAGAACATTTCCGTCCACGATCTCGACGTCGCGCTGACCGATGTCTCCGCACCGCTGGGCGACCTGATCGACAACCGCACGTCCAATCTGGTCGCGGCTACGGCGACCGCGACCGCGGTGGTCCCCTACGACGTCGTGCTGGGTTTCGCGCCGGAGGGCGTGGAGTCGATCTCCGACAGCCCGCAAGGGCTGCGCGCCACCGGGTCGTTCTCGGTGGCGGGGATCTCGGTGCCCGCGACGGTTTTCGTCACCGTCGCACCGACCGAGGCGGGCATCGAGGTCACCCCGGTCTCGGTCCAGGCGGCGGCAGGCGGACCGACGATCTCCCTGGCATTGGTGCGCCAATCGCTGACCTTCGTCGTGCCGCTGCAAGCGCTGCCGCTCGGTGCGCGCCTGACCGCCATCCAACCGGGCGCCGATGGCCTACACGCGACCGCCGTAGCCCACGACGTGCGTTTCGACGATCTTCCGTAACACTCTTTGTCCTGTAGCACGGTCCGCCAGAATTGCCTCGACCTCGCACTTCCTCCCATCGAAGGGGTAGTCAATGATGCAGGCGTCGAACAAGCGAGTTGCCGAAACACCGCCCGTCGCGACCGGATTCGATGGACACCGTCGGCGGCGTTCGATGATCGGCGACGGCGCGTCCGTAGCAGTACTGACGGCGCTGGGCGTGAGTTGGATCAAGGCACAGGCTTTCGGCACGGTGGCCTTGGCGACCACGGCGCTGATCGTTCCGGGCACCGGTACCAGCGACCCCGCGGTGGCGCACAACTTCGAAAGCAACGCGTATCAGAACTTCATCGATCCCGGCGCGCGTGGCTGCGCCGACAACGACTGTCCCGGTGTCGCCTTCGTTCCCGTCCCGTATGACGCGGCGCTGTGGCCGGTCATCTCGTCGAAAGGCCCGGACGCGTCGTCCGCGAAGTGGGACGCCTCGGTGGCCGACGGTGTGACGAACCTAGACACGATCGCGACGCGAGTCATGGATTCGAATCCGACCGGCGCCATCGTCGTCTTCGGATACTCGCAGGGCGCGACAGTGGCCGGTGCGGAGAAGGCCGCCTCGGCCGATCTCGCGCAGCCGGACAAGGACCGCCTGTCGTTCGTACTCATCGCGAATCCGAACCGGCCCAACGGGGGGATCATCGAACGGCCGGTGCGTTTCGGTCGTCTCCCGATCGCCGACATCAGCTTCGGCCCGCCCACCCCCACCGATACCGGCATCCGGACAACGGATATCGCGATGCAGTACGACGGCATCTCGGACTTTCCGGCGTATCCACTCAATGTGCTCGCCGCCGCGAATGCCGTGCTGGGCACGCTCCTGATCCATCCGTCGTATCTGCAACCCAAGGGCAACGGCGCGGGCAGCCAACCCAAGGCGGGCGCGGCGATCTACGGATATCCGGATCGCTCCGACTACATCGCGCAACAGAACTGCGCCGTGCATCCCGGAAACTGCCAGAACCACGGCGATACGACCTACATTTCGCTGCCCAACCCGCAGGGAACGCTGCCGCTGCTGTATCCGCTGCGTGCGCTCGGGAAACACACCGGCCACACGGCGGTGACAGAACCCGCGGCCGCCCTGATGGAGCCGACACTGCGGGTACTGATCGAAACGGGATACGACCGCGCGGACTACTCGGCGCCTACGCCGCTGCGGTTCGACCAGCCATCGAATCCGGAGAAGGCCGCTCAGCTGCCGGCCGATCTTCCCCTCGCCCTCGAGCAGGGCATCGCTGACGCCGCCGCGGTGATGGAGAATCCGGCACACCATGCGGACCGAACGCTGCCGCTGGAATCGGTACTGGCCAACGCCGAGGATCTGCTACCTCCGAACCCAGCGACGCCTCTCGTCCGCGCGCTCCTCGCACCGGCGCGCTAGCGCCACCGGTCTCAGGTCGACGCCGATCGGGTGCGTGCGGAGAACTTTTCAGAGTTCGAGAAGTCTGACGAGGTTGATACCCGCGTCATCGAGCGGCTGAAGAGATTTCTCGCTGCGACATCGAATGATCGCGCCTTCGATCGTGCTGATGACGACGCTACCGACCGACGCCGCCGAGGCGGAGTCCATGCCCGTCGAGATCAGGAAATCGGCCAGTCGGCGGGTCCAGTCGGCGAAAACAGTGGCCGACGCCGCTTGCACGGCCGGCGAGTCGGCGCCGCTCTGCGCGGCAGCCACGATCGGGCAGCCCGCGGTGAACGACGACGTGCCGAGTATCCGCTTCCAGAGTTCCACCAGTCCGAGCACGACCTCCGCCGGTGACGACGATTCGGCGACCAGCGCGTCGATCGTCGCACTGATCTGCTCCCCGGCCTGCAGGGTCGCCTGCTCCATGAGTTCGTTCTTGCCGCCGGGGAAGTGCAGATATATCGAGCCTCGGGCGGTCTTGCTGTGGGCGAGGAGCTCGGTCAGCCCGGTCGCCGCGACTCCGTGTTCCCGCATCATGAGTATCGCGCTGCGGATGAGGCGTTCTCGCGGCCCCGCCACTGTGTTCATCGGCAACCCTTCCGCAATAGACCGATCAGTTCATCCTACGGTATCGTCATCGACGATAGAACGATCGGTCTATCAACAGAGAGGGAACGATGACTACCGCAACGCACAACCCTGAAACGCCGGATTTCGCCACCATGAGCGGGCTAGAACTGCTGCGCGCGGCGACCGCGATGCCCGATCGAGCCGGAATCGGGACGCTGCTCGGCATGACGGTCGAGGAACTCGAGTTCGGGCGGGTGTCGTTCAGCCTCGTCACGCGTCCCGATTTCGCAAACCCACTCGGCACCACCCACGGCGGCATCTGCGCGACGTTGCTGGACTCGGTGATGGGTTGCGCGGTTCATTCCGCGCTGGACGCGGGGGTCGGATACGGCACGTTGGAGCTGAAGGTCAACTACATCCGGTCGGTCCCGACCGACGGGCGCCGCCTCATCGGCACCGGCACGACGCTGCACGTCGGCCGCACCACGGCCACCGCCGAAGGCAAGGTGTTCGACGAGGCGGGCAAACTCGTCGCCCACGCCACCACCACCTGCATCATTCATCGCTGACCTCAGCCAGGGCGAGCCCCGATCACGAGCGTGACCGGGGCCGGAATCAGCGATCGCGTCGGAGCACGTCGGCATCCGAGGGCTCACCGGCTCGAAGGGGCGCGCCGACGCGGTGCAGGTGGGTCAGCGCCTCGCGATACGAGGCGATCAGGCCGGTCTCGTAGTACGGCACGCCGATTTCGGCGCAGTAGTCGCGGACGATCACCTGGGCATGACGCAGGTTCGGCGTCGGCATGCTCGGGAACAGATGATGTTCGATCTGATAGTTGAGCCCGCCGAGGGCGAGGTCGGTCACCACCCCGCCGCGCACATTGCGGGAGGTCAGCACCTGGCGGCGGAGATAGTCGGGGCGGTCGTCACCGGTCAAGGTCGGCATGCCCTTGTGGTTGGGCGCGAAGATGCAGCCCATGTACAGGCCGAACAGGCCCTGGTGGACGGCGAGGAACACGAGAGCTTTGTCGGCGGGCAGGACCACGAACAGTGCGGTCAGGTAGAGGGCGAAGTGACCGAACAGCAGCGCGCCCTCCCATCCGCGGTGTTTGACCGAACGATTCTTCAGCGCACGCACACCGGCCAGGTGCAGGTTGAGGCCCTCCAGCAACAGCAGGGGGAAGAACAGGAACGCCTGCGCCCGTCCGATCAGACGCGGCAGACCGCGGCTGGAGCGTGCCTGCTGTTGTGACCAGACCAGGATGTCGGGTGCGACATCGGGGTCGAGTTCCTCGTGGTTCGGGTTGGCGTGATGACGGGTGTGCTTGTCCTGCCACCAGCCGTAGCCCAGGCCGATGCCGGCGTTGCCCGCGATTCTTCCCACGAGCTCCGTGGGCTGACGCAGCCGGAAGACTTGACGGTGGGCGACATCGTGCATCACCAGCGCGACCTGCGCGAACGTCACGGCCATGAACGCCGCGACCAGCAGGGTCCACCACGAGTCCCCGACCAGGACGAACGCCGCCCACCCGCCCACGAACGCCGTCCCGACGAGGCTCAGCCGCATCGCGTAGTAGACGGGCCGGCGGCGCATCAGCCCCGCGTCGGAGATTCTGCGCAACAGGCGGGCGTAATCGCCGTCGGCGCCGCGCCGCGGCGACCGTGGAGGTGACTCGGGAACCAGAGCAGGTGTCGTCATCTCCCGAAGCTATCGACCGAATTCTCGTCGGCCGTAATCCCTTGGTATGACATCGAATCGGACTGCGGGGTGATATTCCGAAGGCGCCCGCGGGCCGAGCCGACCGAACGGTGACCCACGGACACATCCGCGCCGCCGAAACGGACGGCGCGGATTCGAGGGTTCAACCGTGACGCTCGCGGGTAAAGAAAGCTCGACACCCGTTCGCGAAACCGGCGAACGGGGCGTCCTGACGGACGTTCACAGGGTGGAGAACAGCTTGCTGAAATTGATCGAGCTCATACGGAGACCGGCACAGGCGACAGTCCCGACCGCGCCCCCGACCGCGGCCGGGTCGCTACGGGCGGGCGACATCGTGCTCACCGCCAAGCGCAGCTACCGGGTGGTCAGCACGAGCTTCGCCGACGACGCGCGCCGCGCGGGCCGAGTGGTCGCCGACACCGTCGACCTGGTCACCGGACGGCTGCGCGTGCTCGACTTCCCGAGCGCCGACACGATGGTCACCGTCGAAACGGCCTAGCCCGTCAGACCGGCCGATGCCGCACATCGGCGGGATACGGCTGTCGAGGAGTGGAGTAACCGCCGGTGGCGGGTCCCTTTTCCTCGATCACACGACGCTGCTCGACACCACGCGCGCGTTCAGCGAACGCGATGTCTCTGGTGCTGAGCACCGACAGGCGGCCCAGCGAGCTCGCGGCGAAGAACAGGATCAGCGCGCCGAGTCCGTAGAAGAACGTCAGCTGCAGCAGCGCGCGCTTCAGATCCGAGGTGGCGACCGGCTCGCCGATGTCTCCGAGGCGCAGCAGATCGGCCAGGAACGGCCCGATCACGAACCACGCACCTGCCGCGACCGACAACCAGCCACCGAAACTCGCGACCACCCGGTTTCTGCTCATCAGCATGAGCAGTCCACCGACGATCGCGACAACGCCCGGCAGGACCTGTAGCCAGCCGCGTGCCGAGGTCCACACCCACGGCTCGTCGGGGGTGTACGCGAAATCGAAGTACGGCCCGACGAACGGTATGAGTGCGCCCCAGATGCCGAGGAGCAGCACCGCCAGCCCGCCCAGCGCGCCCCGGCTACGCGGAATACGCAATCGCCCGCCGGTCCCGGTCGACACTTTCTCGTCGTGATCCACCATGACGCCTCCGATCATCGAGAACAGAAGTAGGAAGCGCTTACCCCGACCGGGACCGAATACGCACCGGTGCCGAAATCACCGCATGGTCTGTGGCAACAACTCCCCGATCAGGGCTTGCACGCGGGACTTGATCTCGTCGCGAATCGGGCGGACCGAATCGACGCCCTTGCCCGCGGGGTCGTCCAGGACCCAATCGCGGTAGCTCACGCCGGGGTACCACGGGCAGGCGTCGCCGCAGCCCATGGTGATCACGACGTCGGAGGTTTCCACCGCGTCGGCGGTCAGGATCTTCGGGGTCTGGTCGGCGATATCGATGCCGAGTTCGGCCATGGCGGCGACCGCGGACGGATTGATCGTTTCGGCGGGCGCGCTACCCGCGGACCGGACCTCGATCGCGTCACCGGCGAGGTGGGCCAGGAATCCGGCGGCCATCTGGGAGCGACCCGCGTTGTGCACACAGACGAACAACACGCTGGGCTTGGTAGTCATGGGTGGTGCCTTTCAGCCGGCCGAGGCCGGCGAAGTGTGAGTGGTGGGCTCGAATCGTTTGCGCAAGGCCAGGGAGACATAGACCAAGCCGACCAGGACAGGGACCTCGATCAGCGGACCGACGACCCCGGCGAGCGCCTGGCCGGAGGTGACGCCGTAGGTGGCGATCGCTACGGCGATGGCCAGTTCGAAGTTGTTGCCCGCGGCGGTGAACGCGAGCGTGGTGGTGCGTTCATAGCCGAGGCCGAGTGCTGCGCCCATGGCATAGCCGCCGCCCCACATGATCGCGAAGTAGGCCAGCAGGGGGATCGCGATGCGGACGACGTCGAGTGGATGGGAGGTGATCTGGTCGCCCTGCAGAGCGAACAGGATCACGATGGTGAACAGCAGCCCGTAGAGCGCCCAGGGCCCGATCCTGGGCAGGAATGTCGACTCGTACCAGTCGCGGCCCTTGGCGCGTTCACCGAGGCGGCGGGTCAGGAACCCGGCCAGTAGCGGGATTCCCAGGAAGATCAGCACCGATTTCGCGATCTGCCACGGGGAGACGTCGATGGTGGTTTGTTCCAGGCCCAGCCAGCCGGGCAGGACCGCGAGGTAGAACCAGCCGAGCACGGCGAACATGAAGACCTGGAAGATCGAGTTCAGCGCGACGAGGACGGCGGCGGCTTCGCGATCGCCGCAGGCGAGGTCGTTCCAGATCACGACCATGGCGATGCAGCGGGCCAGGCCGACGATGATCAAGCCGGTGCGGTATTCGGGCAGGTCCGGCAGGAACAGCCAGGCCAGGGCGAACATCAGCGCTGGGCCCAGGATCCAATTCAGCACCAGGGAGCTGAGCAGGAGTTTGCGGTCGCCGGTGACGGAGTCGAGGCGGTCGTAGCGGACCTTCGCCAGCACCGGATACATCATGATCAACAGCCCGATCGCGATCGGCAACGAGATGCCGTCGATCTCCACGGCGCTCAGCGTGTCGCCCAGACCGGGAATCATGTGTCCGAGTAGCAGTCCGGCAGCCATCGCGACGCCGATCCAGACCGGCAGGAACCGGTCCAGCGTCGAGAGTTTTCCCACGACGGCCGGGTGGTCGGTGGTGGTGCTCACGCGGTCACCGCTCCGGCCTCGGTCGCGAGCACGTCCGACAGCCGCGCCAGCGCGTGCGGGACGACCCGGTAGTACACCCAGGACGCGCGGCGTTCGCTGGTGAGTAATCCGGCCTCGCGCAGCACCTTCAGGTGGTGGGAGATGGTCGGCTGGGTGACGTCGATACCGGTCGACAGGTCGCACACACAGGCCTCACCGCCTGCTCGGGACGCGATCGCCGAGAGCAGCCGCAGCCGCACCGGGTCGGCGAGGGCCTTGAACAGCACGGCCAGCTCGACGGCGGTCTCGCCGCTCATCGGTGGGCGGGTGCGGGGTGTGGCCTCACACGAGGGTGAGGCCACACTCAGCGGCAGGTCTTGATTCGACATATGTCGATATTGATCGATATCGAATCAGGAAAGCAAGCGAACATCGTGTGAACTCGCTCGCTCTCTACTCAGCCGCAGCAGCTCGCGCCGGAGGCGAGGGCCTTCGTCTTGGCGTCGGAACCGCAGCAGGCACCCTCGGCGTCAGCTTCGGCGGCGGTTCCGCAGCAGACGTCGGCCGCTTCGGCGTCGGTGAGGCCGAGTTCGGGCGCGGTGCCGAAGGTTTCACTGTCGGCCAGCACCGTGTAGACCTCCCACCGCTCAGCACCCGGCCCGGTCACCCACACCTTGTCCTGGGTGGCGAAGCAACATGTGGTCGCGATCTGCTCCTCGGTGAACAGGCCGGCGTCGGAGAGTCGGGCGATCTCGCCGTGCACCTGCTCGGAGGTGTCGACCTCGACACCGAGGTGGTTGATGGACCCGCCCTGACCCGCGTTCTCGATCAGTACGAGCTTGAGCGGGGGCTCGGCGATCGCGAAGTTGGCGTAGCCGGGCTTGCGCTTGGCGGGTTCGGTGTCGAACAGGGTCGAATAGAACCGCACGGCGGTGTCGAGGTCGTCGACGTTGAGGGCCAGCTGGATACGAGACATGATCGAACCTCCACTTGTGTGACATATATCGAAGAACTTGTGATGCCGAGTCTGCTCACCTTTTCGACATATGTCAATACCGCGGGTAGGGTCGATTTCATGCCCAAGGCGCTCCCCATGATCGACATGTCCACCCCCGTCTGCTGCGCCCCCGTCGCGGCGGGGCCCGTCGATGACGCCGCCGCCCTGGAGGTGGCGTTGCGGCTCAAGGCGATCGCCGACCCGGCCAGGGTCAAATTGCTGTCGCTACTGCTGACCAGCCCACTCGGCGAGGAGAACGGCGGCGACCTCGCCGCCGCGGTCGGCCTGAGCGAGTCCACGGTCTCGCATCATCTCGGCCAGTTACGCAAAGCGGGCCTGGTGGAGTCCGAGCGGCGCGGGATGAACACGATTCACCGCGCCCGCCGCGACGCACTGTCCGCACTGTGCACAGTCCTGGATCCGAACTGCTGCACCTAGCTCGTCGCGCAGCGCACGCCCGCCACCGTCAACCGTCCAGCCGGATCCGAATTCCCACCATCCGTTCGGCGCCTCCACGCAGCCCGCTGCCCCACAGCCCGACCCGCGCGACCAGCCCGTACTTGCGTTTCATCAACGTGGTGAAATGCGCACTCGCTTCCGGCGCCAGCACCTCGGCACAGCCGGAAACCGAGGAGCCGAGAGGCTTACCGCGCCAGTCGCAAGGAGCGACGCTCACTCGACCGCCGTTGCGGATCCGCTTCACCTTTCCGGCGTCCGCCACGCTCCACACCGCCAGCGCTCGGCCGTCGCGCATCACCCAGACCGGCGTGGGCACCGCCGTGCCGTCTCGGCGAAACGTGGTGAGAAGCAGATATTTGCCGGCCGCCAGCTCGCCGAGCACCGCATCGGTGGATTCCATGGCACGATACTAACTAGTTAGTTAATTGGTGGTCGCCGGAACCGCCCAACCACGCGCGCATGTCGCCGGTGAAAGGAATCCGCATGGGGCGATTCGTCGGCACGCTGCTCGCGGGCTTCGCGGTGGGCACCCCCGCGATCCCTGTCGGCCTCTCGCTTTCCCTTCCCGGGCCGGTCGCGCTGTTGGCGGTGTTACTCGGTGCGGCGTGCTGTGTGACCTTCGCGGTCTTCGCCATGGAACGCGCCCGGCTGCTGTGGCGGTCCTGGCGGGTCCGTCGGAATTCGGTGGCCGCACAGGTGGATTCGGCGGCTCCGACCGACGGCCTTTCCCCTGTCGACGCGACCACCCCGACAACGCCCGCACAGAGCGCCCGGCTCTCCGGCGCCGCCGGTCGCCGGGCGAGGCGAGTCCTCGACCGATACGGCGTGGCAGGATTCGGCATCGTCGGGCCTGCCCTGTTCGGCACGTGGGGCTCGGCCCTGCTCGGTGCGGCGCTGGGTATCCCCCGCTGGCCGCTGATCGGCTGGCTGATGACCGGGATCACCCTGTGGTGCACGGTGCTGCTCGTCGCATCGGACGCGGCCTTCGCCGTCTTACGATGACCCCATGTCCCGAGCCGACGCCACCAAGGCCCGCATTCTTCAGGCCGCCACCGACGAGTTCGCCACGTACGGCATCGCCGGAGCCAGGGTGGACCGGATCGCCAAGACCGCGGAAGCCAACAAGAACCTCATCTACGTCTATTTCGGCAACAAGGACCAACTCTTCGACGCGGTCTTCGACGCCCACGTCACCCACGGCCTGAATTCGGTCCCCTTCACCGCCGGCGACCTGCCCGAGTACGCGGGACGGGTCTTCGACTATTGCCTGCGGCACCCCGAAGTCATCCGGCTGGCCACCTGGCACCGCCTGGAGCGTGGCGACCGGGACGACCCGGCCGTCGCAGCGCCCGCGCGCGACGCCAAGCTGGACGCGCTTGCCGCGGCGCAGGACATGGATGGCATCGGCGCCGCATTCTCACCCCCGACGCTGCTGACGCTGGTGCTGAGCATGGCTCTCGCGTGGAATCCGAGCAGCATCACCAGCCTGCCCGCCTGCTCGTCCGGCGCCGAGAGCGCCGGCGACCGCCGCAGCGCGCTCGTCGAGGCCGTGCGCCGCCTCCTGTGAACAGCGCCGACGGTGATCGGCCACCCACCTGGTACGGCCGCGCTGTTTAGGAACTGAATTCCGCGGTACGACCACTTTGGGCGGCCTGGACGAGGGCCACCGCATCGACTATCCCGGCGCCGAAGGAGGACCCGTGGGTACTCGCGACATCATCGCGCAACTACGACAGGACATCACCACCGCCAGCGACGCTGGGGACGAACGCACCGCCCAACGGCTTCGCAACGAATTGTCGAAGGCCATGGAAGAGTCCGGCGATCGATCCGACAGCAATGCCGAATGACACGGCGAACCAGCTCGCCGCTCTCGCCGAACAGCATGGGTTGACGGTAGCCGTCGCCGAATCGTTGACAGCGGGCCAGGTGGCCGCTGTCCTCGGCGCCGCACCGGATTCGGCGGTGTGGTTTCGAGGTGCGGTCGTCGCCTACGCCACCGACGTCAAACGGCACGTGCTCGGGGTTCCCGATGTGCCGGTCGTATCCGAGACCGCGGCGAAGGCGATGGCAGAGGGCGTGCGTTCGCTGATGGACGCCGACATCGCCGTCGCCACCACCGGAGTCGGCGGCCCCGAACCACAAGACGGGGAGGACGCCGGTTCCGTGTGGTTCTGCGTGGCTACGCGCGGCGACGCACAGGCCGGTCACCGCCAGTACGACGGAGATCCCGCCGAGGTTGTCGGCCGGTCGGTGCAGTACGCACTCGAGCTGCTGCTGTCGACGGCGACAACGCTGACGCGATCAGCTCCTGTGTCGGTGGCCGATAACCGGGTATAGCCCGGTATCGCGCACCTTGGCTGCTGGGGAGCTGTCCACCAGTCGATGCTTCTCTCCGAGCGTTCCGGCAGGAGCGGGTACGCGCCGATGTGACCGAACGAGGACAACGCGGCCGAGGAGGCGATCCACGACATGGTCCAGGTAACGCGCACGATCCATGCCCCGGTGGAAGAGGTGTTCGCGGTGCTCGCCGATGGATGGTCCTATGCGAGTTGGGTCGTCGGCGCCTCCCACATCCGCGGAGTGGACGACACATGGCCGGAGGTGGGAGCTCGCATTCATCACAGTGTCGGACCGTGGCCGTGCACTATCCAGGACACGACGGCGATCCGCGCCATCGATCCGCCACACAGCATCGAACTCGACGCCCGGCTCTGGCCGATCGGCGCCGCGGTAGTCCGGGTGGAGCTACGCGCTATCGACCCCACATCGTGTGAGGCCGTGATGACCGAACGCGCCGTTCGCGGACCGAGTCGGTTGGTGCCGCACGCGGTCCAGTCGCTGCCGCTCGTGCCGCGTAATCGCGAATCGTTGTCGCGGCTCGCCGACCTCGCCGAGGGCGGCTACCGGGGTGCGAGAGCCGAGGGCCGCGACGCGTGACGGCAATACCCATGAACGCAACCCCATTCATCCGAAGGAGTGCACGGTGCCTCAGCAGCCACTGACCGGAAAGCGCGTCGCCATCCTGGCCACCGACGGAGTCGAACAGGTCGAACTCGTCCAGCCACGCGCCGCCGTCGAGGACGCGGGCGCCACGACCGCGTTGCTCTCCTTGGCGAACGGCGCCATCCAGGCCATGAACCACGACGTCGAGAAAGGCGACACCTTCCCGGTGGACCGACGCGTCGCCGAAGCCGCCGTCGACGACTTCGACGCGCTCCTGCTCCCCGGCGGCACCACCAACCCCGACAAGCTCCGCCAGGATCCCGCGGCGGTCGCCTTCGTCAAGGAGTTCGCCGCCACCGGCAAACCGATCGGCGTCATCTGCCACGGTCCGTGGATTCTCGTCGAAGCCGACGCCGTCCGCGGCCGTACCCTCACCTCCTACCCCAGCGTGCGCACCGACATCCGTAACGCGGGTGGCACCGTGGTCGACCAGGAAGTCGTCGTCGACAACGGTCTGGTGTCGAGCCGAAATCCCGCCGACCTGCCCGCCTTCTGCGCCAAGATCGTCGAGGAGTTCGCCGAGGGCAGACACTGAACTGGGCGCACCGCGGCTTGGCGGCAGCCCGCCTGGTGCCGGGTATCGCGATCGCTGTCGAATTGCATCGTTTCGTTCGGCGTATCGGGGTATGCGGCCCGCATGACATCGTTTTGGTTAGCAGGTACGCCGACGCCGACCCGGCTTCCGCTCGCCGGCGACATCGAGGTCGACACCGTGGTGATCGGTGCCGGGATCGTCGGACTGACCACCGCCTTGCGCCTGGCCGAGCAGGGCCGCGAGGTCGCCGTCCTCGAGGCACGCCAGATCGGCGCCGTGACAACCGGCGCGTCCACCGCGAAGATCTCACTGCTGCAGGGAACCCGCGCGCAGTCGATCGCCCGCCGGCACGGCATCGCCGTTCTGTCGACGTATCTGGCCGCGAATCAGGCGGGCTTCGACTGGCTGCTCGACTTCTGTATCGACCACGAGATCGCGACTCAGCGCGTTCCCGCGGCCACCTACGCACAGAATGCCGGCGAGTTCGCGGCGGTCCGCGCCGAGTACGAGGCCACCCGCGCGGTAGGACTGCCCACCGAGCTGATCGACGAGTTCGACGTCCCTTTCCCCACGCGCGGCGGTGTCCGGCTCAGGGAGCAAGCGCAGGTCGATCCGGTCGCGGTTCTCACCGCGCTCGCGGCCGACATCGAGGCGAGCGGCGGCCGGATCTTCGAATCGACGCGCGCACGGCGACTTCGCCGACGCGAAGGTCGCGTGGTGATCGGCACCGATCAGGGCGAGGTCTCGGCGGCGAACGCGGTCGTGGCGACCGGATCACCGGTGTTCGACCGTCTCGGCCTCGCGGCACAACTCACGGCCCAGCGGTCCTACCTGGCCGCGTTCCAGGTTCCGGGTCCGATTCCGCAAGAGATGTTCATCAGCGCCGGTCGGCCGATCCGTTCGCTGCGCTGGTGCCCCACCGAGGCCGACGATGTCCTGCTGGTCGGTGGTAGCGGCCACGACGTCGGCCGCGTCGATTCCGAGGCCGATCACGCCCGGGAATTGCTGGACTGGACGAATCGCTGGTTCCCCGGCGCGCAACTCCTCGATCGTTGGTCCGCGCAGGACTACCACCCGATCTCCGAACTGCCCTATGTCGGCGCGGTACAGCTCGGTGCCGACGAGGTGCAGTGCGCGACCGGTTTCGCCAAGTGGGGCATGACCAACGGCGTCGCCGCGGCACTGGTGTTGGCCGGCCGCCTGACCGAGCGGCAGCCCACGTGGTCGCGAGCCTACGACGGCTGGCGTTCCGGTGCGGTGAAGTCACTGGTCGCGGGCGTGCAGGCCAATACCGCAGTGGCACGGCACATGTCGACCGGATGGCTGCACCTGCTCGGCACCGACGCGGGAACGACGCCGCCCGAGGGAGAGGGCAGGGTGGAACGTCGCGGCCTGCACCCGACCGCGCTGTGCACCGTCGCCGGTGCGACCCACACCGTGTCGGCGGTCTGCACACACCTGCGAGGAATCCTCAACTGGAACGACGCCGAGAAGACCTGGGACTGTCCGCTGCACGGGTCGCGCTTCGCACCGGACGGCGCGGTGCTGGAGGGCCCAGCGACCGCACCGCTCCCGCACTGATCGTCCAGCGCGTTGCCGAACTGCTGCGCCGGGCCGATCAGGTCCGATCGTCGTCGGTAATTTTGGTACGCCGACTGGACTCGTCGCTCTCGGGAGTCAGGGTCAGCGCGTCCTGCGGGTCGAGGCCTGCCGACGCGGACCACTCGCCTCGCAACCGCTGGATCGCGGCCTCCTCGCCGCCACTATCGGCGAGCTCGATGTCGCGACGCCACTGAGCGATGATGTCCAGGGGATCCATGAACTTCTCCTCCTCCGACGATGTGATGACCCGCACGCGCGGCCGGCGGCCGCATCGTCGTGTTACCTCGAAATCCGCGTCCCAAACAGCCGCGCGCCGAGATCGGGTCGTGGATGACGCGCTCAGAGCCGGGCGATCACCAAGGCGGCGCAACCGATCAGTGGTGGTACCAGCTGGATCAGGGCCGGACGCGCCTTGTCCGGTGAGGATGCGAGCAGCACCACGCCGGCAGCCACCATCGAACCGGCCCCCGCCAGCACGAGCGCGAGCCCGATTCCCTTGTCGCCGAACGCGGTGAACCCCATGCCGATCGCCGCCACGACGGCCAGGAAGAGGTTGTAGAAGCCCTGGTTGAAAGCCATTTCCTTGGTGGCCTCGGCCTCCACGGCGGATATTCCGAAGGTCGCTCGCGTCCGCGCCGACGTCCACTGCAGCGACTCCATCACGAAGATATAGCCGTGCAGCAGCACAGCGACTCCGGTGAAGATCAACCCGATCGCGGTCATCGATCCGCCTCGCCCGGGCTTCCGGCTTTGCCTTTGCCTTTGCCTTTGCCCTGGCCCTTGCCTTTCCCTTTGCCCTTCCCCTTACCGTCGGCGTCGCCCTCCGGCTTACCGCCTTCGTCGCTGTCGCCGATGGCTTCGGCTGCGCGTTGGCCCATCTGGGTGATCGCGGCGCCCTCACCGAGTTGCAGCTGTGTCAGGGCAAGTGATCGGGGCGCAGCGGCCGCTGTTCCGGCCGCCAGGAAAGCGATGGTGACGCCGATCGCCACGGCGGACGCGATTCTGTGAGTCGACAACGTGTATCCCCTTCTCATCATGGAAGTGGTACGTCGGAGATGAACCGATCCAGCCTATAGGCGGCAACACCCATCCGCGGGTCTGCGCGCAGCGAAGTCCGTCGCGATTGCGCACAACCTTTGGAGGATCTGTGAACACCGAACTCGACGAGATAGCCATCGTGAGCACCGTGAAGGCCGGACACCGTGCACTGCGTGTACAGGTCGCCGATCCTCGCCAAGACCACGCAACACAGGGTTGGCGGTGTACTTATCGCGTTGTCGGCAGCCCCGTTCGCGAAGCGCGCGGACCGGATAGGCTGGCCGCCATCTATGCCGCGTTGATCGACATTTCGCACGCCGCGACGCTCGTCGGCTCGTCGGGCCGCCCCGACGACTCGGACCGCTCGCGAGAACCCGTGGACCCTCCCCTCCCGGTAGGCGGCCTATCCGCCGCGAAGGCCCGCGAGTTCGGTCCTCCGCTGGCGGCCAAGGCCGTGCACACCACCGGGGGTCCCGTGGTGATCACGCTCGGACGACCCCGCCAAGACCCCGATCGAACGCACACGTTTCTGTGCCCCTTCCGGATCGACGATCGCACCGAAGCCTTCGGACAGGGGATCGATGAGGTGCGCGCGGTGATCTCGGCGGTCCGCGGTGTGGGCTCCATCCTGGGTATCCCGCTGGACTGGCCAGCGCCGCACACCGCCTCGCGAGGACAACAACGGCGCTGACCAGGAAGATAGCGGCAGTGCGTTATCGTCGGCTACCGACGACGTAGCCGGCTGCCCGGACCATCCATGCTGACCTGACGATCAGGGAGGAATCGTGGACATTACCCAGCTGATCCTTGATGACCACCACGAGCAGCGGCGGCTGTTCGCGATCTTGGAACAGATCGATCGCACCGACACCGGTGCGCTGTCATCGATCTGGGACAGACTCGCGGCCTTCCTCGAGCTACACGCGCAGGCCGAAGAGGAGATCTTCTACCCCGCGTTGCTCGAGACGGGTATCGCGGCCAGACGCACGAGCGCGGTGGAGGACGAGACGCTCGATGCCATCCACGATCACAACGAGATCAGAGACGCGGTGGCCGACGTCGCGCATCATCCCGTGGGCACCGATGACTGGTATGCCGCCGTCGCGGCGGCCAACCTCGCCAACAGCGACCACATGGCAGAGGAAGAACGCGAAGGCCTCACCGAATTCCGCCGGTTGGCCCCGGTATCGCAACGCCACCGGCTGGCTGTCACTTTCGCCGCCTACGAGGCGCGCCACTACGCCGGTGTCCGCCCGGTCGACAAGGACCCCGACAGTTATGTCCGCGCCGTGGAGAAGCGGGAGCCCTTGGCGAACGGATCGCTCGCCGTGGGCAGTCTGAAGCAGAACTGAATCGAGACGTCGAGAATCAGCGGTCCTGTTTCGACCTGATTCGCCCGGGTATCGCGCGGTTGTAGATCGAACCACAGACCGCCGCCGGGAACAGGATGGCCGACCTCCTGACCGGCGGGCGGGCGGTTGCCGGGGCCAGCGCGTCCCGTTCGGGCGCTGTCCCACACGACGGCCCCGGCAACCGCCAACCACTGCGTCGGCCGAGAAGTCAGTGTTCGGGCGGGTCGGGTCGTTCGGCACCGGGCTGCTGGTCGTCGAAGGCGTCCTGGGCTGGTCGGCGACGTGCGAACCAGGGTCGAACCAGCCAGGTCCCGATGAACAGCGCACCGAACACCACCCCCGCTACCGCCGCCGCGACAGGGCCCGCCACGACATCGAAGAGCAGCACCGCCACTCCGACGAGTGCAACGCCGAGCAGTATCACCCCGGTGAGCGCGAGTTGATTCGACGCCGAGACCAGCCACGCGAGCTGATGCCGGCGAAACAGCAGCCGATGCGCGGCCACGGGCGCCACCAGCAGCGCGGTCGCGCAGATCGAGGCGGTGAGAACGACCAGGTACAGCACCCGCATCGACGTGTTCAACGATTCGAATCGAGGCTGGAACGGCAGCACCATCAGAAACCCGGTGAGCAGCTGAACGCCGGTCTGCACCACGCGCAATTCCTGCAGCAGTGATGCCCAGTTGCGGTCGAGCCGCTGGATCTCGGTCTCGCCACGAACGCGCTGATTCCAGGAAGAGTCGTCCATCACCAGACCCTCCTTGTCTCAGCGCTCCGAATACGGTCCATCGCCGAGCCGAGAACGCAGCTTGCGGTGGTGACTCGAGAACGCGCCGCCTCCTCCACCGAAGTGGTCACCCCAGTATTCACCCAGTTCTGAGTTCCATGGGCATTTACAACAGGACGGTCACAACGCCTGACAGCCGACTACTCGCGTGCTCAAATGGGTATTATCAGCCGCTCTTGATAACGCAGGAACAGCCGGGACACCGTGAATCCTGCCGGTGCCGAGGGAATCCCGCTCGGGTGTAGTAGTCCAACCGGATCACCGGCCACAATCCCGCAGCGTCGGCGAAAGCACAGTTCCAGAAAGACCGAGGAAGTTGTTATGCGCTATTCCGACCATCTCGCACTCGACTTCGTTGATCCCCTGCCCGAATCGGAACCTGAAGCAGCATGCGTCCTCTGGCCCGAACCCAGTCCGTTGCAGTCATGGTGGACCGAAATCATGGGCGGAATACCACGACCTCGTCAGTCTCCGACGGCAAGAAGCCGGATCGGCGGCCGAACATCGTCGCGACTGCCGCAGCCCTGAATGCACCGACAGAGCTACGCCGCGATCGTGCCGGCCCCGATAGCCAGGTAGGCCGTCATCAGAATGAACAGAAACCAGCCCGCGCCCTGCCATGTCCGCCACGAGTTGCCCGCGCGCCACCGCTGGTAGGTCCGGATGAACGCGCCGATACCGCCGAGCAGCACAACTGCCGAGGGGCCGATCACGATGGCCGATTCGGACGGGGTGTCACACAGGTGTGTCTGCGCGTCCGCGCACGCACCCCGATTGGCCGCCCACACGTTCACGGCGGCGAAGACAAGAGCCGCGACACCGACCACACAGACGACGTAGAGCGCGGCCCGCCGGTATTCCTCGTCGTCGGACCCCCGCCTTTCGACATCGTCGGCCATCAGCAACGCCGCGAGACAGTCGACAACTCCGAGCTCCTAGCCCACCCGGATTCGGCGATCTTCGGCATCACAACAGCCTTTCTGATCGTGGTCTCCCTTCGCGCTACCCGCGCAGAAACATCCGAAACAGAGATCGACACCGACCAAGCACACACCGACGTCGAGGTCGACGTGCTCGAAATCCAGGCGATGCGAGACCGACGACGGAGTCGGCGTCGTCCGGCTCAGGTGTGGTCGAGGAATCTCGAGATCTGTTCGATGACGGCGATGGGTTGCTCCTGCTGGACCCAGTGCCCGGCGTCGGGTACCAAATAGGTACCGGTGAACTGCGCGCAGACGTCTTCCGCCATGGTGCGTAATGCGCCGGGCGATTGCCAGATACCCCAATCGCATCGGCCGGCAATGAATTGAGCGGGCACTTCGATTCGCGGGACGGTTGGGGTTTCTGTGATCGGCAGGGTGAGAGCTCGGTACCAGTTGAGTGGGCCCTGGAATTCGGTGCGACCGAATTCGCGAGCATAGAAATTCAGTTCTTCGTCGGTGAGCCAGGCACAGTCGGCCCGCTCCTGTGGTGAAGGTAAATGCGGCGCTACTGTTTCCGGCATGCCGACGCCCGCGTCCATGACGTAGTACCGCGGCAGCAGTGCCAAATCGGCCGCGGTCGGTCCCGGGAGTTCTCCGGCGTCCGCGTTGCCCGGCCAGTCGGCGCTCTTCATGTGGAAGTACGCGCGGAGGAAGTCGGCGATTCCTTGCGGGGCATACAAGATGTCTGCAGCGCTCGAGGTTCCCGCGAAATAGTGCTGATAGTGCCTGCGCGGTGGCGACAGCGCGCGCAGGGCGTCGTCGAGTTCGGTCGAGGACTTGGGTATTCCCGCACCGGCGAACGGCGCGCTCATCATCGTCAACGAGCTGATGACTTGTTCGCCGCCGAGCGTGGCCCATCCGGCGACAACAGAGCCGAAGTCGTGCCCGACCAGATGCGCCCGGTCATAGCCGAGTGCGCCGACGAGACTCAGCGCGTCGCGGGCCAGGTTGCCGGTTCGGAAGGACGCCAGGTCGGCGACATCGCTGCCCGTAGTTCGGCCGTAGCCGCGTTGATCAGGGGCGACCACGTGAAATCCGGCGTCGGCCAGCGGCGCCAAGACCTTGCGCCACGAGTACGCCAGTTCGGGGAAACCGTGCAGCAGCACCACCAGCGGACGACCGGAACGGCTGTGGCCGGCTTCGAGAAGGTGCACGCGCAACCCGTTGACGTCGTCGACGAAACGAGACCTCACCCCATCCGCCAGCCCCGGAAAGTCGACATCCTGGCCCATAACGCCCTCCTCCGGCTGCGAATGTGGTTGCGCCGCATTCAAACACGGACGCGAACAATCCGGCCAGCGGTCGTTCACCCTCGAACGCGCGATGGTGTAGCTCGCTACACCATCGACTCGGTGGACAGCTCGATCGTATTTCCGGCCCGCGACGACAACCATGGAGTCATGACCGAGACACCAGCCGAGCAGACACTCGTGGTCGACATCGCCGGCGAACCCACCGTGGCGCTCGATGCCAGGCAGGAGACACCGCAGCGCCGGAGGGGCCCGCTGGGTGCGATCCTGCGCGCACCGTTCGAGGCCAGGACGTGGAAGGAGCTCACTTATCTGGTCCTGTCGTTCGTGCTGGGCTGTGCGGCCGTGTGCTACCTGTTCTTCGGGTTCGGCGGCGGGCTGTACGCGTCGATCGTGCTGATCGGTATTCCGGTGCTGGCGGGGGTGCTGCTCGGCGGGCGGGTCTGGGGCCGGATCTACCGGTTCCTCGGGCGCGGGCTGCTCGGCGCCCATGTCGAATCACCACCGGATTTCACCAGGTCGAGCGGCTTTTTCGGCTTCCTGAAGAGTGCGTTCACCGATCGGCCGAGCTGGCGGGCGGTGTTGTTCCTGCTCGCGCAGTCGGTGCTCGGTGTCGCGGTGGGCTGGGTCGTCCTCGTGATGATCGCGATGGTCGGGTTCACGGCTGTCTCGCCCATTCCGTGGGCGCTGCTCGATCCGGTGCAGGTAGACGACAACGGCGTGGAACACCACAGTCTCGCGCAGTTCGGAACGTTCTACATCGACACTTGGCCCCGGGCGCTCGCAATGTCCGGGATCGGCATCCTGCTGTGCTTCGCGCTGCCGTGGCTGATCCGGGCACTCTGCTGGGTGCATCGGATGCTGATCGTGCACCTGTTGGCGGCGACACCGCGCGACCGGCAACTGGCGCAATTGCGGGCCAGCAGACGCGCCGCGGTGGACGACGCGACCGCCACCTTGAGCCGGGTCGAGCGCGACCTGCACGACGGCACGCAGGCGCGGCTGGTCACCATCGCCATGGCGTTGGGCAGGGCCGAAGAACGCCTGGCCGCGGGCGGCGACGCCCGTGATCTCATCGCCGAGGCGCGCGCCAACTCCAAGGAGGCGCTCACCGAACTGCGCGAACTGGTGCGTGGCATCCATCCACCCGCGCTCGAACTCGGCCTCGGCCCGGCCCTGGAGACGCTCACCGCCCGCTGCGCGGTGCCGGTCGACCTGCGTGTGCAGATCCTGCGGCGACCGAGCCCGGCCATCGAGGCGATCGCCTACTTCTCCGTCGCCGAACTACTCACCAATGTGGTCAAACACGCGCACGCGAACCGGGTGGCGGTGTCGGTGCTGCCCGACAGTCTGCGATCCATCGCGGTCACCGTGCGGGACAACGGAATCGGTGGTGCGCCCCGCCCCGGCACGCAGACCGTCACCGGCAGTGGGCTGGCCGGGCTCGCCGCTCGTGCTCTCGCTGTCGACGGCACGCTCACCGTCGACAGTCCCGCCGGTGGGCCTACCGTGGTGACCATGATCCTGCCGAACGAGGGCCCGCAGTGACCGCGGGCGGTGCGCACGGACCGTTGCGGGTGGTGATCGCCGAGGACAGCGCGATCCTGCGCGACGGGCTGGCCGGGCTGCTCACCGAACGCGGACACGAGGTGGTGGCGATGGTCGGCGACGCGACGTCGCTGAGCGAGGTCGTCGACGCCCACCGGCCCGATGTCGCGGTGGTGGATGTGCGGATGCCGCCCAGCTTCACCGACGAGGGTCTGCTGGCCGCCATCGAACTGCGCAGGAAGTATCCGGATACCGGCGTGCTCGTGTTCTCGCAGTGGATCGAAACCCGATACGCCACAGAGCTTCTCGCCGCCGGCGCCAGCGGCGTCGGCTACCTGCTCAAGGATCGCGTCGCCGACGTCGGTGACTTCGTCGACGCGCTGCACCGGGTCGCCACCGGCGGCACCGCACTCGATCCCGAGGTGGTGAGTCAGCTGATGGGTGCTTCCCGGCAACAGGATTCGCTCGCCCGGCTCACCCCGCGCGAGCGGGAGGTGCTCGAACTGATGGCGCAGGGCCTCACCAACAACGCCATCGCCACCTCGCTCACCGTCACCGAGCGGGCCGTCGAGAAGCACATCGGCAATATCTTCACCAAACTCGATCTGCCACCGTCGGATACCCGCCATCGCAGGGTGCTGGCGGTGCTGCGGCTCAAGGGATGAGCCGCAGACGACCTACCGTCAGACCGCAGGGCCGCTGTTCGGTGCTGTCGCGGCGACACTGCCCGCGATGCCCTTGGCGATGGAGCCGGTGATCCGCTCGGTCACCGCGCTCGTCGAGCGCAGCAGCAGTTGCAGCGCGGGCTTGCCCTCCACGGCGAAGGTCCACGTCAGCCGGGTTCCCGTGGCCGTCGGCGTCAGCTCGATGTCCTCGGCGAAGCGGCGCAGGCCGGGGATCGAGGCGAAGTCGACGGTAAAGGTCATGCGCCGCTGGTCGTCCCAGCGGTAGAAGCGTTCGGTCAGCGCGGCGATGCGCCCGAGGGCGACGACACGGCAGGTGCCGACGCCGAACGGGCGCGGTGTGGTCCACCGCATGCCGGTGACCAGCCCGGACCACGACACCAGGGCGTCGTCGGCGGTCAGGGCCGCCCACACCGCCGACGGCGGCGCGGGAATGTCGATGACGTGGACGTAGCGGTTCGCCGCGCTCGCGAGGAACGCGTCGTCGGATTCGGTCAATGCGAAAGCCTGAGCCATGACTGTTCTTGTTCTTCCTGTTGTCGATCGACTGTCGATAATCCGTTCCAGCACAGGGCGGCCGCGGTGTCGACCGCGTCGCTTTTCGAGATCGGCCGCCCGGCCTCCAGCCAGTGACCGGCCGTGAGGCGGCTGATACCGACCAGCGCCCAGGCGTGCATCTCGGCTCTGGCCTCGTCCACACCACCCGCGCGCAATTCGACGCTCACCAGGGCGGCGCAGTCGCGCATCGCGGTGTTTACCCGCCATTCGACGGACGGTTCGCTGGGCACCGGCGATTCGAACACCAGCACATACCCGCCGACGTCGTGTTCGACGAAGTCGAAGTAGGACATCACCGCCCGGCGCACCCGCCGCCGCGGATCGGTGTCGCGGGCGACCGCGGCCCGGACGCCGTCGACCATCCGGTCCAGATTGTGCTGCAGCACAGCGAGATACAGATCGAGTTTGCCCGCGAAGTGGTCGTAGAGCACCGGTTTGCTGATCCCGGACCGCGCGCTGATCTCGTCCATCCGGGCGCCGTGATAGCCGTGCGTGACGAACACGTCTTGCGCGGCGGCCAACACCGCCTGTCTGCGGCGGGCCCGCGCGGCGGGCCCCCGCAGACCGAGCGGCGCAGTGTCGGTTCGCACCTAGCTGTCAGCCTCGGTCATCGGTCGGCCTCCGCGGAACGGTCCCGGATGTCGGTGACGATGGCAGAGAAGTCGCGCCCGGCGTCGGTCTGGTTGAACCGCGCGTAGATCGCGGCCGCGAGTTCGCCGAGCTGACCGTCGATCCCGTTGGCCTGCAACGCGTTCGCGGCCAGGGTGAGGTCCTTCGACATCAGCGCGGTGGCGAAGCCGGGCTGGTAGTCGTTGTTGGCCGGGCTGGTCGGGACCGGGCCGGGCACCGGGCAGTAACTGGTCAGCGCCCAGCTCTGACCGGATGCGGTGGAGACCACGTCGAAGAACGACTGGTGGCTCAGGCCGAGCCGCTCACCGAGCACCAGCGCCTCCGACAGGCCGATCATGGAGATCCCGAGCAGCATGTTGTTGCAGATCTTGGCGGCCTGACCGACGCCGGAGTCACCGCAGTGCACCACCTTGCCGCCCATCACCGCGAGCACATCGCTCGCGTCGGCGAAGTCGGCGGCCGCGCCGCCGACCATGAAGGTGAGGGTGCCCGCGGTGGCACCGGCCACCCCACCGGAGACCGGCGCGTCCAGCGGTCGATGACCGGCCGTCACAGCTTGCGCCGCAGCGGCTTTCGCATCGGCGACATCGATGGTGGAACAGTCCAGGAACAGGGTTCCCGGCGCGGCGGCGGGCAGCAGCTCGGCATACACGTCGAGGACGAGTTTGCCGTTGGGCAGCATGGTGATCACCACGTCACGGTCGGCGGCGGCCTCGGCGGCGGTGGCCACCACCGTCGCGCCGTCGGCACGCGCTTGGTCCTGCGCGGCGGGGACCGGGTCGTAGGCGAGCACGTCGTAGCCCGCGCGCACCAGATTCGCCGCCATCGGGCCGCCCATGTGGCCGAGCCCGAGGAAACCGATCGTCTTCGTCATCGCTGTGCCTCCGCTGTCGTCGAACCCAGTTCCGCCGCACCCAGACCGGCGAAGTACGCCGCCACCTGATCGTCGGTCACCTCGGCGAGGGTCGCGGGCCGCCACTGGGGATTGCGGTCCTTGTCGATCACCTGGGCGCGGATGCCCTCGACCAGATCGTGCGAGCCGAGCGAGGCGACCGAGACCCGGTATTCCTGGTCCAGCACCGCCTCGAGGCTCGGCAGGTCCTGCGCGGCACGCAAGGCCCGCAGCGTGACCTTCAGTGCGACAGGGGATTTCGCGAGCAGAGCAGCGGCTGCCTCGGCGGCCTCGGGCGCTTCGTCGGCCTGCAGCCGGGCCGCGATCTCCTCGACGGTGTCCGCGCTGTAGCAAGCGTCGATCCAGCGCTGCTGTGCGAGCAGATCCGAGGCCGGGGCGGACTCGGCGAACTTCGCGATCGCCGCGTCGACGCCCACGGTGCCCAGCGCGTCGAGCAGCTCGGGTAGCGCGTCGGAGGGCACGTAATAGTCGGCGAATCCGGCCGCGATCGCGTCGCCCGCGGTCATCCGCGCGGTGGTCAGCGCCACGTGGGTACCGAGCTCGCCGGGCGCCCGCGAGAGCAGGTAGGTGCCGCCGACATCGGGGACGAAACCGATGCCGACCTCGGGCATCGAGATCTTGGACCGTTCGGTGACGATGCGGTGGCTGCCGTGCCCGGCCAGGCCGACCCCACCGCCCATCACGATGCCGTCCATGACCACCACATACGGCTTGGGATAGCTGCCGATCAGTGCGTTGAGGTGGTACTCGTCGCGCCAGAACCGCCCGGTGGGCGAATCGGCGCCCGCCGTCCCGCCTTTCGCGTCGGCATGGATGGCGACGATGTCACCGCCCGCGCACAGCCCACGCTCCCCCGCGCCGGTGACCACGACGGCGCGCACCGCGTCGTCGCCGGCCCAGGAGCGCAGCGCGTCGGTGATGGCCAGTGTCATCGCGTGATTGAGCGCGTTGATGGCCTTGGGCCGGTTCAGGGTGATCACGCCGAGACCGTCACGGACGGCGATCAGCACCTCGGGTTCGTCGGTCATGCTGCTCCGATCAGCGAGCGGGCGACAACCACCCGCATGATTTCGTTGGTGCCCTCGAGGATCTGGTGCACCCGCAGGTCACGCACGATCTTCTCCAGGCCGTATTCGTGCAGGTAGCCGTAACCACCGTGCAATTGCAGCGCCTTGTTGGCCACGTCGAAACCGGTGTCGGTGGCGAATCGCTTCGCCATCGCGCACAGCGACACCTTGTCCGGCGCGTCCGCGTCGAGCGCGGCGGCGGCTCGCCACAGCAGGGTCCGCGCCGCCTCCAGTTCGGTGGCCATATCGGCCAGCTCGAACTGTAATGCCTCGTTGCGCACCAAGGGTTTTCCGAAGGCGTGACGTTCGGTGAGGTAGCGGACCGTCTTGTCGAGCGCGGCCTGCGCGCCGCCGATCGAGCAGGCGGCGATATTGAGCCGGCCGCCGTTGAGGCCGTTCATCGCGATCGAGAAGCCCTCGCCCTCCTCGCCGAGGCGGTTGGCGACCGGCACCCTGGCACCGTCGAGGATCACCTGCCTGGTCGGCTGCGCGTTCCAGCCCATCTTCCGTTCGTTCGGTCCCACCGTCAGACCCGGTGTGTCGGCCGGGACGATCAGCGCCGAAATGCCGCGCGGGCCGTCGCCGCCGGTTCGCACCATCATCACGTACACGTCGTTGGCGCCGGCGCCGGAGATGAATTGCTTGGCGCCGGACAGGATGTAGTCCTCGCCGTCGCGAACGGCCTTGGTGCTCAAGGCCGCCGCGTCGGATCCGACGCCCGGTTCGGTGAGCGCGTAACTGCCGAGCAGCTCCAGCGCGGCCATTCCCGGCACCCACCGGTGGCGCTGCTGCTCGGTGCCGTAGGCGTCGATCATCCAGGTCGCCATGTTGTGGATCGAGATGTACGCCGCGACCGAGGGGCACCCGGTCGAGAGCTGTTCGAAGATCCGCACCGCGTCGAGCCTGCGCAGTTCGGAGCCGCCGACATCGGCGCGCACCGAGATGCCGCCGAGCCCGAGCGGGCCCGCCTTGTGCAGCACGTCGACCGGGAAGTGTTTGCGCTCATCCCAATCCAGCGCGTTGGGCGCCAGGAACTCGTCGGCGAACTGGCGCGCGGTCTCGCCGATCGCGCGCTCGTCCTCATCGAGGGTGAACATCGCCGCCTCAGTCCATCGTCGGGATGACGAACGCGTTGGACTCCTTGAGCCCGGCAGGCCAACGCTGGGTCACCGTCTTGGTCTTGGTGTAGAACCGGATCGAATCCGGGCCGTGCTGGTTGAGATCGCCGAAGCCCGAGCCCTTCCAGCCACCGAAGGTGAAGTAGGCGATCGGCACCGGAATCGGCACATTCACACCGACCATGCCGACCTGCACCCGAGACGAGAAATCCCGAGCTGTGTCACCGTCGCGGGTGAAGATCGCGACACCGTTGCCGTATTCGTGCTCGTCGACCAGCTTCAGCGCTTCTTCGTAGTCGCCCGCGCGCACCACGGTGAGCACCGGTCCGAAGATCTCTTCTTTGTAGATCCGCATGTCGGCAGTGACATTGTCGAACAGGCTCGCGCCGACGAAGAAGCCGTTCTCAGCGCCCTCGACGCTCAGGCCGCGGCCGTCGACCACCAGGTCGGCACCCTCGTCGACACCGATCTGGACGTAGTCGTTGACCCGGTTCACACCGTCGAGCCCGACCAGCGGCCCGAAGTCCGCGCCCGCGTCGTCGGATCGGCCGACATTGAGCTTGTGCACCCGCTCGGTGAGCTTGGCGACCAGCCGATCAGCGGTCTCCTGCCCCACCGGCACCGCCACCGACAGCGCCATACAACGCTCACCCGCGGACCCGTACGCCGCACCGATCAGCTGATCGGCGACATCGTCGAGGTCGGCATCGGGCATCACGACGGCATGGTTCTTGGCCCCACCGAAACACTGCGCCCGCTTGCCGTTGGCGGTCGCGGTCTCGTAGATGTACTGGGCGATCGGGGTCGAACCGACGAAACCGACCGCCTTGATCCGCTTGTCGCCCAAGATCGTGTCGACGGCTTCCTTGCCACCGTTGACCACGTTGAACACCCCCGGCGGCAGACCGGCCTCGAGGAACAGCTCGGCCAGTCGCAGCGGCACCGACGGATCACGCTCCGACGGCTTGAGCACGAAGGCGTTGCCGCAAGCCAGCGCCGGACCTGCCTTCCACAGCGGGATCATCGCCGGGAAGTTGAACGGCGTGATGCCGGCGACGACGCCCAGCGGCTGACGCATCGAGTACACGTCGATGCCGGTGCCCGCGCTGTCGCTGTACTCGCCCTTGAGCAGGTGCGGGATGCCGATGGCGAACTCGATGACCTCGAGGCCGCGCTGGATGTCGCCCTTGGCGTCGGCGATGGTCTTGCCGTGCTCAGACGAGAGCAGGGCGGCCAGGCTGTCGATCTCGTCGTTGACCAGGTTCACGAACTTCATCAGCACCCTGGCGCGCTTCTGCGGGTTGAACGCCGCCCACACCGGCTGAGCCGCGGCCGCGTTGTCGATCACCGCGCTCACCTCGGCGGCGCTGGCCAGCGGAACCCTGGCCTGCACCTGCCCGGAGTTCGGATCGAAGACGTCGCCGAAGGCGCCGGAAGTGCCGGTGACGTGCTTGCCGCCGATGAAGTGCGTGAGTTCGCGAACCATGCCAGTCCTACTCCGTTGATGTCGGTCGCGCGGTGTGCGCAGTTGGAGGGTTTCCAATAGTTGGATGTCCAAGTAATTGGTACCTTCGCAGCCCGGCCTGGTGTTTGTCAATGCCGGACCGGCTCTATTGACAGACTGCCAACAAAGTAGCGCAGACCAGGAACCCAGCTACATGGGCGCCTACCGGGTCAACGAGAGCCCGATCGCACGCTTCCCCGCGCCTAGGACCCGGCCACCAGAATCGGGACCACATATGTGCGGGCGAATGCCGCCAATGCCTGCTCCGAGCCGGTGTCGATGGTGCCCACCGGCTGCAGGATCAGCGAGTGCACCACCCGGCAGGCCACTTCGACCCGAGCGCTCAGGTCGGGAATGTCGGGGAATCGGCTGTCCTCGAGCACCTTTCGGAGGATCTCGGTGGACGCCGCGACCGAGAGCAGGAAGAACGACGCCCCGTCGACGGTGAGCTGGGGCAGCAGGCGGTCGGCCTCCAGCGTGAGAAGCCGCTCGACCAGCGGGTGCGCTCGCCAACGCGTGATCACGGTGGTGAACACGTCGACGACGATGTCGTCGAAGGTGTCGTGGCGTGCCGGGATCTCACCCAGGTCGACGAGCAGCCGGCGCACCTCCCGTTCGAAGGCCGCGCGCACCACGTCGTCGCGCGAACCGATCCGCCGGTAGACGGTGGCTCGGTCGACATCGGCGGCTTTGGCGATGTCCTCGATCGTCGTCTTGCGCACGCCCACCCGCTCGAACTGCACGAGGGCGGCATCGAGAATTCGTTCTTCGACAGAGTCGGCGGTGGGCGAATTTCCCGAGGTCGCGGCGGTGGAGAGCACGCTTCGACGGTATCAGGCGCGGCGGGTCCCGATCACAACCGCAGATCGGATCCGTCTGCAACATTGCGATACTATTTGTTGCACTGTACGGTTCCGATATGGCTGATAACGGTGCAACGGCGCGCTCCTATCAGGAACAAGCGCACGCAATTCACGCGCGGGATGTGCACTTCGACTTCTCGTCGGTGCCCCTGCACTACATCCCGGGCGAAGTACTCGCGACACATGTCACCAATGTGATGCATCTCGTCCTCCCCGAAGGCGAACGGGCGATGGCCACCTGCCTGGCCGAGGCCCTGCCCTATATCCAGGACGAGCGGCTGCGGGAGGAGGTCACCGGGTTCATCGGCCAGGAATCGATGCACGCCAGCAGCCACGAAGGCGCCCGACGGCATCTGCAGTCGATCGGACTCGATGTCGAGTCCTATGTCGCCAAGATCGCCTGGCTGGTCGACCGGATCCTGGGCGACCAGGGACTCACCGGGCGCGCCAAGGAGCAATGGCTCAAAGAACGCCTCGGTCTGTTCGCCGGGATGGAACATTTCACCGCGGTCATCGGTGAATGGCTGCTGGAATCGGATGTGCTGGCCGAGCTCGGGATGGACCCGACCATGCTCGACCTGGTGCGCTGGCACGGCGCCGAGGAGGTCGAGCATCGCAGCGTGGTGTTCGACGCCTACATGCACGTCGACGGCGGCTACGCCCGGCGGCTGCGTACCGGATTGCTCGCCAGCGGCACCCTGCTGCCGCTGTTCGTCATCTCGACCGCGTACCTGTATCGCCAGGACCCGAGCGAGGACAAGGGCCGCTCGTGGGCCAGGCAGTTCGTCAGCGCCACCGTGCGCGGGGTGATTCCGAGTTTCACCACCTTCGTCACCGAGATGCCGCGCTACCTGCGGCCGAGTTTCCATCCCTCCCAGCTGGGTTCGATGGACAACGCCCTGCGGTATCTGGCGCATTCGCCGGCGGCTCGGGCGTGAACCCTCCCGCGAGTGTCGCGACACCGAGTCTGCGGGCCATCGGTGCCGCCGTCGACATCTACAAGAAGGTTTTCACCCAGCCCGCGTTGTCGCCACCGCATCCAGTGCGGCACAACGGCTTCGATCTCGACGTCCGGGTGGAAGCGGTGCACGCCGAGGCCGCCGACGTGGTGAGTCTGACCCTGGCGGGCGCCGAAGGCGGGTACCTGCCGTCGTGGCGGCCGGGGTGCCACGTCGATGTCTTCCTCGCCTCGGGTCGCCAGCGCCAGTATTCCCTGTGCGGTGATCCGCGCGACCGGCATCGCTACCGGATCGCGGTGCGCCGCATAGACAACGGCGGCGGCGGATCTCAGGAGATGCACACCCTGCGCGCCGGTGACATGTTGCGCATCCGCGGTCCGCGCAACGCCTTCACCTTCGTCGAGACCGCGCCGTCGTATCTGTTCGTCGCCGCGGGCATCGGGATCACCCCGATCCTGCCCATGGCTCGGGCGGCCGGTTCCCGAGGGCGACTGGTCTATCTGGGCCGTTCGCGCGAGACCATGCCGTTCCTGGCCGAGCTCCCGGCAGGCGCCCAGGTGCGCCCCGACGACGAGTTCGGCACACCCGATCTGCCCGCGCTGCTGGCCACCGCCGCCCCCGGCGCGGCGGTCTACGTGTGCGGTCCTCCCCCGGTGCTCGACGCCGCCCAGCGCAGCCTGTTCGCGCTGAATCCCTCCGCCTCGCTACACACCGAACTGTTCTCGGCGCGACCGGTGACCGACGGCGAAGAATTCGACATCACCCTCGCGCGCAGCGGGCGGACCGTGCGCGTCGAGAGCACCGAAACCGCGCTCGACGCGATCCGCCGGGTGCGCCCCGACGTCGTCTACTCCTGCCGACAGGGGTTCTGCGGCAGCTGCAAGACCAAGGTCCTCGCGGGCTCGATCGATCATCGCGACCGACTGCTCCCCCCGGGCGAGCGCGCCGACCACCTCCTCACCTGCGTGTCCCGTTCCGCCGGTGGCGCACTCACGCTGGACCTCTGACCGCGAAAGGCACGCCTCCCGTGACCACCTCACTCAGCTTCGACGTCCACAGCCCCGCGACCGGCGCCCTGGTCGGTTCCTATCCCAGCCACGACGAGAGCGCCGTCGAGGCCGCCGTCGAACGGGCCCACGGTGCCGCGACCTGGTGGCGCACCGCGGGTTTCGACGAACGCGCGCGTCGCCTCGATCGCTGGCGCGCCGAGATCACCCGCGGCCGTGACGAACTCGCTCGCGTCATGAGCCAGGAGATGGGCAAGCCCCACTCCGATGCCGCGCTCGAGATCGTGATGGCGCTCGAACACCTGAAATGGGCCGCGCACAACGCGAAAGACGTGCTCGGCCCGCGATCGGTCGCACCCAGCCTGTTGACTGTCAACCAGGCCTGCCGGGTCGAGTACCGCCCCTTCGGTGTGGTCGGGGTGATCGGCCCGTGGAACTACCCGGTGTTCACCCCGCTCGGCTCGATCTCGTTCGCCCTTGCGGCGGGCAACGCGGTGGTGTTCAAACCCAGCGAGTACACCCCGGGAGTCGGCGTCTGGCTCGCCGAGGCGTTCGCCCGCGTCGTGCCCGAACAGCCGGTGCTGCAAGTGATCACCGGCGGCGGCGAGACCGGGGCGGCGCTGTGCCGCAGCCGGGTCGGCAAGATCGGATTCACCGGTTCCACCGAGACGGGCAAACGCGTGATGGCCGCCTGCGCGCAGCGGCTCACGCCGGTGCTCATGGAATGCGGTGGCAAGGACGCACTCGTCGTCGACGCCGACGCCGACCTCGAAGCCGCCGCCGACGCCGCCCTGTGGGGTGGCATGGCCAATGCCGGGCAGACCTGCCTCGGGGTGGAGCGGGTGTACGTCCACACCGATGTCTACGACACGTTCCTCACCGAACTGCTCGATCGGGCCCGCGGCCTGCGGGCCGGGCCGGCAGCGAAGATCGGTCCGATCACCATGCCCAAGCAGCTGGCCGTGATCCACCGGCACATCGAGGACGCCCTCGCGCGCGGCGGGCGGGCGCTGCTGGGTGGGCTCGACGCCATCGAGGGCCAGTTCGTGCAGCCGACCATCCTGGTCGATGTGCCGCACGACGCCGCGGCGGTCACCGAGGAGACCTTCGGCCCGACGCTGGTCGTCACCCGGGTCGCGTCGATGGACGAGGCGATCGAGCGGGTCAACGACTCGGAGTACGGCCTCGGCGCCACCGTCTTCGCCCGCCGCGACGGCGACGCCATCGCCGACCGGATCGACGCGGGCGCCACCTCGATCAACGCGTTCGTCGCGCACGCCACCATCCCGGCGCTGCCGCTGGGCGGGGTCGGCGCCTCCGGCTTCGGCCGGGTGCACGGACCCGACGGTCTGCGCGAGTTCACCTACGCCAAAGCGACTACGCGGCAACGGTTCCCCTCGCCGCTGGCGCTCACGACATTCACCCGCAGCGCCCGGATCGACACCGTCGTCGATCGCCTGGTGTCGGTGCTGCACGGAAGGATCGGCTGACCCATGCCCGCAGAACACACGCACATCGTCGTGCTCGGCGCCGGATTCGGCGGGATCGGGCTGACGATCAAACTCCGCGAAGCCGGCTTCGACGACATCGTCGTGCTCGAACGCGCCGACGACCTCGGCGGCACCTGGCAGGCCAACACCTACCCCGGCTGCGCCTGCGACGTCCCCTCCCAGCTCTACAGCTACTCCTTCGCGCCCAACCCGGAATGGTCGCGCACCTACGGCAAGCAGCCCGAGATCCTCGATTACCTGCGCACTGTCGCCGAGTCCAACGACGTGATCCGGCACGTGCGGCTCGGCACCGAACTCCTGGACGCGCGCTGGGACGACGCGCAGTCGCTGTGGCGCATCGAGACCTCGCGCGGCGAGCTCACCGCGGACTATTTTCTCTCCGCCGCAGGCATTTTCGCCGAGGCGAAGTACCCGTCGCTGCCAGGTCTCGAGACCTTCGAAGGCACGGCCTTCCATTCCCTGCACTGGGACCACGACCACGATCTGACCGGCAAGCGCGTCGCGGTGATCGGCACCGGCGCCTCCGCGGTCCAGTTCGTACCGGAGATCCAGCCGAAGGTCGCCGCGCTGACGGTGTTCCAGCGGTCGGCGCCGTGGATCGTGCCACGGATGGACCGCCCGACAATCGGACTCGAGCGTCGGTTGCTACGCCAGATCCCACTGGCGCAGAAGGCTGTTCGTGGCACCTGGTATTCGCTGATCGAGGGTTTCGGGCTGGTCGGCTTCGTCGACAACCGTTTCCGTCATCCCTTCGAACTGCTGGGCCGGATCCAGCTGCGCCGCCAGATCCGCGACCCGAAGCTGCGTGCGAAGGTGACGCCGGACTACATGATCGGCTGCAAGCGAGCCATCTTCTCCGACGCCTATCTCCCCGCCCTCGACAAGGACAACGTCGACGTCGTCACCGACGGCATCGCCGAGGTACGCGCACGCTCCATCGTGACCCGCGCCGGGGTCGAGATCCCCGTGGACACCATCATCTACGGCACCGGATTCACCTCGACGCCGAGCGTGTTCGATCGCATCGTCGGCCACGACGGCCGCTCGATCGCCGAGCTCTTCCGGCAGCGGCCCCAGACCTATCTCGGTGCCGCGGTGTCCGGGTTCCCGAACTTCTTCTGCACCCTCGGCCCGTTCGGTGCGGCGGGCAACCAGTCGGCGGTGTTCATGATCGAGTCGCAGATCGCCTACATCGTCGACGCGCTGAGCACGCTGCGCGCCCGCGGCGAATCCCGCATCGAGGTGCGGCCACAGGTCCAGCGCGACTTCGTCGAGGAGATGGGCAGGCGCAGCGCCGAGACCGTGTGGCTCACCGGCGGCTGCGAGAGCTACTACACCACCGCCGAGGGCGGCAACGCCGGGCTGTACCCGAACTGGAGCTTCGAATACCGCCGCCGCACCCGACGGTTCGACATCGAGTCCTATGAGGTGTCGGCATGATGAACCTGCCCGATCTCGCGCCGGCCTCCTGGTTTACGCGCTCCTACGACATTGCGGGCAAGGTCGTCCTGATCACCGGGGCGGCCCAGGGCATCGGCCGTGAGCTGGCGGCGATCCTGTCCCACCGTGGCGCGCGAGTCGTGGTGGTCGATATCGACGCGGACGCGGCCCGCCGGGCCGCCGACGAGTTGGGGTTGGACGCCCACGGCATCGGCGCCGATGTCGCCGACCGGGCGCAGATGACAGCGGCGGTCGACGAGGTGGTGCGCCGATTCGGCACCCTCGACGTGGTGGTCGCCAACGCGGGCGTGACGCCCGTGCCCGCCACCGTGCGCACGATGGACCCGGCGGACTTCGACCGGGTGATCGGGATCAACCTCACCGGCGTGTTCAACACCGTGCACCCGGCCCTGGACCACATCGTGTCCGCGCGCGGGCACGTCGTGGTGGTGTCGTCGTGCGCGGCGTTCGCACCGGGGATGGGTGGCTCGCCGTACATGGTGAGCAAGGCCGCGGTCGAACAGCTGGGGCGGGCGCTGCGCGTGGAACTGGCCGCGAGCGGGGCCAGCGCCGGCGTCGCGTACTTCGGCATCGTCGACACCGCGATGACCCACGACATGCTCGACACCGACGACCTGGGCAAAGAGCTCGACGGGATGCTGCCGTGGCCGCTCAATGTGCGGATCACCGCGCAGCATGCGGCCCGGACGATCGCCGACGGCATCGCCCGCCGCGCACCGCGCACCATCGCGCCGAGCGGGTGGGAGCCCTACGCGCTGTTGCGGGGCGCGATCAACGTCGTCCTCGACCACCGGCTCGCCGCCGACACCACGGTGCACGAGCTGATCCGGGCGATCGAGCGCCGTCGATGAGCACCGAACGCGGGTCGCTGCGGGCTCGCACGCTGCGGCAGATGTCGGCGTTCACCGTGGGACAGTTGGCCGCGCTCGCGCCGGTGAACGCCTACACGCTGCCGCCGTCGCGACTGCTCATCGAGCAGGCCATGCGGGCGGGCGCGCCGCCGCTGCGCGCGACGACCACCGAGCCCGTCGACGAGGACGGGATCCGCGGCGAGTGGGTGCGAGGGCCGCGCGCCGACCGCACCGACGCGGTCGTCCTCTACGTCCACGGCGGCGGGTTCATCGCGGGCTCGGTCCTCGGGTATCGCGGCGTCGCGTCCCGGTTGTCCACCGCGACAAAGCTTCCGGTGTTCACCCTGGACTACCGGCTGGCCCCCGAGCACCCCTGTCCCGCCGCGCCGTCCGATGTGGCCGCGGCGTTCGCGTGGCTGACTCGGCGCTACAGCGCCGACCGGATCGTCGTCGCCGGGGATTCGGCCGGTGGCTTCCTCGCGGCTCATCTGACCGTCGAGAATGCCCGCGCGGGGCAGCCCGAACCGGGTGCGCTGGTGCTGTTCTCCCCGATGGCCGACCTGAGTCTGGCCATCGCGGTCGGCCACCAGAGGCACGAGCACCGCGACGGTCTGCTGTCCACCCAGATCGCCAGGCAGGCGATCGCCGCCTTCACCGCCGAACCGTTCGAGCTCCAGCCCGTCCACGGAATGCGGCTGCCGCCCACGCTGATCCACGCCAGCGACACCGAGTACTTCGGCGCCGACGCGACCGAGCTGGCGCGCCGCTGGCAAGCCACCGGGGCGCACTGCGAGCTGCAGGTGTGGCCGGATCAGATGCACGCCTTCCAGACACTCCCCGTCGTCGTCCCCGAGTCCAGAACCGCCTATCGTGCGGCGGCTCGCTTCGTCGCCGCCCATCTCGACACCGCCCCTGCGGCCATGACCCAGAAAGTGCCTGCCTCGTGAGCATTTCCCGTTTCGACACCCTGCCCGCAGCGTTCCAGCACACCGCCTCGATCGCCCCCACCGCGATCGCCTTGCGCACCCCCGGCGACACCAAGACCCTCACCTGGGCCGAGTACGCGACCCAGGTCCGCGCCGTCGCCGCCGGACTGGCCGGTCTCGGTGTGCGTCGCGGCGACACCGTCGCACTGATGATGAGCAACCGGGTGGAGTTCTATCCCCTGGAAGTCGGTGCGCAGCATCTGGGCGCCACCTCGTTCTCGGTGTACAACACCCTCTCTCCCGAACAGCTCGCCTACGTGCTCGGCAACGCGGAAGCGCGCGTGGTGATCTGCGAGCCGCAGTACGCCAAGCTGATCGCCTCCTGCGGGGTCGACGTCGACCACATCGTGTGCGTCGACGAGGCGCCCGAGGGAACCCTGTCGGTGAAGGATCTGCTCGCGGCGGGCCGTGACGATTTCGACTTCGACGCCGCCTGGCGTGCCGTCCGAGGCGAGGACGTCGCGACGCTCATCTACACCTCGGGCACCACCGGCGCGCCCAAGGGTGTCGAGACCACCCATGCCGCCCTGCTGTTCCAGGTGTACGGCATCGCCGACATCCTCGGCATCGAATTCGGCGACACCATCACCTCGTTCATGCCGACCGCGCACATCGCCGATCGGCTGACCGCGCTCTATGTCCAAGAGGTGCTCGGCACCCAGGTGACCAGTGTCGGCGATCCCAAGCTGATCGCCGCCGCCCTCGCCGACCTGCATCCGACGATCTGGGGCGCGGTGCCGCGGGTGTGGGAAAAGCTCAAGGCCGCCATCGAATTCAAGGTCGCGGCCGAACCCGACGAGACCCGCCGCCAGGGCATGGCGTGGGCGATGTCGGTCGCCGCGGCCCGCGCCGCGCATCAGCTCGCCGATGAACCGGTACCCGCCGAGCTCGCCGCCGAATGGGCGCGGGCCGACGAACTGGTGCTGAGCAAGCTGCGCGCGGCCCTCGGTCTGGACCGGGTGCGGTGGGCCATGTCCGGCGCGGCCCCGATCCCGCCGCCGACGCTGGCCTTCTTCGCCGGTCTCGGCATCCCGATCGCCGAGATCTGGGGCATGTCGGAACTGTCGTGCATCTGTAGTGTCAGCCATCCCCGCGACGCCAAGCTCGGGGCGGTCGGAAAGCTGTTGCCCGGCATGGAATCACGGCTCTCCGACGACGGTGAACTGCACGTGCGCGGACCGCTGGTGATGAAGGGCTACCGGGGGCTGCCCGAACAGACCGCCGAGGCGATCGATGCCCACGGCTGGCTGCGCACCGGTGACATCGTCAGCATCGACGACCAGGGCTATCTTCGCGTCGTCGACCGCAAGAAGGAGATGATCATCAACGCGGCGGGCAAGAACATGTCCCCCACCAACATCGAGAACGCAATCAAGGCGGCCACGCCACTCATCGGCGCGATGGCCGTGCTCGGCGACGGCCGGTCATACAACACCGCGCTGATCGTGCTCGACGCCGAATCCGTCGAGCCCTACGCGCGCGAGCACGCGCTACCCGACGCCTCCGCCGCCGCGCTGGCGGTCGATCCCACGGTGCGGGCCGCCATCGAAGCCGGTGTGGCACAGGGCAACAGCAAGCTCTCGCGGGTGGAGCAGATCAAGCGCTTCCGCATCCTGCCCACGTTCTGGGAGGCGGGCGGTGACGAGGTGACGCTCACCTTGAAGCTCAAGCGCAAGGTCATCGCCGAGAAGTACACCGCGCAGATCGACGAGCTCTACGCCGAGAACCCGCCCGCCGAAGTCGTCAACGCCGGATAGCGGTACCCGACTTGTCCGACCCCGCCTGGCGCGGTCGGACGAGTCGGGTTGTCTGCAAGGCGAAGTAGAACTCGGCGGCCGCGGTGGGATCGGTACAGCTGCGGCCGGTGAGGGCTTCGATTCGCCGCAGCCGTTGGTGCACGGTGTTGCGGTGGAAGTGCAGCCGTTTCGCCGCGTCGGCCACCACCCCGCCCGCGGCGAACCACGCCTCGAGCGTCTCCAGCAGCGTGTCCCGCTCCATCGCGGGCAGCTCGAGGACCGAGCCCAGAATTCCGGCGGCGAGCTGGCGGCTCACCTCCGGCAGATGCGCAATCAGCAACGGGATCGGCTGGTCACCGAAGCTGTTGACCTCGATATCGCCGGGCCGGGCGCACCGGCATGCCAGTTTCGCTTCGTGGAGCGCGTCGTGGGCTCGGCGCGGATCGTCGAACGGGCGGCTCACCCCGACCCGGCCGGTGGCCAGGCCCGCGAGCGCCGCGTCGGCTTCGGCCCGCGTCGCGCCCGCTTTCAGGCTGATCAAGCCGATGTGGGTGTCGAACTCGACCGTCCAGATCGAGTGGACGCCGATCGAGCGCAGACGTTCCTCGATGCCACGCAGCGGGGCCGCGACGGGCTCGACGATTTCGGCGCTGGCCACCAGGAACGTCCCGGTCTCCGGCAGGTTCAGCATGCGCAGGGTTTCCCACAGCGGCGCGCCGTCGTCGACGGCGGCCGACAGCAGCGAACGCAACGCGAGGCTGCGGGCCTGCGCGTCGCGATGCGCGCGTTCGAACGCCACCTCACCGTAGGCTTCCGCGGCCGCGCTCGAATAGTCGTCGATGATGCTCCACAGCTCGGAGCCCTTGTGCGCCAACGATTCCGTGAGCTCACCGCCCATCTCGCCGAGTAGCCGGTCCCAGATCAACCGGCCAGCCAGCCGATACGCGTGCAGCAGCGCCGCCAGCGGAACCTGTTGCTCGGCTTTGAGCCGTCCGGCAGCGCGCGCGGCGTCCAGCCGCGGCCGGGAGCGACCCCCGAGTTGGCCGAGCAGGGTCACCAGGTTGTCGTAGGTGGCCTGGCGCAGGTCCTGGTGGGTCAACCGGGTCGCCTCGGCATAGGCATGGTCACCGGACAGGATCTGCGCCACCAGCACGTCGGTCAGCTCGTCCGCTCGCAGCAACAGCCTGTCGACAAGCTCCACCGATACGTCGGACGACACCTCGGGAACTGTCGTCATCCTGCCATTGTAGGCGCCACGGAAAGCGGCCCTACCAGCAGTGTTGTGCACTTGCACACTGAGGTCACGGTTATCCGCAGCGCCGGTCCATAGGCTGCCCGCCCGCCGTCGGCCACGATCGGGGTACGTGATCCACCTCACTACATCGCAGCGAGAGGCATTGCAATGTATGACTACGTCATCGTCGGCGCGGGTTCGGCAGGCGCCGTGTTGGCCGCCAGACTTTCCGAGGATCCGGCGGTATCGGTCGCCGTCATCGAAGCCGGGCCGGCCGACAGCGCCGACGAGATCCATATCCCGGCCGCGTTCGGCGCCTTGTTCAAGAGCGAGTGGGACTGGGATCTCGATACCGAACCCGAACCGCAGCTGGGCGGCCGACGCGCGTACCTGCCCCGCGGCCGGATGCTGGGCGGATCGAGCTCGATGAACGCGATGATCTACATCCGGGGCAACCGTGCCGACTACGACGCCTGGGCCGCGGCCGGTGCCGAGGGGTGGTCCTACGACGATGTCCTGCCGTATTTCCAGCGAGCCGAGGACAACGAACGGAGCAAGGACGCCTATCACGGCGCCGGTGGGCCACTGCGGGTCTCGGAGAGTCGCTCACAGCACGCCATTGCCGGCGCCTTCGTCGAGGCGGCCGAGCAGGCCGGGTACGCGCGCAACGAAGACTTCAACGGCGCAACACAATTGGGCGTGGGCCGCTACCAGGTGACCCAGCGCGACGGCATGCGGTGCAGCACAGCCGTCGCCTATCTGCATCCGGCGATGACACGGCCGAACCTGACCGTCATCACCGGCGCGCTCGCCCACAAGGTGCTGTTCGAGGGCGATCGCGCGGTCGGCGTCGAGATCAGCCGTGGCGGCGAGGTCGACACGGTCCGTGCCGAACGCGAAGTCATCCTCTCCGGCGGCACCTACGGATCGGCGCATCTGTTGCTGCTGTCGGGCGTCGGTCCCGCGGATGAGCTCGCGCTGTTCCAGATCGAGGTGGTGCGCGACCTTCCGGTCGGCGAGAACCTGCAAGACCACTACATGACGCTGATCAACTACCGCACCGACACCGAGTCGCTGATGACCGCGTTGTCGCCGGAGAACCTCGCGCTGTTGCAGGAGCAAGGCCGTGGTCCGCTCACCTCGAACATCGGTGAGGCGGGCGGATTCTTCGAGACGAGGTCCGGCCTGGAAGGTCCGGACGTGCAGTTCCACCTGGCACCGGTGTTGTTTCACGAAGAGGGACTCGGCGCACCCGTCGCGCACGGATTCGCCTTGGGACCCTGCGTGCTCCATCCGACGAGCGTCGGCAAACTGATGCTCCGTTCGGCCGCGCCGACCACCGCGCCGAGAATCGTGCACAACTACCTCGCCACCGACGAGGACCGGCGCAGCATTGTCGCGGGTCTGCGCATCGCCCTCGACATCGCGGGCCGGGCCGCTCTCGCCGAACACATCACCGCGGACTTCGTTGCCCCCGAGTCGGATTCGGAGGAAGACCTGCTCGCCTTCGCCCGCCGATACGGCCAGACGCTGTATCACCCGACATCGACGTGTGCCATCGGGTCGGTCGTCGACAGCCGGCTGCGGGTGCTCGGCCTCCAGGGCTTGCGCGTCGTCGACGCGTCGGTGATGCCCACGGTCGTGCGCGGCAACACGAACGCGCCGACCATCATGATCGCGGAGAAGGCCGCCGATCTCATTCGCGAAGATGCCGTCGCCACCACCGAAGGATCGAAATGACCAGCACAGCAACGACAATCGACGCCGCGATCGAGGCATTGGCCGAGGGCGCGGTGCGGTGGGCGGCGACTCCGCTCACCGACCGTCGCCTGCTGCTGCAGCAGGTGCACGACCTGACCGAGCAACACGCGCAGGACTGGGTAGACATCGCCCTCGGCATCAAGGGCCTGCCGAAGGATTCGCCCCTGGTCGGCGAGGAATGGGTCAGCGGCCCCTATCCGGTGATCACCGGGACCGGTGCGTTGATCGAGAGCCTCGCCGCGCTCGACGCCGGTCGTAGCCCGGTCGACGACTTCGAGATCACCTCGGCGCCGGGCAACCGGTCGGCCGTGCACGTACTTCCGCACGGGATCTTCGATCGGCTGCTGCTCAACGGCTTCACCGCTGAGGTGTGGACCAAGCCCGATGTCGACGCCGAAACCGTCCGGGGGCGAGCCGGTTTGGGCGCGCGCGCACCACACAGGGCAGGCGGCGTCGGCGTCGTGCTCGGCGCCGGGAACATCTTCTCCATTCCGCCACTGGACCTGCTGTACCAGTTGATCGCGGACAACCGGGTCGTGGCACTGAAGCTCAACCCCATCACCGACCCGCTGCTTCCGGTGTTCGAGCGCATCTTCGCCCCGCTGATCGATCGGGGGTTCTTGCGAATCCTCACCGGTGGCGCCGATGTCGGCACCGCGCTGGTCAACCATCCCGACGTGGCCTCGGTGCACATGACCGGCAGCAGCAACACCCACGACGCCATCGTGTTCGGCCGGGGAGCCGAAGGCGCGCAACGCAAAGCAGCGAACACACCGCTGCTGACGAAGCCGATCACCAGCGAACTCGGCGGCGTCTCACCCACCATCGTGATCCCCGGGCACTGGTCGGAGGCGGATCTGAAGTTCCAGGCCGAACACCTCGCTACGCAGCGACTGCACAACAACGGGTACAACTGTGTCGCGTCCCAGGTCGCCATCGTGAGCGCGGACTGGCCGCAGAAGCAGAAGTTCCTCGCCGAACTGCGTGCGGCGTTCGAGCGGGCACCCGGGCGACCGGCGTATTACCCGGGCAGCGAGAGTCGAGTAGCCAACGCGCGCAAGGAATATCCGCAGGCACAGCGCGTCGGCCCGAACAACGACCGCACGCTGGTGCTCGGAATCTCGCCGTCGAAGGACGAACCAGCGCTGCGCGAGGAGTACTTCTCCCCCGTTTTCGGTGTCACCGAACTGCCCGGCACCGGGTCGGAGTTCCTGCGCGCCGCGGTCGAGGTCTCGAACGAGCAGTTCATCGGCACGCTAGGCGTGAACATCATCGCCCACCCGAAGACGCTGCGTCAGCTCGGCGCCGCGCTCGATGAGGCGATCGCCGACCTTCGCTACGGCACCGTCGCGATCAACGCCTGGACCGGAGTCGGCTACCTGACCGCCCGCGCGAGCTGGGGTGCGTTCCCCGGCCACACCCTCGACGATGTGCAGAGCGGTATCGGCGTGGTGCACAACGCGCTGCTGATCGAAGACCCCGAACGCACTGTCGTCCGTGGGCCGTTCCGACCCGCGCCGAGGTCGATCACGCGCGGTGAATTCACGTTGGCCCCCAAGCCGCCCTGGTTCGTGACGAACAAGACCGCCGCCACCACCGGCCGTCTGCTGGCCTATTTCTCGGCCGCGCCGGGGTGGTCCAAGCTACCGGCGATCTTCGCCTCCGCCCTGCGCGGCTAGCTGTTCGCCGCAGCGATGAAAACCCGTTCCACCGGATCGACCGGCACCGAGATCCGGTGGAACGCTATCGCGCGGGGGTCAGCGTTGCCGCACGGCGTCGTAGGCCCGCGGCAACGCTTCGCCGGAATTCATCGCCAGCAACGCTTGGTGCAAGTTCGCGCGCTGATCCTGATCCAGACCGTCGAAGAGGTCGTCGTTCAGCGTGCGGACGAGCTCGTCGGCCTGCTCGACGGCACGCATTCCCTGCTCGGTGATCTCGACGAGAAACCGGCGACGGTCGCGGTGATCGCGAATCCTGGCGGCCAGGCCCGCCGATTCCAGATGGTCGATCGCGGCGACCATGGTGGTCGAGTCGATGCGCAGCCGGGTTCCCAGTTCGAGCTGAGAGCTGGCCTGGTCGCCTGCCAGCACTTTCAAGATCATGAAGTGTCTGGTCCGCAGGCCCAGGGTGGCGAGCCGATCCTCGCTCACGCGGAACATCACCTGCCCGAGCTTGATCAGCAGGCAGCTGGTGTGGTCGGCGACCATGTCCGGGATCAACGGTTCGGTCACTGGTGGGAAACCTCGATTTCTGGGCTGGACAGCAGAGCCGATCGTAGTCGGCGCCGCACCCACATCGGTCATCGGCAGCCATCCACACCGATAATCGCTACAGATAATAGTTCGTACTACTGATAGTCTGCCCGGCATGGCGTCAGAATTCATCCAGAAGATCGACCTTGCCGACAAGGTCGTCGTCGTCGCGGGCGGCACCAGCGGCATCAATCTCGGTGTGGCCGAGGACTTCGCGCGGGCCGGTGCCCGGGTGGCCGTGTTGAGCCGCTCCGCGGACAAGGTCGACGCGGCCGTCGAACGGCTGCGCGAGCTCGGGGCCGAAGCATTCGGCGGGAGCGCCGATGTCCGCGACTACAACGCGACCGAGGCCGTGCTGCAATCGGTGCACGAGCAGTTCGGCGACTTCGACGTGATGATCTCCGGTGCGGCGGGCAACTTCCCCGCCGCCGCCGTCGGCATGTCCGCCAACGGATTCAAGTCGGTCGTCGACATCGACCTGCTCGGCACCTACAACGTCCTGCGCGCGAGCTACCAGTTCCTGCGCAAGCCCGGCGCCTCCGTCATCAACATCTCGGCACCGCAGTCGGAGCTGCCGACGATCACCCAGGCGCACGTGTGTGCCGCCAAGGCCGGCGTCGACATGCTCACCAAGGTCCTGGCGATGGAGTGGGGCCCGTTCGGCATCCGCGTCAACGGTGTGATCCCGGGCCCGATCGATGGCACCGAGGGCATGGCCCGGCTGGCCCCGACCGAGCAGGACCGGGCCCTGGTCACCGGCAGCGTGCCGCTGCGCCGCTACGGCACCCCCCGCGATGTCGCCAACGTCTGCCGATTCCTGGCTTCCCCGCTGGCCGACTACGTCTCCGGCGTTGTGCTTCCGGCCGACGGCGGGTGGGTCCTCGGTGGCGCGTCGCAGGCGATGGGCGTCATCGGGCAGCCGCTTCTCGACGCCGCGCACCAGGGTCAATAGGCCCGCAGCCTCAGCCACGTGAGGACAGCACCGCATTTCGGATAGGTTCGAGTCCATGAGCCGCACCACGACCGTCTTCGACAGCATCGACATCGCTGCCGATCCGGTGTCCATCTATCAGCAGGTCAGCGATCCGACACTGATGGGTCGGTGGAGCCCGGAGAACCGTGGCGCGAAGGTTGCCCAACCGCGCGAGTCCACCTATGTGGGAATGGAATTCGAAGGGTTGAACAAGCGTGGCGGTGCTCGCTGGGTGACCCGCTGCGTGGTGATCGCGGCCGAGCCGGGGAAACGGTTCGCGTTCCGGGTGGAGGCGATCGGCGTCCGGCGGCCGTGGATCCGGGCGGGCATCGCGACCTGGGAATACCGATTCGAGCCGGACAACGGTGGCACCCGGGTCACCGAGACCTGGCACGACGATCGCAAGTCATGGCCGAACGCGGCGGTTCAGGTCTTCGACCGGGTCGTCACCGGCGGCGACACGTTCGTGGAATTCCAGCGCAAGAACATCCGCCGCACGCTGCGCAACCTCAAGCAGCAGCTGGAGTCGAAGGACTGAACGCGGGCGTCGGAGGGTCCTGCCGTCTTCCTACCGGTCGGCGTCAGGGCTCGCCGACGGCACGCCCGTCACGGTGGGCACGGCACCCGTCGTCGCCAGGATCGTCGCGGCGACCAGTTTCGGATCGTCGATCATCGGCACATGTCCGACGCCCGGCAAGATCTCGAAGCGGGCCTGCGGGAAGCGCTCCTGGGCGATGCGGCCATTGACCGCCGACGGCAGGATCGCATCCTTCTCCGACCAGGCCAGGGTGACCGGACACGGCAACTCCGGCACCGACGCGATCTGCTCCCTGGTGTCGAGCACGTCTTCGGTGACCGTGCACCCGATGAGGTCAGCGGCCGCTGTCATCGCCTGCGCCGGCATCAAACGGTCAGCTCGACAAGCGATATCGCGCAGCGCGAGCCGCCGGACCACCGCCGACCGCAGGACCACCGGTTGAACTGGGCGCGACAGCTGGACCAAGGCGCCCATGCGGCGCAGCTTCCTGACCGCGTCGGTCTGTCCATGACCACCACCATCCCAGAACCCCGCAGGCGAGAGCGCGCAGACGCTCAACGCCCGACCACGCAACGCGAGCTCGATGGCCATCCACCCGCCGAGCGAGTTCCCCGCGAGATGAGCCTTCGCGATACCCCGCTCGTCCAGCATCCGCTCCGCCGCGTCGACGATGTCGCGCACCTTGACCGGGCGCTCCCGCACCGCCGGCCCGCCCCGATGCCCGAGCGCGGTCGGAGCGATCACGTCGTGATGATCGGTCAAGCACGGAACAACGTCCTCCCACGCCGCCGCCGACATGGTGACGCCATGGAACAGGACAATCGAAGACTTACCGGAACTCATGGGCAGATGCTACTCACCGCCGGTCAGCCGATGGGCAACGTTCGCGGTCGACCCAATTCCTTCAATGCAGCGCCCCAGGACCGCGCCGAGTCCTCCGTCGATATGGACGAAGCGCACGCCCCACCGGGACAACTTGTCGACAGCCTCGCGGATTGCTGGAAACGCCATCTGCTCTGGCTTCACGGTCGACGGCACTAACCCGGGAGCCCCGCTTCGGCCAAACCGCTTCGACTGTCCCGACCCAGTTCGATCCGTTCGATGACATCCCATATATAGGAGTTGTCCCGAAGTTCGAGCGAAACCAGCACGGCCTCGGTGGTCACGACATCGAAGCCGTAGATAGCACTGCCAGCCGTCGCTGCAGTCGTGGCAGCCACCTCTTCCAGACCTTCGAAAACCGGGTACGCGATCGTCACATGGGGATCCGATGTTGATTCCTTCAGCGACGCGTGCGGCAAGACGGAGATCGTTGCCGCTCGTAGCGTGTCGCGAAGCTCCATCACCGGCGCCGCGGGTGAGATCACGAAGCCGATCGCACCACGAATGTTGGTCAGCCGATCGACGGATAAGCTGAACGGGCCCAGGTCTCGGCAGGCATGCTGCGCGGCCTCCGCAATAGAAGCACGTTGCTCGAACGTGCACGTGTACGGGCGTGAGATTCGATCCAACGTCAGGTGGAGTCCGTCGGGCGGCGTGGTCTTGAAGTACGCCGGATCGATGGCCTGCTGGCATTCTTTGGTCCGCGAATGAAGTTCCGAAGCGTGATCGAAGGTCAAGAACCAGTAGTAACCGAGCGGGCCGTTTTCGAGCGGACGGGGTCGCAGGCTGTCCGAGTTTCCGGTCACTTGTCGCCGTCCTTACTGGCCAGCGCATCCCGGACGCCCTTCAACTGCGAGGTATCCCCCCACCTGTCGGCCACGTCACGGAGAAATTCCGAAGCTCGGCGCTGAACCTGGGCCATAGGCTTGTCTGGCGAAGTGTCCAGAGCATCGTGCATTATCGCCACTGCAGCATCCAGGTCGGCATCTTCGGCCAAGACATGCGAGCGGGCCACGTCGATCATCACCAGCGACCTACCCCACGGCGAGTTCGTGTTGTTCATGTCCGCCAACGCGAGCTCCGCATACTGTTCGACCTTGTCCGGCATCGCCAACGACAGATACGATGTCGCGGCATTTCCAGCCACCTGCGCCGCACTGTAGCTTCCCAGAGAGATGCTGGATGGCACTCCATCTGGGGCACTATCGCACGCGACCAGCTCGTATGCCCGGTCCACCGTGCGTCGTACGCCGTCAGTATCGCCGAGCTTACCCATTGCTCGCGCGACTCCGTTGATCGCTAGTCTTACGCTTTGCGGCCCATCTTCGGCGCGAGCGAGGCCGTCTCGAGCATAGTCCAACGCTCGTTCGTACCTCCCTGCGTAGTACTCACAGAAGCTTTGCAGCCCACGCGCCCATGCTGTGAGGTTAGCGTTCTGCGCATTGTCCCCCAGATGGAAAGACTCCAGACAGTAAGCCCGTGCCATCGAATAATGGCCAGTCCCGACGGCGATATAGCCGAGCAGTCCCGAAGTTTCGCTGGCGATGTCGAACAGCTCGCTGCGCTGTTTCGGATGGCTGCATTCATCGATGAGCCCATCGAGCCATGCCCGCTGCTGCTTCAACGCGGGAACGAGTCCGGCAGGATCTACAGTTTCATAGTTCGCGATTGCGTGGTGCGTACTGATTCGCAGCTGGTCAATGATCTCGGGATTGACAGATCGGCTCAGCTTGTGGACGCGGCCCAGGACCGCGAGCAGATCCGTCGTGATCGCCTGGTCACCGTTCTCCGGCAACCCGTCATCATCATCGCGGTCGGAGTGTGCGATCGCGGTCTGGGTGTGACGCAGCACGGTTGAATGGCGGTCCCGCCAAACGGCTTCCCCGTCCGCCACGATCTGCTCGAAGCGTTCTCTATCCGCTGGAGATGCACGCTGACGGTACGTCGTATCCAGGATCGCTTGCGCCGTGGATCTGGGTTTCACGGCGCTCAGGCCTGAGCGCCAGTTGTTGACCGTGGTCGTCTCGACACCGAGCAGCGTGGCGAACTCTCGAATCGACTTTCGCATCGCCTCTTGAAGCGCAGCTGCCTCAAAGCCTGTCCAAGCCCGCCCTCGCATCATCGCCGCTTCCTACTTTTCAGCACCTGATCTCGGAAGTCCACACGATACGCCTACGGTACGCGATCGCTACACGGTTACCTCCGATACCGCTGGTGGGCGACGCTTTTCATCAGTACCTGTTCCAGGGAATCCATGGCGAGGCCGCCAGATCGATGCCCTTCGCTGCCGGATGCGTCGCCAGGAGGCCGCACATGTCGAGCCACTTGCTCACCGATCTGATCAGGCTGGTCGAAGTGATGAGAGAAGCCGGTTGGGTCAACCTCACCCTGGCTACCCCGAGTTCCCCTGTTACCGACAATCCCCATGCTGCGGAAACTGACGGCGTTTTTCCTACCGCGCACGAACTGCCAACCGGCTACCAGCTGATCTCCGCCTTCCGTGGCGCATTTGGACACCTTCCTGGTGACCACCTGATCGCGCGCTGGGCTCAAGCCTTCGCTCACCTGCACCGCTGCCGCCACATTAACCCCGCAAACACTGCCCGAATCGACACGCGCAGAGTTGAACTCGCTGAACTGGTCGATACCTGGGTCGCGAATCACTCCCGGCTGCCCGATCGGGACTACGGCGCCGCGCTAGATGAACTGGCCGCCGCGTACATCGGATTCGAAGCGAAGTTCCACGCGAGAGCGCCCATCGACTTCGACGAGCTGCATCAAGCATGGACCACCGTCGCCGACCACGTCATCGACTGGGGCGACCTCCGTACCGGCCAGGCAGCCATGCCGCGACCACTGCAGCATTCCTCCCCCATATCCAGCGATTGAAAGGTGTACTACCATGCTCGATCTCGACTACCCGACTGATCCACAGTTCCTCGAAACCTGCGCGCGCGAAGGAATCGCAGTCACCGAGGCCGCGACCGCCATCGCGGGCGGCACTCTGGTGTTCTTGCGCTCCAACGATTCTCGCTATCACAAGGGCTTTGCCCCGATCTTCGTCGGCGCGGGTACTCGACGAAAAGTCACGGCGCTGATCGGGTTGGGCCCCAAGGACACCAACCGCGACGCGATCGTCGACAGCATGTCGGTGATCTTGGCCGCCAAACCCGACGCGGTGATCGACCTGACCACCAACCCCGAGGGCATCGCGCTGCGCCGCGAACTGAAGCAAGTGGTGGGGATTCCGTTGGGCTGCTGCCTCACCTACGACCTGTTCGCCCAACCTCGCAAGAAGCTCGGTCGTGCCGAGTTCTTGGAACGTTTCGAACTCGGCCTGGACTCCGGCGTCGACTTCGCATTGATCCACGCCGGGATCAACCCGGAGTTGGCGCGAATGAGTGAGCAGTCGACACGGATCATGCCCACCACCTCCCGCGGTGGCGGACTGATCGCGCGCTACATGCGCATGCACAACGTCGAATCGCCGTTGCATGAATACTTCGACGGCATCCTCGACATCTGCCGACGCCGCAGCGTGGTGCTCGACCTCGGCGACATTTTCCGCCCCGGCGCCACAGCCGACGCCGGTGACGATCTGAAATGGCGCGAGATCGAGTTGCTGGCCATGCTGCGACGCCGAGCCCTCGACGCCGGCGTCCAAGTCCTGTGCGAAACCGGCGGCCACATCCCGCTACACCGCATCCACGAAATCATCCCCGCCTACAAGAAGGCCCTCGGTGGCGAGCCATTGTGGCTGGCAGGCCCGATGGTCATCGACAACGCTGTCACCCTCGACTCGATCGTCAACACCATCGGCGTGGCCACCGCCGGGCAGCACGGCGGAGACATGTTCGCCTCCATCACCCAGGTCGAGCACTACCTGATGCCCACCGGTTCCGATACCGCCGAAGCCGTACGCAACGTCAAAGTCGCTATCACCGCGCTCGAACTGGGTCGCGGCAACACCGACAAAGCAGCCCGCCAGCGTGCCATCTCCGTCGCTCGGCGCGCGAACAACTGGGAGGTGCAAGCCACCCACGCGCTCTACCCACGGCTGGCCGGTAACGCCTTCATCAACGCCGGATTGAAAACCGGTGCACCGTGCACTATCTGCGGATCGCTGTGCCCACACCTGACAGCCAAGAAGGCCAACGAGGAAATTCCCCTCCCCGCCAGTACCGCTACGTTGTCGATCACTCCTGTGGAGAGCTGAGCAATGACCACGACAGCTCCTCAGCCCATCGGCACCACAGCATCCCTGGCCGCCACGATCACCCGGCGTCTCCCCGACACAGCAGAGCTGACGACGGTCGCAGCCCGCGTGGCCGATGACCTGCTCGCCCTCGGCGAACACGTGCCCGACACCGACTGGCTCATCTTGGGTGGATCAATGGCCCGCGGCGAACCGAGCTGGATTCGCTATCACCACGACCAGCACCAACTCATCAGCGACCTCGACCTGCTCTATGTCTCCTCTGGTGAGACACCGACAGCGCTCATATCCCAAATGCGCACGAGCGCTGAAAAGCGCTTCCCCACCGTGGATTTGATGACGCTGCCGCTGCGCGACTACCGCACCGTCACAACGTCACTGGGCTACGACTTCAAGAACCTCGGCGTCCCGCTGACCCTGCACGGCCTGCCAGAGCACAATCCCGTGCGACTCGACGACCGCGACGCCTACGAGATCCTGCTGTACTACATCCAGGCCTACTACTGGCATCGACTCAACTACAGGTGGCAGACCGGCCTGGACTCCACCCAATTCCACCTGCTGGCAAACCGGCTGTGCATGAAAGTGCTTCGTGCGACGGCAATGCTGGAACGCGGCGCCTACGCCCATCACGACTTCGCCCGCATGGCCCCGCATCTCGCCGAACAGATGCGCGCCGAACTGGCTTGGCGCATCGATCCACGGCAGCCGCCGTTGGACCCGTCCCGATTCTGGGTCTACGTGCACGACGCTTTCCACCGATTCGACTTCGCCTTCGGTGGCCCACGACCAGACGCAGTACGGCTGAGCAAATACGCCACCACCAGCAGCGGGCAGATCATCGCCAGCCATCAGAAGCGAGCCAGCGAGCTGGCCCGGGAAGTCGCCGCCGCGTGGGTCTCGAACCCTCGCCTGGACAAGATCGGTACCGTGGAGCGCGCAACCTGGTCACGAGTCACCGGCTGGGCAGGAACGCAGCAACAGCCCGGCCCCGACTCCTACTTCGCCAAGCACCGACGCGAAATCCACGACCACCTCCTCGCCATGAAAGTGCAGGTCGCTGCATGAAGATCCTCGTCACCGGTGGCGCCGGCTACGTCGGCGCGACCGTGACCCGGCTCCTTCTCGACGCCGGGCACCAAGTCGACGTCGTCGACGACCTCTCCCGCAACGACGACCGGCAGATCCTCGCCGAAGCACGGTTCCACCAACTACGCGTACACGACATCGCCGCCGTCCTCACCCCCGACGCCGGATTCGACGCAGTGCTCCACTTCGCCGGACTCATCGCCGCCGGCGAATCAATGAACCACCCAGAATGGCACTGGGACAACAACACCCGAGCCTCACTCGCCCTCCTCGACGCCATCCGCGCCGCCGGGATACCGCGCCTGGTGTTCTCCTCCACCGCCGCGGTCTACGGCGAGCCCGACACAGTTCCGATCACCGAGAACGCCCCCACGAACCCGGTCAACACCTACGGCGACACCAAACTCGCAGTCGACCGAGCTATCGCATCGATCACCCGCGCGAGCAAACTCGGTGCCGTCAGCCTGCGCTACTTCAACGTCGCGGGCGCGCATACCTGCGCTGACGGTTCGATGATCGGCGAACGCCACACTCCTGAAACCCATCTCATTCCCTTGGCGCTGGAAGCCGCCGCCGGCCTCCGCGACAAGTTCAATCTCTTCGGCGACGACTACCCGACTCCTGACGGAACCTGCATCCGCGACTACATCCACGTCACCGACCTCGCACGGGCGCATCTACTGGCGCTTGATTCCATTGGCTCCGGCGAGCACCGAATTTACAACCTGGGCAATGGAATCGGGTTCTCCAATCAACAAGTCCTCGACGCCGTTCGGCGCGTCACAGCCTCTCAGTTCGAAGTCGAGACAGCACCACGCCGACCTGGTGATCCTGCGGTTCTATACGCCTCCTCTGAACTAGCAGAACGTGAGCTCGGATGGTCGCCGACGAACCCCGACATCGTCGACATCGTCGGTGACGCTTGGAAATTCCACAAGACTGTCGCTGGGTAATTGGTCACCGAGGCGCGCCGCGTCCACCGCACGCGCCGTGCGGCGGTGGACACGGCGGTCGACATCGGTCGTTGAGCCCGGGCGCCAACACCTACAGTTCCCTTGTGGAACCGGTCTCGGTAAACCGGTCAGGAACGGGCGCGTCGAAGATATCGACAACCCAGTAGTGGTCAGGATCCGGGTCGTCAGGCCCGTCGTCATCGACAAACGGCACATAGTATGGGCGTGCCAGATGTATCCGGACGCGGCGACCCTTCGATGACCCTGCAAGAGCGATCTCGAGAGCGCCGTAGATATCCTCGAAGAGATGACAGGTCTCCACCAGTTCGACATGGGGAGGAAGAGTCCAGGTGCGCCGCTCCCCTGACCATGTAGTCCGATCGTTCCGGTAGGTTCCGGTAGACGTACGCACTGTGGCGATCCATTCGATCTGACAGCCACACTGAGCATTTGCGATGCGAAGGCCCAAGTCGAGATCGAATGCCGACTCCATTATTCTGGCAAGATCCTCCATCGCTCCCGTGCTGAAATGCCGGATGTCACGGACAACCTGGCCGCGCTCCTCATCGAACGAGCCTGGCTCGATCGGTGCTAACCCGTGGAGAAATGTTGCGACGGACTGCCAAACGGGCCGAGGGAGCTTAGACCTCAAGAAGTGCAGGTTCTCGTCGGTCGGCCCGGATCGCGATGGCCCACCGCACAGAAACTCGTTCATGCACCAGACCGCCCAGTCTGCATGTTCAACGTGCGGCCCAGACAGCGAGGCCACCACTGTCAGGTTCGAGATGTAGCTGGTGCCCTGCGAGTGACCTCGTGGGTGTTCGTCCAACGCGTAAATCGTTGCCCTGTTATGAGTTTTCTGTACGACGAATTGAGCAATCACGGGGATCTCCGGTCAGCAGACATGCGGAAGACTCGCGAGAGTTGCAGAGTCTTTGGCGGCTGCACCTGCGTCGGTATCGGATACGGTCCGAACCGCATAGGGCGGAGCTTGAGAATCTAGGTTCATAGGCTAGCACCTCGAATCACCCCGAACCAGAACAAATTCAGCCTTGCCGCGACAGCATCGCGGGTGTGTCACGGATGGCTTTCGAAACGTTCCATGGTGGATTCGTCGGCGAACCGTTCACCAAGGACTATCCCGCCAGGTCTTCATAGCCGCAAGCACTAACTCCATTGCTGCAGTTCGTCGCGCTGGCTTACCTCGGTTGTATGAGCTATCTGCCGACCTCGAATCCGCAAGTCGCCTGCCTGCAGGGGCTACCCGCGGACTGTGTAACCATCGCAGACAGTACGGCTCGCGTGCGACTCATCCAGCGCCGACAGTCGGCCTCCGCAGACGCATATCCGCAGAGGCCGAGTGTCCTTGTTACGTCACGATCCGTAGCGGGTTTTCGATGAGCTCCTTCAGGGTTGCCAGGAATTGGGCTGCGATCGCGCCGTCGATGGCACGGTGGTCTGCGGACATGGTGACGCGAAGGATCTTGCGGGCGACAACCTCGTCGTTGTCGAGGCGGAGTTCGTCGGCGGCAGCTCCTACGGCGAGGATCGCGGATTCAGGTGAGTTGATGACCGCGGTGAATTGTTCGATGCCGAACATGCCGAGGTTGGAGATGGTGAAGGTGCCGCCCGACATGTCCTCGGCGCGGAGTTTGCGATCGCGGGCGCGGGTCGCCTTGTCACGGCTCTCGGTCGCGATCTCGGAGACGCTCTTGCGGTCGGCGTCACGGATGACCGGGACGAGGAGCCCGACCGGGGTCGCTACCGCGACGCCGATGTGGATTCCCTTGTGGCGCAACAGCTTGTCGCCCGCGAAACTGACATTGACCGAGGGATCCTTGCGCAGCGCGGTCGCGACCGCTTTGACGAGCAGGTCGTTCACGCTGACCTTGCTGTCGCCCGCCCTGTCCAGGGTGGCGTTGATCCGTGCGCGGAAGGCGAACAGCTCGGTCACGTCGATCGCGCTGGTCAGGTAGAAGTGCGGTGCCTGCTGCTTGCTCTCGGTGAGCCGGATCGCCGAGACGCGCTGAATGTTGGTCAGCGCGACCTCCTCGAAATCCCCCGACGCCGGAACAGGCTGCACAGCAACCACATTCTCCTCACGCGAGGGCGTCACGATGTCAGTGGCCGCCGCAGTGCTGTGGGCCGCCTCCACGTCTCGTTTCGTGACCCGCCCACCGGGACCGGTGCCCACGACGGAGTCCATATCGACCTGCAACTCGCGGGCGATCTTGCGGGCGAGCGGCGAGGACTTCACCACGCCGGCCCTCGGCGAGACCGAGACGGTGTCGGTGTCGGTGTGCGAAGCGCGCTGTGGCTCAGCGTCGCGGGCCGGTGAGCCGGTATCGGGTGACACGGCGCCGGACTGCGCCACCGCAGCAGCGGCACCGGAATCCGCCGTCGAGGTGGTGCCGTCGCCGACGATCGCGATCGGTTCACCGATCGCGACCCGGACGCCCGGCTCGGCGAGGATCTTCTCGAGCACTCCGTCGTCGTAGGCTTCGAGTTCCATCAGCGCTTTGTCGGTTTCGATCTCGGCGACGATCTCGCCGCGGGTGATCTGGTCGCCGACCTGCTTGAGCCAGGCGGAGACGACGCCGTCCTCCATGGTGTCGGAGAGCCGGGGCATGACGATTTCGGGCATGATCTTGTCCGTCCTGTTCCTGGTTCTCAGCGCCGCCGGCCGACAGCGGCCAGGGTTTCCGTCACCGCGGTATAGAGCGATTCCGCGGACGGCAAGGCGAGCTTCTCCAGCGGCTTGGCATAGGGCAGCGGGACCTCGGCCATGGCGACACGACGCACCGGCGCGTCGAGGTAGTCGAAGGCACCGTCGGAGATGGAGGCCGCGATTTCCGCGCCGATGCCGTAGGTGAGCCAGTCGTCCTCGCCGATCACCGCGCATCCGGTCTTGCGGACCGAGGCCACGATGGTGTCGCGATCCAGTGGACGCAAGCTGCGCAGGTCGATCACCTCCACCGAAATCCCTTCGCCCGCAAGGCGTTGGGCGACCTCGGTCGCGACGGTGGCCATGCGGGAGTAGCCGATCAGCGTGATGTCGGTGCCTTCCCGGGTGACCGCCGCCTTGCCGATCTGGACAGGCGCAAGATCCTCGGGCACTTCGCCTTTGGTGTTGTAGAGCGACAGATTCTCCAGGAACAGCACCGGATCGTCGTCGGAGATCGCGGCCTTGAGCAAGGCCCGCGCGTCAGCGGGAGTGCTGGGCGCCACGACCTTCAGACCGGGCACGAAGGCGTAGTACAACTCGATGTTCTGCGAGTGCGTCGCGCCGAGTTGCTGGCCGCCGCCACCGGGAGTCCGGATCACCATGGGCACGTTGGTCTGGCCGCCGAACATGCCGTAGATCTTCGCGGCGTGGTTGACGATCTGGTCCAGCGCCAGCAGCGAGAAGTTGATCGTCATGATCTCCACGACCGGGCGCAATCCGAGCATCGCGGCGCCGATCGCCGCACCGACGAAACCTTCCTCGGCGATGGGGGTGTCGCGTACTCGCTTCTCGCCGAACTCCTCGAGCAGGCCGGCGGTGATCTTGTAGGAGCCTTCGAAGACGCCGATCTCCTCACCGATCAGAAAAACGTCGTCATCGCGTCGCATCTCTTCGCGCAGGGTTTCGCGCAGCGCTTCGCGATAGGTCATGACAGGCACAGTGGAGTCCTCAGTGGGTGAAGAGCGGATCGGCGGGCAGACGGCGGGAATCGCCCGGCACCGGAGTCGCGTAGGTGTAGTCGAACAGGCTCGACGGCTCCGGATGCGGGCTCGAATCGGCGAATTCGACGGCGGCGGCGACACCGTCGGCCACCTCGCGGTCGAGATCGGCCAGCGACGCTTCGGTGAGCACACCGGCGGCGAGCAAACGCTGCTGCCACAGCACGATCGGATCGTGTTCACGCACCGTGGCAACGGTTTCGGTGCTGCGGTATTTGGCCGGGTCGACCACCGAGTGGCCCTTGAGCCGGTAGCTCACCGCTTCGAGCAGTGCGGGTTTGCCTTCCCGGCGGGCGCCTTCGACGAGCTCGCTCGCCAGGTCGCGCACGGCCAGCACATCGGTGCCGTCCACCCGTTCGCCGCGCATGCGATAGGCGGCGGCGCGCTTCCACAGATCCGGTTCGGCCGAGGACTTCTCGACCGTGGTACCCATGCCGGTCTGGTTGTTGATCACCAGGAACACCACCGGCAGCCGCCACAGCGCCGCGATGTTGAGCGATTCGTGGAAGGCGCCGATATTGGTGGTGCCCTCCCCCATCTGGCACACCACGACGTCGTCGCCGTCGTGGTAGTCGATGGCCAGCGCCGCACCGATGGCCAGGGGAACCTGCCCGCCCACGATGGCGTAGCCGCCCAGCAGCCGGGTCGCGGTGTCGTACATGTGCATCGAGCCGCCCCACCCCTTGGAGGTGCCGGTCGAGCGGCCGTAGAGCTCAGCCATCACGCGGCCCGGTTCGATGCCCTTGGCCAGTGCGTATCCGTGTTCGCGATAGTTGGTGAACAGGTAGTCGGTGGGGCGCATCGCCGCGCCCAGGCCGACGACCGTGGCTTCCTCGCCGAGGTTGAGATGGCAGTAGCCGCCGATCTTGGCCTGCTGGTAGCTCTGGGCGGTGCGCTCCTCGAAGCGCCGGATGAACAGCATGTCGCGGTAGAGACCACGCAGGGTCTCGGGATTCTCGGCTGCGACAGCGGAGTCGACATCCGAAGCGGGCGTGGTGGTTTCGGCCGGCTTGCGGGCGGGCTTGCTCCGCGCGGTGGTCGTGGTCATGTCGAGCTCCTCAACGCTTGCGTGGCGCGATGTGTACCGGCAGTCCGAGTCCGGCCATGGCCGCCTCCATGCCGATTTCGCCGAGAGTGGGGTGGGCGTGGATGGTGTCGGCCAGCTCGTCGAGCGTGGCTTCCAGCGAGATCGCCAGCGCGCCCTCGGCGATCAGATCGCTGGCGGACGGGCCGATGATGTGCACACCGAGCACTTCCTGATGTGTCTGCCCCGCAACGATTTTGATGAACCCCTCGGTCTCGCCGAAAGTCTTCGCCCGGCCCAGTGCCGCGAACGGGAATTTGGCGGTGATCACCTCGTGGCCTGCCGCGCGGGCGGCGTCCTCGGTGAGACCGACGCTCGCGATCTCCGGGTGGGTGAACGTCGCGGCCGGGATGACCGTGTAGTCGATGTGGGTGTCGTGCCCGGCGATCACCTCGGCCGCGGTGATGCCCTGGTGGGAGGCGACGTGGGCGAGCAGGGCCCGGCCGGTCACGTCGCCGATGGCGTAGACGTGCTCGACGCCGGTTCGCAGTCGGTTGTCGACCTCGATGAAACCGCGCGCGTCCGTGGCGATTCCGGCCACATCGAGGCCGAGTTCCGCGGTGTTGGGGCGTCGCCCGACGCCGACGAGTACGACATCGGCGTCGAGTTCCTGCGCCGCCGGGCCGCCGACCGTCACCCGCAGCGCGTCGCCCTCGGTGATCGCCGTGACGGTGGCGCCGGTGAGCACGGTGATGCCACGCGTGCGCAACGATCGGCCGAGTGCGTGGCCGATCTCCTTGTCCTCCAACGGAACCAGGCGATCCTGCATCTCCACGACCGTGACCTGGCTGCCGAATGTGGCGAACAGGCTGGCCCATTCCGCGCCGACCGCGCTGCCGCCGATGACCACCAACCGTCGCGGTACCTCGGTGAGCCCGAACGCGCCGTCGGAGGTGACGACGCCGGGCAATCCCGCGCCCGGGATCGGCAGCTGCGCGGGCACCGAACCGGTCGCGACGATCACGTCGCGCGCGCTCACCCGGCGCATCGCCGTTCCGGCGGGCGCGGCGTAGCGGGGGCCGCCGTCGAAGATCGGTGAGGCGCCCACTTCGTGGACCTCCACGACAGTCGGTTCGACGAACCGGGCATGACCCTCGATGACCGTGACACCGTTGGCCTTCAGCAGGCCCGCGACACCGTCGGTCAGTTCTTTGACGATGGAGTCCTTGCGCTGGCGGACCGCACCGAAGTCGTAGCGCACATTGTCTGCGTGAACACCGAATTCCGCTGCGGTGGTGAGAGTCTGGAAGACCTCCGCCGAGCGGAGCATAGCCTTGGTGGGGATGCAACCCCAGTTCAGGCACACGCCGCCAGGGCGCTCCTTCTCCACCACACAGACCTTCAGGCCGCGTTGCGCGGCACGGATGGCGGCCACGTATCCGCCCGGTCCACCACCGATCACCAATAGATCGAATTCCAGCACTCGTGGTGCTCCTCAGCTCGAACGATCAACCCATCCACGGTCGTGGCTTGGATCATCTGTCGAGTCTCACGGTCCACAAATGCACAAACAACCAACCGACAGCCCAGAAATCGGAGCTCGAAAATGGGCGCAGCGCCCAACCGGTCGCGGTTGCGGGGAGTCAGCCGGGTGGGTTCACGCCCATCTCCAGCGCGGCCAAGGCGAGGGAGAGTTCCAGGTAGGACCGCTGTCCTTCCAATCGCCGACCCAGCAGGGCGGAGATTCGCTGGAGCCGATTGATCACGGTGTTGCGATGGCAGTGCAGTCGCGGCGCGGCATTCGCCGCCGAGCAGTTCTCCTCCAGCCAGATCGCCAGGGTGCGCAACAGGATCTCGCGCTCTTTGACCGGCAGTTCCAGCACCGGGCCGAGGGTGCGCGCGATCATGAGCGCGATCAGGTCGGGAGAGCGCAGCAACAGCGCTTCGGGGTAGCGCTCCTCCAACGACACCAAGCCCCGCACTGTCGCGGGCAGGGTCTCCAAGCCGAGCATCGCCAGCGCGTGGCCCGTATCGATCTGCGCCAATCCCTGCACCACCGGTGACGCCGCCGCCCGGCCCCGGATCCGGCTTCCCACCTGGTCCAGCACAGCGGAACCGTCTCGCTGCTCGAGCGAGACCAGCCCCACTGTGGTCTCGACACGGTCGTGCCAGACCGACCGAATGCCCATGGCCGCCAACGCGGTCTCGGTGCCGAACTCCACATGCGGACGGTCACCGCGCACTGCGACCACCAGATACCCACCGTGGGCGGGCAAGTTCAGCTCGCGCGCCGCACGCGCGGCGAAGGTCGCGTCGCGCGCGCTGCCCGCCAGCAGGTCCTCGATCACGCCGTGTCGGCGCCGCTCGTCGCGACGTACCTGCTCCAGTTCGGTGCTGCGATAGGAGGTGACCAGCGACGACGACATGCCGTCGATGGCCGACCAGGTCGCCACTCCGATCTTGCGGACCTCACCGGGCGGGAGTTCCCCGGCCTTGTCGAGCAGCGCCTCCCACACGATCTGACCGCCGAGCCGGAACGTCCGCAACATGACCTCCAGCGGCACGCCCTGCGCGGCCCGATTGCGGCCGATAGCGGCGGCGACATCGTCGCGGTCCGGGCTCGTCACGTCACCGGCGACCAGATCGAGCACCCTGGTCAGATACCGGCAGCACGCATGGTGCAGGTCCTCCCGGCTCACCGGCGAGTAGTCGGTCCACTCCGGGATATCGGTGAAGATCGCGGCAATCAACTGCCTGGTCAGCGCGGGAATCTCGGTTCGGCACGCGGCCACCAGCTCCCTCGTACCCACCGGGGGAAGGGTGTGCTTGGATCTCGCGGCCATATCGCTAGACGCTACGCCCGACCCCGACTACCGCGGATCAGCGTCGCCACCTGTTCGAAGCGGGAGCTCATCGGATCGTTTCGTCGGCGAGGCGTTCCAGGTAGCCGGCGAATTGGCGACGGTCGTGCTCGGTCCACGACGCGGTGAGTTGATCGAAGCATCGGCGTTGCCAGTCATGGGATGCGGCGGACAGCTCGCGGCCGCTGCCGGTGAGTCGCACGACGACCCGGCGGCGGTCGTCCGCTGAGCCCTCCCGGGCGAGGTATCCGGCCGCGACGGCGTCACGCACCATACGGCTGGCACCGGAGTGGTCGAGGCCGAGCTGTTGGGCAACGTCGGTGACGGTGGTTTCCCTGTCTGTCCGAAGCGCGGCGGCGACGGCTTCCACGACTTGGATGTGCTGCACACGCCGCCGGTCATCGTCTGACTCCGAGCTGGAGCCGGTGAATGCCTGGTTGCTCCAGCGGCGTGACCAGAAACGGACCAGCCGAAACAGTGCCGGACCTCCGTCGACCGCATGGCGGGGTTCGGTCACCGCAGGACCGGCTGTGGATGGAGAGTTTCTACCGTCGCGTGTGCCCACCCTCGACATAGTATGCGATGCGCACGTATATTTATATGCGTCTCGCATACAAATGACCTTTCCGGGTCCATTGCACAGGAGGTGGCGATGTCCATCGTTCTCAACCACACGATCATTCCGGCGACCGACAAGTGTTCCGCGGCAACCTTTTTCGCCGAGCTGATGGGACTGACGGTCTCAGTACCGAGCGGGCCCTTCGTGCCGGTGCGGGTCAACGACGATCTGACGTTCGACTTCGACGACCGCGGGCAAGTCGAGCCCGGCCACTACGCCTTCCTGGTCGATGACGACACCTTGGACGCCGTGGTGGGGCGGCTGGCTACGTGGCCTGCGGTCGAGTACGGTTCAGGGCCCGAACACGGATGGGACCGGCAGGTCAATCACCTGGCAGGTGGGCGCGGGGTCTATGTTCGCGACCCCGACGGCCACAGCTACGAGCTGTTCACCCGAGTTCCCTGATCTGGCACGGATGGCGCCGCGTCGTTGCCGCAGTGGCGGCGCGAGGCGGGCCATAGTGGTCGGATGGGTAACCAGTCCACGATCGCTACCGCGTTCCGACCTCTGCTGCGAGCCACGCTGGGCCCCCGCCCCGCGGTGGGGTTCGAGTTCTGGGACGGCAGCACGATCCATCCCGACGGTGAGAGCCCCGGCACGATGCGCGTGCGCTCCGAGGACGCGCTGCGTCATCTGGTCTGGGCGCCGGGCGAGCTCGGCTTGGCGCGGGCTTTCGTGTCCGGCGCGGTGGATCTCGACGGCGATATCTTCACGATGCTTCGAGCACTCCAGTCGACCGCGCCGAACGATGCCCGTCTCGGTCTCGGTGCGACATGGCAGGCCATCGGCGCGGCGCGCCAGCTCGGGGCGCTCGGTCGCCGCCTGGAACCACCGCCGGAGGAAGCCCGCCCGCAGCGTGGACCCCTGCACACCAAGCGGCGCGATGCGGCGGCGATCAGTCATCACTACGACGTCAGCAACGACTTCTACCGGCTGGTGCTCGGCCCGAGCATGACCTACTCCTGCGCGCGGTTCGTGCCGGACGACGACGGCTCGCTCGAGGCCGCCCAGCAAGCCAAGCACGACCTGATCTGCCGCAAGTTGGGCCTGGCCGAGCAGACGGGTCTGCGACTGCTCGACGTGGGCTGCGGCTGGGGGTCCATGGCGATCCACGCGGCGTCGACCTACGGTGCGCAGGTCGTGGGCGTCACCATCAGCAGTGCTCAGGTCGAGCTCGCCCGCAAACGAGTCGCCGACGCGGGGTTGTCGGACAGTGTCGAGATCAGGCTTGCCGACTATCGGGACCTGCGCGGCGAGGAGTTCGACGCCATCTCCTCGATCGGCATGTTCGAACACGTCGGCTCTGGGCGCGCCGCCGAATACTTCGACACCCTGCGCGCACTGCTGCACCCGCGCGGACGGCTGCTCAACCACGCCATCTCCTCGCCGGGCGGCTCCGTCATGCGCAATCGATCCTTCATCGGTCGCTACGTCTTCCCGGACGGCGAACTCGTCGATGTGGGCGAAGTCGTGCTCGCCATGCAACGCGCCGGATTCGAGGTCCGTGACGTCGAGGCCCTGCGCGAGCACTACGAACGCACCCTCCGCCAGTGGGTCGCGAATCTCGAAAACGAGTGGGAACAGGCGGTTTCGCTCGTCGGCGAAGGGCGAGCCCGAATCTGGCGGCTGTATATGGCCGCCTCCGCGCTGGGCTTCGAGGACGGCGGACTCGGGATTCACCAGGTCCTCGGCGTGGTGCCCGAAGCGACGGGCAACGCCGCGATGCCCGCGACACGACGGGACTGGGGATAGTCCGCACGGCAACAGCTCGCACAACGATCACCGTCCCGATATGATGAATCATTTATGCATCGAATAAAGCCGATGACGAGCACAGGGAACGGGTGATGAGCATGCGGTGTGTGGTTTTCGGCGCGACCGGCTACATCGGTGGACGTTTGGTGCCCGAGCTGATCCAGGCCGGCCATCAGGTCCGGGTGGTAGCCCGGACCCCGGAGAAGTTGGCAGAGGTTCCGTGGCGGGAACAGGTCGAGATCGTCCGTGGCGATGTCACCGACGATGACGAGGTGCGCGCCGCCGTCGCCGGCCAGGAGGTCGTCTACTACCTGGTGCACTCGTTGGCCCGGGACGACTTCTCCGACATCGATCGCGAGGCGGCGCGGCTCGTCGCGGCCGCGTCGAGCTCGGCCGGGGTCGACCGCATCGTCTATCTCGGCGGCATCATCCCCGAGCACGCGACGCTGTCCCGCCATCTCGCCTCCCGCGCCGAGGTCGGCGAAATTCTGCGCGAATCCGGTGTTCCCACGGCGGAACTGCGCGCCGCGGTGATCATCGGATCCGGTTCGGCCAGTTTCGAGATGCTGCGATACCTGTCCGAACGCCTGCCCGCGATGATCACCCCGCGATGGGTGCACAACCGGATCCAGCCCATCGCCGTTCGGGACGTCCTCTACTACCTGGTGCAGGCCGCGGAGTTGCCCGCCGACGTCAATCGCGCCTTCGATATCGGCGGGCCCGACGTGATGACCTACCTGACCATGATGCGCGAATACGCTGTCGTCGCCGGGCTGACTCGTCGCGTGGTGCTGCCGGTTCCGGTGCTCACGCCGTGGCTGTCGGCGCAATGGGTCAACCTCGTGACCCCGGTGCCACGAGCACTGGCCGTACCGCTCATCGAGTCGCTCGTGCATGAAGTCGTGTGCGCCGAGCACGATATCGCCACCTACATCCCGGATCCCGCCGAAGGCCTCACCCCCTACGCGCGTGCCGTGGAACTGGCGCTGACCCGTATTCGCCATGCCGACGTACCCACCCGCTGGTCCGATGCCAGCACGTTCGGCGCGCCCTCGGATCCGCTGCCCACCGACCCCGCGTGGTCGGGCGGCTCGCTCTACGAGGACCTCCGCGAGCAGCACACCGACGCCGACCCCGAAACCGTGTGGGCGGTGATCGAAGCCATCGGCGGCGAGAACGGCTGGTACTCCTTCCCTCTCGCCTGGTCACTGCGCGGCTGGATCGACCGTGTCACCGGCGGTGTCGGGTTACGCCGCGGCCGCAAGAACCCCCGCCACCTGCACTCCGGCGAAGCCTTGGACTGGTGGCGCGTCGAATACATCGACCGGCCCCATCTCCTGCGGCTGCGCGCCGAGATGCAGCTCCCGGGACTGGCGTGGCTCGAACTGGGTGTGGAACCGGACCCGACCGGCGGCTCCCGCTATCGGCAGCGGGCCATCTTCCAGCCGCACGGTCTCGCCGGACACCTCTACTGGAAAGCGATCACGCCGTTTCACAACGCCGTGTTCGGCGGCATGGTCCGCAACATCACCGGCACCGCCGAACACGACCCCGCCGACGGCGCGGTGTCGTCCAGCTGACGATCAGCCTGCCGCGTTCGTCAGTGCGCGAGCGCGGCTACCTCGCCGCGCCCACAGCGCACGAGCCAACGCCGAACCGGCAACGCGGGTGCGGCGCGCGTTGCCCACGGTGGCGCGCGCGGTGAACACCGCGAACTCGCTCTCCTCGATGCGGTCGAGAATTTCCGAGTACAGCACCGCCGCGGTGGCTACACAGGGGCGCGACACCGGATGTAGCTGCGCTATTCCGCTGTCGGCGTACCGGTACCAGCCGCGCGCGATCGCGTGTTGCTCGGCCAGCGCCGACCGGACCTTCGCGTCGGTGCGTCGGCGAGAACGACACCACTGCAACCTGGTGCGGTCCACATCATGGGCAGCCAGTTCGTCGGCCGGTAGGTACACCCGGCCACGGTCGAGATCCTCGGCGATGTCGCGCAGAAAGTTGGTGAGCTGAAACGCTTTTCCCAGCGCGGCCGCGTACGGGGCAGCATCGGCTCGTTCGCCGACGGTGCCGAGCACCGGCAGTACCTGCAAACCGATCACGTCGGCCGAACCGTGCACATAGCGGTCGAGCGCGGCCCGGTTCGGGTAGTCGGTGATGGTCAGATCCATCCGCATCGAGTCGAGGAATTCGTCGAACAGGACATGGTCTATCTCGTATCTGGCGGCGGTATCGGCCAGCGCGGCGAAGATCGGGTCGTCGACCGGGGTACCGGAAAGGCTGTCGTGCAGGTCCTTCGTCACCGCGTCCAGCCGTTGCGCCGGAGTGCCCGCTGCATCGTCGGTCGGTGGCTCGTCGACGATGTCGTCGGCCCACCGGGCGAAGCCGTAGAGAGCGTGGATCGCCGGTCGCTGGGCGGGCGCGAGCAGCCGGGTGGCGAGGAAGAAGGTGCGGCCATGGCGCGCGTTGAGTTCCCGGCAGCGCTGATACGCCTCGCGCAGTCGAGCATCGCGGATTCCGGCCGCGTCGAGTTCCGTGCGAATCATCGTCGATCGCCTCCGATCGAGGTCGAGGTCGAAGCCCGCGACGCGGACACCGTGCCGGTGACGCGGTCGGCGGCGAGGCGGCCCGACAGCAGTGCTGTCGGTACACCCACGCCGGGTACGGTGCCGCAGCCCGCCAGCACCGCATTGCTCACACCGCGAGGGAGGTTCGCGGGGCGGAAAGGGCCGGTTTGGGCGAAGGTGTGTGCGAGCGAGAACGGGGTTCCGGCCAGCAGGCCCTGCCGCTGCCAGTCGGCGGGCGTGTCCAGATGCACGACCCGGGCGTCGCTGACGAAGCCAGGGACCAACCGGTTCTCGACTATCGCGGCCAGCTCCTCGCCGTAGGCGGTGGCACGGCGATCCCAGTCGAGGTCACCGCTGCGGTAGAGGTTGGGCACCGGGGCGAGAACAGTGAACAGGTCGCGACCGGGTGGGGCCAGGGTGGGATCGGTCGCGGTCGGGCGGGTCACCAGCAACGACGGGTCGGTCATCACTTTTCCGGCACCGATCAGTTCGTCGAAGGTCTGCTCCCACGCGGCGCCGAAGACGAGGTTGTGATGAGCGGTAGGCACCGATTCGGGGACACCGACGTGCATGACGACCGCGGACGGCGCCGGGCGCCAACTGCTCGGGCGACGCGGGACGCGGTCGAGCAGCTCGTAGGCGGTGGGAAGTTCGGTCGCGAGAACGACAGCGTCGCAAGGAATTCGGCGGCCACGCTCGGTGAGCACCGCGGTGATCCGGGATCCACGCCGCTCCAGGTCGTTGACGGTCTCGCCGTAACAGAACGTCACACCGGCATCGACAGCGGCGGCGGCCAGGGCGTCGGGTAGTGCGCGCATGCCGCCGCGCGGAAAGGAGACCCCGCCCACGGTGTCCATGTAGGAGATCACCGCGTACAGCGCCAGTGCGCGTTGTGGCGAAACGCCCGCGTAGAGCGACTGGAAGGTGAAGACGCGCCGCAGCCGTTCATCGGTGAGGAACGATCCGATGGCCCTGTCGAGACGCCGGAATCCACCCAACGCGATCAACCGCGCGAACGCCGGCGTGAGCAGCCCGAGCGGAGAGTCGACATTCGCGGCGATGAACCGTTCGAATTCGACCTGGTACAGCTCGCTCAACCACGTGCGCAGCCGGCGATATCCCTCGACCTCCTTCGGTCCGGCGAACGCCAGGACCGATTCCTCCATGGCCGAGGCGTCGCTGTGGACATCGAGCCCGGTGCCGTCGGCGAAGTGGGCGCGGTAGGCCGGGGCGACGGGCAACAGCTCCAACCGGGACTCGAGACTGTCACCGACCGCGGCGAGGGTGTCGGCGACGATGTCGGGCATGGTGAGCACCGACGGTCCGGTGTCGAGCAGATAGCCGTCGACGTCGCGTCGTCCGGCCCGGCCACCGGGGACCGTATCGCGCTCCACCACCGTGACGCTGCGTCCGCGTCCTGCCAGATGCAACGCGGCGGCCAGTCCTGCCAGGCCGGCCCCGACGACGACCACCTCATCGGTTGTTCCCGATATCGTGCGCATTGCTTCCTTTCGATGGGAGCGGCGGATTCGCCGGTCAGTGCGAGCGGTGCGTGCACAACAGCGCCATTCGGTGCAGCGCGTCGGCCACCGACGGTTCGAGGTCGGCGTCCTGGAGAAGCCGACGCGCATGCTCGACGCGCTCGCCGATCATCTGCTCGGCACGCCGGCGTGCGCCGCTGTCGACGATCACGGTCTGGGCGAGCGCTACGGCCTGCTCATCGATGGACTCGGCCCGCCAGAGCTCTCGTAGCCGGGCGCGATCCGACGGCTCGGCGAGCTGATCGGCCAGCGCGATCACGGTGGTCGCCTTGCGTTCCCGGACATCGTCTCCGGTGGGTTTCCCGGTGGTCGATGGGTCGCCGAAGATGCCGAGAAGATCGTCGCGGAGCTGGAACGCTTCCCCGATCACTTCGCCGTATTCACCGAGAACGCGCATCACCGTCTCGTCGCAGCCGGCCATCGCCGCACCCAATTCGAGTGGGCGCCGCACTGTGTAGTTGCCGGACTTGCGCCGCGCGATATCCATCACCTCGCCCACGCTCGGGAGCCGGTTCGCGTCGTTGGTCAGGTCCGCGAGCTGACCTACCGCCAGTTCGCTGCGCATCGCGTCGTAGCGCGGCCATGCCCGATCCAGCGCGGCGGCAGGCAGGCCGCTCTCGCGCATCATGCGCTCCGCCCACACCAGGAACAGGTCGGCCATGAGGATCGCCGCGGACTCGCCGAATCGGGCCGGCGAGCCCGACAATCCCTGATCGCGGTGCCACGCGGCGAGCCGGAGGTGGGCTGACGGCTCTCCCCGCCGGACCGCCGACTCGTCCATCACGTCGTCTTGCACCAGCGCGAACGCGTGCAGGAGCTCCGCACCTGCGGCCGCGCGCAGGGCGGCTTCGGATTCCCCTGCGCCACCGCACAGCCAGCCGAGATAGACGAAGACCGACCGTACGCACTTGCCGCCCGACGCGAAATCGATCATCAGCCGGCTCGGGAGCGAGAATCCCGCCGGGTCGAGTTCGGCCCGGCAACGCGCGCGGACGAACTCGTCGACATGACCGCGTACCGAGATCTGTGTGCGCGCGAGCCAGTCGGCGAACCGCGCGGATCCGTCATCACCGGTTGCGGGTTCGCACGGTCGAAGCGCGATTGCTACTCGTTCGGCATCCACCCTTCGATTGTGACACCGATCGGGCAAAAATGCATCGTTTGCGCATCGTTTGAATCGGAGTCAGGCTCCTGATATCGCGGCCGCCCCACCGATCACGCGTCGTGACCGGCCATCATCGAGCTGTCCGGATTTCGGGCGCCGCCCCATTTCGGGCCGTCGCCGCCGAAACTAGACTTGCCGACGCCGAGCTTCCGATCGGCCCGGGGAGGAGGGTTCGATGCCGCCCAAATCGACCGATCGGCGTCGCCCCACCCAGGATCGGGCCAAGGCGACTCGCGAGCACATCCTCGACACGGCCGCAGAGCTTTTCGGCGAGCGGGGCATCACCAACACCTCGACCAACCGGATCGCCACTGCCGCGGGGGTCAGCATCGGAACCGTCTATCGATACTTCCCCGACCGCGCGATGATCGTCGACGAGCTCCTCTCCCGCATCCAGGGCAATATCGAGCGGCGATTCACCGAACGCGTGCGCGATCTGTCCGACACTCCGGTGCAGCAACTGGTTCTGGGCGTACTCGAAGCCATCATGGAGGAGATGTCCACCGACGTCCCTCTGGTGCGTGCGCTGATAGCGGGGTTGGACTTCTACAGCAGCGGCATGCCCGAGCTGGAAATACGGTTGCGTCTGCTGGTCAAGATGCAGGTGATCCAGATTCTCGGCCCCGGTGACGACGACGAGTACGACGTGCTGACCTTCACGATCATCAGTGCGTGTTTCGGTACGGTCCTGCGCGCCGCCGTACTGGAGGACACGCGCGTGCGCGACGAGGTGATCGCCACGACCGCGCGGTTGATAGCAACACTCGCCGACATCGAGCGGGAGACCCGCGCGGTCGACTGACCAGTGATCACCCCTGCTCGCGGCATCACCCCGAGCACGCCAACGGGGCCGCCCACCGAAAGGTGAACGGCCCCATCCCCGTTGCCGCCCTCGCCCTCCCCTCCAGGGCGAGGACAACATCGGCCGGCGCCCGCGAGTCGGGGCGGCCAGGATTGTGAGCTGTCAGTTGGCGATGCCGACCGCTGCGCGCAGGTGTTGGGACCGCTCGATGATGTCGAGCATGAAGTCGGCGGCATCGCCGCAGGTGATGGAGTAGCCCGTCGCCCGCCCGCTCGCGTCGACCTTGACGGTTCCCTTGTCGGACACCGCTTTCAAGGCCGGGAGACGCACGGCTGTCCACGCCAGCTCACTGGCCTCGAGCTGGGCTTCCATCGCCACTTTGGCGTCGAGAATGGGCGGCAGCCGACGCGCGAACAGCGGCACCAGGACGCGACGGAAAAGCACCGCACCGGAACCGGGCAGCCCCATGTTGCTCGCGCACACAAGTCGTTCGATGCCGCGCTCGCGCATCTTCTCGATGATCACCCGCGTGGCATCCGGTACGAGGTCATTGGGTTTGCCGTCACCGAGTCCGCCGACACCCAGGTACTGGATCACGGCGTCGGTGCCGTCCAGCGTGCGCTCGACGGCCGCCGGGTCCAACGCGTCACCGCGCACGACGCGAACGCCGTGTGGCGCTTTGTCGGCGCTTGTCTGGGAACGAGCGAGGACTGTCACGTCGTGCCCGCGTTCGAGCGCTTTCGCGACAACGGCGCTGCCGCCCATCCCGGTCGAACCGAAGACCACCAGTTTCATGTTCCGAGCCCCGCCTCTGTGTGGTCGCTCGAGATCGCGATCGCCCACTCGGACAACCCACCCTCACGACAGTAGTTACTGTTGTTTGAAACGACAGTAACTACTGTCGTAAGGTCGGTCAAGACGGAAGGCGGACACATGGTCAGAACGTGGGCGACAGACGATCCCAAGGCCGGGCTGATGGCGCGCAAGCGTGCCCAGATCGTCGCGGCCGCGCGCACGGCCTTCCTCGACGAGGGATACGCCGCGAGCTCGGTCAACAAGATCGCCGACGACGCCGGCGTCTCGATCAAGACCCTCTACCGCCACTTCGAGACGAAAGACGAGCTCTTCACCGCCGTCATCGCGGGACTCTGCGCACCCGAAGGCGACACCTCCCGCGACCCCGCCTGGTACACCGATCCGCCCGAGGTCGGCTTGGCTCGCGCGGGCGAGGAGTACCTTCGCCATGCCCTCTCCGACGAGCAGCTCGCGCTCTACCGGGTGGTCGCTCACGACGCGGATCGTTTTCCCGAACTCGGGCGCATCTATCGGCGGGAAGTCCTCGGCCGCGGCGGCCTGATCTTCGCGTCCTATCTGGACCGGTGGCGCGAGCAGTCGGGCTGGCGAATCGCCGACAACTACGAGGCGGCCGCGGTGTTCGGCGGACTGCTGAAGGCCGGGCTCTTCGACCAGGCGTTACTCGGCGCAGCGCAGCCCGACGCCGAAGAGATCACTCGCCGAGCGCGCCACGCGGCCGACCGACTGCTGACCATCCTCGAAGCGGGCAACCTGTGAGGCTGGGGACGCCTGCCGCACCTCCGGCTTCATTGCCCCACCGCGGCGTCGCCGACGTCCACGGCCGATCCGTTGTTTCGGTGCGAGTTCCACGACCGTCCCCCTAGGCTGGGCCCGATCTCGTCGACAACACCGCCTCCGACAACGGCAGAGCTGCCGACCCGGACCCCGAGGAATCCGATGCCCCTCTCCCCCACCATGTCTCGCGCGCTCACCGCGATCGCGGTCACCGCGACAGCCGCCGTCCTTCCCACCGCGCAGACCGCGTCCGCCGAACCGGTTTCGTGCGCACAATGGGCTCGGCACACCGTCGCGGCGGGGTACGGAATACTCGAGAACCTGGGGTTCGACGGTCGCGGAGATCTGCTGCTGGCAGAGCAATCCGCCACCGGGTCGGCCGGCACCCTGCAACGCCTCGGTGCCGACGGCTCGCGATCTGTCGCCCTCACCGACGTCGAGGGCCCCGGCTCGATCCTGACTATCGGCGACACCGCGTATTTCACGACGGGCAACAGCGTCACCGCCGCTCTCACCGACCGCGCCGACGGGACGATTCAGGCCCTGCATCTCGACAGCGGCACCGTGAAGACGGTGGCCTCCGGTCTCACGATGCCGAACGGGTTAGCGCAGTTGCCGAACGGCGACTTCGTCGTCAGCAGAGACATCGGCGCCGGCACCCTGACCCGGGTCACCCCCGACAACATCGCGACACCGTACGCGCCGACACTGAGCTCTACCAACGGCCTCGCGTTCGACGCGCAGCGCAACCGGCTCATCGTCTCGACGACGTTCAACCCCACCTCGGTCATCGCCGCCGTAGACTACGCCGATCCCGAAAGCCCGCCGCGACAGGCTGTGATTCCCGGCATCGGACCACTGAACTCGGCCGACGATCTGACCGTCGGCCAGGACGGCAAGGCCTACGTCACCCTCAACGTCGCGGGCAGTGTCCAGCAGGTCGATGTGGATACCGGCCGAACCTGCGCGATCGCCGACGGCCTGCCCTTGTCCTCGTCGGCACGATTCGGATCCGGCCCCGGCTGGGACCCGAAGTCGTTGTACGTCACCAGTTTTCTCGGCACGGTCACCAAGCTGACACCGGCCTGATCACCGGTTGAGGCAGACCGCCACGAGCAGCGGGCCGTACGGATTCTCGGCGCTGCCCACCGCGACCAGCAGGCCGCCGACCGGGCTGCAGAGCACGTCCAGACTCGACGAGCCGGTGTCCGCCACCGGCTGCTGGGCGTGCGCGGAGCCCGCGCCGACGGCGGACGCGAGCAGGAAGAGAGCGAGTGCGGACGACGCCGCGAGCTTGTTCATAGTCCCACCGTGCCGTGCGCGCTCGCGGCGCGCACGCCCCGAATTGCTGGGGCGCACACCGAGAACCACGTCCAAAGTACTCGAACTATCGACCGGTGACCCGGCCACCAGTCGGGTTATAGTCGGCCGGTCGACCATGGGTCGGTCGACTCGCGCCGGAAGGGTCCCGGCGCCGATCGGTTCGGGAAGCACGACGGTTGACTGTTTCTGAGGGCATGGATTTCGCCGGGTACCGCCTCGAGCGACGCCTCGGCATGGGCGGTATGGGCACGGTCTATCTGGCCGGTCATCCGCGGCTGCCGCGCAAGGACGCGCTGAAAGTGCTGTCCGACAAGCACTCCGGCGATGCGGTGTTCCGTGAGCGCTTCTTGCGTGAGGCCACGATCGCGGCCCGGCTGAGCCACCCCAACCTGGTCGCGGTGCGCGATCGCGGTCAGCACGACGGCCGACTGTGGATCGCGATGCAGTACGTCGACGGTGTCGACCTCGCCCAGCTGATCCGCCGTGGACCGGGCGCGCTGCCGCTGGACCGGACGGTCAGGATCATCACCGAGGCCGCCAAGGGACTCGATCTGCTGCACCGCAAAGGGGTGCTGCACCGCGACGTGAAACCGGCCAATATCCTTGTCGCCGAACAGGACGGCCGCCCCGACCGCGTGCTGATCACCGACTTCGGCATCGCCAGACCCGCTGACGCACCCACGAATTCGACCGGCGCCGGGCTCAGCGCGACCCTGGCTTATGCCGCGCCCGAGCAGATCAACGGCGGGGCGATCGATCACCGAACCGATGTGTACGCGCTGGGCTGTGTGCTCTACGAACTGCTGACGGGGTCGGTGCCGTTCCCCCGCGACACCCCGGCCGCGGTCATGTACGCCCACCTGCACGAAGCGCCGCCTGCACTCGGCAAGCCCGGGCTCCCACCCGGATTCGACGAGGTGATCGCGACCGCGCTCGCGAAGAACCCCGGCGACCGGTATCCGTCCTGCGGTGCGTTGGCAGCGGCCGCGTCCGCCGCCGCGCAGGGGACGGTCCGGCTGGCCGCGGTCCGGGCACCCACCCGGCGGCGCCCGCTCGTCTACGGCGCGCTGGCCGCCGCGGTTTTGATCGCGCTGACGGCTGGGGTGCTCGGCGTCACCCGAACCGGGTCCACCGAACACGCACCGACCGCGATCGCGCTCGGTCCACAAACCGCGGTAGACCCGGTCTCCTGGGGCGCGTACACCTATGTCGCACAAGCATTTCCGGAGCTGCTGCCCGCTTCACAGTTCGGGACCGGATATCAGGAGATGTGGGGGTGCAGGCCCTCCGACGAGAAAATGCGGGACCTGCCCGTCGATGTCTTCGTCCCGACCGGGCGGATCATGTGTTTCGGCAATCGTGAACCGGTGCAGACGATCGAACTCGTGTGCAACGCCGACCGCTCGCCGATCGCCCCGCCGCCGACCTACGATCGCGCCGAGGGCGACGAACAGTGGACCAGGCCGTCGAGCCACGGAAATCTGCACTGGGGAACCTATCTCGACCTCTACAAGGCCCCGCAGCTCACGGGTTACCTGCGGCTGTACTTCGACGATCCCGACCGCAGCTTCTGCTACATCGTCGTCACCGGTGCGCAGAACGGCACCGAGCTGCGGGCCGCCTGGTGGACGGAGGCACCGCTATGAGACTCGCGCCCCTCGCGGTCGCCCTCGGCGTGATCCTCGCCGCGGCCTCGGGTTGCACGGTGACCGGTGATCCGACGCCCGTGCCCGATCCCGCCACCCTCGATGTCGGCCCCTACAGCCGCTTCCCGTTGCGCGCGCCCGAACACGGCAGCGAGTATCACGGGCGCGTGGTCGAATCGGTTCGGCTCGGCGAGGCCATGGCCAATCCGGCCAGGGTCGACCCGGCACTGACCGTACCCCGCACGAAGTCCGGTTCGGACCCCCTGCCCACCGCCGCGAAAGCGGCGGCGCTGCTGGCCAATCCGGTGCGGGCGGTCCTGGAGCGCCACGGCATGCTGGCCGGCTACACCGTCGGCGCCACCGATACTTCCACCGAGTTCTCGATCGGCAGTGGCCGAATTCTGCAGGTCACGCTGCTGCGATTTCCCGATGCGGCGGCCGCGGGACTGGCCGCGCAGGAGATCGACTCCGCCGACGCCGCGGTGAGCGCGGACAACGTGGCCGTCTCGATCCCCGGGCACCCGGCGGCGCGCGCGCATTGGCGTCCGTCGGTGCCGACGCTGGCGGCGACGATCGCCATGGACTCGTTCGTCGTCACGGTCATGGCCGGGCACACCTCGCCCGACCTCCCCGCGCTGACAACGCTGGCGGGCAAGGCTTTCGAGGAACAGCGGCCGATGTTGCGCGATATCGTGCTCACCCCGCCCGAGCAATTCGCCGACCTGCCGCTCGACCGTGACGGCATGCTGGGACGCATGGTGCCCGAGGCACCGGGCCGCTGGCCGTATCCGGTGGTGATTCTCGGCGACTTCAGCGAAGTCGCGGGGTGGGAAAGCCTGGTGCAGGCGCGCGGCATCGTTCTCGGTCCGCGGGCGGGCCATTTCTACCAACCCACCCGCGAGGTCGCCGAATTGGTCGGCCTCAACCGATACGACCGGCTGATGCGCTTCGCCGACGCGGCGACCGCGACCGCGTTCTTCGCCAACCTGCCCGACAACAACGACCAATTCGTCGTTCCACCACCGAAGGGCATGGTCGACATCAACTGCGCGGAGTCGATGAAGAACTCGCCGATGACCAAGTTCAGCTGCCGCCTTCGATACGGCCGCTATGTCGGAGTCGTTTTCAGCCGGGACTACCAGGATGTCCTGCAACGTGCGGCCGCGCAGTACGCGCTGCTGGTGAACAGCGAGTAGAGGCGATGACCGAAACCCTTCCCCCGGGAACCGTTTTCGCCGAATACCGGATCGAGCGGGTGCTCGGCTCCGGCGGCATGGGCACGGTGTACGTGGCCGCCCATCCGCGACTGCCTCGCCGCGACGCGATCAAGGTACTGCCCGAGAATGCCGGTGCGGGCGAGGAATTCCGGGCGCGTTTCCTGCGCGAGGCCGAACTGACCGCCCGGCTCGATCATCCGAATATCGTCGCGGTGCACGACCGCGGCGAGCACGACGGCCGGCTGTGGATCGCGATGGAGTTCGTGGCGGGGACCGACGTGGCCGCGCTACTGCGCCACGAGTCGCCGATACCGCCGGCGCGGGCCGTGCACATCGTCACCGAGACCGCGCGCGGGCTGGACGAGGCGCACCGCCACGGCCTCCTGCACCGCGACGTGAAACCGGCCAATATCCTGCTCGAGCCGGTCGAGGACGCACCGGATCGTGTGCTGGTCGCCGATTTCGGCATTGCCAGGGCCGCCGGTGACGGCACCGCGCTGACCGCGGTCGGGACGGTCGTGGCGACGCTCGCCTACGCGGCGCCGGAACAGCTGACCGAACAGCGCGTGGATCATCGCGCCGATGTCTACGCCCTGGGCTGCACCCTGTTCGAACTGCTCACCGGCACGAAACCGTTCCCCCGCGATTCGGTGGTCGCGGTGATGCAGGCGCATCTGATGGCACCGCCGCCGCGGGCCACCGCCCTTCGGCCGGAACTGCCGCCCGCGATCGACGCGGTGCTGGCCCGTGCGCTGGCGAAGAACCCCGACGAGCGCTATTCGTCGTGCGGTGCACTGGCCGCCGCGGCCGCGGGTGCTTTCGGTGTGGCGGCCGATCACACCGTGGTCGCGGCCGTTCCGCCGCCCATCACCGAACGCCCTGCCGCACCCGCGCCGAAACAGTCACCACGGCAGGCGAATCCGCGGCTGCGGTACACCGCCGTGGCAGCGGCCGTCATCATGCTGGTGGTGGCACTCGCCGTCGCCGTGGCGGTGGTCCGTGACCCCGACGATTCGACGGCGAGTCCCGTCACACCGACCAGCAGCGCCGGGGTGACCTGGGGGCGTTATGCCTTCATCGTCGACGCGCTGCCCGGGCTGCTGCCCGCCACCCCGACCCGAACCGGACATCAGGGCATTCGATGCGCTGCCATGGCGGTGGGTTCCGGTGGGCCGGCCGATCTGGACCTGATGCCCGACGAAGTCGCGCGCGTCGCCTGCACCGGCAACAACAACCCCATCCGCGATGTCGACGTGCGTTGTTCGACGAACCGGAACCCCTTCATCCTCGTGAACGAACCGGGTGCCGTGGTTCTCGGTGACCAGAAGTGGGAACGCGCTACCGGGCGTGGCCGGGTGACGTGGTCGACCATGACCGTGTCCACCGGCGATCTCGGCTTGGTCGGCGTCGGATTCGACGAACCGACCCGGAACTTCTGCATGGTCGTCGTGATCGGTGCGACAACGGGCCAGGAACTCTACGACCGGTGGTGGGCAGATGCTCCGTTCTGACGACGAGTTCGCCGGGTACCGGATCGAACGGCGACTCGGTGCCGGTGGCATGGGCGAGGTGTACCTCGCGCGCCACCCTCGGCTCCCCCGGCACGATGCGCTGAAGATCCTGTCCGACCGGTACACCGACGACGAGGAATTCCGCGCGCGGTTCTTGCGCGAAGCGGAAGTCGCTGTGCGGCTGCAACATCCGAATGTCGTCGCGGTCCGTGATCGCGGTGAGCAGGACGGCCGCCTGTGGATCGCGATGCAGTTCGTCGACGGTGGCGATGTCGCCGAGCTGATCCGGCAGGAGACCGCGATTCCGGTCGAGCGGGCGCTGCGCATCGTGACCGAATCGGCGAACGGTCTCGACGAGATCCACCGGGTCGGCCTGCAACATCGTGACGTGAAGCCCGCGAACCTGCTGCTCACCGCGGAACCGGGGGAACCGGATCGGGTGCTGGTCACCGACTTCGGGATCGCCCGCACCGCCGAAGGTGACGGAGCCCTCGGCCAGGGTGCGGGATTCACCGCGACACTGGCCTACGCCGCGCCCGAGCTGATCAACGGCGACCCGGTGGATCATCGCGCCGATGTGTACTCGCTGGGGTGCACGCTCTATCAGCTGCTCACCGGGACGGTCCCGTACCCGCGCAGCAGTCCCGCGGCGGTGATGTACGCGCACCTGTCCGACGAACCGCCCCGGCCGTCGCTCGAAAACGGCCGGGTGCCGGCCGAATTGGATACGGTCATCGCCACCGCGCTGGCCAAGGACCCTTCACAGCGCTACCAGAGTTGCGGTGAGCTGGCCGCTGCCGCGCGCGCGGCCTGCGTACCGAAGACCTCCGCCGCGCCGCGCCGACTCCTGACCGGCGTGGCGATCGCTGCCGCTGTGGCTGTGGCGGCGGCGATTTCGCTGGCGACGGGGTTCGCCGGTGAGGATTCCGGTGCCGCTGCCCCGACCCGGGTCGCCACGAACTCCGACGCGTGGGGCGCGGCCGCCCTGGCCGCTGAGACCTTGCCGAACCTGCTGCCGGTCGCACCGCTTGCCGTCGGATACCAGGACGTCAACAACTGTCTGCACATCGACCAGGACGGCAATGTGCTCGCGCTCGATCAGCAGGTCGATGTCGGCGGTGTGCTGTGCCTCGGTGACCGGAACCCGGTCGAAACCCTCTCGGTCGTCTGCCGGTCGGATCGCACCCAGATTCCGGCGTGGACAGTGAATCTGGCGGTGGAGGGCGAGGAGCTGTGGACACGCGACGGTGCGAGCGGGAAGGTGCGATGGGGAACCATCACGGGCGACGACGGCTCACACATCGGCCGGCTCGACGTGATGTTCGACGGGCCCGACCGGCAGTTCTGCAGGCTGCGTATCTCCGGCAGCACCTCGGGTTCGGTGCTGTGGGAGCGCTGGTGGCCGGACGCTCCACTGGGACAGGGGTAGCCGATGTTCACACGTGGTGAGCGAATCCGAACCGTGGCTGTCCTGGCCACGGCGTTGACGGTGCTGTGCGGGTGCGTGCGTCCCGGCGAACCCGTACCCCAGCAACTCGACCTGGCCGCCCTCGATGTGGGTTCGAACAGCGTCGACCCGATGACGCCGCCGACCTCGAGTACCGAGAAGTACGGCAGGATACTGGAATCGGTGCGGATGGGTGAGGCGGTGCTCGATCCGATCGAGGTCGATCCGACGCTGACCAACGGCATCTCCAACCGGACCGCGCCGCTGCCGACACCGTTGAAAGCAGCCGGAATTCTGGCTGAACCGGTCCGCGACGTGCTCGAATCCCAGGACATGCTCGCCGGATTCGCGGTCAGTGGCAGCGATGTCAACTTCCGTGGCAAAGCACCCGAGATCGGCTCCGCCCGTTTGCTCACCGTGTTGCTGCTGCGCTTCCCGGACGACACGAAGGCGCGGCTGGCGGCCAGGCAGATGAACGCCACCGACGCCGCGGTCACCGCCGACAACGTCGCGGTGCGGATCGCGGAGTACCCGGGGGCGTTCGCGCATTGGCGCCCGACCGTGCCGACCATGGCGGCCACCCTCGCGCACGGGTCGTTCGTCGTCAGCGTGCTGGCCGCGCACACCAGCCCGGACCAGGCCGCGCTGCTCGCCATGGTGCGCAAGACCTTCGACGTCCAACTCCCCCGGCTGCAGGATTTCCAGCCGACCGCGCCGGACCGGTTCGCCGACCTGCCGCTCGACCGGGACGGCATGCTCGCGCGGGTGCTTCCCTTCGGCGCCGGGCACTGGCCTACGCCGACGGTGATCACCGCCGACACCGACGCCAATGCCGGCTGGTCGGCCTCGATCGCCATCGGCGGCGTCGTGCTCGGTCCACGAGCCACCCGGCTGATGAAGCACTTCGGTTTTCAGGATCAGATCGAAGTCGTCGCCGTGAACGGGAACAATCTGGTCGAACGGTTTCCCGACGCGGTCACCGCGCGCCGGGTCTTCACCAAGGAGCGGCAGGCCGCCGATCCCGCCACCCTGATCGACACACCGGTCGGCGTGCCGGATGTCTACTGCAACGACCTCGATCAGCACCCGGCATCGCCGTCCCAGGTCTACTGCCATGTGCTCTACGGCCGGTACACCGCTTCGGTCCTCGGCCGGAGTCCGGCGCACGCCAGGCAGCAGAGCGCTGCCCAGTACGCGCTGCTGGTGCGCAGTGAATAGCCGTCCGCTGCCGCCGGGCACGGTCTTCGCCGGGTACCGGATCGAGCGGGTTCTCGGTGTCGGTGGCATGGGCACCGTCTACGTCGCCGCCCATCCCCGGTTGCCGCGTCGCGACGCGGTGAAGGTGCTGTCCGCGGAATTCGGTGCCGACCCCGAGTTCCGGGCGCGCTTCGGTCGCGAAGCCGAACTCGCCGCGCGGCTGGACCATCCGAACATCATCGGCGTCTACGACCGTGGCATCGAGCACGGTCAACTGTGGATCGCGATGCGCTTCATCGACGGCCCCGACGCCGCCACGCTGCTGCGCGACCGCGCGCTCACTGCGCACCGTGTCGCGCATCTGGTCACCGGGGTGGCTCGCGGACTCGATCACGCGCACCGGGCCGGGATGCTGCACCGCGATGTCAAACCGGCCAATATTCTGGTCGAATCCATTCCGGGACAACCGGATCGGGTCGCGGTCACCGATTTCGGTATCGCCAAGGCCGCGGCCGCGACGACGCTGACCCAGGCCGGAACGATTCTGGCGACCGTCGCCTACGCGGCCCCCGAGCAGCTCACCGGCACGGCGATCGATCACCGTGCCGATGTCTACGCACTGGGCTGCACCCTCTACGAACTGCTGACCGGTGCCAAACCGTTCCCGCGACCGAGTGTCGACGCGGTGATCGCGGCACACCTGTACGACCCGCCGCCCCGCCCGAGCGCGGTGTCCGGGGAGCTGCCGCGGCGGATCGACGACGTGATCGCCCGCGCACTGGCCAAGGATCCGCAGCGGCGCTATCCGAGCTGCGGCGCGCTGGCCGCCGATGCAGCCGCCGCCCTCGGCGTCCCCACCGAAGCGGTGGCGGTGGCCGAGCGTGCACCGGCACGTCGCCGTAGCCTCGGCATCGTGGTCGGCACGCTGACGGCGGTGCTCGCGGCAGTCGTCACGAGTGTGGTTGTGCTGAACCGTGATTCGCCCGACGAGAGCACGGCTGCGGCCACGTCGACGGCACCGATCGACCCGAACTCCTGGGCGGCCCACCAGTGGGTCGTCGACGCTTTCCCCGAACTGCTGCCGAAAACCCAGGCAGACAGCGGCTACCAAGGCCTGCGCTGCAGCGCGGTCGACGGCAACCAACGTCCCATCGACGCGCGCCAGACCCGCGATTCGCTGAACGCACTCGCCTGCAACGGTGACCAGAACCCGGTGTTCCGCTTGTTGCTCACCTGCGGAACCGACGAACCGGCGGAGCGCTACGTCTCCTCCGCCACCGCGGTTTTCGTCGGCGAGGAGAACTGGCAACGGCCCAGCGGTCGCGGACATGCCCGCTGGAACGACACGCAAGGCATCGCGGGACCGACGGGCGAGATGCTGATCGAGTTCGAGAACGGCACCCGCTCCCGGTGCGCCCTCGGAGTCTCGGGCGGCGCCTCGGGCCAGGACCTCTACGACCGCTGGTGGCGCAGCGCCCCGCTCTGAGTCCGGCGCCGACAACTCGGATGACGACGTCGCCGGGTGAATCGCCAGTGGATTCTGGTCGAAAGACCGGCATGCATGGTCGGCGCAACCTCGGCAAGCAACTGCTCCGCATCGCGCCTCGGTCCCCGCACACACAGACCTGAGGTCGATGCGGCGAGGACCGTGGCCTCCAGCCGGTTCGCTACGTCCGGGTCCTCGGTGTCGCCGGTGGAGTTCGCGCTTCGCTGCGGTGTTGGTCCCACCAGTCGCTGTCGTGGCGGGTGGGGGTCGACTCCTTCGACGGCGGGGACTCACTCGGGATGCCAAGGACTCTCAGCCGCCAGTCGTCCTCACGGATCGCGGCCACGATGCGGACGGGAACGACCGCCGTGAGCAGCAGGTAGTTACCGACGCAGATCATCAGGCAGATCGGGGGAACCGACACCACGATCGCGGTGCCGAGAGTTCCCATCTCGATCGGATCCCGCGAGATCGACAGCAGGTTTCCGCAGATGCTCGACAGCACGGCGGCCACGAGCAACAACTCGTAGACCCGCACCAGCGAGGTGGCCTTCTCGTCCCGGATGCCCACCAATGTGATGAAAGTGCAGGCGACCAGCGCGACGGTGAGACCGACGACCACCGGCCACAGCCAGGTCAGGTGCTCGGGAACTCCGGCTACCCGCGCGAGGGTGGAGGTGAAGGTGAAGGATGCGATTGCCGCGGCGACGACCAACGCTGACCCTAAGCCCACTAGCAGCTTCGGTACCGTGACGGGAATAGGGCGGGGGAAAGGGTCCGTGTGGTCCATCAGGCTCCATCCTACGGTCTACGGTCACCAAATGTGCAGGCACTCAACAGAGTACGTGCCCGCACAGAGTGCGAATCGCCGCAGAATTCGCCCTGGGGGCGCTACCTCTCGCCGCGCACCCTGTTACCGACCAGTCAGTGTGTATCCAGTCGTCGGCCGGCACGCCGTACGCCGCGCGATAAGCTGGCCTCGACGCGCACACGGAAGGCGGCCATGACCGGAGGGACCAGGGCTTCGCGACCGGCCGAGCCGGTGTCCAAGCGCAAGGCGGCGGCGGCCGGTCGCGGGACACGCAGGCTCGGAGTCGAGGACTGGACGTCCGCCGCGCTCGGCCTGCTGCTGCGAAACGGCGTCGCCGCCATCACCATTTCCACCCTGTGCGACGAACTCGGCGTGACCAAGGGCAGCTTCTACTGGCATTTCGACGGCATCGATCAGCTCCTGGAGACCACCGCGCAGTTCTGGTGCGCCGACCACAACGACGCGGCGCGCGGCTTCCACGACCTCGACGAGCTGCCACCCCAGCAGCGATTGGCCCGCATGGGTGAATTGCTCACCGGGGAACGGGTCTGGCAGGTCGAGCTCGCGGTCCGGGACTGGGCCCGGACGAACGCCAAGGTGGCCGAGGCTGTGAAAGCGTTGGATCAGCGGATATTTCACACGCTGTCCGACACCCTCGTCGACATGGGGTTCTCGACCGAGCAGGCCCAGATGCGCGCGGGTCTGATGTGTTTCGCCGGAATCGGCTTCGTGCACGGCAACCAGAACCTGCCCGTGCCGACCGAGGAGCAACGCCGCGAGTTCTTCCGATTCATCACCAGCGGACAGGAACCGGGCTGATCGTCCAGGCACGAGTGCCGGTCAGGTCAGCGCGACCAGTTCGTGCAGGGTCGAACCGGTTCGTCGCTGCGTTCCCGCGTCGGTGCGCACGCTGAGGTCGAAGGTGGATTCGAACCGAAAGTAGCCGGGGTGCCCGACCAATCGGTGCATCAGCGGCTTGACCACCCGCGATCGCACCACCGGAAGATCGTCGAGCAGGTCGTGGGCGTGGATGACGCGAACCACGTCCAACCGGAGGTCGAGCTGATCCGGTACATGCAGTTCCACCCATTCGGGATAGGTGCGTCCCGCGGTCACATCGAAGCGTTCCGGCCCCTCGGTGAGCCGGGTCTCGCCGGTGGACAGCACGATCTGGTCGTGGTGGGCCAGCATCAGCGGGCTGATCTCGTGTCCGCCTCTGCGCTGCTGGGTCAGCACCGAGGCGAACAGCAGCGAGTAGTCCTCGACATAGAGCCGACCCCAGTGCCAGCGCTCGATGATCTTCTTCATGTCGCCGACACCCCAGTTGTGGTCGTGATAGCCACGCCCGGTGACCACGTGCCGCACGCCGTCGAGCTCGATCGTGCCGCTCACCCGCGCTCGGGGAGCGCCGACCATCCAGCCGAAGGAATCCTTGGTACCGAAGCGGGTTTCACCTTTGCCCGGCATCCAGCCGGGTACCTCGTTGTGGAATCGCAGATCGAACTCGATGCCGCCCTCGGCCATCCGCAGGTGGTGGGTCACCTGCCCGTCAACGTCGGACACGGTGCGTGCGGTGTTCTGACCGATGCGCACGTCGCAGCCCTCGGCCGAGAACGAGGTGGCCGAACGGGGGTAGCGCTGCGACACCTGACGCAAGGTGCCGTCGGGCGAATAGACCATCATCTCCACCCAGGGCCTGGCCAGGGGCAGATCCTCGGGCCTGCGTTTGATCAGGAACCCGATCACCACGTGCCCGGTGTCGAGGTGCGCGTCGAAGTACCAGTGTTCGAAAGCCAGTGTGCTCGACGACGGATGTAATGCGTTGTGCCGGGGCTCGACCGGTGTCAGCACGCCGTCGCGACGTCCCGGCCCGTTCCACACTTCGACGATGTCGGCAGTACTCATGGCTACCTTCGGTGGGTTCATCGGCGCAGTGCGCCGCTGGCGTCGAATGCGGCGGTCCGGCCCCGCATCTGGGCTCGATACCAGTTCTCGCGATGCGCGAGCATGATCTTCTCGTGCGCCCGCGCGAACGGCGGACAGAACCGGCGCACGATCTCCATCACGGTGATCAGCGGGAATCGCGCGATCGGAACGACGATCCAGGGCAACGCGGGCGGCATGGTGTAGCGGCGACGGGTTCCCGGCGCCATGTACATCGCGGAGTACACGGAATTGATCCGGTAGTTGTACATTTCGCGCAACCGGGTCAGGCCACGGTGCCCGTCGCGGGGCGCGAACGCCGCCGGATACGACTCGATCAGTTCCGTACCGTGCTCCCCCGCGTCGTAGGAGCGCGAGACCATCGTCATGGCCAGCACCCGCAGGGCGTCGCGCACGGTCTCGGGGTACCAGCGCAACCGCACACCGAGCAGGTGGCCCATGTACTTCTGGAAGTGCAGCAGCGCACGGATTTCCGAGGGCGTCGTCTGGTAGCCCAGCGCCCACAAGCCCAATCCGGGGGTCACACTGCCTGCCAGCAGGGTCAGCATCTGGTAGGTCTGGCTGATCGGCAGACCCCACCGCCGCGTGTCCCATTCGGGGTGGCCGGCGACCTTCGCCCGCACCGAAACGTGCATGACACGGACCTTCAGCGCGGTGGCCCGGCCCGCCGATCCCGGGGTGAGCAGCGCGTCGGGAGCCGAGACGTCCATCCAGAAGCGGGTGGTCTCCAGGAACCGGCGCAGCGCACTGTCTCCGGCGTAGCCGCCCGCCAGCGACAACGGGGTCGCGACCGCGGCTTCGGTGTACATCTCGAGGGTTTCGGCCCCGGCGAAACTGAACAGCATGGTGCCCCAGCGCCGCCAGATCGCCGCGCCCTGTTCCACCAGTTCGGGGACCACCCAGTCGGGCACCGTTTCGAACTCGGCGAACAACGCGCGCATGGACTCCGGTGCGTCCGCGACGGCGTCGATGCCCTCGGCCAGCGCTGTCTCCAGCATCGCCCGCCCAGCTTTCGAGCCGATCTCGCCGTGCATCACCTCGGCGACGAATCGCTCGGCCACCGGATCACCGGCGAACAGGTCTTCGCACAGGGCCGCGGCCTGTTCGTCGCTGGGGAACAGCGGTTGCCGGGTCACGGCCGTGAAAGCGCGTTCGACCCGTCGCACTGTCGGCGTGCTGCGGGCTTCCCAGTAGCGAAAAGCGGTGGGACATCTCGACGGGGCTCGCACGGTGTCCACGGTGCTCGCGACCCGATGGACCTGATCCTCGACGAACTCGGCCAATGTCGGCCTCCTGACGTGAAATTCGCTGAACGACCCACGCTGGGCGTCACGTCCACCGACCATACTATGAAGCACACTTATCCATACCTGAAAGTATGGAAGCGTGTGGCACGATCGTCGGTGCCCGCGTCCGTTGTCATCGGCCGCCATCCGACACCGGAGGAAAACCAATGGGACTCGAGAACGAGGAGTTCGACTGTGTCAGCCCACCATTGGCGCTCTCCCCCACCGACGCCCGCCGGTACTGGTTCGACCACCGCCACCACGAGTGCGAGCTCGGCGCCGCCGCGTGGGAGGTCCTCAACGGATCCCGGGGTCTCCCCTGGCCGAACGCACCCCAGCCGCACAACTCCCCGGACTGGATGAATGCGTATCGGGAGCGCGGTCTGCCGACCGCGATCACCACCGACGGGACTGGCGTGGAGCTGGTGTGCGACGACACTGTCACCGCGCTTCTGGTTCCCGCCGGACTGGCCGCCGCCACCTACGACCGCAACCCGTTGGCAGTTCCGACCCTCGCTACGGCGCCGCCCTATGTTCCGCTGCACCGCTGGGCGATGCTCACCCGAACCGCGCCCCTGTCCGACGATGCCGTCAGGACCCTCACCGATCTCCACATCACCGTCCTCACGCCCGGTGAACGTCTGCGACTACCCACCGGTCCCGACACCTGCCTCGACCCACCGCACTACTGGCACGAATGGCCCCGCCGGTCCACCTCCGGCAAGCCCTACCTTGTCCTGCTGCTCCAAGTCGCCAACATGCTGCTGAACACCGGCACAGCCGGATGTCGCCTGGCGTCGATCGACGGCCGCCTCGAAGTCCTGCGCAACCGGTGATCGCGGGCCGGTACGCCGTGCCGATCGAACCCGGCTGAAGGGCGTCGCCCGCGGCTCAGGGCACCGCCGGCGGGCGTTCGGGAACCAGGAGGGTGGCGATCTCGGTGCCGATGCCGACGGCGTTGTTCTGGTTGGAGTCGGAGGTGGGGCCGAGGGTGTCGTAGACCACGACGGTTGTCTCGGTTTTCGTGTCGTAGAAGGCGACGCCGTCGTAGCCGCCGTAGGACGGGTTCATGTACAGCCAGTCGGCGAGGTGGACCACGCCGAAGGCGAAGTATTTTTCGGTGGTGAACGGACCGAGGCCCGCGGTCGACGGGCCCATCATCTGCTGAAACTGGTCGGGGGTGAGTCGTTCGCCGGTGCCGAGGGCGCGGACCCAGCGGCCGACATCGCCGACGGTGGAGTTCATGTTGCCGCTGTGCAGGAAGGCGGTGGGGTTCCAGAACGTGGAGTCTTCGAAGAAGTTTCGTTCGTTGGTGTAGCCGTGCAGGATCGGTTCGTCGACCTGCGGGGTGAGGACAACTTTGCTGTCGTGCATGCCCAGTGGGACGGTGATGTGCTCGGCGATCAGATCACCGAGGGGCTTGCCCGCTGCCTTTTGCAGGACCTCGCCGAGCACGACCAGATCGCTGTGGGCGTAGGCGAAGCTGGTGCCCGGCTCGAACAGCGGAGGGCGCGCGTTGGCGCGCTCGAGCAGTTGCGGCGCGGTCCATTCGCGGATCGGGTTCTCGCCGAATATCTTCAGGAACTCCGGTTCGGTCACATAGTCGGAGATTCCGGAGGTGCTGTCGGCGAGCATCCGCGGAGTGATCTTGTCCGCGCGCGGGAAATCGGGCAGCCAGCGAGCGATGGGTTCGTCGAGTTTCAGCACGCCCTGTCCGTCGAGTCGCCACAGGACCGTGGACAGCATGGGCTCCATCGGCTGGCCGACACGCAAGCGCATATCCACGGTCGCGGGGACACCGAGCGGTGATCCGCCCAGCGCGCCCAAGGCGATCTGCTCGCTGCCCCGCCATGCGCCGTAGACCGCCGAGCTGAGGTCGAGTTCGGTCATCTTGGCGCGAACGATGTCGGCGATCTTCGCCGCTTCGGCACTCTCGACCGGTGAGGACGCGGCGCCGTCGGACTTGTCCTCCGTACCGCAGCCGCCCGTGGCGATGGCGAGCACGACCGCGAGCACCGCGCATGCTCTGCGGCATCGGCGATGCCTGGGCGACTTGCTCATGACAGAGATCCCTTCGTCGAGGAACGCTCACGATCACAGCAAGGTCGAATCTACGCGTCCATCGGGCTCAACCGGCTCAGGCTCGTCAGGACCTTGTCCTGCGACGCGGCTGCCGTCGCCGGATTCAGCTGAACGAACGCAGGCAGAGCACGAAGGACTCACCACCGCCGGAGCCGATGTACCCCGCGAGCTTGACGGAGTCCTCGTACTTCCGGCACTCGGTGGTCTTGTCCGTGCCCTCGATTCGGGCGATGACCTTCGCCTGGGCTCTCACGTCCGAACAGCCCACCTTCACCAACTCGGCATCGGAGAAGCCGATACTCAGGTCGTCCTCGGTCGCGACACAATCGCCGGCCGACAGCGCGCCGGGGCCGGTGGTGTTGCTGGTGTTGCCGATGACCACCGCCGTCGCGATGCCGATGACGACCACGATCGTGATCAGCAAACCGACCACGTAAGGGCGGCGGCGCAGCAGCGGCTTGCCCGGGTCTCGCGGCGGTCGCGGGCTGCCCGGTGCCGCCCCGCCGGGACTGAACCATCGGTTGGCCGATCCACCGAACAGCAGGGCGATGACGGCGATCACCGCGACCAGCCCGAAAGGCCCGGGTGACATCCGGACGAAGGCGAAACCGGCATCGGTGTCGACGTTCCCGCCGTTGAAGGCCATGGAACCGAAAGCCACGAGCCCTTCGATCACGGCGAAGACGGTCGCGGTGATCCGGACCCAGCCCCGCCGTCGCGCGAAGAACAAGGCAGTGACCGCCATCGCCCAGAAGAACAGGTACCCCTGAGCGTTCCCGCCCGCCGCATAGGGATGGCCCATCCCTATCAGCGCGACAGTGCCGGCCAGTCCGATTGCCGACATCACGACAATGATGACTCGCGCCGCCCGAACACGCCCCGGCATCTGCGAAGATGTTGTGTCACCGCGCGATTCGATACCCCCACCCGTCCGGGACGGAGACTGCTGCGGTGCCTGCTGATCCATACCTGTCGCCCCCCTGGTGATTCCGCGCTTCGCGTGCCCGATCCTATATATGACGCCACTGTCGAGGTGCGACAGAAGGATGGCGTCGAGTAGGCGTGCAAGGATCGCGTGGTCGGATGGAGAACGACGTGCTGAGTGATCACGGCCGGGCTTCTCATGTTGCGGCCGAGGGAATTCGGGAGACGACTGATTTCAGTGCTTCAGCGATGGATCCCAGCGGTTGGCGAGCAGCGTGAAGCTCGGGAGGTCTTCCAGCGAGGTCAATGCCTCGTAGATGCGCTCGTATCGCGTCGAGGCGATCCGCCAGATTCCGTCCGAGTCGCGACGATAGGTGTCGGAATAGTATCCGCCACCACGGATCTGGATCTTCGCACCCGGCACGAGGACGGTGTCCTCGAATGCCCAGGACCCCTTCGCGGTGTCGCCGTCGACCTCGATCTCGGGATGGTTGGCGATGTGGACCGTGACGATCCCGGGTCCGAGGTTCTTGCGCATGAAGGCCACGACGTCGGCGCGATTGTCGTAATGCAGTGGCTCGCCCATGGCCTGGGTGCCATAGCGCGCGGAGACGTCCTCGGCGAGGCAGTCCGCGAACTCGTCCCACAGTTTCAGGTCGAGCGTGCGGAAGTAGCGGTGCTTGAGACGCTTGATCTCCTCGATAGCAACCAGGTCCATGACCGGAGTGTAGAACGTGTTCTAGATTCGGCGCAGGAAAAGCGCGCCTCGAGCAGCTCCCCCGAGCGTTCCGCCTCGGATCAGTGCGTGAGGACGACCTTCGCCGCTACGACGGCGGTGGCCACGCAGCTGAGCAGAATCGCCCCGAGCAGGGTCGACCGATCCGGCCGCGCACCCTCGAGCCTGCGGATGACGAACGTGATTCCACCGATCCGCACCAGCATGGCGACCTCGGCGAGCACCTGGGCGGTCCGTGGTTCGAGCCACCCGACCGCCGCCGCCACGAGGATCGCGCAGGGCAGCACCGCCGAACTGAGGATCGGCAGCGAATCGCGCAGGTCGAGCCATGGCTGGGGTGGAGAGGGCGCGTCGCTCTGGCGTACCGATTGCCCGACGCTCTCGGCGAAGACATGGGCGATGAAGGTCGACAGGGCGGCCCCGAGAACGACCGCGATGCCGACATCCTCGAGGGACGGTGCGACCGGGATCAACGCGGAGAGGATCAGGACGTTCCCATAGATGTACGCGCTGATCCGGCGAGCCGCGTTCCGACGGTCGAGCGAAACGCTCCGGGAGAACAAAGGCCCGTGTAAGAGCTTGTTTTTGTCGCGTTCCATCGGTCCTCACCCGTTAGTCGCACCCTTACGAGACAGCTCTGGTGAAGCGGGGAGGTGCGGACACGCGGGGTGGGAATTCGGTGCACCTCGTCGAGAATCGCTACTGACGACGACTATATGCCCGGTGCCCTCGTCGAGCCCGGCGCACGAGGTCTTGCGCCCCTGCCCCGAACGGCGGCCAAGCCCCGGTCTGGCCGGACGAACCGCGAGGGTCGGCGTTCGAGTGCGGTGCACGACGGCCCCGCCTGCTCGGGGCGAGGCGGGACCGTGCGAGTCAATTCACTCGATCAGTAGCCCTCGGAATGGCTGCTGAATCAACGAACTCCCCCGATGTGGACCGTGCTGACACCCTCGCCGACGATGACGTCAGGCCCAATCGGCTCCAGCCGACCCCGGGGTGGTGTCGGGGTCATTTCGCGAGCGACGATTCGATACCGCCGTTGGGGGCCATCGAAGACCGTCGTGCGTCCTTCATCGAGTTCGACCTCGTGTCCATCGCTGAACTTGTCTCCAGAAATCTTCGCTGTCGCCTGGAAGATGGTCTGATAGCTGTCGATCGCCGAACTGCCGGAGTCCGGCGTGAAGGGTTCGTTCAACCTGTAACTGAACTGGTAGACCTTCCCGTCTTCGGATGCCGGGGCAGTCCCTCCGACGCCGTAGCCGTACAGCGTGCCGGTTTCGTACCGCATCCAGAAAAGCTCCACCGACCAGCCATTCTGGACGGGATCTGTTCTCCAACTCGAGCCCATGAGCGTCTCCTCACGAGATGGGGGGCGGGACTTTCGAATGAAATCCACAGAATCGATCCACCCGGAAGCGTAGATCAGCCCGGCCGGGTTGAGACCGATTGACGCTCGTCGGTCGATGCGGTCGTTCGCGACCGCGCGCTCAGCGGCATTTGCGGATATCTCGAAGAAGGGCCGGTACCTCTCCTCACCACGATCTCGGCCCGCACCCGTCCGGGCTTGTCGGCGGCTGGTCGTAGCGTTCATGAAATGAACTGGAGACCGTGGTTGGAGCTGTGGAGCGAGGAATGGATCGCCAGCAGAGATCCTGATGAGTTGGATCCCGAGGTGGTGCAGCAGCGCTGGCTCGGGTACGCCCCGGCAACCGAGGCCGACATCGCCGCGGTCGAGCTGCGCCTCGGCCTGCGGTTGCCACCCTCCTATCGCAGCTTCCTGCTGACCACCGATGGATGGCGCCATGCCGGGGAATTCGTGCGGCAGATGCGGGACACCACCGATCTGGGATGGCTGCGTGATCTCGAACCGACCTGGGAGTCCTGGGCAGACCTGATCACCGAGCCACCAGTCGACGCGCCGGGTAACCCGTTCAGCCGCGGACTACTGATCTCGCTGCACGCCGACGTCGGAGTCCTGTTCCTCGACCCGGCCGACCGCGACGACAACGGCGAATGGGCCGCCTACAGCGTGTTTTCCTGGGGCGAGATCCCGCAGCGGTATCCCTCGTTCACCGCCCTCATGGAATCGAAGTACCAAAGCCTTCATCAAATACGTCAGCCGGCGGGCAGAACCCGTGACAACTGGGATCTGGTGGCCGAACAGGCACGAAGCGAAGCCCTTTCCGGGGACATCGACACAGCCATGGCGGCCCTGGAGAAAGCCCAGCATTTCGGCCAATCACGCGCCACGGTCTTACAAACCCAGCTCCAGATGTTCCTCAGCACCTCTTCCCCCTACGACGCCTCCCGGATCCTTTCGCGCGTGCTACCGCTGGCACCCGTTCCGGAGGAATTCTTCACCGGTCCACTGTTCACCGACGAGTTCGTGCCATGCATGTTCCTGCAACACGCACACAAAGAACCCTGGTATGCCTCCGCGCTCGACGTTGCCCAGATCGTCGACGACCCCGGGGGCGAGATCAAACGTGCCATCGACGGGCACCGGGCCCGGGTAGAGCGGCCCGGCTACCAACTCTCCTACGGCAACCAGGCATTCGACGCCGCGGTACGAAAGGCGCTCGCGCAACACCACTCCGACCCGGCGGCGCTGTGGCATGCGCTCGAGGCCGCGATGGCGCATTGGCGGCCCCGTACGCCAGATCACATCGCCCCGGTCGGCTTGCTCGCCGACCCGGTGCTGGCTTACAGCCTCACCCCGGAACGCGGGCGCGCGCTGTTGAGTCAACCGCGCAGCGGCCGCTGACCCGGCGAGGCCGACCGAATCGGTTCCTTCATAGGTTGCGTGCGACCGAGCGACAACTCGGTCCTCACCGCACACCCGCACCGGCCCCTCGGATCATCTGCGAGCACACCGGAATAGCACGCTCATCGGCATTACCGGGCTTCCATGGGTCGTGGTCCGTGCACGATGATGGGGGTTGTCACTCGTGGCGGAAGTCGCCGCGGTCAGTGGTCGGGAACGTGCACCGTGATTTCCCCGCCGAGGTGATACCCCTCGGCCAGTCGCAGGTTGTCGCCGCTCCAAAATCTGCCCGGGTCATACCAATTCGGACGTCTATTCGGCAACAAGCCCATGGCCTCATACGTCATGGCGACGATCTCCGCGCAGTAGGCGTTCTCCAGACCGGCATGATCGGATTCGCGCCTTTTCGACCGTTTCGGTATCGGCACCCGGCCCAGCAACCAGCGCCCCGCCAGCGCGCCGGTGGAGGGGAAGGGCATGCCGTCCAGCCTCGCCACCACCCGCAGCGCTGCATCCTCCATCTCGCTGGTCACCGGCCGATCCAACTGACGCATCCACGCCTGTTGCCCGTACTCCTGGCTCCATCGGATGACCGCAGCCCGCAAATCGTGTAGCTGGGCTCCGCGATGATGGCTACCCGACCAGATATCCGGCAGTGCCTTACCGAGTTCGGCATGCCATATCAGCGCCGGTAGGTCATCGATGACCACTGCCATGCCGACGTGGTTCACCGGGCTGTTGGTCAACCCCCGTATCGCGCGATCCGCGCGAGAATGCCCGCGAAACAGCCATAGATCCCCCGTTCGCGTCAGCTCTACTGCTTCGTCCAAGCCGATACTCATCGGCGTTTCGTCTGGCACAGCGACTAGCCTAGGCGCATGCGCTGGTGGAAGATATTGGGTCTGGCCGGGACCGCGGGTGTCGCGGCGACCGGGGTGGTCATCGTGCGGGCCGAACGCAAACGTCGCGCATACACCCCGGACCAGGTCCGCGAACGGTTGCACGCGCGCCTCGGCGATAAATCCAACAGACCGAGCCCCACCACGCCAGTCGATGACGGCAAGTCCTGATCGAAAGATGTCCGTAGCGGTGACCGATGCTGGATCCGGTGCGCCGCCGCGCATCATCCAACGAATCTGGCGAAGTGCACTCTGGTCGACGTTTCGAGAATCGTCCCGTGATGACTCATTCCGAGGTCATCGAGACGTTGGAACGGGGGCGGCGATCGCGGCGTCGAGATCCTGGACGGCTTTGTCGTACTGATTGCGGTCGAACAGAAATGGGCCGAATGCGGCGCAGTCACGAGTGGTGCGATCGCTGATTTCGAAGGTATCGATGAGATCGGCCAGAGGGATGGTATCGATGCGGGGCATGATCTGGTAGACGCCGGGCGGTCCTGGCCGATAGTCGAATCCGATCTCGCTGATCGCTGTCGAACGGCTGCGCTGCAAGCGCTTCCGATCTCGGGTGATCGACTTACCCCCCACACAAAGCGGCGCGCGTCGGGGGGTTGGGCACTGCGGGGAATCACCGACTGAGGCGCACGACGCCCTTCCCAGTGGAAAGAATCACGGCGTCGATGTATCCAGCGCTCGCCCATCCCGCAACGGTGGGCGGACACGCTCATCGGCAGCTCAGTGCGCTCGTCGGCCGGCGGCGCAGCCCTCGGGACCGCGCGTCCGCGGCATGACAGTGCGTTCGCTGACCGACGTCTGAGCCGCCTTCCCGGACTGTGTAACTTCACCGGTCCTACCCGACCACACACTGATCGAGATCTTGGACGCAGCCGCGGCAGTCGGTGAGAAATACGCCGCCACAGTCGCTTTCAACCCCGATGACCATCTGCGGGTGTGGCCGAATCGGCATTGGACCAGCAACATGATCCCCGGCCCGTACGTCACTGCCGACCCGGAGTTCACACCGCGACCTACCAGAACTTCGACGGGCGTCTGACCTTCTTCTATTCGGCGTTCTCCACCTCGGATGCGATGTTTTTGGCGATGCGGGGCAAAGGCGCGCAATACGCGGGCGCGTTCTTCGACGCCTACGGGGAACGACCGACCGGTGAGAACCACTACACCCTGCACCTGCCCGCCGGGATGCCGGTCGTCAACTACTGGTCACTGGTGCTCTACGACGCCACACCCGCTGCCTGCTCGACAACGGTGGATTCGCCTCACTGGCATCTGACCAGAACGTCGTCACCGGCCCCGACGGTTCGGCGCAGCTGTATTTCGGCCCGGAACCGCCCGCCAGCGGTGAACAGAACTGGATCAAAACCGTGCCGGGCAGGGGGGGTGGTTCGCGGCGCTGCGTCTGTACGGACCCACCCAGGACGCACCTGGCGTTCGGGGATCTCGGCGGGCGGGTTCGTACCAGGAGGCTCGCCGCGACCACGCGGATCCCTGTGTTGAAGATCAACATCGTTGACAGCCGTGGGGTTACGGCGTTGACTTGATCCCACACAGCGAGGAAACCGCCATGAGTATGAGCAAGAAAATCGCGAATTCCGTCGAGGCCACCAAGGGTCGGATGAAGAAGGTGTTCGGTCGCGCCACCGGCAACCGAAGCCTCGAAGCCGAGGGTCGGGCCGAACAAGTCAAGGGCAACCTGAAACAGTCCGCCGCCAAGATCAAAGACGCCTTCAAGAACTAGCTTCGCCGAACGAGAGACCTCGCACTAGACCCCGCGCGCCGACCGTTGCGGACCACCTCGACGGATCCACCACACGCAGGGGTTATCACCATGCCGAACAACACCGTCTCCCCATCGTCGTACGACAACTCAGCCAGTGCCGTGGCCAAGGTGGCCCAGAACAGCGTCTTCGAACGATTCGCCCGCGCGGGCTTCGTCATGAGCGGCATCGTGCACCTGTTCATCGGCTACATCGCCATCCGGCTCGCCCTCGGCGGCGGAGGCGGAACCGCCGACCAATCGGGGGCCATGGCGGAACTGGCCGCCAAGCCGGGCGGTGTCCTCGCACTCTGGGTCGGTGTCGTCGCGTTCTCGCTGATGGCGTTGTGGCGGCTCGCCGAAGCGGCACTCGGCAGCTCCTCCAGACCCGGCTCCGACAGCAAGAAATCCGAGGCCGTCAATCGCGTCAAGGCATTCTCCCTCGCGGTGGTCTACCTCGGCTTCGCCGTCTCCGCATTCGGATTCGCCCGGGGCGCGGGCGAATCCAGTAGCGAGCAGAGTACGGGGATCACCGCTGCGATGATGCGATCGAGCGTGGGCACGATCGCCCTCGTCGCCGCCGGGTTGATCATCATCGGGATCGGCGGCTATCACGTGTACAAGGGCGCGACCCAGAGCTTCCTCGAAGACCTGCAAGGCTCCACGAGCAAGCTGGTTCGCCGGTTGGGCACGGTGGGATACATCGCGAAGGGGTTCGCCGTCGCGGCTATCGGATTGCTGGTGATACTCGCGGTCGGCCGATCCGATCCCAGCGAAGCCACCGGACTCGACGGAGCGTTCAAAACCCTGGGAGCACAGCCGTTCGGAGCTGTCTTGTTGATCGCGGCCGGCCTGGGCATCATCACCTACGGCTTCTACAGTTTCGCCATGGCGCGATACACCAAGATGTAACTGACTCTGGGTAGCGCCAGACCGGCCATCGACATATCGCTCGGCTCACAGCGGCCGGAAAGCACGTGGGTTAGCGGAATCGGTTGCAGCGTCAACGATCTCGCCGAGCACCGCCCGCACGGCGGCGATCTGATCCGCGCCCACCCGTGCGGTCAGTCTCCGCTCGTAGTCCGCGTGGAAGGTCCGGACGGTGTCGAGCATGTCGCGCCCGCGCTCGGACAGCTGCAGCAGTTTGGCGCGCTTGTCATTCGGGTCGGCGCGGCGCTCGACATAACCTTGCCGGACCATCTCATCCACCACCTTGGCCGCACCCTGCGCGGTAATCCCCAGGTGCTCGCCCAACTGGCTCGCGGTGAGCGCGTTGTCCGCGAGTGTGCGCAGCACGTACCCGTACGAGGCGCCCAGCACCTGATGTCCGTGCCCGGCCAGGTGTGCGTGTAACTCCTGCACGAACCCCTGGTAGGCCTGCCCGAGCAGTACCCCGAAATCCATGCTTGACTCCCTCCGTACCGATATGTTCAACTCACGTTGTACACCATAGTTGAACACCTTGGTTGAACATCAGGAGTAGAGCATGCCACTCATCAAATCCGCCGACGCACCCACCTTCCAGGCCCCCCCTCATGACCGCCATCGGATTGGCCGCTCCCAGCCGGGATTCCAGCGAGAACAGCGTGTGGCGATTCACCCTCGAAGCGGGCAATCCCGGTCACGCGCACGCGGTGTCGCGTGAGGAGATCTTCATCGCCCTTTCCGGGCGGGCGCAGGTGATCATCGACGGCGAGACCGGCGAGCTTTGCGCCGGGGATGCCCTGGTCATCCCCGCGCACACCGTCTTTCACCTGAGCGTCCCGGGCGATGAGCCGTTCGAGGCGGTGGCGGTGCTGCCGGTCGGCGCGTACGCCCAGGCCCCCGGCGGCAATCGCGTCAGCCCGCCCTGGGCTCAGTAGCCCACGTACACAACCTCATTCACACCGCAGAGGAGAGACCCATGGCACTCATCACCGCCGACCAGGCCCCGCGATTCGAGAACGGCCACGCCGACTTCGTGGGCCTGCCTGCCCCCAGCCGCGGTTCCACCGAGATCTGTGCCTGAGGGGCTCAGCATCAAACCCGACGTCGATGCCCCGCCGTATGCCCTGGACCGCGAGGAGATCTTCATCGCGCGGGCTACCGTCGGTCTTCGTCAGTACAGCCGCAGTCGCCAGTTGTGCACCCAACTCGGCAGTTGAGTGCGTTCGTCGGCGGGGGTCGTGGCCGTTCGGGTCGCGCGGATCGCGGCAATATAGGGCGTTGGCCAGGCGCCGAAGCGAGTATCTCTCAACTCTGCGTAGCATCTGGTCATCATGAACGGCCAGGAGATCGTAGCTACGGGTTCGTGGCTGTATGCCGACATCGTTCTCATGCCGGTGTTCGTCGTCCGTCTCGACTACGATTTCTGGTACGAAGTTGCCCAGGACGAGGGCACACTCGCGGAGGGCGAGGAGCCGATCCTCGATTCGGCCGGGCATTCCTATTACGTGTCGTTCAAAGCCCTCCGCGACGATGCGTCATTCTGGCCTGATTCCGGGCCGCACCGTTCGGTTGATGATGCGCGGATCACGGCAGAATCGAGAGTGCCCTCTCCGATCACATGGCAGTTCTGGTGAATCACTTCCCTGAAAGATCATTGTTCGAAGCGTCACGATCCGTCGGGCACGCACGCCGCAGCCCGCACTGAAATCGGCAGTAGCGCAACCGTTTTCGCAATTCTTGCGATAATCCTGACTCGCGGACGCAGAGGTATGCGTGCCGGAGAGCAGCAGTGGTACTTGGCGTTTCACCGAAGACGCCCGGCTGCCGAAGCATGTGTGAAGGCGACAGCAGCCCACACTCGGTATCCACTCCTTCCGAACAGGTCTAGGCGTGTGGGGTGCCGGGGTCTATCGGCTGCCGCCAGACGAGCACAGCGACGGTCGCGGTGAGGATTGCCGCGGTGAGCGCGAAGGGTATCGGGATGAGGGGGTCGATGAGCACGAGTAGTCCCGCGGTGGGCATGAACCGTCACGGGTTGAAGACCGCTTCCTTCTTTGAGGAAGATGGTCATCATGTCCAAGCGTTACCCGCCCGAGGTTCGCGAGAAGGCTCTGAGGTTGGCCCTGGACCACCTCGACGAGTACCCGTCCGCATATGCCGCGGCGCAAGCGATCGGTCCGATGGTCGACGTGCATCCCGAAAGCCTGCGTCAGTGGATCCTGAAAGCCCAAGCGAGTCCGGGTAAGCCCGTGGCCGCGGCGAAGACCGCCGAGCAGCTCGAGCTCGAGCAGCTGCGTCGAGAGAACCGGGAACTGAAGCAGGCCAACGAGATACTGAAGTTGGCGTCGGCTTTTTTCGCGCGGGAACTCGACCCGCGACACCGTTGATCGTCGGATTCATCGATCAATACCGCCAGGTCCACGGCGTCGAGTCGATCTGCCGCGTGCTCACCGAGCACGGCATCCAGATCGCGCCCCGGACCTACCGAAAAGCTAGATTCCGGCCGCCGTCGGCCCGCGATGTTACTGATGCCAACCTCGAACATGCACTGCGTGGGCTGGTCGGTAGCCCGGAGCAGATGTATGGGCGGCGGAAGATGACTCGCTATCTGCGTCGGCGCGGACACTCGGCAGCGTTTTGCACCGTCGACCGGCTCATGCGGGATTTGGGTATGAACGGCGTGGTCAGAGGTCGCCGCCACCGCACCACGATCCCCAGCAAGGACGGGATCCGTGCCGGTGACCGACTCAACCGCGACTTCGGTGCGCAGGCGCCGAATCTGGTGTGGGTTGCCGATTTCACCTACGTCTCGACCTGGACGGGATGGGCGTATGTGGCGTTCGTCTTCGATGTGTTCGCGAGGTCGATCGTGGGATGGACCGTGTCATCGACGAAGACGACCGCGTTGGTGTCCAAGGCCCTTAACATGGCGATCTGGCGACGCGATCACTACGGACATCCGATCGAGCCCGGACTGATCCATCACTCCGACGCCGGCAGTCAATACACCTCGGTCATGTTCACCGAATCCCTTGCCTTGCAAGGACTGTCAGCCTCGTTCGGCAGCGTTGGCGATGCCTACGACAATGCACTCGCCGAGTCGATCATCGGCCTGTTCAAGACCGAAGTCATCCCTCGGCACGGCCCGTTCAAGACCGTTGCCGATGTCGAATTCGCGTTGATGGAGTGGGTCGACTGGTACAACAACGCTCGCCTGCATTCCCGGCTCGACTACCTCACCCCGGCCGAGTACGAGACTGCCTACTACGCTCAAAACCCGCCACGCCGACCGGCGCTGGTCAACTCCTGAAGCCGGTCTTCAACCCGTGACGGTTCACCGACGGTATTCAGCGGGAGTTGCGGAGCACCACATCGAGATTGTGCCGCAGGTCGACCACGATCGGATCGTCAGATCCATAGGCAACCAGGGCCGTGCGATAGGCCTGGTCCAGGATGAGTGCGGCCCGCTGCCTATCGCCCGACTTGAACAGGCCGGACCCGACCGCTTGGGCGGTGGCCAGCGTTTCGGGGTGATCGCTCCCGAGCCCCTCCTTCTTGGCCTCGAGAACCGTCAGGAGCAGAGGGATCCCCTCGGCCCACTCGTGCATGAGTAGCAGTGCGGAGCCCAGGTTGTGCGCGGCGCCCAGCGTGAGGGCATGGTTCGGGCCGAGGGCGCGAGTGGCGCGGTGGTGGGCGTCGCGATGCCGCGCGGCGGCATCGGGAAAGTTCCGCTGCTGGTAGCAGGCGGATCCGAGGGCGTCGATCACGGTGATCGTGAAGGGGTGCTCCGCTCCGATCTCGGCTTCGCAGTCGGCGAGCAGTTCGGTCAGTGCGGACTCGGCCGATCTGTGGCGGCCGGCGTCGAGCAACTGCAGCGCATCCCGCAGGCGCCGTTCGAGTTGCGCGGGAACGCGATTCGGTCGACGCCATGTGAATCTCAATGCGGCCTCCATCGCCCGGCGTTTTCTTCAGGGTAACCCGCCGCCGCCCCCGCATTCGGCGATTCGAATCGCGACCTCGAAAAGCGATGTCGTTGCGCTGCACCCACTTCGACGCGTTCCGCACACCCACCGACCGTGCCGATTACGTACAGCGCAAGTCGCCGTCGCCGAATCCGCAGACACGTTGCGCGAGAGGCCGCGCCGAGCCTGCACCGAACCGGCGGTAGCGCTGGAGCGGATCGACGCCTCGGCTGAACGCGCCTATCAACGTCCGGCTCAACCGTGCCCGCGCCGCCGAAGACGGCGAACCACAGCAGGCTCACCACTGGCACCAGTCTTTCCCACTGTCCGACGTCCGCAACCGCATCCGCGGCAGCGTCGGCCGGAAACGCCGAGAAGCGTGTCAGATCGCTTGACGCCTCAGTGGTAGTCCACTGAGGAACTGGTTCATCCTTCGAGCTTTTGACTCGGCTGATCCAGTTGTTGTTCGCGCTTTCGCTGCTCGCTCTTCAAGAGTTCGACACGTTCAGCGAATTCAGCTAGAGCTGTCTCCGGCTCCTGAATGTGCTTGTACTGCGCTACGCCCAGTTGTAAGCTGCTGAGCTCCCCCTCAATAGAGTCAGCTGTCTGCTGGAGGTAGAATCCCCTTTCTCGAAATTTGAAATATCCAGTGAATCCAGAAGCGAGACCGACCGAAAAGGTTACGCAAACAAGGATCGTCTTTTGTATACCTACGAGGCCGCCTACCTCTACGACCTCGCCCGCTCCGCGCGCAGACCCTCGCGCACCCGAGCACGGACCAAGCCCGCCGCCCTCGCCCAGCCCGTGCAGCTACTCATCGACTCCATGGACGCCACACCGGTCATCGTCCACAACCGGTGCCTGGACGTGCTGGCCGCCAATCCGCTCGGGCGCAGTAGAGGATGTGGCGGCAGTGCTGGCGCGGTCAACCCCGAGCATCGGGCCAGCAAACCCGGTCGGACCTGGTGAAGTGCACTCGGATTCGGTTGTGCACACGCACTAATGTTGGCATTCACTGCTGGGATCGTGCCGAAGACTCCGCGCTGTGTCATGCGATGTTCTTGTTCGAGGTGCCGGGAGGCTTTCGACACTTCATGGCAATGACGCTGGAGGATCAATGGGTAAGACATGGTTGCGACACTGGACTGTCGCGACGCTATCTGCGGCAACTGTGCTGGTCAGTGCCGGTACTGCGGTGGGTGATCCCGCCGATATCGCATTCCCTCCAGACCAGAACCAACTGCCGCAACTACCGTCCGAACCGCAGATCTACGATCTGCTCCCGATTCCAACGCCCTCGGAAGACCCCTGGTACAACGACCCGGACGACCTTGCGTCCTACGCGCCCGGTCAGATCGTGCGCACCCGGGAGGTCCAGACTCGCCTGGCCGGCATCCCGTTCCCGGTTTACACCAAGCAACTGCTGTTTCGGTCCAACGATGTCCATGACAATCCCATCGTGACAGCCACGACCGTCATCATCCCGGGTATTCCGTGGCAGGGCAGTACACGGCCGGTGCTGTCGTTCCAGGAGGCCATCGACTCCACCAATTCCTCCTGCAATCCGTCCTACACGTTGCAGGTCGGCACGATGAAGGAATCCGCGCTCGCGATCTACTGGCTGATGCAAGGCTTCGCCCTCAACATCCCCGACTTCGACGGGAAGTTCAACACGTTCAACACCTTCGCCGAGGGCAAGATGGTCCTGGACAGCCTGCGCGCGGTGAAGAACGATGCGGGACTGGGTCTCGCTGATGCCGGCATCGCACTGTACGGGTACTCCGGCGGCGGCTCGGGATCGATTCGCGCAGCCGAACTGCGCGCCACCTACGCACCTGATGTGCGGCTGCTGGGTACGGCAGTGGGCGCCACCCCTGGCAGCCTCACAGGAATCGCGCGATACGCGGTGCAGCCGCAGACCGGACTCGCAGGGATCGGGAACTTCACCATGTGGCTCGGGCTCGTAGCCTTCGCGCGGGAATACCCGGATGTATTCCGGCCGGAGGAGTTGCTCACCGAGGAAGGCCAGCACCTACTCCGCGATTTCCAGTCTCGCTGCGTCATCACCCTCGCACCGTCAGGGATATACCGCCCACTCAGTGCGTACTTCAAACCGGGCAAATCACTGGAAACTGAACCCGCAATCATGCAAGTGCTGGAAGACAACAGTCTCGGCAAACACATACCGGACACCCCGATCCTGTGGTGGCACGGTATCTGGGACGAGGTCGTGCCGCCGTCGACAGTGCTGCCGACAGTGAACAAGTACTGGGACAGCGGTGCGGACCTGCGGTTCATCACCGTTCCCCTTCCTGAGCACGGGGTGAACGCTGTCACCGGCTGGATTCCGTCGGTAGCTTGGACCAGCGCGGTGTTGCGCGGCGTGCCTGCAGGCCCGACGTTCAATCTCGGGTTCCCCGCACCGCTGCCCGAAGGCTTCCCTGGCTCTTGAACCAATAGGTCGACGCGGGTATCGGCACCGTAGGAGGGCACATGACCCAGATGTATTCCCCCGAGCCCGGGCTCGCGCGCGACAAGCGGTGGCAGCAGGTCGTCGAGCGGACGCACGCCAAAGCGGCAGGCTTGGCAACCACCCTCAAGACCGATGATCTGCTGCCCCACTCCATGCTGGACGCGGACTTCGTACCCAGCGTCCAGCTCAACATTGCACTGTTCTTCCGGTCGCTCACCGTGGACCACGAGCTGTCGAGGCAAGACACTCTCCCGATCGTCGAGCGGGCGATGCGGCTGGTCCGTGACGGTATGTCCCTCGAGGAGATCCTGACCAACTACCGGGTCGGCACCGCATTCCTGTGGACTCAGTCCATCTCGGCCCTCGAACCGGACGAGTACCCGCTACTGCCCGAACTCGGGCTGCACCTGACCAACTACCTCAACCTGGTAGTCACACACATCGCCACCGCTCTCATCGAGGACAGCCGCCAGCCACGCTGGGACATCCTGGAACGCCAAGGCGAGATCGCCGCGGACCTGCTAGCCGGACGCGAGATCACCGGCTGGACAGGCGCACCCGAAATCCACATCGCGGAATCATTTCTCGTTGCCGCGGTACGGCTCGGCGAACCCGCACCCGGAACCCTCACCGCACTGCGTAACCGGCTCGGGCAGCTCCCGGGCACCTTCCTCTACCGCGACAACGGCGGCTGGATCGCGCTCGTCCCCCTGCGCCCGGTAGACGAAGGCGATCCGGCGGCTGCGCTGGCCAACCGAATCGGGTTGTCCAGCAAGACTGTTCAGCCCGAATGCTGGATCGGCGTAGCGACCGCCTTCACCCGGGCGGATATCCCCGCGGCCTATACCGAAGCGCACACCGTCGCCGAGACCGCCCGCGCCCTTGCCCGGCCCGAAACGATCTGCACCCGAAAGCACATGATGTTCGAATACTCCGTGGCGGCAGGCGGAGCCACCCTCACAGCCCTGGCCGCGCTGCTCGATCCGCTCGCCGAGCACCCTGCGCTGCTAGAGACACTCGATGCGTTCATAGACAGCGAGTTCAACCACAACGCCGCCGCCCAAGCACTGTTCATCCACCGCAACACCGTCACCTACCGGCTCTCCCGCATCACCGAACTGAGCGGCTACGACCCCCTGCTGCCCAGCGGAATTTCCACTCTCATGGCCGCGCGGGTCGCCCAGCGCATCGTCACCTACCCCGCTCACACCACGGATCCTCATCGGCGCCGCCCTGATTGATCCCGTGGTCTGAGTTTCGAAGTCCTCGCGGCATGACCGTATGTCCGAAGGTTCTCAGAGTGCTTGTGCGGCATAGATTCCCGCCGTTGCGATAGCCACCCCGCCCAGGGTGAAGCGCAGTCCTCGTTCGGGTAGTCGAGGTTGCAGGTGCGCGCCGAGATATCCGCCGACCAGGCCGCCGATCCCGCAGCTCAGTCCGATCGCCCAGGCCGGGGCGATGTCCGTGCCACCGGTCGCCACAGCGAGGCCGAGATAGGTGGCCGCGCCCGCGATCGAAGTCAGGAGCGTCGAGGTCAACGCCGCCGGTGCGACATCGGCCAAGGGAACACCCCGGCCGACCAGGATCGGGCTGAGCAACGATCCACCACCGATTCCATAGATCCCGCCGACGACACCGACTGCCAGCGCCGTGGCGGTGATGAATCGGGTGGACGGCCGCGGCCTGTCGTCCCCGGTCCGAGTGGCCGTACGCAAACATAGCCATACCCCGAGAGGCATGAGCAGTGCCGCCGCGATGAGCTTGAACACGCCCGCACTCGGGACCAGGAAGACTCGGATGATCGCGCCGACTACGACGCCGGGCAGGGTGCCTGCCAGCAGGATTCGAGTCAGCGGGCTGCGTAGCGGACCACGGCGGCTGTAGCGCCGCAATGCGCCCGGTATCGACACCACATTGAACAACAGATTCGTCGGAGTCACCGCCGGGCTGGGCACTCCCAACACGCTGATCTGTACCGGCAGCAGGAACACCGCACCCGACACCCCGACCGGTGCGGTGAGCGCCGCGACGACCAGCCCCGCCACGAACCCTGCCACCAGCACATTCACTCGCCGAACTATCCCAGCTCGCTACCGGGTCTGGATCCCTTAGCCTCCGGGTGCGTCGAATTCAGAGCACCGTGTGGGCCGAGTGAGGCAGGCACGATCATCGGCAGTTGAGTGCGTTCGCCGGCGCGGGTCGTGGCCGTCCGGGTCGCGCGGATCGCGGCATGAGCGGATGATCAGCAGTAGCGGGAGACGACCATGGAGCTCACAGCGGGCGGCGGGCAACACACTCCGGGCAGCGTTCCCACCAATCGGGAATGGGATGTGGCCACGGGAATCCGTGGGGTAGTACCCGCACGTCTGTGCCACATTCGGGTTGACCACTTCCTGCGGCCACCGCATGAGCGATAGGTGGTCCGTCGCTGACGATCTTGATGTTCGTGTAGTCCCCGGCCTTCATGGGTTGTGCGGGGTCAGCGGCGAATGCCCGCATATTCCCATGGAACCAGGTTTCGAATTCCATGATCGGATCGTAGTGGCGATGTGGCCGATGAAGTGGCCGATATACGGCAGATGCGGACGTTCGTGGTAGCGGGCCCAGCGGTATGAGAGTGCGTCGGGCCGCCAGCATTCGTGAGGTTTCGCGAAGAATGGAAGCTCCTCCGGAGGCGACCAATCCATGAGCGACGTTCCGCACGGTCGATGGACGGGCTGAGCGCGTCATGAAAGGCTGGACAGATGGACTGGCGGGCCGAGAGCCCCGAACTCTGGACGTTCCTGGGATCATTGCGGTGCGGCGAGATCCTTTCCGGCACCGTCACAGCGATTGAATCGTTCGGCGTGTTCGTGGCGCTCGACGATGGCCCCCCACATCCGCTCTACCCGGGCGTCGGGTTCATCACGTTCCCAGAATTGTCGTGGAGGCGTTTCGAGGCTGCATCCGACGTTGTTCAGGTCGGGCAGCGCGTTTCGGGTGAATTCCTGCAGTTCGATACCTGGAATGCCGAGGCCAGGCTATCTCTACGAGCGATGCGGCCCGACCCCTTCGTTGCCTTTGCCGAGCGCACCACCGTCGGCAGAGAACTACACGGGCACGTCACCCAGCTGGTGCCCTTCGGCGTCTTTGTCCGAGTGGCGGATGGGATCGAGGGGCTGATTCGTGGCCGAGACCTCACCCTGCCAGCGGACGAGGTCGTCCAGATCGGGGACGGTGTCACGGTCGTTGTCACCCATGTCGACCGAGAAAAACGTCAGCTGTTCCTCTCCCGCCAAACCGCCGGCCAGCTCTGACCTTTCGAGCTGGGTTACCGCAGTCGTCGCAAAGCTCGATCGGCGGCGTTGGCCCCGCACATGCCGTGTGCGCCGGGACCGGGTGGGGTCGCCGCCGAGCACAGGTAGTGGCCTGGGAGGCCGGTGTCGTAGGGCTGCAAGGTTTTTCGGGGGCCGAAGACCAGCTGTGGGATGTTCTTGGCGCCGGTCATGATGTTGCCGCCGACGTAGTTGGGGTTGTAGTCGGCGAATTCCGTGGTGGAGCGGGTGGTCCGGCCGACTACGCGGTCTCGGAAGCCTGGTGCGAAGCGTTCGATCTGGGCGATGATCGCTTCGGTGGCGTCGCCGGTGTAGCCGTTGGGGACGTGCGCGTAGGTCCAGACGGGGTGAACCGATCCTGCGGATCGCTGAGGGTCGGCGAGGTATTGCTGGCCGACCAGGACGAAGGGGCGCTGGGGCATTCGGCCGACGTGGATGTCACGTTCGCCCGCGGCGATTTCGGCGAAGGAGCCGCCCAGGTGCACTGTGCCGGCGCGACGGGCGGCCTCGGTGGTCCACGGGATGCCGCCGTCGACGGCGAAGTCGACCTTGAAAGCGCCGGGGCCGTAGCGGAACCGGTTGTAGGCGCGTGCAATTCGAGTGGGGAGTCGGTCGGCGAGGATCTCCGCGACCGCGGTCGGGGCGAGGTCCCAGATGGTGATGTCGGATGGCGGCAGGTCGGCCACCGAGCGCACGCGGACGCCGGTCTCGACCTTTCCGCCGTGGTCGGCCAGTACCGCGACCATGCTGTCGGCGATCTGCTGGGATCCGCCGACCGCGACCGCCCAGCCGTACCGGTGTCCCGCCGTCAGGATGCCGAGCCCGACGCTGGCGCTCAACGGGCGTTCGAGGGGCTGGAAGGCGTGTGCGGCGACGCCGCCGAACAGTGCCCGTCCCGCTTCGGTGCGAAAAGCTCGTGCGAGCAGCGTGGCGGGCGCGGTCGCCGGGATGCCGAAGCGTGCCAGGCGGATCGGATGGCGAGGAATGCGCAGCAGTGGTCGCATGATGTCGGCGTCGAATATGTCGTAGCCGGCGACCGGGCGTTCGAACAGCGTGCGCCACAGCCGTTCGTCGGCGCCGAGGCCCGCGGCGGTCTCGGTGACCGAGCGGTGCAGCACACCGGCGGTGCCGTCGTCGAGAGGGTGGACGCAGTCGAGTTCCGACCACGCCCACCGCAATCCGTACCGCTCCAGGTCGATGCGCCGCAGGAACGGCGAGCCCACGGCCATCGGGTGGATGGCCGAGCAGTGGTCGTGCAGCAGACCGGGCAGGATCGCCTCGCTCGAGCGGGTGCCGCCGCCGATCGTGTCGGCCGCTTCGAGGACCGTCACCTCCACACCCGCGCGGGCCAGGGTGATGGCCGCGGCCAGCCCGTTGGGGCCGCTGCCGACCACTGTCGCCGTTGTCATCGACGTGCCTTTCTCTTGTTCGGGATATCGTCCGGTGCTCGGCTATTCGGCCGGAGCCACCACGCCCTGCTGCGGTGCGGCGACCGCGCCGGTGACGTCTTCACGCCGCCAGGTCACGGTGTGGTCGATGGGACCGTCCGGCAGCCACGGCAGCGCCTCGACCGCGTCGGCCACCTCCCATGTTCCGCGTTCGATGACGCCCAGCGCCGCGTCGACCACCATGTATTGCTGCGTGCTCTTGTGCACCGGCTGCGACTCCACCCACACCACGATCCATTCTCCCGGAGCGAAGCCGACCCGTGCCTGCACCGCGTCGATCAGGTCGAGATTGTGCAGGTGACCGTCGCCGAAGTTGAAGCCGATCAGCGAGTTGCAGGCGAACTCGGCTTCGCGCACGGTCCAGCGATCGATGTCGGGAAGGTGCTTGTACAGCAGGGAGAACAGGCCGCGGCCCTGACTGTGCATGGAACGCCAGGCGATGGTCTGCTGCATGGTGATCTCGGCGACCGCGGGCGGGTAGCCCATGGCCAGCAGCTGGTCGACCTGGTTGTCGGCGGGACGGTGCGCGATGGTGTTGAGCTTCGCCTCGGCCCCCGGTGCGAAGGCCCACAGCGCCGAGGCCCAGTTGCCGGCGTACTGACGCATGGACGGCAGGAACGACACCAGGTCGGGGCGCAGGTTACCCAGCACGGGGAAGAAGGCGAGCCCTGCCGCGATCGCCACCGTCAACCATGGCGACGACATGTCGAAGACGCCGTACCCGTCCGAATTCGGGAAGCCGAGGAACAGGAACACGGTGAGGTAGGCGAACAGGATGTTCCACTCCAGCGGCACGGCCAGCGGGAAGGTGGAGGTGATGAACAGGTGGAAGATGACCATCATCGCGACCCCGGCCAGGGTCAGCCAGTGGTTCGTCGAGAACAGCAGCACGATCGGGGTGAGCACCTCCACGGCGGTACCACCGACATGCGCCATGAACGAGGCCACCCGCGACGGGCGGATATCGTGCGGAAAGTCGCGGTAGTGGGCGCGTTTGATCGACCGGAACGGCATCGACGGGCTGTTGGACACCATCGGGGGCACCACATTGGTGAAGTGCTTGCCGAACTTCGAGACGCCCGCACCGACCCACACGATCACGATCAGCAGCTTGGCCGCGATGATCATGTCGGTGAACGGCAGCACCGCGAAGAACAGCAGCGCGGGCAGATACTGCTCGCCGCGAGCCGCCAGGAAGATCGTCTTGTCGCGCAGCCCGCACAGGATGAAGAGCACGATCGGCGCGATCAGCAGCACGGGCCGAACCAGCCCGGAGGTGTTGTCCGGCAGCGCTTCCAGCAGTGCGACGGTGGTCCGGCCCGGTGCGACCAGGGCGATCACCAGCGAGGCGAGAAAGCCCAGGTACAAGACCACGTCGAGGGCGGTACGCGAGTCACCGTTGGTGAACGGCACCCGATACCAGGGCCGCAATCGGATACTCCCCCGTCGGGCGAAGTACAGGATGCCGCCGGTCATCGGCTTGAACTTGCCTGCCAGCGGCCCCCAGGAGCCCGCGACGCCGACGGCTTCGAGCAGCACCGTCCACAGGACCAGCTTCTGGTAGACCACCGGCTGGTTCCACCACTGCGCCACATCCCAGAACGGTCCGGTGCCCGAGGTGGCCGTCGCGATCGCGAGGCCGCCGATGATGTAGAGCACGAGCACTTTCACGAGGTACACGGTGTGGATCATCTTCGGCGTACCGAATCCGTATTCCGCCCAGTGCAATGCCAGCGTCCGCATACGTTCGCGCAGCGGCAGATCCAAGAATGTCTCGGTGTCCACCGGGGGGAAATCTCCCGTCTTGAATCCCATGGCTCGATCCCTTTCTTCCGGCTTCCGGGCGCGAGTGATCGCGACCGAAAGACTGTCTTTCGTTCGAAGTGAATTGGGGTGCTGAACAGTTCAGGTGCGCGCGGCCAGAAGCCGCAGCTGCTTCTTGTCGATCTTGCCGACCGGATTGCGTGGCATCTCCGCGGTCAACACGATCGCGGCGGGAACCTTGAATGCCGCGAGTTCCGCGCGGCAGTGCTCGATCAGCTCTTCGACGGTGACCGTGGCCTGCGGTGCGGCGACCACATGGGCGACCGGTACCTCGCCCAGCACGGCGTCGGGCACACCGACGACCGCGGCTTCGTGGACGGCGGGGTGGCGGTAGAGCGCGTTCTCGATTTCCTTGGGGTACAGGTTCTCCCCCGCCCGGATGATCATGTCCTTGATCCGGTCGACCAGCACCAGGTAGCCGTCGGCGTCGAAATAGCCGACATCGCCGGTGTGCAACCAACCGTCCACGACAGTCTTCGCCGTCTCCGTCAGCCTGCCGAGATAGCCGCGCATCACGTTCGCTCCGCGAATGACGACTTCGCCGGGTTCACCGGGCGCCGACAACGCGCCGTCGATATCCATGATCGCCACGGTCTGACCGGGCAGCGGAATCCCGACAGTTCCCGGCTTGCGTTGGCCCGCTACGGGATTGAGAGTCGACGCACAGGTTCCCTCGGACAGACCGTAACCCTCGACAATCGGCACACCGAATCGCTGCTCGAACCGGGCGATGAGCTCGCCGGGCATCGGCGCGGCACCGCAGATCGCCAAGCGCAACGAGGAATTGTCGGGACGAGGACCGTCGGGCTGGGCCACCAGCATCGCGTAGATCGCGGGCACCGCCGAGAAATACGTGGGTCGGACCCGCTCGACCGTGTCGAAAAAGCCTGAGGCGGAGAACTTTCCGGCGATAGTGGTGCGTCCACCCGCCAGCAACGGCGACAGCACACTGACCACGATGCCGTTGACGTGGAACAGCGGCAGGATCAGCAGGCTGTGGTCCGTCTCGTTCAGGCCGAGCGAGTCGATGATCATCGAGCACATGGCGGCGAGGTTCTCGTGACCGAGCAGCACACCCTTGGGCCTGCCCGTGGTGCCGCTGGTGTAGATGATCAGGGCGAGATCGTCGGAGGACGTGGTCGCCGCGACGGGGCCGGCGTGCTCGGCCAGTTCCGCGATGTCGAGAGTGATTGCGGGCCTACCGGGTTCACCGATGACGACGGCGGCGCCGGAGTCTTCGACCTGGTATCGGATGTCGTCGTCGGTGAGCCCGGGGTTCACGGGAGTGACCGCGGCGCCGAGTCGCCAGGCCGCGAACAGGGCCACCACGAGGTCTACCCGGTTGGGCAGCACCACCGCGACGACGTCGTCGGGCCGCACGCCCTCTCGATGCAGGACCGAGGCGGCGGCGTCGACCCGAGCGTGGAACTGCGCGTTGGACAGGGTGACGGTGTCGTCGGCGATGCAGTGTCCGTGCGGGTCGGCAGCGGCTCTGACCTCGGGCAATTCGGCGATGTGTCGCATGATTCCTCACCAGTGGCGAATGTGATCTGGGTTACATCACTCACGGTAGGGCGCGGATGAGGTGCCGACTACGGGCCAGCAGCCCAGCATTGGCCCGACGTGTTGTGCCACGAGCACAAACCGCGCCACACACGCGAGCGTCGGGGGTACTGTCTGCGGCCATGGCCCACGACAACGATCCACTGGTGCGTGCGGTGGCGGGCCGGATCAAAGCCGACCTGGACCACCTGTCACCGCGGATGACCACAATGTTCACCGAGGTCATCCCGGAATTCCGGCACGACGACGAAGTGCGCAGGCTGATGGTGGCCAGCACCGAGTCCAACCTGTCCGCGATCCTGGACATGCTCACCCTGGCCATCGGCCTCGACGACATCACCGTGCCACCCGCCGCCGCCGAATACGCCCGCCGCTTCGCCCAGCACGACCTGTCGCTCGAGGCACTGCTGCGCGCCTACCGGCTCGGCGAGAACATGTTCGTCCAGTGGACGATGACGCTGCTGGCCGAACTGAACCCGCCCACCGACGTCGCGATGGCCACCGCGGCCCGCATCGCCTACCTGGTCAACAGCTATATCGACCAGGTGATCGAGGGCTTGATCGATATCTACGAGAGCGAGCGCCGCCGCTGGGACGCGCGCACCGACGCCGCCCGCGCCGCGCAGGTGCGCGCCGTCGTCGACGCCGATGACCTGGATGTGGGCTCGGCCGAGCAGATGCTGTCGGCCTCCCTGCGCGGCTGGCACCAGTTCGCGACGCTGTGGACACCACCCGGAACCCGCGACCCTCGCGCGTCCCTGCGCGCGGGCACCGCCCTGCTGGCCACCGCCACCGGCAAGACGCCGATGACCGTGGAAGTCGACGATCACAACCGGTGGGTGTGGATCTCGTCGGTGGCCCGGCCCGTGCTCGACACCGAACAGCTCGCCCACGATCTGCGCGCCCATCCGAATCTGTCCATCACCCTGGGCGATCCGGCCACCGGCCTCGAAGGATTCCGCCAGACCTTCCGTGACGCACAGCAAGCCCGCGCAGTCGCACTGACCAGGCGAGAGCACGGACTCACCGTCCATGCCGATGTGGCGTTGACCGCCCTGTTCGCCGACCGGGTGCCCGAGATGAGGGTGTGGGCCGAGCGCGTGCTCGGCGCACTGCTGGGCACCGACGAGACAGCAGCACGGCTACGCGAGACCGTCCGCGCGTTCCTCGACGCCCGTGGCAGCTACACCGACGCCGCCGCCCGGCTCCACGTCCACAAGAACACCGTCCACTACCGGGTGCGCAAAGCCGAAGAGCTGCTCGGACATCCGCTCGGCGAGCGCAGGCTCGATATCGAAGTGGCCTTGCTGACCTGCGTCCAACTGGGCATACCCGAGGCTCCTCGCGAGCCACGGCGAAACCGTCGCAGGTCAGCCGAGACGGCAACGGACGACGCGACCTGACGACCAGTTGTTCACCGAGACCTTCGATTTCGGCAAGGCCGTCGACTACTGCGCCGGTGAGAACAGCCCGCGCAGTTGCCCTGACCTGGCGGCGCCGGGAACGGACTACACGTCGAGTTGACTGATCCAGGCGAGGTAGGCCGAGGTCTGTGCCCGGAGATCGTCGACCGGCCAGCCATCGGGCTGCAACGCTGCCGGAAGCGCGGGGTCGGAGGTGAGCAGATCGAGCGCGGCGCTCACGACCGCGAATCTTGCTGCCGGGTCGGGGTTTTCGATGTCGTCGAGCAGGGCGCGCCCGCGTGCCGACCAATCGGTCAGAGACCACAGCGCGGCGGTTAGTTCGACCGGGTTCTCGACCGGCCGGAGGCGGAACTGGAGTGTGGTGGCGGCCAGGTCCACGGGCAGCTCGCGGACGAGGTTGGCCGGCCGCAGCCAGACTCCCTCGCGAAGTTCGGCCAGGCGAAGCGAGAGCAGCCTGGCGCGCAGGGCCGCGCGCTCGGACGAAGGCCGTCCGGCGGCCGTGATGACGACCTGCTCCCAGTCGCCGTCCCAGGGTCGAGCGGGCGGGGCGGCGAGTTCGGCCCGACGTGCACGCAGGGCGGGGTCGAGCGTGTAAGCGCGCTGTTCGCGGATCAGTTCGCCCGCGGCGACCATCCGCGACACCGCGACACGCACCGTTGCCTCCGGATATCCGACAGCGGTCGTGGCAGCGCAGATTTCGCTCGAGGTGGTCGTCGGTGACTCGGCCGCTATCAGAATCCGGATAATCGCCGAACGGGCCGACACCGGACGGACCCGTGCGTCGAAGCCGGTAGGAGCGGATTTCACGAGCCCGAGTCTACATATTTCACTATTGCCGCGACTGTCAGAGAACTGTAACGTCACACGGTATGACCACCCCCACATCCACGACCTCGTCCTTCCCGCTGGCCGGGCGCACCATGATCATGTCGGGCGGCAGCCGCGGCATCGGGCTCGCGATCGCCGTCGCCGCCGCCCGTGAAGGCGCCAACATCGTGCTGCTCGCCAAGACCGATACGCCGGACCCCCGGCTGCCGGGCACCGTCCATACCGCCGCCGCCGAGATCGAAGCCGCAGGTGGACGGGCGCTCGCCGTGGTGGGCGATGTGCGCGACGAAACCTCGGTCGCCGACGCGGTGGCCCGCGCGGTCGAACGTTTCGGCGGCATCGACTACTGCGTGAACAACGCCTCGGCGATCGCCCTCGCCCCCACCGAGGAACTGCCGATCAAGCGATTCGACCTGATGCAGCAGATCCAGCTGCGCGGCACCTATCTGCTCTCGAGCGCCTGCCTGCCGCACCTGCGCCGCAGCGACAACGCCCACATCCTGAGCCTGTCGCCGCCGCTGAATCTCGCACCCGAATGGCTCGGCGCCTATCCCGCCTACATGCTCGCCAAGTACGGGATGTCACTGCTCACGCTGGGCTGGGCCGCCGAGTACGCCGAACACGGCATCGCCGGCAACTGCTTGTGGCCCGAGACCCTGATCGCCACCGCCGCGGTGCAGAACCTCCTCGGCGGCGACGACGCGATCGCCAAAGCCCGCACCCCGCAGATCATGGCCGATGCCGCCGTGGCGCTTTTGCGCAAGGACGCGCGATCGGTCACCGGAAACACGTTCCTCGACGTCGACGTGCTGCGTGCCGAAGGCGTCACCGATTTCTCGCCGTACGGAGGTGCCGACGGGCTGGAATACGACATCTTCGTCGACCCCCCGAACAAGCGCGGCTGAGCCGCCTACCCGCAGCGCGAGCGCAGACGCTTCCGTCGCCGCCCGAAACGCGCCTGACGTCGTCGAACACAGCCGGCTCCGGGACTATCCTCGGTAGAGGGCGGGCGCACCAGCGCACCGCCACGAGGCCGCACCGAATCGAGCCTGAATGGCCGACAACATGCCGACGCAGCGCAGCTCGGCGACAGGGATCGCCGCGGAATTGACCGCCGAGGGCTTCGAGGACGCCGAGGAGATCGGGCGCGGCGGATTCGGCGTGGTCTACCGCTGCGCTCAGCCCGATCTGGACCGTGTCGTCGCGGTGAAGGTACTGACCGCCGAGCTCGACCCCGACGGACTGCAACGCTTCGTGCGCGAACAGCAGGCGATGGGCCGCCTGTCCGGACACCCACATATCGTCGCGGTCTTCCAAGCAGGCACCACCCACGGCGGGCACCCCTACCTGGTGATGCCTTATCACGCGCGTGGCTCGTTGGAACAACGCATCCACGCCGTCGGCCCGCTGGATTGGGCGGCAACGCTGCGCTTGGGCGTGAAGATGGCGGGCGCGCTCGAGACCGCGCACCGGGCCGGCATCCTGCATCGTGACGTGAAACCGTCCAACATCCTGCTCAGCGACTACAACGAGCCCGAACTCACCGATTTCGGGATCGCCCGGATCCAAGGCGGATTCCATACGACCACCGGGATCGTCACCGGCTCCCCCGCTTTCGCCGCGCCGGAAGTCCTGCGCGGCGCGCAAGCCACGGCCGCCGCCGACGTGTACGGCCTGGGCGCAACCCTGTTCTGCGCCCTCACCGGCCATGTCGCCTACGAGCGGCGCGTCGGCGAGCAGGTGTTGTCGCAGTTCCTGCGGGTCTCCGCGCAGCCGGGGCCCGGTCTCACAGACCACGATGTGCCCGACGAGGTCAGAGCCGTCATCGAGCACGCGATGGCAACCGATCCCGCCGACCGTCCGGACAGCGCCGCCGCCCTCGGTGCGGAACTGGTTGCGGCCCAGCGCAGTACCGGCAGCCCGGTCGATGTCCTGCGGGTCCCCGATACCCAGCGACCGGTCGCGGTGCCGATCGCCCCGGGGTCACGGGCCCGCGAACGCACCACCGCACCACCCACACCCGCGACGAAGTATCGCCCGCCGACCCCGGCGCGCGCGACCCTCGCCAGAAAGCGCCTGCTCGAGCACCTGCGCACTACCGAAGGCACCCGGCTCACCGCCATCCACGCGCCCAGTGGATTCGGCAAGACGACCGTGGCTGCCCAGTGGCACGACGAGCTGGTCGAGCACGGCGCCGCGGTGGCGTGGCTGACCGTCGACGAGGACGACAACAATGTCGCCTGGTTCCTCACCCACCTCGCCGAGGCGATCAGACCCACGGTTCCCGCTCTCTCCGACGACCTCGACCGGCTACTGGAAGCCGACCCCGAAGACCCGACCCGCGCCGTGCTCACCGCACTCGTCGACGGCTTACACGCCGACGACCGGCGGGTGACACTGGTACTCGACGACTGGCAACGGGTCACCGCCTCCGCCTCGGTAGCCGCGGTCCGGTTCCTGATCGAGCACGGCTGTCACCATCTGCCCCTCGTCGTCACGAGCACCGAGCGACTCGACCTGCCGTTGAGCAGGCTGCGCATCCACGGCGAACTCGCCGAAATCGACGCCACCACACTACGTTTCAACGCCGATGAGGTACACGCGTTCCTCGCCGAAGCCGGCGGTGTACACCTGAGCACCGACGAGGTGTCCGCGCTGGCCCGCGCCACCGACGGCTGGGTCGCGGCGCTGCAGCTGACGGTTCTGTCGCTACGCGCGGGCGAAGACCCGGCGCATCTGCTCGACAGCCTCGCCGCGCACCCCGACATCGGCGCGTTCCTGGCTGAGAACGTTCTCGGCGCACTGGATCCGGACACCCTCGAATTTCTCATGACGACCTCGATCTGCGAGCGGATCTGCGGCGGACTGGCCACCGCACTGACCGGTCGCGCCGACGCCGCTGCCCTGCTCGCCGACATCGCCGACCGCGGCTTGTTCCTGCTTCCCACCGGTCCCGCCCACGACTGGTACCGCTACCACCAGTTGTTCGCCGGATACCTGTGCCGCAGACTGGCCCAGGACCGCCCGACCGAGATCACCGGGCTGCGGCTGCGGGCCGCCGACTGGTTCGCCCACCATCACCTGCTCAACGACGCGGTCGAACACGCACTCGCCGCCCACGACCCCGAACGGGCGGCGGATCTGGTCGAGCAGAGTGCGGGCTACCTGCTGGAGCGGTCGAGAATGGTGATGCTGCAAGGCATTCTGGTGAAGCTACCCAGCTGGGTATGCCGGACCAGACCCCGTATCCAGCTGTTCGACGTCTGGATCAATCTGGTGCTGCGTAGACCCGCGGCCACCGCGTCCTCCCTCACCCGCTTCGAGACCGCGCTGGCCGCGGCTCCACCCACCGAACCCGAACGCACCGATCTGCGCGCGGAAGCCGATGTCGCGATCAGTGTCCGAGAGATGTTCGCCGACCGGATATCGGAGCTGGACGGCCTGATCGGTGACGCGCTGGCCCGACCCGACGACTTCTCCCCGCGCATTCCCGGGGTGGCGGCCAATATCGCCACCTTCGCGGCGATCCAGCGCTTCGACTTCGACGAGGCGCGCCGATGGCAGCTCTGGGCGGCGCCGTACCACGAGGCGACCGGCCCGTTCCTGTCGGTGTACGGGCGGTGTTTCGCGGGTGTGGCTGCCCGCGAACAGCTCGACATACCCGGCGCGGAGGACCTGTTCACGACCGCGCTCGATACCGCACGCACGACCATGGGCGCCGGCGCCCACGCAACTCGCCTCGCCTGCGCGCAGCTCGGCGAATTGTCCTATGAGACAGGCGATCTCGAGACCGCAGCCGATCTACTCGAGCAGAGCAGGGAACTGTCCGCCGAGGGCGGTGGCGGCGTGGACTTCATGCTGGCCACCTACGCGACCGGGGCGCGGGTACGCGCACTGCGCGGCGACCGCGACGGCGCCCTGGAACTCCTCGACGAGGGCATGTCCCTCGCCGAACGCCTGGACCTACCACGCCTGGCCGCCCGAATTCGCAACGAAAGGGTGCGTCTGGGTGTCGAACTCGACCCCACCGTGTCAGCCGCGGTGATGAGCGCGCGCACGATTCGACGCGACGAGGGAATCGCCACGGCCATCGATGAATCCGATGAGGACTCCGCGATCCGGTTGTTGCTGACGACGGATCGGCTCAGGGAGGCGATCGAGCGCGCCGAGAACTTGGTCGCCGGGATAGACACGCGGCGCAGGCCGCTGGCCGCATTGCGCGCCGGGTTCCTGCTCGGCAGCGCCCTGCGCCGGGCCGACCGCGAGGCCGAGGCCGACCGGATCCTCACACCACTGATCCGGCGATGCGATCGCCTCGGCCTGGTCCGCCTGCCCGCCGACGAGATGGCGACCTAGAGGGTTCCGTACCTCAGCGGACGAGCTTGCCGAGGATGTCCCGTAACGAAGCGCGCTCGTGGTCGGTGAGTCGTCCGAAGAAGTCGTCGGCGTCCTTTGTCCGGGCGGCAGTCAGGGTGGCGAGTGTCCGCTTGCCCAGCGTGGTCACCGCAACGAGAATCGCGCGACGGTCTGTCGGGTCGGGTCGCCGTGTGACCAGGCCGGCCTCCTCGAGCGCGTCCACCACCTCCGTGGCCGACCGGGCGCTGATCCGCAACGCGTCCGCGATGGCCGACAGCCGGAGCCCCTCGTGCTCACCTGCCACGCGAAGCGCGCGGGCCTGGTGTGGCGTCAGCCCCATCGGCGCGTACGCCGCCGACCAGCGCCGACGGAGCGTCCTGGCCACCTGCATCAGGAGGTCGCTCTCGTTGTCGGGCATAAACCCGCCTCTCGCTTTGTTTTCCCTACCAGATAGTGAGGTAACCTCAGCATAAGCACAACCCAAGGGGGTTGCATATGGAAGTGAAAGTCTCCGCCGGAGGCGGCCGCACCCGCCGACCCGACCCGGCCGACCGCGCACAACTGCGCGAGTCCCCCGTGTCCCTGCGCCGCATCGCCGCGCTCTTCGCGCCGTACCGGCTTCAGCTCACCCTGCTGACCGTCCTGATCGTGGCGGGTTCGACGATCGGCCTCGCCTCGCCGTTCCTGCTGCGACTGGTGATCGATGACGCGCTCCCCCACCAGGACGTCCCGCTCCTGCTCTGGGCAGTGGGCGGCATGCTCGCCGTCACCGTGCTCACCGCCGTGCTCGGCGTGGGCCAGACACTCATCTCCACCACGGTCGGGCAGCAGGTCATGCATGTCCTGCGTGCCGACGTGTTCCGCCATCTGCAGCGGCAGTCGCTGGCGTTCTTCACCCGCACCCGTGGCGGTGAGGTCCAGTCGCGCCTGATCAACGATGTCGGCGGCATGCAGTCCGTGGTCACCAGTACCGCGACCTCCATCGCGAGCAACGTCACCACCGTGGTCGGCACCGCCGTCGCGATGGCCGTGCTGTCGTGGCGGTTGTCGCTGCTGTCGCTGGTGGTGCTGCCGCCGGCGATCTGGCTGACCCGGCGCGTAGCGCTGCTGCGCCGCGACATCACCGCCCAGCGCCAACGTCACCTCGCCGAGCTGCACGGCCAGGTCGAGGAGGGACTTTCGGTGAGCGGCGTGCAACTGGGCAAGACCCTCGGCACCGGCCCTCTCGCGTCGGCCCAGTTCGAGAAGACCTCACACGATCTGGTCGGCCTCGAAGTGCGCTCACAGCTCGCGGGCCGCTGGCGGATGGCCACCATGAGCATCCTCTTCGCGGCCATCCCGGCGCTGCTGTACCTCGCCGCCGGTCTGCCGGCGACCAGCAGCGGCATGACGATCGGCACGCTGGTCGCCTTCACCACGTTGCAGGCGGGGTTGTTCAGGCCGCTGATGGCTCTGCTCAATGTGGGTGTCGAAGTCACCAGCTCGATGGCGTTGTTCAGCCGGATCTTCGGCTATCTCGACCTTCCGGTCGAGATCGATGAACCCACCCAGCCGGTCGACCTCGACCCGCGCGATGTCGTGGGCGAAGTCCGGTTCGACGATGTCAGCTTCCGCTACGACCCCGCGGGCCCCGACGTGCTCGATGGCGTCTCGCTCGTCGTGCCTCCTGGATCGACGCTCGCGCTGGTCGGCGAGACCGGTTCCGGCAAGACCACCCTCGCCTCGCTCGTCGCGCGACTGCACGACGCGACCGGCGGCCGGGTAACTATCGACGGCGTCGACGTCCGCGATCTGGAGCTCGGCACCCTCGCTCGCATCGTCGGCGTGGTGTCTCAGGAGTCGTACCTGCTGCACACGACCATTCGTGAGAACCTTCGCTATGCCAAGCCGGGTGCGACCGATGCGGAGATCGAGCGCGCGGCCCGTGCCGCCCAGATCCACGAGCTGATCGCCTCGCTGCCCCAAGGCTACGACACGGTGGTCGGGTCGCGCGGTCATCGGTTCTCCGGCGGTGAGAAGCAACGCATCGCCCTCGCCCGCACCCTGTTGCGCGACCCGCGCGTGCTGGTGCTCGACGAGGCGACCAGCGCCCTCGACAACGAGACCGAGCGTGCGGTACAAGCCGCCATCGACATCGTCGCCCAGGGCCGCACGGTCATCACCATCGCGCACCGGCTCAGCACCATCCGCGATGCCGACCAGATCGCGGTCCTCCACCATGGCCGGGTCGCCGAGCTCGGCGACCACCGGACCCTCGTCGACGGCGGCGGACGCTACGCCCGGCTCAACGGCGCCGCCGACGTCGTGGCGGCCTGATCGGCCTACCGAGGTCGAGGCCGTCGATCTACGGACAACCGCCGAGCCACCACCACCCACCGCCCAGTTCGATTGTCGGACAGATCGGATCGCCGAAACCGTCATACGGTTCGGGACCAGGCGATTCGGTGAAGTGCGCGTAACCGACGGCGCCGTCGGGGATTCCCAGGTAATCGGGTACGAACCGCACCGGAGGTCCCCCGACCGTAGTGATAGTCGCCACTTTGCAATTCGCCGACACAAAACACAGGTGTCCCGGCAAGGGACTGCCGTAGTAGCCGCCGTCGTCCGGAGTCTCCAGTGCTGCCACCGCTGTGAACGCCGGTCGCTCGAGCCAGAATCGGGTCCGCGCCCCGACCTCGGGACAGCCGACGAACAGAACTGGTGCTCCGATGCCCACCACGGCCATCGCGGCGGTGATCGCCAGCGGCCATCGCTGTGTCTGCTTGCGGGCACGGGCCATCGCGACCGCGAACAGCGCGATCACTGTCAACCACGCCATCCCGAGCACGGGTAGCGCCAGCAGCCACAATTCCGTCATCACCCAACCCCGATGCAAGCTGATCATGATCGCCGTCAACATCAGGAATGCGGCGCATGTGGGCGCAACCGCAGGAGGGGACTTCGCCAGGAGCACGACGACAACGTATCCCGCCCGCGTGGCGGTTCCGCGGTGAGAATGTGCGGAATTAGTGTGGCTGGAACGTGGAACGCGAATTCAGCCCCGCCACAGGGACCTTCATCGAGTAGCTGCTGACTCGACCCGTCGACGAAGAAGATCTCGCGGAAGACCTCTGAGCCTCAGCAAGAAGCGGGCGTCAGCCGTGCAATCCGCCCCGGGTCTGGCGGATTTGGTGTCAAAATAGTCGTGTACCAACATCTTCGAATGGCAGGTGCTGCCGATGACTGGCATGGCCGAGGGGTGAAAGACTTGGCCGTCCAGCGGGGTGACGGCTGCCCGGTACGGGAGCGACGTGATGCTGACAGCGAGGACGCTGGCCGAGGCGACCGCCTACCTGAGCCTTGTCGCCGCATCCGATGCGGCCCGGCACGGCCCACCCGAAACCTCGCTGACCGAAGGAACGGAAGCGTGGACGGTCCACTCGCAGCTCGGTGATGTTGCCGTGCGCTACCAGTCCGAGGACGTCAGCCGGAGACTGGGGGTCGTGTACGGCCTCGGCGTTTCTCAGCTCATCGACGCCGGCCAGTGGATCATGATTTCCCAAACTTTTGCGCGCCGCGCACTCGAGGCGGACATGGCCTACTCCGCCCGGCCCGGTCAGGACCGCGCGTCTGTTGAGCTGAATTGGCAGTTCGCGGCCGAGGCGGTCGGTGAAGCGATGAAATTCTTGCCCGAGGGCGCGGACAGACTGCCGGAGAGAGCATTCTGGTCCGAGCTCGGCGAACAGTTCGCGCGCGAGCAGCCCGACGGGATCACCCGGGCAAAGCTCGTCGACGACCATGAGTACTACACAGGCACCCTCGACGACTTCCGTCAGCTCTACGGTGAAGCCTGAAATCTACCCGACAGATCCAGAGGGCGCGGCTACTCCGCCGTGGAATGCCGCCCCAGCCTCCGCCCGACCGGCCACGGCCCGATCGGAACCGTGGCCGCGATCGGGCGGTGGCATGAGAAGCGCTCGGCGTCAGCAGTCTCGGTTTGCGGCCAGTGCCGCGAGCAGGTCCAGGTCGGCCAGGGCTTCGGCGTTAGCCCCGACCTCGCTGATCGTCGACATGGCTTCCTCGTACAGTTGCCTGGCCTGCAGCCGACTCCATTCCCGCCCGCCGGCGGCTTCGACCAACTCGGCGGCACGGACCAATTCGGCGTCGTCGAGCGGCTTTTCACGGAGGTAGAGCTCGGCGAGCGCGCCCGCTTCCGGGGTGTTCGAGCGCAGCGCGAACACCACCGGCAACGACTTCTTGCGGCTCCGCAGGTCGGAGAACACCGATTTGCCGGTGACGTGGGGGTCGCCCCAGATGCCGAGCAGGTCGTCGGTGTGCTGGAAGGCACGGCCCAAGCGCCTGCCGAACTCTTGCAGCCGCAACAGCTCACCGGAGTCCGCGTTTCCGAACAGGCCACCGAGTGCGGCCGAACACCCGAACAGCGCCCCGGTCTTCTGATCGACCATGGTGAAGCACTCGTCGAGCTCGACATCGGTGCGCCGCTCGAATCCCAGGTCCGCGCACTGACCCTCGACGAGGTGCAGCACCGAGCGGCTCATCAGATTCGTCGCTTCGACGATCGGTGTGTCCGGCTCCGCGGCGAGCAGGGAATACGCCTGGGCCACCAGCGCGTCGCCGGCGAGGATGGCAGGCCCGATCCCGAACGCGGTCCACGCTGTCGGCCGGTGCCGTCGGGTGGTGTCCCGGTCCATCACGTCGTCGTGCAGCAACGAGAAGTTGTGCACCAGTTCGACCGCGACGGCAGCGCGGACGGCTTCTCCCACGTCGCCGCCGGTCAGCCGCGCGGCCGAGAGAACGAGGGCAGGGCGAATGGCCTTGCCGCCGTCGTGACGTTCCGGCCGCCCGGTCTTGTCCCACCAGCCGAAGTGGTAGCCCACGATCGTGCGGACCGTGGCAGGCATCATCTGCACGGTGGCATGCAGGGTGGCCGCGCAGGTCTCCCGACATTGATCGAGGACGTCGGCGGCCGTGCGCGAGCTGTGCGCAACAGCGGGTGTGGGCACCGGGATCGGCGTGGTCGCGACATGCGGGGTGCTCATCGATTCACCTGCACTTCGGTCAGCGCGCCGAGTGCGTCCGGAACGAGCACTGCCGCAGCATGATTGGCGCTGATCAGGTAGGAGGCGATGGCGCGGTCGTCGATGCCGGTGAAGCGGACGTTGACGCCCGGCTCGACTTCGTCGGGCAGACCGGTCTGGCGCAGGCCGATCACCCCGTCATCCGATTCACCGATCCGCATCGCCAAGATGGTGCTGGTTCCGCTCGGTGATATCGGGATCTTGTCCGAGGGCAGCAGCGGCACGTTACGCCACGCGTGCACCCGTCTTCCCTCGATTTCGGTGTGATCGGGGTAGATGCCCTGGGCTGTGCATTCGTGGCCGAACTGGGCGATGACGCGGGGGTGGGCGAGGAAGAACGCGGTCTTGCGACGGCGGGCCAGCAAGCGATCGAGGTCCTCGGGTGTCGGGCGGCCGGTGGCCGAGCACAACCGCTGACCCGGATCGACGTTGTTCAGCAGACCGTAGTCGTGGTGGGTCAGCAGGTCGCGTTCCTGACGTTCCCGCAACGCCGCGATCGACAGGCGCAGCTGCTGGTCGAGCTGGTTCATCGGCTTGTTGTAGAGGTCGGTGACCCGCGTGTGCACGCGCAGCAGCAGTTGCGCGATGCTGAGCTCGAGTTCGCGTGGTTGCTGGTCGTAGTCGACGTAGGTCCCGGGCAGCGTCGGCTCACCCTGCTGGCCCGACAGCAGTCCGATCGCCGCCTGACCGTATTTGTCGGCACCGCTTCGTTCGGCGGCGACCGCGGCCCCGAGGCCGGCGACATGAGCGGCGAGGCGGGGTTCACGGGCGCACAGGGCGTCGAATACGGCGCGCGGCAACGCCAGAACCGTACAGGCGGTGTTCGCGGTCGCCGTGTATTCCCAAATGGCCTGCCCGCCAAGGAGTGTGGAGGCACCGAGGTGGCTGCCGTCGTCGAGCACGTCGAGCTGTACCTGCTGACCGTAGTCACCGGGGCCGGTGAGCACGACCCGGCCGTGGGCGAGCACATAGGCCGCGTCGATTTCGTTGCCGAACTCGCAGATCGTCTCCCCCGCCGCGAACTCCTGCTGCGTGAACAGGTGGGCGATCTCGCGCAACGTGTCGTCGTCGTCGAAATCGCGCAGCGCTCGCAATTCGCGCAGTTCGGCGGGGACCACCTGGTATCGGCCGTTGGCCAGCGTGCAGGTGACGTAGCCGTCCCCGACGGTGTAGGTCAGGCGCCGGTTGACCCGGTAGGTTCCGCCGTCGACCTCGACCCAGGGCAGCATGCGCAGCAGCCAGCGGGGCGTGATCCCCTGCATCTGCGGAACAGATTTGGTGGTGGTCGACAGTGTGCGGGCGGCGGCGACACCGAGCGCTGTCGGTGGGTTCTGGGCGGTGCTGGTCACAAGGAGGTCCTTCCCGTCGAGGTGGCATGGGTGGCGACGGATCCGACTCGGGGTCGAACCCGGGCGGCGGCGGTGCCGATGCCCGAAGGTCCCCACGTGTGGACCGGCCGGGCGGCGGTTCGCGGTTGATGGCCGACCGGGTAGCGCAAGTTCTCGGGGCGGTAGCGGCTGGTGTCGCGATGCCAGTGCAGGATGCCCGCGATCCAATCACGCAGTTCGTCGATATAGCTGGTCAGCGCCGCGCGAGCGGCGTCGTCGAGTCGGTGATGTTCGAACAGGACGGGCAATTCGTCGTCGACGAGTCGCTGGAACTGTCGCATTCTGGCCCGCATCAGGTCGTCGACGACCGTAGCGGCGACGTCGCGGTCGCAATCGAAGAACGACTCGACCACCAGGATCGCGTTGTGCAGCTCGGATTCGTATTCGATTTCTTTTTGATAGGAGTAGAAGTCGTTGATCAAACAGCCGTAGTCCTGCGCGGCGTGTTCGATGCCGCGCATGGTGGTGGACTCGAACACCGCATCGGGGATCAGGCCGCCGCGGGCGATCTTCGACAGTGCGATCGTCAGATCCGAGCCGAACGTGCGACGGCGCATCTCCAGGTAGTCGACCGGGTCGGGGACGCGATGCTGGATGTGGTTGGCCAGCTCCCACAACCAGCTTTCGGTCATGGACTCCACCGCTTGCCGGAAGGTGCGCCGAGCCGCCGGCGACATCGGCCCCGCCGTCCGCGACCACAGGTCCACCAACGACCGTTCCAGCGGGTTGATCGGTGCGTCAGCAGGTTTCAAGTCCAGCGGCATGAACGTCGACAGCCTGGCGTTGCAGGCTTTCGCGCCGGCCATCGCGGCGGCACCCTGGGTGGGCGGGAAGACGGTGGGAAAATAGTCGTCGCCCCAGGTCCCCCAGGTGAGCCATTCGGCCGACAGCGTGAGCACGTCGACATCGGCGTCGGGGTCCAAACCGGCTGAGCACAGCGCGAAATCGAATCCGGTTGTATCGTCGCGAGTCCACAACTGCCGGCCACCGAGCTCGGGCAGCGGATCGTGGAATCCGACCTGTTGCGCCCAGTCGATGCTGGCCGAGCGCGCCACGGGCAGGTGCGGTGACAGACTCAACTCGAACGGTACGTCGAAGTCCGGCAGCGGCAATTGCCCGGTGCGGCGCAACGGAGTCCGGGTGTGGCTGCGCACGCCGCCCGGCCCGGCGAGACCCATCCAGAACCCGGGTCTGGCCAGTTCGGTGCCGATTCCCGCGGGACCGAACGACATCGGCCCCGTCGCGGCGGAGCCGTTCATGTACCGATTGGACCGCAGGTGCCATTCGTGGCCACCCGACTGCCAGTCCTGCAGACCGTGCGCGTACGACAGCGCCGCCGCGCACTGCACCGGGTCCAGCCCGTGCTCGTCGAACAGCAGGGGCAGCTCGGTGAGCACGGTGTTCTCGAACTGGTGGATCCGTGAGGTGAGCTGGTCGTTGACGATATCGGCGGCCTGCTGTGGCGAACAGTCGAAGAACCGCTCTACCACCAGGACTCCGTTGTTCACCTCGCCTTCTTCCTCGGTCTCGCGCTGATACGAGAAGATGTCGTTGCGTAAGTGGACCGCGTCGGAGAACGTGTCCTTGAGCACGCGCATCGGCCGGGTGCCGACGATGGCTTCGGGAATCTCGACGCCACGGGCGTACTCCACCAGATCAGCCGACCACGGTGCGCCGCCGACCCTGCGACGCATCTCGATGTAGTCGATGGGATTGGGAATCCGGGCGGTATTGATATTGCCTATTTCCCAGACACAGTCGAGCAGCAGGTTCCGGGTGCTTTCGCGGAACCGTTCGCGCCAGCATTCCGACATCGACGGCACCGTCCGGGTCCAGAGGTCGGCGAGACCGCGTTCGTCGGGATTGGTCGGTTCGGGCATCGCGGCACCGTCGGGCGGCATGAAGGTGGCCAGACGGTCGAGATACCGCCGTGCACCGTCCATGTCACCGGTGCGTTTGAACGCGTCGAGAAAGTGGTCGTCGAAATAGAAGACCCAGGTGTACCAGTCGGTGACGGTGTCGAGCACCGGTGCGCCGGCTTCCGGATGGGTGTAGGCGCACAGGCCGGCGTAGTCCATGCCGTCGAAGCTCGCCTCGTCCCACACCACGTCGCCGCCGACGGTGTCGCCGAGCATTCCCATCTCGTAGGCCCACTGTTTGGTATGTGCCCGTGCTTGTTCCACGTGCGCGTTCAGCCGCGCGGGATGAGCGACGTAGAACTCGGGCAGCTCGAAGGGCTGCACGATGTCAGCCCTCGGCGCCGAGCTGCACGTTCTCGAGGATCGCGAGGGCATCGGGCACCAGCACCGCACCCGAGTAGTAGGTGCTGACCAGGTAGGAGATGATCGCTTTGTCGTCGATGCCCATGAAGCGCACGTTCAGTCCGGGCTCGTACTCGTCGGGAATTCCGGTCTGGCGCAGGCCGATCACGCCCTGTGACGATTCACCGGTGCGCATCAGCATGATCGAGGTGGTGCGGCCGGCCGAGGTGCCGATCTTGTTGCACGGCAGGATCGGTACCCCGCGCCACGAGGGCACCCGATGTCCGTTCAGCTCGGTGCTCGTCGGATAGATGCCGCGGCGGCTGCATTCGGCGCCGAAGGCGGCGATGGCCTTCGGATTGGCCAGGAAGAACGCGGGTTCCTTCCAGACCAGGGCGAGCAATTCGTCCATGTCGTCCGGTGTCGGAGCCCCGGTGCGAGTACTGATCCGCTGCTGCGGTGCGGCGTTGTGCAGCAGTCCGAAGTCGCGGTTGTTGACCATCTCGTCTTCCTGGCGCTCGCGCAGGGCTTCGATGGTCAGCCGCAGCTGCTGTTCGATCTGGTCCATCGGCTTGTTGTAGAGGTCGGCGACGCGGCTGTGGACCCGCAGCACGGTCTGGGCGATGCTCAACTCGTATTCGCGCGGGGACAGGTCGTAGTCGACGAAGGTGCCCTGCAACTGCGGTTCGCCCTCGTGACCGGAGGCGAGCTCGATCGAACTCTCGCCGTAGGGGTTGGCCCGCTCATCGGCGACGGCGTCGTCGAGCTGGGCCGCCCGCACGTGCTCGCGCAATCCTTCGATCCGTGCGCTGACCTCGGCCAGAGCGCGGTCGGTGAGGACCAGGCAGGTACACGCGGTCACCGCCTTGACGGTGAAGTCCCATGGCTGCGCATCGGCACCGAGGATCCGTTCACCGATGAACCGGCCGTCGGTCATGATCTCGAGAACGGTCGACTCCCCATAGGCGCCGGTGCCGAGCTTGTCGGCCTTGCCGTGGGCGAGCACCACCAGCTCTTCGGCCGGTCGACCGGCTTCGGCGATGATGTCGCCGGGCGCGTACCGGCGTTCTACGAAGGAGTCCGCCACCGTCTGCAGGGCAGCATCGTCGGAGTAGTCACGCAGGTAGCGCAGTTCACGCAGGTCGGGTGCGAGCACCCGCGCCTGGCCCGCGGTGTCGTAGCAGGTGATCAGGCCGTCGCCGACGGTATAGGTGAGTCGGCGGTTGACGCGGTACACACCACCGTCGGCCTGCACCCAGGGCAGCAGTTTCAGCAGCCACCGCGAGGTGATGCCTTGCATCTGCGGCACGGATTTGGTGGTGGTTGCGAGGTTTCGCGCGGCGACGGTGCTGAGGCTCAGCTGGGCGGCGGCGATGGTTCCAGAGAATGGTTCAGCCAGTTCAGTCATGAGTTCTTCCTGCTTCGAGAGACATGGGAGAAACGAGATGACACACCACGGGGAGCGAACGAATCAGTTATCCACCGGCTATCGATTGTGGCAGAAGCGACTGTAGCGGATCGTGCGCGATCTACGGAGCAAAATGAATCGAAATCTGTTGTGCGCGAAGTGAATTCAAATCTTCCTTACGATTCGCGCACGTGCCCGCAGCCAGGTTCGATCAGCCCTCGTGGCCTTGCCACGAGGACGCTGGATGTCTACATCAGAGACTCATGAGCGCCTCATCGCCGCCCTCCCCGCACCCGCGCTTCCGACGACCAGCAGCAGGGCGGTGAGCGCCCAGCGTCGCTGTTCGACCGCCATGGGCTGGGCAACCACCGCCTCCGGTTCCTTCTCGGGCGGCGAGACAAACCGCACCGGCGTGGGGACCGGGACGGGTGGACTCGGCGGCGGTTCCACGGGTGACGGAATCGGGGCTGGGGGGCTGACCGACACGCTCGGCGGTGGCGGAGGAGGTTCTGGTGGAGGTGCCGGTTCAGGAACAGGCGGCACTGTCGGCTGCGGGGCCGGGACCGAGGGCGGTGGCGGTGGTACAGGCAGCGGCTTCGGCGGCGCGGGAGCAGGTAGCGGGAACGGCGGAGGAGCCGGAGCAGGCAACGGGAGCGGACGCGGGGCCTCCGGAACCGCCGCTTCCGGTCCATCGAACGGGCGGGCCGGAGCGGGCAATTCCAGACCACCGAGAGGCGGTGCCGGCACTGGCACACTCGGCCGCTCGAACGGAGGAACAGCCGGCTTCTCGAACGGCCTTCTCGGCGTGGTCGTCTCCGGTAGATCGGGCCGGTCGCCCTGACCGGGGAGCCCGGGTTCCACGAACGGCCGCCGGGTGACCTCCGGTTCCTCGTACCGCGGCACCGACCGAGGAAGCTGCCCGGTCGTCGCGAGAGGCGGCGGTACGCGTGGCGTCTCCACGGGTTCCGGTGGAGCCGTGGTCAACGTCCCGATTCGCGGCGTGTTTCGCGGTACGACGACGCTCGGTGGCTCGATCGACGGTGATACCGGACCTGGAACCGCACCGACCGAGCCGGGCGCGAACAGGCCCACCCCCGCCAGTGCGGCAGCCCAGATCCCTCTCCGCACAGTCTTTTTCACCTCAGCTGCACCAGCACGGCATCGAAGGCCGTCGGTGCGACAGCAGCCGCTCGGCCGTAGGGGTTCTGTAGCTCGAAGATGGTGAAGATCATGAACGTCACCACCGCCGCGAAGCTGGCCACCACGACGACGTGAATGCGCGCGCTGGTGCCCGAGAACAGCAGTGACAAACCCACCGACAGAATCGCGCCGAGTGCCAGCGCCAGCCACATCATCGGCGACAGCGCGCTGCCCGCGGCCTCGATCCTGGCTTGCCTTGCCTCGTAGACCTCCCACAGCCGATCGGCTGCCGCGATCTGACGCGAACGTTGCCATTCGTCGGTGGCGGGACTGGCCGCGATGCTGGTGCGCACCGCCGACAACTGGTTCCACGCCCTGTCGTCGACGCTCCCACCGGAGCTCATGGCGGGCCATTCGACCTCGATCACCTGACCGGTATAGGCGTGAACAGCCCTGGTGACAGTGCTGCGGGCAGGTTCCGACAATGCGTCGCCCGCCCACTGGAGCGCGAGCAGCCGGTCCGCTTCGTCCGATGCCGCCTTCGCCGCGCCGGCGTTGGTGTCGAGCACGCCGATGAGCAGGAACGACGCGAGCACCACCTGCAGTCCGCCGACGAGCGTGAACACCTGCCCCACCGACTCGTTGGTGGCCTCTCCGTCGCGACCCTTGCCGCGCCTGCGCAGCAGGTAGGCGGCGGTTCCGGCCAGTCCTGCGGCGACGATCACCCACAGCAGTGCTTCCCACAGCATGTCTCAGTAGTCCTTTGTCGTCGAGGTGGGCGAGGAATGCGCCGGAAATCACTGAAGATTGATTCTTTGACCACCTCCGAACAGGGAGGACACGATGAGGAATCCTGCGACCGTTGAACGCGGAATAGCAAGGGGGCCAACGGTGTCGAGGTTAGGCCGCAGGCATGAGTGCCGCAATAACCAGGCAAACCGTCGACGTGCCCCCGCGGTGGCCACCGGATGACCGAAATCGGCAGGCGGGAACCGCCTTCGAGGCAGTCCAGAGCCCGGCCCGCGCAGACCGTCCTGGCACGACATCCCGGCGAACCTGGCACGGAATGCGAGTGTCGTCCACGCGGTGACACCGAGATCCGACAGACCGTACTTTTGCATCGAATTACGCTGTTATCCTTGGCCTTTCGAGAGCAACTCTTATTGTCGACAGGTGCAGGCAACCGGTGACGGATCCGCGTCCTACCCGTTTCCGGCGACCGCGCACCCCCAGCGCGGAGGTGGAATATGCACAGCGAGGCGGACGCGCACAGGATCGAAACCGGAGGGCGAACCGAGCGCGGCGAGCAGCGCTCCGACCGAACGGAGGCCTATCCGAGGGTCCCAGCGCGGGAGAAGTCCGTTTTGTTCGAATTGGGGCAATCGGCGAGCGAATTGATTCGACCGGCAACTTTGTGCCCCTTGGAGCGACCGGGCCCCGCCGCCGACAAGGGTGTGGCCCTCCACGGGACGCGCGATTTGCAGCGGGTGGCGTTCGGCTGCCGCCTGCGCGCCCGGGAGGATTTCGCTGCCACGCTGTGGACCTCGAGCACCGGGTCAGTACTGGTCGCCCGGCTGCGATCCTCGGACATCACCGCCGAGCGCGGCGCCGGCGTCGGCGACGATCACTACAGCCAGTACCTGCAACTGGGTTTGGTGCTGGCCGGGCGGGCCACGCTCGAGCAACGGGGCCACCGGTCGACCGCAGTGGCCGGTGAGGCGTTCGCGGTGTGCCTCGACAGCCCGTTCCGGTCGACACTCGCGCGCTGCGAGGCTCCGGCCACCGATGTGCTGTACCTCTACCTACCGGTCGATTCCCTGGCCGCGTGGGGACTGGACGCGGCCGCGGCGGGCGGCTGGTCCTGGCCGCTCTCGCGCGCGGCGGTGTCGGCGCTGATGTTCGGCCGTGATATCGCCTGTGGCGCAACAAGTCCCGATCATCTGCGAATTGTGGCGCGCATCGACGAGATCTTGTTCCGGGCGGCGATAGTCGCGCTGCTCGAACGTGATCTCACGGATGCGACGAGGGAGCTGACGACCGAGGATGTGCTGCGTCGCCGCGCGGCCGACTTCATCGACCGGAATTTCGCGGACCCGGCGGTGAATCCCGATGCGGTCGCGGTCCGGCTGCACGTGAGCAGGCGGACCCTGTTCCGGGCGTTCGAACTCCAGGGTCTGTCCGTGGGGCGGCTGATCCGCACCCGCAGGCTGGCTGCCGCGGCGAGCGCGCTCAGCGATGACACCCGTGGCCTGCGCGACATTGCCGACAGCTGCGGTTTCCGTACGGTCGATCAACTCTCCCGAGCATTCCGCGCCAAGTACGGGGTAACGCCGGCCGCCTACCGCGCCGCTCGGCGCAAGGACGCCATGGCCGGATAGTGACTCCGGTAGCCCCACGTCTGACGACAGCAGTGGCACCTGAAGTATTGGACGACAACCGATCTCGACCGAGGTGATCAACTGCTCGGCGGCGGCGCACCGGCGCCGAGCACCTCCCGGCCGATCTCACCGGCCAGCACCTCGGTCGAGTACGCCATGAGCTGCCCCGCCTCGGCGTCGCGCAGGTGTCGCTGGATCGGCGACTGACGCAGATAACCCGATGCTCCACCCACGCGCACACCCAACTGGGCGACGTCCACGGCCACCTTGTTCGCCAGATACTTCGCCCGCGACAGCGTGGAGAAGAAGGCAGGGCTCGCGCTGTCGGCCTCGCGCAGACCCTGGTCGTAGAGGGCGTGGGCGGCGGCGAGCCGAACCTGCACGTCGGCGACCTCGTGTTGCACCCACTGTTGCTCGGCCAGCGGATTGCCCAGGATCATCCGCGACCGGGCGTGCGCGACCAATGCGGCGAGCGCCGCGTCGGCGATGCCGAGGGAGATGGCGGGCAACCCGGCCGGAATCACCGCGAAATCACCGGGTCCCGGTGCTCGACCACGGTATTCGGCGCGCAACACGGTGTTGTCGAAGGCCAGCAGTTGACTGCGGGTCGCGCGCAAACCGAGGGTGTCCCAGATCGGGATGATCGATACGGACTCGTCCGGTATCACCCCGAAGAACGTCGGCGCCCCCGAGACCAGCGCGTTCACCAGCAGGTAGTCCGCGATCTCACTTCCGGAGACAAACCGTTTCGCGCCGGTGAGCGACCAGCCGCCCACCACGGGGTCGGCCACCTGCTGTGGTTGCAGAAACCGGTTGCCGCTGCCCGGCTCGGACAACGCGTTGGCGAACCGTTTACCCACGAGGAACTCCTCGGCGAAGAACGACCCCGCCGAATCGCCGGTCAGCTCCGCCAACGCCACGCCCGCACCAGCGTGCATCATCCAGATCGTCGCGATGGACGGATCGGCCTTCGCCAGAATCCGCACCACTGCCCCGAACGACTGATAGCTCAGTCCGAGCCCACCCAGCCGCCGAGGCAACACCGCCCGATCAACCCCGGCATCGTGCAGCGCGGTCAACTCGGCGACCGGAATCTCGGCCCGCTCGTCATAGCCGGCCGCGTCGGCGGCAAACCCCACCGCCAGTTCGGCCACCCGATCCAGAATCTCCTGTTCGCCCACCCCTCGCGACGACCCGACCTGCGCGCTGCTCACGAATTACCCTCCGCTCGACAGGAATTCGATCACCGCGGTGACAACTGCGGAGATCATCCGACCAGGATACGCAGCGCGCCGGGCTGGAAGAAGCGGCGAAAGCATGTCCGCTCTCAACACGCTTCGTCGGCGCCGGCGCCATCACGATGGGATTCTTGTAGCTCAGCTGCTCGGACAAACGGCAATGGTCGCTGTCATGCTGTTCTCGCTGATCGGATGGATCCCCCTCCGATCTCTCAACGATCAGCGAGCGATGCGACTCGCCTCGACCGATCAACCGGCCGAGGCGAGTCTTCCCCGTGCACCCACGCGCCGCCGCCACGTCGCGGGGCAGGATCCATCTTAGGCGCTATAGCCTCGCGCACATCGATGCCGCGCCCATCCACGTTCGATCCGAGGATCGAATCCCCTGCGCAGCTCAATGACAAGCGACACAAGCCCTTTGCCTACATATTCCGCACAACCGAGACCGCCGTCCCGACAAAGTCACGACTATCAGTTCGGATCCGCGGCCGGCCGGTAGGCGCGGACGACAAGGTGGGCGGCCTCGGTGCAGATCGTTGCGGCGTCGGCGGCACGGAGTGGGATCGTGCCGTACATCGAGGCGTGCAGGCCCTGCTGGACGAGCAGTGAGACGAACTGACGGGCGGCGGTCGACGGATCGTCGACGTCGAGCTCGCCGCGGTCGCTGCGGCGGCGCAGCAGGTCGGCGATCTGCGTGACGAGCTGTTTCGGTTCGCCGTCCGCGCAGGCAGGTCGCAGCGACGGGATGCGGGCGACCTCGCTGATGACCAGGCGGCGTAGCGCGGAGGCGCGCTCGTCGAGCAGGACGCGCAAGACGAGGTGGCCGATCTCGACGAGAGCGGTGGTGGCATCGAGGTCGTCGGCCTGATCCGTGCCGGTGATGTCTGTGCCGAAATTCGCGGCGACACGGCTGCGTTCGTCATCCACGGCGGCCAGGAACAGGGTTTGTTTGTCGCCGAAATGGTTGTAGGCGGTTTGTTTCGCCACGCCGGCTCGTTCGGCGATCACGTCGAGGGTCGCCCGCTCGTAGCCGTCTCGCAGGAACGTATCGATCGCGGCATCGAGGATGGCTCGACGTTTACCCGGGTCGCCGCCGTGTGGGCGGCCACCGGATCCACTCGAGCGTATGGCCGATGTCGACATGTCCGTCTGCGCCTTTCGTGGTGAGTGACCCGCGTCACCAACAGTACGGGTGGACGAGTCAGTCTATCTACTATTTACTGGACTGGACCGACTAGTCTAATCAACTCACCCTGGAGGGTTTTCATGGCGGCGACGGTATCGACCGAGCAGCTGGCACTGGACGCGGAAGCGCAGGACTTGTTGTTCCGCACCGCCCGCACGGCCAACACCTTCACCGACGAGCCGGTGACCGACGAACAGTTCCGCGCCATCTACGAACTCGTGAAATTCGGGCCGACCTCCATGAACCAGCAACCCCTTCGCGGGGTCCTCGTGCGCTCCTACCAGGCGAGGTCGCGCCTGGTCGAGGCCATGACAGATCGCAACAAGGACAAGACCGCGCAGGCGCCGCTCGCGGTCGTCCTCGGGGCCGACCTCGATTTCCACGACGAGCTGCCCAAACTGGTTCCCTTCATGGAGAACCCGCAGAACGTCTTCGCCGACCCGGCGGTGCGCGAGAAGTCCGCCACGTTCAACGCGGCGTTGCAGGTGGCGTACCTGATCATCGGAATCCGGGCCGCGGGTCTCGCGGCAGGCCCGATGGTCGGATTCGACGCCGACGCCATCGCCCGGGAGTTCTTCCCCGACGGCAGGCACGCACCGCTGTGCGTCATCAACATCGGCAAGCCAGGCCCGGACGCCTGGATGGGCCGCCTCCCCCGGCTGGAGTACGACGAGGTCTTCGGCACTGCCTGAACATCGCGGTTCGCCGCACGTCTGATCAGTGGTTAGGTGAAAATGACTGCTACATCGATTCTTTCGACGGTGCCTGTACCGCATGCGGTACGCGACGCCGAGTCGGTACCACAAATTCTCCTGCACGCCGCGCGCCATCATCCGACCAGCGGCACGACCTATCTGCAACGCACCGGCGACGCACCCGCGGTGCGCGTCCACCGTTCTCATCCACAGCTGCTCGACGACGCCTTGCGGCTGACCGGCGCGCTGCGCGACCAGGGGCTGCGACCACAGTCGAAAGTCGTTCTCCTGCTCGATGATCACGAAGACTTCGTCACCGTGCTGTGGGCCTGTTTCCTCGGCGGGTTCGTCCCGTGTCCCATGGTCGCCCAGCCCGCCGACCCGACTCGCTGGGCGAGCGCACTGCGCCACGTCGACGAACTCCTCGAAGGCCCACTGGTGGTGACCTCGCTCGCGATGCGCGACACCATGCCCGCCGTGTCAGGACTGGCGCCGGTGACGGTGGAATCCCTGCGGTCAGGCGAACACCAACCGTTCGTGCACCACGCGAGCACCGACGACCTCGCGCTGCTGGTACTCACCTCCGGTTCCACCGGAAACGCCAAAGCGGTGTCACTCACCCATGGCAATCTGCTCAGCTCCATGGCCGCCAAGTCGGCGGTGCAGCACCTCGCCCCGGCCGATATCACCTTCAACTGGATCTCGTTCGATCACGTCGCGGCACTGCTGGAAACACACCTGCTTCCGCTGTATTCCGGAGCGCAGCAGATCCATGCTCCGAGCGAGATCGTCGCCGACGACCCGATGCAGTTCCTGCGGATCATCTCCCGCCACCGGGTGACCATGACCTTCACACCGAATTTCCTTCTCGGTCAGTTGAATTCGCTGTTCGAGCCGGAGAGCGACGGTGACCTACTCGATCTGTCCTGCCTGCGCCACATCGTGAGCGGTGGCGAAGCCAATGTGGTCGCGACGGGACAGACGTTCTTGCAGACGTTCGCCGCCTGCGGCCTGCACGACGCCGCGCTGTGGCCCGCATTCGGGATGACCGAGACCTGTGCGGGCAGCATCTACAATCGCGACTTCCCCAGTGCCGACGCCGGGCAGGAGTTCGCCGCCGTCGGGCATCCGGTGCCCCGATTGCAGCTGCGGGTCACCGATGAGGAAGACCGCCCACTACCCGACGGTGCGACCGGCGAGGTGCAGCTGCGCGGACCGATGGTCACCCACGGCTACTTCAACAACGCGGACGCCACCCGCGCCGCGTTCACCGCCGACGGCTGGTTCCGCACAGGCGATCTCGGGCGGCTGGCCGACGGCAGGCTCACGCTCGTCGGGCGCAGCAAGGACAGCATCATCGTCAACGGCGTGAACTATTTCAGCCACGAGATCGAAACGGCGATCGAGGAACTCGACGGCATCTCCCCCGGCTATGTCGCCGCGTTCCCGACGCGGCGCCCCGGCAGTGACACCGAACAGCTCGTGATCGCCGTCCACACCGAGACCGGGGCCGACGAAGCCGATCTGCATCGTCTGCTGACCGCGGTGCGTTCCACGGTCGTGTTGCTGTGCGGGTTCCGGCCCGGATTCATCCTGCCGCTGGACAAGGCCGACTTTCCCAAGACGAGTCTGGGCAAGACCCTGAGGCCACGCATGCGCCAACAGCTCGAATCGGGTGGCTACGACCAGGTCATCGCCGACACCGCGGCTGTCACAACGCGTCAGCTCGGCGGATACTCGGCACCGGAGGGGAACACCGAGTCGATCCTGACCGGCGTCTACGCGGAGCTGTTCGATCTTCCGGTCACCGACATCAGCGTCACGGCGAGCTTTTTCGATCTGGGTGGCACCTCGCTCGACATCCTTCGACTGCAGCAGCAGATCACGCGCCGCTTCGAGGTGGCGCCCCTGCCGATCATCGCCATCCTGACCGCCCCGTCGGTGCGGGAGCTGGCCGCCATCGTCGACGGCGGCGGCGACGGACCGCGCCGATACGATCCGATCGTGGCGTTGCAGACCAGTGGCGACAAAACGCCGCTGTTCTGCGTCCACCCCGGCGTCGGGGAAGTCCTGGTCTTCGTCAACCTGGCGAAGTACTTCGTCGGTGATCGGCCGTTCTACGCGCTGCGCGCCCGCGGATTCAACAGCGGTGAGGAGCCGTTCCACACCTTCGACGAGATGGTCGATGTCTATCTCAGTGCCATCCGCCGACGGCAACCGCACGGACCCTACGCCCTCGCCGGCTACTCCTTCGGTGCCGCAGTGGCTTTCGAGATCGCCAAGCGACTCGAGGCCGAGGGTGAGCGGGTCGATTTCCTCGGCAGCTTCAACCTGCCACCGCATATCAAGTACCGCATGGACGAGCTGGACTTCACCGAGACCGCGGCGAATCTGGCGATGTTCCTCGACCTGATCAGCAAGCGGCAGGCCGCCGAATTACCCGCCGAGCTGCGCGCACTGCCCAAGAGCCAGCAGCTCGCACGCCTGATCGAGCTCGCCCCACCCGAACGGATCGCCGAACTCGATCTGGACCTGACGAAGTTCACGGCATGGGCCGAGCTCGCCGACGGTCTCACCGGCCTGGGACGCACCTATTCGCCCAGTGGTGCCGTGCGCTCGATGAGCGTGTTCTGCGCGGTTCCCCTGCGCGGCACCAAACAAGACTGGATCGACAACGAACTCAGCCGGTGGGACGAGTTCACCACCGAACCCAACCGCTATATCGACGTCCCCGGCGAGCACTACACGCTGATGGGGCCACGGCACGTCACCGCGTTCCAGTCCGTTCTGCGCAAGGAACTCGACCGGGCGCTCGCCGACGCCGACCGATAGGGAGAAACACGTTGCACGGCAAGAAGATTCTGATCACCGGCGGGACCGGGCAGGTCGCCAGACCTGTCGCCGAGGCGCTCGCCGCACACAACGAGGTCTGGTGTCTCGGCCGCTTCGGGACACCCGGTGTCGAAGCCGAACTGCGCGAGGTCGGGGTGATCACGCGTCAGTGGGACATGAACGACACCACCACCGCGGGCTACGAACAGCTGCCCACCGATTTCACCCACGTGCTGCACTCCGCGGTCCATCGCGGTGACGGCAGCGATTTCGAGGACGCGCTCGGCATCAACGCCACCGCCTGCGCGCGGCTCATGACACACTGCCGCACCGCCGAGTCGTTCCTGTTCGTCTCGACCGGCGCGCTCTACAAACGGCAGACCCTCGACCACGCCTATCGCGAATCCGACCCGATCGACGGCGTCGCCGACTGGCTGCCCACCTACCCGGTCGGCAAGATCGCCGCCGAAGGCACCGTGCGGGCGATGGCCAACGTGCTCGAGCTGCCGACCACGATCGCCCGGCTCAACATCGCCTACGGTCCCGGCGGATACGGCGGTGTGCCGATGCTGTATTTCCAGCGGATGCTGGCCGGGGAACCGATTCCGGTTCCGCTGGAGGGGCAGAACTGGTGTTCGCTGCTCTACACCGACGACCTCGTCGCCCATGTTCCCGACCTGTGGAACGCGGCGTCGGTGCCGGCCCGGCTCGTCAACTGGGGTGGTGACGAATCGGTGGGTATCACCGACTGTGTGCGATACCTCGAAGAGCTCAGCGGCATCGAGGCGAAGCTCGTCCCCGCCGAGGTCACCCGTGAGACCTACCAGTTCGATCCCGAACTGCGCCGGTCCCTCACCGGCCCGTGCGCGGTCGACTGGCGCGACGGCATTCGCCGCACACTCGCCGCGCACCACCCGGCGCACGTGCGGCAGGTGACGTCGTCATGAGCCGCGCACAGGTGACGACGCCGAACATCGAGGCCATCCGCACGTCCTACGACGGTTTCGCCACGCGCGATGTCGGCAAGATCCTGTCCGTCATGCACGACGACGTGGAATGGGTCCACCCGGACGGCATGCACAAGTACGGCCTCGGCGGAACCAAGATCGGCCACGACGGGATCAAGCAGTTCCTCGCTCATGTTCCGTCGGTGCTCGGCGGCATGGCGCTTGATCCGGTCGAGTTCATCGAACAGAACAACCGCGTCATCGTCATGGGAACCCGCAGGGTCACCGCCCGCAGCGGGACGATCACCACCCTGCCGTTCCTGCACTCCTGGACCATGCGCCACGGCAAAGCCACGCGGATGGAAGACATCTTCGACACCGTGGCCTTCCACGCCGCCATCGAAAGCTGACACCGGCCGCGCCGTGGGCTACCCACGGCGCGGCCAGTGCACGTGTAGCTGTCTATCGAGGACCGGCGACTTCGGGTTGATCCAAGTTGTCGATCGCCTCGACGACGCCGCTGGCGCTGCGGCCGAACACTGCGTCGAAGAATGTGCGTAGCGAGGTGCGCTGCAGGTCGATGGATCGTTGTGGGTCGATCCCACCGACCGCCTTCGCTGTTGTGGCGGCGGGCAGTAGTCCTGCGGCGGTGAGTTGGGGCAGGATCGTTTGCTGGTCGCTGAAGGACATGTGCTCGGTGCCCGCGACGCGCAGGGGAATCTTCACCCCGGAGTTGGTGGGCCAGTTCGGTTCCCAGCCCGCGTTTCCATACCAGGGCGAGGCGCCGCTGGCGAGCATCAGTACCGGCTGGGCTGTCCCGTCGGTAGCGACCGAACCCAGAATCGGCCCGTCGAAGTTGACGCCGGCGCGAATCCTGGGTTCGTCGTGCAGCGACTGCACAGTGGTCGATCCGCCGAGCGAATGTCCGAACATTCCCACGTTGGACAGGTCGAGTCGCTCGCTCAGCCCGACGGGCAACCTCGCCGCCGACTGCCGGTCGGTCGTCGCAGCGGCGAGTTCGTCGAGGACGAAACGAGTGTCGGCCACTCGGGTGGGGACCAGAAGGTCTCGCAGGACTTCCTGGGGCGAATCGAGCGGAACGACCGTGTGCTCGACCCGGCCATCAGGGAAGTGAACAGCGAAGGCCTCATGAGTGTGGTTGATCGCGGCAACGACGTAGCCGTGGCTGGCGAGATCCTCGGCTTGCGCGGTGCTCCAGCCGGTGGTATCACCCATGCCGGGAGAGTTCAGCAGGACCGGGAACGGCCCGCCAGCTTCGCGAGCCGGTCGGTTCGGGTAGCTGTGGCCCGGCCCCAGGGACCATCGAGCTTCGGGCACCCCGAGTCCGGCGAGGTAGGCCTCCTGCGCTGAGCGGCCGCCGGGCGGCATCCACGCCGCCGTGGCCGCGTCACCGGCGGCCTGCGCCGGGTACCAGATCTGCACGAGGAGTTCGCGCGTGGCACCGGTCCAGGGGTCGGTGCGGCGAGGGTCGGTCACCTGGAGTTCGGTGACGCCGACTGTGTTCGGCCCGGTCGGCGCCGGCAGCGACACCATGACAGATGCGCCCGGCGCAGCCGGTGGTGTGCCGCAGGATGACACTCCGGCAGTGGCGGCCGCCGTGCACAGTGCCACTGCGATGGCCGCGAGACCTCGGGAACCTTTGCCTGTCAACACAACCCCCACCCCTGGATCCGGTAGTCGGTTCCCACCCTATTGGACGCAGTCCCCCATGCTGCGCCCCGCAGGCCCGTCGACCGCTCGACTGTTCCCAGCATCGACTGGATCAGCGGTCAATTGTCCAGTTTCGCTGCAGCAGAGGCCAACTCAAGCTACCCTCCGGTTCGCCCCCATCCGCGGCGTCCGGCAAGTACCGTAATAATCGGCTGTGTTCGTCGAATCCGGCCGTTGGTATCGAGTGGGTGTAGGAGTGAAGAGTCGGTGAGTCCTACGGTATCTGAGTCGGAGTTCGAGGATCTGTCCCGCCGGGCCGCGATCGACGGCACCGCACCGCGAGTCGGCGCGATCATCGATCGTGGCGGGCAGATACTACTTCTCGAGCGCCACGACACCGGGCCGATCAAGGCACCGTTGAAGCTGCCCGGCGCGACGGTGATGCACGGGGAATCCCTCGCAGCGGCGGTCGCCCGTGGCGTGCTCGAGGAAACAGGGCTGATGGTCACCGGCATCCGCCACCACGTCGGGGATTTCGACTACCTGTCCCCCGACGCCCACCCGGTTCGCCGTCTGCATTTCGCCGTCGATGTCGCCGCGACACACCCGATCCATCTCACCGCGCACGCCCGCTACGTCTGGGCACCACTCGACGGTGAGCTGCGGGTGACATCGTCCATCCGCGGCATCCTCGATACCTACCGCAACCTCGTCCTCGGATGAAATCCAGGTCTCGGCGTCACTGAACAAGATCCGGGAATTCGTGGCCCGTAGTCCGGTTGTGCCAACTCATCGACACCGCCGATCAGGATCGGTCCATCTCGCGGACCTCTCGCGGCGGATCAGGGGGTGACGATCGGGAAAGCCGGATCGAACTCGTCGAGGAGCGTGCCGAAGGTGGCGAGGACCGCCGGATCGCCCGTCCTCGTGATCTTGCCGCCGTCGGCGAGCGGGACCGCGGTCTCCGGCTTCAGCAGTGTCGAGACCAGGAACGGCTTCGGTCCGGACACTGTTGCCTGCGGGTTGTCGGACTTGCCTCGGCGTGCGTTGAGCACGCCGCGGCGAACCCACATCGTCCATTGCTCACCGGCATCGGTGAAGTCCAGATCGATGCGCAGGTCCACCTCGGCGGCACGATCGCCGATGATGTGCACCGCGACGAAGTCGAACAGGATGTCGATCGGCATGGCCAGGATGGTGTCCTGGCTGGCGACCACATACGGCGGTGGCTGAGTGCCCTCACGCAGTTCGAGTGCGGCCGAGAGGAAGATCCCTCGCCACTGCGGACCTTCCGCCTGGTAGCCCATCTGCTCGTAGGCGTCGGCTTGCAGGTCTTTGGCTCGCTGGTTGTCGGGCTGGGCGAACACCAATTTGTGCAGGATCTCGGCCGCCCAGCGGTAGTCGGCCGCCGCGATCGCGCGCTCACCCTCGGCGAGAATGTTGTCGGCGCCGGCGAATTCGACGAACCGATTTGCCGCGTCCACGGGCGTGTGGGGGTGCAGCGAGACCGGATCGCCGTCCCACATGCCGAGTTCCTTGGTGTACACCGCGCGCACATCGTGGTGCAGGGTGCCGTGGTAGCCGCGGTTGGCCCAGTTCCGGCCCAGCTCGTCGGGCAGTTCGATCACTTCGGCGGCCTCGAGCGGGGTGTAGCCCTTGTTGGCGAATCGCAAGGCCTGGTCGTGAATGAACTTGTAAGTGTCGCGCTGTGATTCCAGCAGGGCGGTGACGTTCTCGTTGCCCCAGACCGGCCAGGTGTGGGGGCCGTAGTGGACCTCGACGTCGTCGCCCCACCGCTCCAAAGTCTCGTCGAGATAGCGGGCGAAGTTGCGGGCGTCGCGGGTGCGGGCGCCGCGCAGCGTCTGGATGTTGTGCAGGGAATGGTTGGCATTCTCGGCGCAGGTCAACGCCTTCAACTGCGGAATCCAGATGTGCATCTCCTCCGGCGCCTCGGTGTCGGGGGTGTAGAGGAATTCGAACTCGACGCCCGCGATCTCGCGCCGTTGGCCGGATTCGGTGATGAGGTCGGTGGGTGAGATGTAGGAGATCGACGGCCCGTTCGTCGACGCGATGCCGATACCGCAGGTGACGAACCCGCGCTCACCGGGCGCGAGCAACCCGCCGAAAGCGTAGAAGCTTCTGCGCGCCATGGCATTACCGGCGACGACGTTCTCCCCGATCGCGAACTTGTCGAACTGCAGACCCGGGGCGATGATCGGCACTTTGCCCGACGCCACATCCTCTGCCGAGACCACCCCCTTCACGCCGCCGTAGTGGTCGACGTGGGTATGGGTGTAGATCACCGCCGCGACGGGTTTGTCGGTGACGTGCTCACGAATGAGGTCCATGCCCTGCCGCGCGGATTCGACACCGGCCATGCAGTCGATGACGATGATGCCGTCCTCGCCCTCGATCACCGTCAGGTTCGCGATGTCGTTGTCTCTGACCTGGTAGACGCCCTTGGTCACCTCGAACAGCCCGCCCAGGCTGATGAGCTGCGATTGCCGCCACAGGCTGGGGTTCACCGAGTCCGGAACCGGCGGGTCACCACGGAGGTAGTCGAACTCGGCGGGATCGAAGACCACCCGGTCCGGATCGGCGTCGGAGTAGACGGTGCCGGGAAGTGGAGCGATGAGCCCGCGCTGCGCATCGGCGAAGTCGGCCCGGTTCTCCAGGTCGTAGAGCTGCGTCGCGGCGTGGTTGAGATCGGTTGTCGCGGCGCTGGCGGGCTTCGGCTTCTCGCACATGAAGCGCTCCTGTCGGGGTCCGGGCATCGTCGGAATCGACGATCGTCGGGCACCGCCGAGATCGCATCACACGAATTGGGTGAACCTCACCGATCGGGGTCCGCGCACGATGCTGTTGTTCACCGGCGAGGACGCCGCGAATGCGGTGTGGTCGAAGCACCCGCGGCGCGCTCGGCCCGTCATCGGTCGATGGCCAGGTACTGCGATTCCTGGTATTCCTCCAGCCCGGTGCTGCCACCTTCCCTGCCCAGCCCGGAGGATTTCATCCCGCCGAAGGGTGCGGCCGGGTCGGAGATGGCACCGGTGTTCACGCCGACCATGCCGGTCTGCAGGCTTTCGGCGAATTCGAGGGTATCGCCGAGGTTTTCGCCGAAGACGTACCCAGCCAGGCCCGAGTCGGTGTCGTTGGCCAGTTGCAGGGCAACGGCCGGGTCTGTGAAGGTGCGGATCGCGGCGACGGGGCCGAACACCTCCGAATCCCAGAGACGGGTTCGGGTATCGACGTCTGTCAGGACCGCGGGTTGCAGGAAGTGGCCGGCACCTGCGGTGTCGGTACCGACGGTGTGCAGGTGTGCGCCCTGGCCGACCGCTTCGTCGATGAGCGCGGTGATCCGCCGCACCGCCGCGTCGTCGATCACGGGTCCGATGCGGGTGGCCCGGTCGAGGCCATCGCCCACCGGCAGCGCGGAAACGGCGGCGAGGAACCGTTCGGTGAACTCCGCTGCCCGCGATTCGTGGACCAGGAAGCGGTCGGCGGCGACGCAGGTCTGGCCGGCGTTGCGCAGTTTGGCGAGCAGCGCGCCGCCGACGGCCTTGTCCAGGTCGGCGGACTCCAGGACGACGAAGGGAGCGTTGCCGCCGAGTTCCATCGAAACCCGCAGGACTCCTTGCGCGGCTTGGGTCAGCAGCGTTCGGCCGACGGCAGTGGAACCGGTGAAGGTGAGCTTGCGAAGCCGCCGATCGGTGAGAATCCGCGCCGACACCAGCGGCGCGCGCGAGGTGGTGACACAGTTGACGACGCCCGGTGGCACGCCTGCCTCCGCCAGGATCTGCATGAATGCCACTGCGGTGAGCGGGGTTTGGGGTGCGGGCTTGAGAACGACGGTGCAGCCCGCGGCGAGTGCGGGGGCCACCTTGCGGGTGACCATCGCCAGGGGGAAGTTCCACGGTGTGATCGCGAAAACCGGACCCACCGGTTGTGTGCGGACCGCGATCCGGCGACCTCCGCTCGGTGCGCGGAAGTACGCTCCGCTGCCACGGGTGGCTTCCTCGGCGAACCAGCGCAGGAATTCGGCGCCGTAGGCGACTTCGCCGCGTGCCTCGGCGAGCGGTTTGCCCATTTCCAGGGTGATCGTGTGGGCGATCCGTTCGGTGTCGGCATGCAGCAGGTGAAACGCGCGCAAAAGGATGTCGCTGCGGTCGCGCGGATCGGTGGCCGCCCAGTCCTGCTGGGCGGCCGCCGCGGCGTCCAACGCGGCCGCGGCTGTCCTGTCGTCGCCGTCGGCGACGGTCGCGATCTCGGCGCCGGTGGCGGGATTGCGCACTGGCATTGTCGTCGTGCCGTCGACCCAGTCGCCGCCGATGAACTGGGCGACCGGGAGGTCGGAAAGGGTGGATGTCATCGCGGCTCCATGTCGGGTTCGAAGACGATCACCTGACGCACCGCCGCGCCGTCGGCGAGTTGATCCATCGCCTCGTTGAGGTCGTCGAGTCCGATGCGGGCGGAGATCAGTTTCTCGACCGGCAGCCTGCCTGCCCGCCACATCTGCTCGTAGCGCGGGATATCGCGCGCCGGTACCGCCGAGCCCAGATAGCTACCGACCACGGTGCGGGCCTGCGCGGTGAACAGCAGCGGCGACAGCGTCACGGTGGCCGACGGAGCCGGCAGACCGACGGTGACAGTGGTTCCTCCGGCAGCGGTGGCCAGAAAGGCGGTTTCGAACGCGTCGGGATGACCAGCGCACTCGATCACGTAGCGCGCCCGAATTCCTTGCACCGCAACCTGTTCGGGCGTGTAGGTTTCGGTCGCGCCGAGGTCGCGAGCGACCGTGAGCTTGGCGGGCAGACGGTCGACCGCCACGATGCGCCGCACCCCGATCGCGGCGGCGGTGAGCAACGCGGCCATGCCGACGCCGCCCAGTCCCACCACCATCAGGTCGTCCTCCGGCCCCGGGTCGGCGACATTGAGCACGGCGCCGCCGCCGGTCAGGACGGCGCACCCCAGCAGCGCCGCGACCTCCGGCGGCACGTCGCGGCCGACCGCGACGACCGAGGCCTGGTCGATCACCGCGTGCGTGGCGAACCCGGAAACGCCGAGGTGGTGGCGCACGGGCCGGCCGGCCCTGGTCAGTCTGCCGGGGTGGTGCAGGAGCTCGCCTGCCGTGTTCGACCGGGTTCCTTCGGTGCAGGGCAGTTCACCGCCGCGGGCACACGCCGCGCAGCGCTCGCACCGCGGCAGGAACGACATGACCACCCGGTCGCCCACTGTCAGATCGTCGACCTGGTCGCCGAGTGCCACCACGATGCCCGCCGCCTCGTGGCCGAGCAGCATGGGCAGCGGCCGCGCCCGATTGCCGTCGACCACACTGAGATCGGAATGGCACACACCGGCCGCTTCGATCCTGACCAGTACCTCGGTCGGACCCGGCTCGTCGAGTTCGAGGTCGTACACCCCGATCGGGCGCGACGACGCGAAGGGCCGCGGCCGGTCGGGGTGGTCGAGAACGGCGCCACGGATACGCATCAGATCTCTGCTTTCCGGTGCTCGCCCAGCGGGCCCGACAGGTAGCGCAGGTGATCGTTCGTGTCGCCCAGGGTGTGTTCGATGGTGGTGAGCCGGGCGGTGTAGTGCCCGACCGGGTATTCGGCGGTCATGCCGATTCCGCCGTGCAGCTGGATGGCCTCTTGGCCGATGTGTTTGCCGGAGAGGTCGATTCGCCGTTTCGCACGGGAGGCCACCGTCGGATCGACGACGCCGTCCGCCAAGGACATCGCCGCGTACAGGTTCATGCTGCGGGCCAATTCCAGCGAGACGTACATGTCCGCCGCCCGGTGGGTGAGAGCCTGGAAGGTGCGCAGCGCGACACCGAACTGCTTGCGGGTCTTCAGATACTCGGTGGTGAGTCGCAACGCCTCGGCCATCGCACCGACCGCCTCGGCGCCCAGTGCGGCCTGCGTCGTGATCACGGCTTCGTCGATTATCGCACCGGCATCGAGATCGGTGCCGAGCAATTCGGCGGGTGCACCACGGAATTCGATCTCGGCGCCGCTACCTCCGTCGTAGGTGCGGTAGGCGGTGCGCACGACCGCTGTCTCCTCGGCATCGACCAGGAACAACGCGGTCTCGCCGGTGGGTACCACGGCCGAGACGATCAACCGGTCGGCCCGATCTCCGGATGGCACAGGACTTTTGCGACCGGTCAGCGTCCACCGGTCACCATTGGCGACGGCCAGGGTTTCCGAACGCGTGTCCGGCCAGCGGACGCCGGGCTCGGCGTGGGCGAAGGCGAACAGCTGCTCGCCGTCGACGATTCCGGGCAGCAGGGACGCACGCTGGCCTGCCGTGCCGGCCCGGCCGATCACGAGGGCGGGCAGCAGGGCGCAGTCGAAGATCGGCTCCGGCGCCAGGGTGCGGCCGATTTCCTCCAGGGCGAGCATCGTTTCGATCGGGCCGCCGCCGACGCCGCCGTCCTCGGCGGACACGGTCAGCCCGAGCAGACCGACCTCGGCGAAGTCCGCCCACACCTTCGGATCCCAGCCGGGAGCGTCGGCGATCACCTCCGCGCGGCGTCCGGGGGTGTAGTGGCGGGTCAGTACGCTGCGCACCGTGTCGCGCAGCAGGGTCTGCTCAGGGGTGAAGGTGAAATCCATGGCGGTTACTCACAGTCCGAGGATCGTCGAGGCAATGATGGTGCGCTGCACTTCGTTCGATCCTCCGTAGATGGAAGTCTTGCGGTAGTTCAGGTATCCGGCGATGGTGCGACGCGCCCAGTCGTCGGTCTCCCCTACCCGGGCGACGGCAGCGGGGCCCGCGATATCGACGAGCAGTTCGGTGACGGCCTGCTGCAGTTCGGTGCCGCGCAGTTTGAGGATCGACGAGACGGGATTCGGAGCGCCGCCACTCGAACTCGCCGCGACCCGCAGCTGCACCAGCTCCAGCGCCAGCAGCTCGTTGTCGAGATCGGCGATCCGGGCGGCGAAGCTCGCGTCGTCGAGGAGCGTGCCGGTGCCGAGCCTGGTCCGGGCGGCGTATTCCTTCGCCAGCTCCAGGCGGACCTTGGTCTGCCCGACCGCGGCAATGCCGGTGCGTTCGTTGCCGAGCAGGAATTTGGCGTAGGCCCAGCCGTGGTTCTCCTGGCCGACCAGCTGATCGGCCGGGACGCGCACGTTCTCCAAGAACACCTCGTTGACTTCGAAGCCGCCGTCGATCAGCTCGATCGGCCGCACCGTCACGCCGGGGGTGTCCATCGGAAACAGCAGCATCGAGATGCCTGCCTGCTTCTTGGGCGCGGTGGGATCGGTGCGGACCAGGCAGAACATCCAGTCCGCGCTCTGGGCGGCGGTGGTCCAGGTCTTCTGCCCGTTGACCACGTAGTGATCACCGTCGCGCACCGCGACGGTACGCAGCGAGGCCAGGTCGGATCCGGCGTCGGGCTCGGAAAAGCCCTGGCACCACCAGATGTCGAGGTTCGCCGTCGCGGGCAGGAATCGCGCCTTGAGCTCCGGCGAACCGAACTCGGCGAGTACCGGGCCGATCATGTTCGTGTTGAAGGTGAGTGGCTCCGGCACCGAGGCGAGCTGCATTTCGTGATGCCAGATGTGGTGCTGCACCGCCGACCAGTCCCGGCCACCCCACTCGACGGGCCAGTGGGGTACGGCCAGCCCGGCGGCGTTGAGGATGCGCTGAGTGGTGACGAAGTCGTCCTTGCTCAGCTCGTGCATGTGTCGGTTCCGCCCGCGGATGTCTGCGGGAATCTCACGGCGGAAGAAGGCGCGCAGCTCGTCGCGGAAGGCGAGCTCGTCCTCGGTGAAGGCCAGTTGCATGGTCCAGTATGTTACATAGAGTTCCCTGTGTATCAAATGGAGGTAGGGACCCGGCCATGAGCACTTCCTTCGCAACGTCCCGATCCAGCAGCGTGCAGCGCGGTCGGCTCGTCACCGCCGCGCGGACAACGTTCACCGCGCACGGCTATCACGGCACCACGATGGACACCGTGAGTGCCGCCGCCGACGTCACCAAACCTGTTCTCTACCGCCACTTCTCGACCAAGAGCGAGCTCTATCTCGCGGTGATCCTGGAGTACCTGGACGACCTCGCCGGCGGGCTGCGCAACGCCCACGACGCGGCGACCTCAGACGTCGACCGGGTCCGGCATTGCGTGGGGGTTCTCTTCGATCTCGTCGAGTCCGGCCCGCACTCCACATCAGAGCTGGTTTTCGGTGCCGGTGCCGTCGGCGACCACACCGTCGAGTCCCGAATCGCCACGGCACGGGCGGAGTTCGTCGATACGCTGGCCGCTCACCTGCACCCGAACGAAAATCGGCCGCAGCGGACCCACCTGCTCGCCGCCGGACTCATCGGCGCAACCCTGACGGCGGCAGACGAATGGCACCGCCTGCGGCAACCGACATCGCGACAGGCGGCGCTGGACACCCTTGCCGGGTGGTACTGCGCGGGCCTGCGAGACAGTGGCGACTAGGCCCGAAGCAGGGCAGCCTGGACGCGACTCAGCCGCTCCACGTCACCTTGGAATCCAGCCACCGCGTCGTTGTACAGGAACGCTTCCCACAGCCGGACCAGGGCATACGCGAGGGTGGCGCGATCGATCGGCGGCTGATAGCCCTGCTCCTCGGCGCGCTCGAGCAGACCTTCCACGATCGAGACCGCCGCCGGGTGCACCACTCCGTCGCTGCGGGTGATCACGCGCAGTGCCGACGTGGATTCCTGATCGAAGTAGGTGCGCAGCGAACCGTCCTCGACCAGCCAGTGAATGGCGCTGTCGAGGATCTGCACGAGCCGTTCCCCGCCGGTGGCGGTGCTGCGCCGTTCGGCGTAGGCGACCATGCGCTCGAGCTGGCGTGCCAAGGCGGCTCCGAGCAGCCCGTCCCGGGAACCGAACCACCGGTAGATGCTGGTGCGGCCCAGGCCGAGTTGGGCGGCAATGGCGTTCGCGTCGACTCGATTACCCGCCAGGAAGACCTGCACGGCGGCGTCCAGCACGTCGTCACGGCTCGCCGCGGCCGGGCGGCCGGGAGCTCGGGTTCCTTCGGTGCGTGCCACGCCGACAGCATAGAGCGCGTCGGGGAACGGGCTATGCGCCGTCGCTGTCATCGCGCAGAGAACGGATCATGCTCCGCAGGATCCGGAACGCGCCCGACTGCTCGGCTTCGGTCATGCCGGCCAGCATTCTGACCTCGACGGACCGGACCGCCACGCTCGCCTGCTCGAGGCTTCTCCGTCCGCGAGGTGTGAGCCGCGTGGGAAGAACCTTCCCGACGGGCGCCTCCGCGGGCCTGGTCACATAGCCGTCTCGTTCCAGGGTCTGGAGCAGCACGTTCATCGTCTGCCGGGTGACGAACGCGCCCCGCGCGAGCTCGGAGTTGGACAAGCCCGGTCGCTGAGCCAGCAGCTCGAGGCAGGAGTAGTGCGTCACGCTCATCCCGAGCGGGCGCAGCACTTCCTCCATGGCGATGCGGAGCGCGCTCGACGCCTCTTTCAGCAGGTAGCCCAGTGACGTCTCCAGATCGACTCCGTCTTGACTCATGTCAGTATTCTGACATAGATTGGTTCGTGTCAGGATACTGACACGACCGCAAAGGAGTTCACCATGCCCGCCACCGGCCCCGACTTCCTCTCACTGCAAGCACGCGACCTCGGTGTTTCCCAGGCGTTCTACGAGCAATACCTCGGCCTCGTCCGCTCACCGACCGGCCCTCCACACGCCGTAGTCTTCGACACGAAACCGATCGCGTTCGCACTCCGCGACATCGTTCCCGGCACCGATCTCGCCTCCGTGCCCCAGCCCGGCATCGGTGCCGCGATCTGGCTCCACGCCACAGACGTCCAGGCCGTTCACGATGCTCTCGCCGCCGACGGCCACACCATCGTCTCCGCACCGATCGACGGCCCCTTCGGCCGCACCTTCACCTTCGCCGACCCCGACGGCTACCACATCACTCTCCACGACCGCACCTGACGGCCGGCCGATCTCCGGCTCCCGGAGCCCTGGTTCACCCCAGGAGCTGGGTCATCCTCGTGTGACGAATCGCCCGAGCAGGGGCACCGCTTCGCCGGGATGCCTGGCATCGAAGCCCTCGCCGAGGGCTTGCAGCTGCCAGTCTCCGTCGCCGCGAAAGACCTTCGCCATGGCCATCGCGGTGCACCGCATCCCGCCGGTCAGCGAATATCGGGCCAGTTCGGTATCGGTCGTGTTGTCCACCAGGCGACAGAACGCGTTGACGACCTTCTCGAAAGTGTGTCCCTGGTAAGAGGTCACGATGAACAGCAAGGTGGTGACGTGCGCCGGGACGCGGGTCAGGTCGACCAGGATCACCTCGTCATCGCCCTCGCCCTCACCGGTGAGGTTGTCACCCTGGTGCCGGATCGATCCGTCCTTGGACACGAGCTGCCCGTAATAGGCGACGTCGACCAGATTTCGGTCGGCGAACATCGCCACCCAGGCGTCGAGGTCGATCTCGATCGCACGGCGCCCGAACAGCCCGCCACGCCGGATCGGATCCCAGCCCAACCCCATCCGAATGAAGGTCAACGCGACGCCTCCGTCTTTGCGCAGCGTGACCCGCTGCCCTTTCGACAGGCTGACGGGTCGATTCTTCGACAGCCCGACCTCACCGGCGGAGACCGGTGGCGTCGCGCTCGGCGGTGGCGGGTGACCGGCAGACGCTGGAAGTGGCGGCGGATAGCTCTGGTCTGGTGTGGCGGGGTGGACCGGCGGCGGAGGGTCATCGACTGTGACGCCGTGATCGGTGACCAAGGCGGCGAATCCCCCCGCGTAGCCCTGTCCGACCGCGCGAACCTTCCAGCTGCCTCGGCGACGGTAGAACTCGACCGCGATCACGAGGGACTCGATCGTCAACCCGTCGATCCGGTACTCGTACAACCGAATACCGGTTCCGTCCGTCACGAACACCGACGGGGCCGCGATCCGTCCGAACGTCGCACTCGCGTCGTCGAGGGTGATCACCACTCGGATCTGGGCGACATCGGCCGGGACCTGATCCAGCGAAACCGCCAACCCTGACGGTCGCCCCGGCGAGGTCGGTTGCAGGCGAACACCGGGCCCCGCCGGCTGGTTGTAGAAGACGAAGTCCGCGTCCGAGCGAACCTTGCCCGCGTCGGTGACCAGTAGCGCCGACAGGTCCGCGGCCGCATCGATCTGCACCGCGACCACGACATCGTGGACGGTCAGCGGGCTGTTCTGCCCTTTCGACAGACTCGTCGACACCGTTGCGCCTCTCCCCCCCGACGAATACTTGCTTCCACTGTACGAGAAACCATTTCGCGACAAGGGGTGAAAGCTCGACGCCCACAACACCGCCGAGGCGTCGATCGATCGCGGATAGGCTACGGCCATGCATGAACTGGGGACAGGGTTCGGTTACTTGTGGAGCGGGCAGCGGTGGGTCGCGAGCCACGGTCGCTGGTTCGGCTTCGGGCTGTTGCCCGGACTGGTCACGTTGGTCCTCTACATCGCGGTGTTCACCGGAGCGGCGTTCGGTGTCGGGGACTTCACCGCATGGATGTCGCCGTTCGCCGACGACTGGAACTCACCGTGGCGCGGGCTGTTTCGTGGGTTGCTGGTCGTGGTGTTGTTCGGGTTCGGTGCACTGGTCGCGGTGGTGGCGTTCACCGCGATCACGTTGGTGATCGGGCAGCCGTTCTACGAGCGGCTGTCCGAGCAGGTCGACAGGTCGGAGTCGGCGAACGGCACTGCGCCGGAGTCGGGCAACGGGTTCGGTCGGGATCTGTGGATATCGACCCGCGACAGTGTTCGTCTGCTGATCAGAGTCCTGGCCTGGGCCGTGCTGTTGTTCGTTCTCGGGTTCATCCCCGTGCTCGGCCAAACCGTCGTTCCGGTGATCGGGATCGGCGTGACCGCCTTCTTCCTCGCCCAAGAACTCACCGCGGTGGCGTGGCAGCGTCGCGGCGTCGAGCTGCGCGAACAACTTGCCGTCTTGCGCGGACGCCGCATGCTCGCCTGGGGCTTCGGTGTTCCACTCGCCCTTGTCTTTCTGATCCCGTTCGTGGCCGTGCTGCTGATGCCCGGCGCCGTCGCGGGTGCGACGCTCATGGTGCGCAGCCTGAGCGAGGAGAACCGAGCGGACGGTAAACCACTGGTCGGCGAAGCGATGACGACACCGCCCCGATAACCGCGCCTATCGGGCGCAACCGCAATTCGAGCAGAACAGCGCGCCTGGACCGACCTGGGAACCGCAACCTTGGCAATCGCTGCGGATGTCGAGCGCGCCGCCACAGGACGGGCAGAACCGGCCACCTTCAGTGGCCGCGGCGCAGGTGGGGCAGGCGACCCGCGCGGGAGTACCGAGGTCGTGTTGTCCTGCCCACTCCTGACGTTGAGCCGCCTGGTGGATCTGCGCGCCACGGGCGGCGGCCTGCGCTTGCGCGATCTGGTGCCCCACCTGCGGCGAACAGTTGGTGCACTGTCCGACATGGTCGTTCCAGCAGATCCGCGCACACGTCCACGAACCGCAGCCCGCGCACAGACGGAACTCGCGCGCTACCTCGTCGACGGCCTTGGCGAACGCAGCGTCCTTGGTGCTCGACGCGGAGCCGCCCCAACTGTTGGAGTAGCTGTCCGCGGCCGAAGATACCTTGTGGAGGAGAGGGATTCGGTCCCCGAGCAGATCACGCATCGAGCGCAGCACACCGCGACCCCGAGACAGGTAGTTCTGCTGGAACGCTGACCGGTGGGCGGTAGTGCAGCGTTCGCAGCGGAACTCCCACTGGAAACCGTTGTCGTTGGACTGGTCGGAACAGTTGCTGGTGAAGACCACCGGTGCGGCCATGTGTGTTCGGTTCCTCTTCCGGCGCAGGAGTTTCGGCGTTCGCCGATTCCTTATCGCCGGGGGCCGCGAAGAACGCAACACAACCGCACGACGGCCGGATCAGTCCTTGACCAGCTGGGTGCCACCGCGAACTTGTCGTGCCAGCCCTGTTTGCTCGGGCTCGGGCGCACCGTGACCGCGATGCCGATCGCCGCGATGAACCACAGCAGCCCGCCCAGCCAAGGAATCAGGTTCAGCAGCATGTAGGCGTTGCGCTCGGCCGATTCGACGAGATCGGGCTCGGCCGCGCCGTCAGCGGGTGCTGACGCAGACCACGTAGCGGCGCTGGTCGTAGACGACACCGCGGTCGCCGATCGTGCAGACGTTCACATCCGTGGTGTCATGCCGGATCTCGAGGACGCGGACCCGACCGGGGATGTCGGCGGCGCAGTCCACGTGCCTCGCCGCGTCCCCCTCCATGTCCAGGCATTCCCCGACGGTCCAGTCGATATCCAGGCAGAGGGTCTGGTCCACGCCGCCGGGCAGCGTCCGAGGTTGGGCGCGGTCGACGTCGCCCGGGCAGTGTCCGCCCGCCGACGCCAATTCCGTCACCTTGTAGCGGGAGTGGGTGTCGCCGCACGAGACCTGGCGAATATCGTCCGGACTCGCATTCAAATCCACACAATCGCCGGCACGCAGTTCCACCCAGGGAATCTTCGTCGCGGATTTTGTCAAAGTCGACACGACGCTGCCAGAAACATCGGTAATAGTTCCCAGCGGCTGAGTTGCCGAAACCTCGGTCGGCGAAGTTTTTTCCGCGGAGGCATTGTCGGGCTCGTCGGGCTGCTCCGCCGCGAACCCCACGACGACGGAAAGCGCCAGGTAGAACGCTCCTGCCAGGGCAAACACTGCCCCCATGGACACACCGAGCAGGGCTAGGTTTCTTCGACGTGCCATCTGTGTTGTCCTACTCATCCGCTGGACATCCCCGACCGACGTCCCACTCGCCTGACAGTTCTTACACGGCACACACGAACGTGTCGAATTGTGAATATTAGTATTTTAACAATGCGAATTACTGGTCCACCGCCCAATTCGGCACGGTTCACCGACTGCCGGAAAAGGGTGCTATTGTCTGCCCGATCTCACTGGCGGACAACACGGTTCGTGCCCCGAGCAGCGGCATGCCGTTTTGCCGCGCAATCTTTCGTGATGCGTAAAGGAATTCCCTGATGAAACTCGGTTACTTCCCCGCTGCCACGCTCCTGGTCGGCGCCGCCGTCTGGATCACCGCGGGGACCGCCGCCGCGCAGCCGGTCGCACCCCCGCCCCCTGAGGCCACCACATCCGGGGTCGACCAGTCCGTGCACTACGAGGCCACCCTCACCGAGTTCTCCCGGGTGCTGACCACCACCGTCGCCGGCGGCACCTTCACCACCACCGAAGACAACACCGCGGTCACCCTCGTCGCCGACTCCGGCGCCGTCGTCACCCGTATCCCGCTCACCTACCAGATCTCCGGCAAGGAAATGCGGGTGGCGCAAACGATCTCCGACAACGGCCGTCACCTCGTCCTCGCCCCGCAGGCGAGCGCCACCGGCATCGGCGAGATGCAGGCCATCAGCCCCATGTCCCAGCTGACCAACGAGATCAACCGCAACGTGGTCGGCGTCGTCGCAGGCGGCATCCTCGGCGGCCTCATCGGCACAGTCCTCGGCTTCGGCTTCCTCAGCATCATCACCGGCCCCGTCGGCCTGGTCCTGGGCGCCATCGCCGGCGGCTACGCCATGGGCGGCCAGCCGTTCCTCGACGCCGTCACCGCCGCCGTCAGCGGTCAGCCCTGATCCACCGCTCCGGACGGGCGACCGGTTCCGGTGCGGGTCGAGCGCACCGCTGATCGGTCGTCGCCTGCGGCCGTCAACGCCTTCCTCGAGTAGCGCAGAACGGCGGCCGCGGGCCCGTCACGGGGGGCTTCGGCGCCGCGCACCGCCAGGACACGGCCGTTGGCCCGCAATACGCGCCTGGCGATTCGTCGAGAATGTCCGGGCGTTCTCGGCCACGGAGTCGACGTTCACGGCGCCGTCCTCGCGGCCTCACAGCCGACCAGCGACCGCCCGGCCGGCGGCACGTCCGGAGAAGATGCATCCGCCCAGGAAGGTGCCCTCCAACGCGCGATACCCGTGCACTCCCCCACCGCCGAAGCCCGCGACCTCGCCAGCGGCGTACAAGCCCTCGACCGCTGTTGCGTCCGGCCGCTGCACTCGCGACGACAGGTCTGTCTCCAAGCCGCCCAGCGTCTTTCGGGTGAGCAGATGCAACCGGACGGCGATCAGCGGGCCTGCCTTGGGATCGAGCAGCTTGTGTGGTGCGGCCACCCGCGTGATCTTGTCGGGCAGATAGGCACGTGCTGCATGCATCGCCGCGATCTGGAGGTCCTTGCTGAACGCGTTGCCGAACTCGCGATCCCGCGAGATCACCTCACGCTTCACACTCGCCACATCGAGCACGCTGTCGCCTGCCAGCTCGTTCATCCGGCGCACCAGGTCGTCCAGCGTGTCCTCGACAACGAAATCGGCACCTCTGCGCTTGAACGCCTCGACCGGACCCGGCGCCCCCTTCTTCACCCGTTCCAGCAACAACCTGATGTTGCGGCCGGTCAGGTCAGGGTTCTGTTCCTGCCCGGACAGCGCGAACTCCTTCTCGATGATCTTCTGGTCCAGGACCAGCCAGGTGTAGTCGAAGCCGGTCCGGTTGATGTACTGCATCGTGCCGAGCGTGTCGAAGCCGGGGAACAGCGGTGGAGGAAGCCGCGTCCCCGTCGCGTCCAGCCAGAGCGACGACGGTCCCGGACCGATGCGGATGCCATGGTTCGGCCACACCGGGGCGTAGTTGATGATGCCCTCGGTGTAATGCCACATGCGGTCCCGGTTGATCACGCTCGCGCCCGCGGACTCCGAGATCGCCAGCATCCGCCCGTCCACGTGCGCGGGAACACCGGCCAGCATGCGCTCGGGTGCGCGACCCATGCGCGTCGGCCAATTCTGACGGATCAGCTCGCGGTTGTGCCCGATACCGCCGGAGGTGACGATCACCGCCTGGGCATTGAACTCGAACTCGCCCAATGCTTTCCGAGACGACTCGATGCCTCGCGCCGCGTCCGACGGCTCCAGGACGGTGCCACGCACACCGGTGACCGCGCCGCCGGTGACGACGAGTTCATCGACCTGGTGGCGAAACCGGTATTCCACCAAGCCCTGATCGACGCCGATCCGGACACGAGACTCGATGATCTCGACGATCCGCGGCCCGGTTCCCCAGGTGATGTGGAAACGGGGCACCGAGTTGCCCGGCCCATACGCGCCGTAGCCGCCTCGTTCCGCCCAGGCAACGACCGGGAACGCCTTCCAGCCGCGCTCGGCCAGCCAGGGACGCATCTCACCGGAAGCGAATTCGACAAAGGCTCGAGCCCATGCGCGCGGCCATTTGTCCTCGCGCTCGCGATCGAATCCGGCATTGCCGAACCAGTCCTGCAGCGCCAGGTCGTAGGAGTCTTTGATACCGACCCTGCGCTGCTCGGGGCTGTTCACCAGGAATAGTCCACCGAAGGACCAGAATGCCTGTCCGCCGACATTGCCGGCGTTCTCCTGCTCGACGATGAGCACCCTTTTACCCGCGCTGACCAGCTCAGCCGCGGCGACCAATCCGGCGAGTCCGGCTCCGACGACAATAACGTCAGCAGATTCGGTCATCCATTTACGGTAGCTCCGCATCCCGACCGCAGGAAAGAGATACTCCTGCTCCCCACGGCACTGTGATCGTCTGCGGTGGCAGCATCCCGAAATGGCGCCGATCAGAGCACCCGCCCGATCCGACCGAGACCGAGACCTGACCGGCCACGCCACCACGATCGCCGCGAGTATCGACGCCGCGATGCCATCATTCGCCGTCGTCGCTGTGCCGGCGAATGGACCTGGTGGATTCGACCGTGGTAGGAGAGTTGTCATGTCCTCGTCATCGTCCGTTCTCCGGAGAACCGGCTCACCTGTACCCGATGTGAGCGCGGCGGGATGGTGTCAGGGGCTGTGACCGATGTTGACGCCGATTCGACCGGGCAGACTCGTCTCACCACCGCCACGCGAACCAACCGCGGGTTGGGGTACCGCTTCGATCTGGACGGGTTGCGGGGTCTCGCGATCGCGTTGGTCGTCGTCTTCCATGTGTGGTTCGGTCGTGTTTCCGGTGGTGTAGACGTCTTCCTGGTGCTTTCGGGGTTCTTCTTCACGGGCTTGCTGCTGCGCCGGGCGGAGTCGCCGGAGCCGTTCTGGGCTTGGTCGGTGGTGCGCCGCACTCTGCGTCGGCTCGTCCCGGCCATGACGGTCGTGCTGGCGGCGGTCGTCGTCGCGACGGTGGTGTTGCTGCCGTATACGCAATGGTCGACGGCGGCGGCGCAGGTTCTGTCTTCGCTGTTCTACTACCAGAACTGGCAGCTCGCCCTGACCTGGTCGGACTACCTGGCCGCCGATCCTTCGGTCAGTCCGCTGCAACATCTGTGGTCGATGTCGGTGCAGGGGCAGTTCTATCTGGCCGCGCTGCTGACGGTCGCGGCTATCGCCTGGTTGTGCGCGCGGCTCTCACGACCTGGTCGGATTCGCGCGACCACCGGCGCTGTCGTGGTCGCGGTGTCGGTGGCCTCGTTCGTCTACGCCGCCGACGGCGTCGCCACGAACCAGGGGTGGAACTACTACGACAGCTTCGCCCGTGGGTGGGAGTTGCTGGTCGGCGCCGGGCTCGCCGTCGTCGCGCCGACGCTGATGTTGTGGCGACAGGTGCGCGTCGCGCTCTCGGTGTTCGGTGTTCTCGGTGTCGTGCTGTGCGGATGGCTCATCATCGACGGCGCCAACCGGTTCCCCGGCCCCGCGGCTCTGCTCCCTGTCTGCGCGACGGCTGCGGTGATCCTCTCGGCGACCCAGCTGCGGGTCGCCGACTGGCCGTTGCCGAACCGGCTACTGGCACATCCGGCCATGCGGTGGCTCGGCGATATCGCCTATCCCCTGTACCTGTGGCACTGGCCGATCCTGATCTTCTTCCTCACCGAACGCGGGAACACCCACGCCGGTTTCGTGGGCGGCACCGGGGTGATCGGGCTGTCTGTTGTGCTGGCCTGGATGACACACCGCTGGATCGAACAGCCACTGCGGCAGCGCACTTCACCTGCGGACAGTAACGATGTCGGCGCACGATCGCGGCATTTGGTCGCGTCTGCGGTCGCGGTGTTGCTGGTGGCGACCATCACCGTCACCGCCGGTTGGCAGTTCGCGGTGGTCCAGGTCAAGCCACCGGTCGCGGCCGGGGACCTCGACCCGGCAAGGTACCCGGGCGCGGAGGCGCTGGCCTCCGGCGCGGCGACACCCGACGAGCCGATGCGACCCACCGTCTTCGCCGCGCCCACCGAAGTCCCCCCGCCCACGGCGGACGGATGTATCGCGAACTGGGACACCCGCGACGTCGTCACCTGTACCTATGGCGACCCGGATGCCGATCGGACACTGGCACTCGTCGGGAGCTCCCATGCCGAACACTGGCTGCCCGCGCTCCAGGTGCTCGCCACCGAACACTCGTTCCGCATCCAGGTGTACTTGAAGATGGGTTGCCCGCTCACCCTCGCCGACGACGCCACCTACAAGGGCGAGCCCATCCCGGATTGCCGGGACTGGTCCGCCGAAGTGATCGACCGCCTCGACGCCGACCGCCCCGACTGGGTGTTCACCACCGGTACCCGGCCCCGCGACGAGGGCGGCGACGAGACGCCCGCCGACTATCTCCACGTCTGGGCGGCACTGTCGGACCGCGGTCTCAACGTGGTCACCATCCGCGACACCCCTTGGCTGCGGCGCGGAACGATCCGATACAAAGCCACCGATTGCTTGGCCGGCGGCGGGAACCGAACCAGCTGCGGCATGCGCCGCGAGGACGCGCTCGATCCGGTCAACCCAGGACTGGAACCTGCCTCGGCTTTCCCCAGCGTCTTCCCGATCGACCTGACGGACGCGGTCTGCGAACCCACGCTCTGCGCGGTAGCCGAAGGCAACATCCTGATCTATCACGACGAACACCATCTGACCGCGAGCTACTCCCGGTCGCTGGCAGGACCACTCGGACGGGAGTTGCAACCGATCCTCGGGTGGTGGTGAGGCACGCCCCCGATCCGGCTGTCCCACCTCACCGTTGACCGGCCGTGGGGGCGATACGGTGCAGATTCAGAGGCGATCGAGAGGAGAACTACCGGTGGCATGTGGAGGCAAGCGTCGCATTGCCGGTCTCAGCGTGCTCGCGGTGTTCGTCCTCGCCCTGGGATATCGCGCCACGGATCTGTCGGTACCGGCCGAGACGGTCGCCGCGGAAGCTGTGGCGATTCCGCAAACCCCGATGCGCATCAGCTACGGGAGCTCACCGGAGACGTTCGGCGACCTCTATCTGCCACCGGCATCGAACACGCGGCTGCCCGTGGTGGTGCTGATCCACGGCGGCGGATGGGCGCAGAACCGCACCCTCGCACAATTCGACGCCCATGCCCGTGCGCTGGCAGGCAACGGCGTGGCCGTGTGGAACATCGAGTACCGCCGAGTGAACGGCGGCGGCGGATGGCCGGTCACACTCACCGATGTCGACGACGCCGTCGACGCGCTGGCGAACATCGTCGCACCACGCCTCGGTAACCTGCTCGACCTGCAGCGGGTTCACCTCGCCGGGCACTCGGCCGGCGGCCACCTCGCCGCCTGGACCGCCGGACACCGAGCAGGCGAACCACCGAGACATCCCGCGATTCGCATCCGCAGCCTCACCCTGATGGCCGCGGTACTCGACTTGGATCTGGCCGTCACCGAGAGCCAGGATTCGTTCGTCCCGAAGCTCCTCGGCGGTACGCCGACGGAGGTACCCGACCGCTACCGCAACGCCTCCCCCATTCACCGCCTCCCGGCGAACGACACTCGCATCGCCGCATTACACGGCGAGAACGACCGAGTTGTGGCGCCGCTACAAAGCCACCGCTACGTCGAAGCTGTCACCCGCGCCGGCGGCATCGCCGACCTACGAATCCTGCGCGGTACCGGACACGGTGAATTCGCCGACACCGAGTCTTCTGCGTGGAACACAGCGCGCGACACCATCATCGGCTACGTCGGCACCAGCAACTGACGCTCCACTCGCACGACCTCCGGCACACCGTGGTGCTGACCACGTCACTCGAAGTAGACCGCATAGTCGCCGAAAGGGACCTGGCCGGTCGGGCTCGCCTTGATGGCGTCGGCGACCTGCGGGGGTATGGGAGCCCAGTGGGCCGGCATCTCGGCCGCCAGGGCCGGGTTCAGGATGTAGATCAGCGCGAAGTTCACAATCCACAGCGGCGGGGCCATCGACATGCCGACCTCGGAGCTCACTCCGCCCTTGGTGTTGGTCACCAGCTGAGCCGCGCCCGAAATCTGTTGTGCCGCGAAGCCGTAAGCAGCTTGCACCGTGTAGGCCGATCGGTAGAGCGCGACCAGAGTGCGAAACGCACCGTTTTCCCGCAGCCAGGTGCCGACGTAACCGCCGGGCGCGAGCAAGGTGTTCACCTGTCTGGTCGGCGCGTCCACGTTGGCCGGGCTCTCCAACAGCCCGCCGGGGTTCACGTACAGTCCGTAGCCGGCCAGCACCGAGGGCGTGCTTTGTCCGTTCACCTCGGAATAGAGAGGGCGGCCGACCGTATTGGTGAGGATCTCGACGCAGGCGACGATCACCTCGGCCGCCTCGCGGCTGCCGCCGACGCCGCCGCCGGTGCTGAGGTCACGATACTGCTGCTCGGTCAGCGCGTCGGCTCTGTCGAGACCCACCTGACCGGCGATCGTGTCGGCCAAGGCCTGACCGAGCGGCTGGTTGAGCTGGTCCGGACTCGTCAGCAGCGGTGGTGCGACGTGTTCATAGGCGGGCGCACCGGCGAAGGGGATCGCGAATCCGGTGTCGGAGGTGTTTGCCATAGGTTGCCCGGAGACGGCCTGGGTAGCCGTCAAGGAGAGCAGGCACGCACCGATCAGTGCCAGAACCGACATGACTCCGCGGCGGGCGGACGATCCGCGCCGATGCCCCGGGATCGCTATCCGCGTATTGCCCATCGTCGACCTCTCAGAGCGCTGTCGTAGGAGGTGGAAACCCATTTCCAAGTCAGTCAAAGCCGTCCCCGGCGCCCCTGTCAAGCCCCGCGCCACGTCGCGAAGAGGACGCGCGCGTCCCCCTGACCGGATCGACGGACCGGCTCACCCACTCGCGGCGACATGCCTTTGCGGATAAATTGCCGTCGAGACTTCGACTCGAGGGGAACAGCAGCGTCTGTGTCCGGATCGCACTGAGCACGCTGCCGTCCGACCGAAACAATATCGGCGAAGGAATCCGCGGCGGGCGGTGACAAGAGGCGCTCGACCAGCACTATTCACGTCGCTGGTGCGCAGCCCTTCGCAGAAGTTCAACATCGGTACTGTGCGTGCATGAAGCAGGAGCCGTCCGGCTACGAACTCTATTTGGCGCGCACCGCCCCTGCGCGGCGCTGGGACGATCGAGACAGGGCGCTGCACAACGATTCCCGGATTGTCGACCGCTCGACTGCGGCGTTTCGAGAGGCCTACTACGCCGAGGACTCCCGGCGTGCGCGGCGAGCACAAGAGGAATTCGACGCGCGGAGTTGGGAATTCGTCATCGATCCGGCGATCGACGAGTGGGCGCGAGCATGGGTCGTCGGCGCACCGGCGGCCTTGCAGCTACGCCGGTCGACGTTTCCGGACTGGGCCGATCTGCTCGGTTTCCGCACCCCCGACTTCGAGATCGAATCGGCACTGGAAACGCTGATCAACCGTGCGGCGGCCGGCGGTCTGGTGCGCTCTCCCCACCCGGGCGTTCTCGCTACGGCCTACTCCAGTCGTCATCCGTACACCGAACTCACCGACGGAGTGGGCTACGGCTTCTATCCGGCGGACACCGAAGAGCTGATCGTCCACGGGTCGGCCGCAGTGCGATACGAGGACTTCGACAGCAGACCCGAACACGGTCCGGGTGCCGTCGTTGCCGCGATCCGAATGGTGATGGACACCTTCCGACAGCCTCGGTCTGGGCATATGCAGCCAGGGAGGTATTGGCAGCCCCCAGGTTGACCATGTCGGGGCAAACGATCCGCTCGTAACAACCCGATCTCGACGACTGCCGGTCAGCTTGTCCCGGTTCGGCTGGAGGCGGCGGTGAGGCTGTGGACGAGCAGGTCGATGACGGCTCGCTTGCCCGCGTCGTCGCGCTGGTGAGTGAGGAGGCCTTCGATGACGAAGGTTCCGATGGCGGTCATGGCGGCGAGGTCGGCCTCGGCGGCGCCCGCCCTGCGGAGGTCGTCGGCGAACAGGGCGTCAGCCAGCTGATGGAACCCGGCGTGCCAGGTGTCGATGACGGGCGAGGCCGGGGCGCGGGTGTGCACGGTGTTGACGAGCCCGTGTAGCCGTTCCAGCTGGTCGACCACCCACAGCAGCCGGTCGTTCAGCGGCAGGCCGTCGACCGACGCGTAGGTCGCGAGCGCTTCGGCCAAGACGCGATCCAGGACAGCGATGAGCAGCTCGTCCTTGTCCTGGAAATACCAGTAGATCGTATTGACGGCGACTCCTGCGCTGCCGGCGATCCGTGCCGTGGACGCCGACTCGAAGCCGTCGTCGATGAACAGCCGTTGCGCGGCGACGATGATCTCTTCGCGCTTCTCCTCGCGGTTCTGTGGGCGTCGATTCCGGGGCACCCCATCATCTTATCTTGAGTGGTGCTCAAGAAAACGCTACGCTTCTTGAGCACCACTCAAGAACCGAGAGATGAGGTGGGTTTCCCTTGGACACCGACAGTGTGGCCGCCGAACTGCGAGAGCTGGACACCGACGGCCTGCTTGCCCTTTTCACCACTCTGGAAGCCCCCACGATCAGCGAGCTCAACGGCGAGTACGCCGCCTGGCTGCTGGCCCAGCCGAACCTGTTCGCCGAGGTGACCGGAAAGGTGGCCGTGGCCAACCCGCTCGGTCCGTGGCTGTGCAAGGCATTCCGGCCCGTCGACGAGAACGGCGGGCGCGGCTACAACACTTTCGGTGAGTTCGGCCGAGTCCGGCAGCGCTACCCGATGCGCACACTGCTGGCCCCGTCCCGCTACGACGGCGCTCCGGCCTACACGCTCATCTATCGCGCCTACACCTCGATATGCGGCTCGCTCCATATGGTGGACGAGGTGCGGCGTGCCGCGCCCGGCGTCTACCTGGGCATGGGCACCTGGGGATTCACCGACGCTCAGCGCCGCGTGCCCCGCCCCTTCCTGCTGACCGGCCCGGTCGGCTCCTACCGCGGTGACATCGGCAATGCCCGCCATGACTTCACACCCGGTCCCCGCGAGCTGCCCGGCCCACCCGCCTGAACACCGCCCACCTGTCGGCCCCCATCCGAAACGAAGGACCCATGACCACATCCCCCCGCACCGCCCTGATCACCGGCGCGTCGGCCGGCATCGGCGCGACGTTTGCCCACCATCTGGCCGCAAGCGGCTACCAGCTGCTGCTCGTCGCCCGCCGCGCCGACCGGCTTCAGGAGCTCGCCACGCAGCTGACCGAACGCCACGATGTGCGCTGCGAGGTGTTCGCCGCCGATCTCACCGACCCCGCCGCACCCGCCGCGATCCTGGATTACCCCGCCCAGCAGGGCTTGGACGTCGACGTCCTGATCAACAACGCGGGCCTGTCGGGCAAGACCGCGTTCGCCGACACCCCATGGGACGCCCTGGCCGGGGAGATCCAGCTGATGGTGACCGCCCCGACCGAACTCGCTCGCCTGGTCATCCCCGGCATGAAGGAACGCCGCTGGGGCCGCATCATCAACCTGTCCTCGGTCGCGGCGTTCGCCCCGCCGGGAGCCGGTCTGCTCTATACCGGCATCAAGTCCTACGTCCTCAACACCTCGCAAGCCCTCGACATGGAACTCAAGCCCCACGGCATCCATGTCACCGCGCTGTGCCCCGGCTTCACCCGCACCGAATTCCACGACGTCATGGGCACTCGCGACGCAGCCGACCACCTGCCCCGGATCCTCTGGCAGCAGCCCGAAGCCGTCGTCGCCGAAGGCTGGGCCGCGGTGATGAAAGGCAAACCCGTGTGCATCCCGGGCATCGTCAACAAGATCTCCGCCGCCGCCATGAAGCCCCTGCCCATCCGCCTGGGCTACCTCGCCGGAAAGACTCTCAACCCCTTCAAGAACAGCTGAGCCTCTTGCATCGAATTTGCATCGTTAGGTGCGTAGGCTGAAGGTTGTCCAACTCAGATTTCAGCTCGGCCGGGCAGCCTCGTGGGTTGTGGGGTGCGAGCGACACGATCGAGAGCGAGGGTGACCCCAATGTTCAACTTCACTGCTAGGCGCGCCGCGGCCCTATTGGTAGGTGCGGGTGCGGTTTCACTGTCAGCTCTGGCCGGCGGCCCGACAGCGAATGCCGCGCCGGTCGCGGCCTGTCCGGCTCCCGGCGCTACTGCTGCCCAGGCAGACGAGGAGGGTGCGTCCTGCGCCGCGGAAAGCGAGGCCATGGGGGCGGCCGCGGCGTACGGACTCGGTGGCAACGCCGACGCCGACGCCGCGCCGACCAGCCTGTCGCTCGCGATCGCGGCGAACGGCGGCGAGGCTGCCTCCGCCTCGCAGTACCTGTCCGGACCGGCCGCGATCGCGGTGGGGCCGGGCGCCATGGCGGCCGTCACCGGCGTGCGACCGGGACTGTCCATCGGCATCGCCGGTCCCGGAGCCACGGTGACTGTCACCGGGACCTCGACGCCCACCTGCACGGGCGGGCCCGGATTCGCGGGTGACTTCCAGACCCTGCAGGGATGCGTGTCGATGGGCTGATGCCCTCGATCCGGCAAGACCCGACCAGGATCTTGCATTCCACCTGGTCGGCGGCGGGCTCGCCCGGGCGGGTCGTTCGGCGGTATTCACCGAAAGATGCAGCAGGACAGGCAACTCCAGGCAGTGCGGTGTGCTCGATGGAGAGGGTGCTTCCCGTCTAGCGGGAAGCCCCACCTCGGTCGAGTGCGATCAGGGGGCGAGCACGATGGTCTTCCCGGTCAGGCGGCCCGCGCCCGCGTCCGCGTGCACCTCGGCCAGCTCCGCGACCGGGCGACGGTCGGCGATGTGCAGGTGGAGCTTGCCGGCGTCCACCTTGGCGACCAGCTCGCCCAGTTGGGCCCCGTCACTACGGACCCACAGACTCTCGCTGCGGACCCCGCGGGCGGTGTCCTCGGGAATCGGGCCTGCCGAGCTTACGGCGATCCCGCCGTCGGCGACATAGTTCGTCAACTGTGCGAGTTCCTCGGGGGAAACGCGCACATGGTTCACCACGACCTGGAACGGACCACCCACCGCGTCCGGACCGTCGGCGAGGCTGAGCGGGCCTTCGACCCGGACTGCGCCGTAGCCGCCGAGTCGGTCCGCGTGTTCCGGCGCGTCCACCGCGGTCACGTGCGCTCCCGCATCGACAGCGAGCTGCACCACCAGGCTGCCCACCGCACCCGCCGCCCCGTTGACCAGGACCGTCTGACCCGGCTTCAGCTCGGCGAGCTCGAATGCCAGCTGCCAGGCCGCGAGGCCGGTCAGCGGCAGCGCCGCGGCGTCGGCCAACTCGATCGTCCGCGGTGCCGCGGTGAGGGACTCGGCGGGAACCAGCGCGAATTCGGCTGCGCCGCCCGCGGAGTCGAGGGGCAACATCGCCACGACCCGGTCGCCGATCGCCAGGCCTGTCACGTCCGCGCCGAGTTCGACGACGGTGCCCGCCAGGTCGATGCCCGGCACATACGGCAGCACGATCGGGAGCATCTGCGCCAGATGCCCCGCGCGGATGTGATCGTCGACCGGGTTGAACGAGGTGGCGACGACCTGCACGAGTACCTGCCCGGGCGCGGGGACCGGACGTTCGACGTCGTCGTAGCGCAGGACTTCGCTGGTGCCGAACTCGTGAAAACGGATGGCCTTCATGGAACTGTCCTCCAGAGTGTGCGATCTCGTCGCCGCGGGGATGAGGCGATCGAGCGGGAAGGGAAAGTCGAACCGGCTCAGGTCAGTTGGACCGAGCGGATGGAGTTGCCCATGACCAGGCGGTCGATGGCGCTCACCGCGCTGGCGGGGTCCGCAGCGGCACCGACGGTCAGCAGCAGCGGAACGAAGTGTTCGGCCGTCGGGTGGGCGACCGCGACACCGGGCGCCTTCGTGCGGTAGTCAGCCAGAGCATCGACGTCGCCGCGGGCGAGAGCATCGACTGCCCATTCATCGAAAGCTGTTGTCTCGGTGGCGAGCTCTGGACGGCGGAAGACGGCGAAGCTGTGTGTCATGAAGCCCGAGCCGAGCACGAGGATGCCTTCTTCCCGTAGCGACCGTAGGCGTGCGCCGAGTTCGAGGAGCGCACGGGGATCGAGGCTGGGCATCGAGAGCTGGACGACCGGGACATCAGCAGCGGGGTACATGGCCATGAGCGGGATGAACGCGCCGTGGTCCAGGCCGCGGTCGGCGAATTCGTGCACGGGTGCTGGGCCCAGCAGACCGGTGAGTCGGCGGGCGAGGCCGGTGGCGTCCGGGGTCGCGTAGGGAAGGGTCTTGTAGTGGGGGTCGAAGCCGCTGAAGTCGTAGTAGAGCGGAGTGCCTGCCACGGCCGCGGTGACCGCGGCCGGTGCTTGTTCCCAGTGGGCCGAAACAACAACGATGCCACGGGGTTTGGGCATCGACTGAGCCCAGGCGAAGAGGTCGCTGAGCCACTGCGGATCGTCGAGGGTGAACGGGGCACCGTGGCTGACGAACAGGCTCGGCAGCGGCCCGTCGGCCTCACTCCACAGGGGTTGTTCGCGCGCCTGTGGCATGACACGGGCGAGGAGATCCGTGTAGGCGGCAGCAGGCTCACCCGAAGCTCGGCCGTTCGCGGAGAAGCGGCGGCTTGTTGTCATCAATATCAGCTCCTTAAGTTGCCCTGGAAAGTATTTTCACTTGCCTAGGCAAGTAACAAGGTAGCGCACAATGACTTGCCCAGGCAAGTACATGTTTCCTGGGCAAGTACGATGAGCGCATGAACACCCCGTCACCCTGGCTCGATGAGGACCAGCAGGAGCTGTGGCAGGCGCTCCTCACGGTCGTCACCGCCCTCCCCGCAGCTCTCGACCGTCAGCTACAACGCGATGCGGGCATCTCCAACTTCGAGTACGGGGTGCTGGCCAGGCTGTCGATGGCCGACGACGACACGATGCGCCTGAGCGACCTCGCCCGGGTCTGCGACAGCACCCAGCCCCGGCTGTCGAAAGCCATGGACCGCTTCGAAGCCCGCGACTGGGTCACCCGCCGACCCGACCCCAGCGACGGCCGATACACCTTCGCCACCCTCACCGACGGCGGCCGCCGCAAGCTCGCCGACAGCGCCCCGGAGCACGTGGCGCAGGTGAAGCGGCTCGTGTTCGATCCACTGACCGCCGCTCAGCGCCGCAACCTCGGGACCGCACTCACCCGCATCGCCGCCACCGTGCGCGGGGAACTCGAACGGAGCTGAGCCGACTCAGCCCCCATCCGCCGCATCGACTCGATCGCCGAGAGGGCAGCGATGCGCACCCGGCCCTGCGCCCGGCAGGCTGTGCCACCAGTATCCCCGGCACCGTATTCACCATCAGCGCAACCGATCTCGCGGCGGCGGACGAGTCCGACCAGGTCCCCATCACCGAGAACCGGCGCTTCGAGCGACGGCCGAGACGTGATGGAATCCGTTGCTCACGATTCGCCGAATACACCTACAGTGTTATTACTCTGAGGGCATAGCGCCGGGCAATCCGCTCGACCGCGATAGTCACCACAGGTGACCGAGTAGCGCGATCTCACCGTAGCTTCCCCATGTCGCTCCCGGTCAAATAGATGTCGCGATGGGTCAAGAATCTCCCACCATCGCTTTTGATACTGGACGTATGAGAACCATCGTGACGAAGTCCGCTGCCGGACCTTCTCTGCGAAGGGTCGCGAGGATCCAGCATTGAACCTTCAAGACAGAGTGGCGGTGGTAACCGGCGCTGGATCGGGCATCGGACGTGCGCTCGCAGTCGAGCTCGGGCTCAAGGGCGCCCGGCTCGCGATCAGCGATATCGACGAACACGGACTGGCCGATACGGAGCGTCGACTTCGAGCGAATGGTGTCGTCGTCGACACGCAGCGACTCGACGTGACGGACCGTATGGCGTTCTTCGCGTATGCCGATCGCGTGCAGGCGCTGTTCGGTGTGGTGAACGTTGTCATCAACAATGCCGGCCTGACTGCAATCGGAAGAAGTGCGGGGATCATCATTCCCCGAGGGAAATTGGCGGCGTAGACGTCCACCCGCAGCCGATGCCCGGGTTGCAGGATCGCATCGGTGGGGATCAGCCCGATATCCAGTGAGGTCGGCTGACCTGGCACGACCGGCCGTCGATCTTCGAGGGTGATTTTCGGGAACGGAGCGGTGTAGTCACCGTTGGCCAGGCGCTCGCTCTTGCTGTCGTCGTTCTCGCGCAGCGACGCGGTGAGCTGCCCCGCGGTCAGGACGGTCGAAGTTCCGTCTGGGGCAACATCGTTGAGAGTGGCCGACCAATACCCGTCCGTCGCGTCCAGAACGGTATTGAGGTGGACGTTCACCGGGCCGGAGATCACGGTCGGTTCGGTGACCGGATTGCCGGTGAAGGTGAGCGCGGCGGTTTCGGCGAGACGAGAGTCTTTGCCGCACGCGTCGATTATCCCGACGATTCCCGCCGTGCCCTGAGCGCTGTCACGCGAGCAAATGGTGGACAGCCCCGGTGCCACCGTCAGCGTAGTCGGGATAGCGGGCGGGGCCGGGTTGAGCGAACCGTCGTGCACCACATCGCCTGTGGTACCGCTCGGCGCCGCGGACAGGTACTGGCGTGCGTAGGTCATTCCGGCGCGGGGGAATTGGCCGTCACTCGTCCAGCCACCGCCCTGCTGGAACAAAGTCACCGGACTGTACCGATCGACGCCGTTGTCGATCCCCTTGAGCCACTTGTCGAACCAGGCCCGCTGCAGAACGTCGATGCGGGGCGGCGCCCCGGCGACCCCCAACCCCGCGCCGGTCGTGCTGTGGTACCAATCGCCCATCAGGAGTTTCTTCTGATCCGTCGGCAGCGGAATCGCGTTGATGATTTCCGGTTCGGAGTTGGCGAATATGTCGTGCCAGCCGCCGATGACGAAGGTGGGGACTTCGATCTTTTCCGGATGTCCGGTAACGCCTGTGCGGAACTGCCCTTCGGGGTCCAAGTACGCTTCCAGATCCGGCGGAATATTGTCGACGGATGTCACAACGAGTGCTCGTATCAAGGTGTCGATAAATGTGATCGGATTGGCTACCCGGTCCGCGAGCCACTTCCAGTCGAACGTGCCGTTCGCTATCGATGCCAGATCAGGAATCCATTTTCCGACGTTGACTGCCGCCAGCCACAGGGGAATGAACCCCACGTCGAATCCGCCGCCAGGCGCCACGGTGTCGCGGAGCAGGTCGCTTCCGGGGATCGTGGCGAACACCGCCTGCACCGAAGGTGGCCGTTGCTCCGCGCCTTGGAGCGCGCTGATCCCGCCGTTGGACACCCCCGACAACCCGACCCGGCCGTCGGACCAGGGTTGATCGGCCGCCCACTCGGCGATCTCGGAGGTGTCCTGCTTCTCACGTTGGCTGAAGGTCTCCCACTTGCCTTGGGAAAAGCCGGTTCCCCGAACGTCGGCGACGATCTGGGTATATCCGCTTCGAATCAGATTGCGATCGACCGCGACCGTGCGGGCCAGGCCGCCAGAGGCGACTTTGATCTGGTCGCCGAGGGCCGAGAACGGTGTTCCGTTCAGATTGAAGAGGTCGAATCTGTTCATCAGTGTCACCAGCGAGTCGTACAGGTACGGGATCGACACCGCCGACTCGAGAAGCATGTACAAAAGCTTCGTGTAGGGAGTCATATTGACAATTGTCGGCAGCGGCTCTTGCACGATCCGGCCTGCGGCGTCCATCGGGCGATACACATTGGCTTTGATCACGACGCCGTCGCTCATCGCGATCGGCACATCCCAATCGACGTGTACGCCAGGGTAGGTCGGCGGTGCGTCGGCAGTCGCCGTCCAGGCTGCGGCCATCGCGGCATCGCCGAGGTCTGCCCGCGTAGCGGGCGCTACGAGAAGGCTTGCCGCCATCGTGGCCGTAACCACCACGGCACTCGTGACAACTCTTCGAAACGGCAACTTCATCGCACCCCGACCAGCCCTTCATTGACGGCAAACAAGACGAGAAACATCGGAGTACCCCACACCCGACAGAGAGGTACTGTAGCGTTCCCCACATTCGATCACAAGGGTCGCCCGCACCCTTCCGAGCCAGACCGCGGTGACCCCGCGAGCAGCTCATCGACTGCCGATCGTCGCGGCTCGCGTTGATACCCTCACTGGGTGAACGCCCCGATGCCCGATCAACGGTTGCCCCGTGGCCCGCACCGGATGACGCGTGCCGAGGTCGCCGAGTCGCAGCGGGGCCGACTCCTGCTCGCGATGCTCGATGCCATCGCATCGCACGGCTACAACTCTGTGACCGTCGCCGACCTCGTGTCGCGCGCGAGGGTCTCTCGGCGGACCTTCTACGAACTGTTCGATTCGAAGGAAGATTGCCTGGCCGCGGCGTTCGAAACGATCTTCCGGATTGTCGAGGTGCGGCTCACGGACGCGATCAAGGGTGCGGGACAGCTGAACTGGCGCGAGCTGATCCGAACCTCGTTGGCCGCCTACCTCGATATCCTCGCCGAGGAACCTGCGGTCGCCCGCGCCCTCCACGTCGAGGCGCTCATCGCAGGCCCAGCACTTGCCGTCTACCGCGCCCAATTGATGAGCGAACTCGCGAACCGCATGCGCGCGGCCCGCGAACTCGCCGTTCAGCAAGGCGAGCTCACCGGTTCTCTGCCCGACGGTGACTTCGATTTCCTGATCGGCGGCATCGACGATCGCATTCGGGACTGCCTTCGGACTCGCGGTCCTTCGGCACTGCCTGCACTGGGGCCACCGCTGTCGCGCGTCACCTTGAGACTTCTCGGCGACTCACCCGTCGACGGCACGGCACAGGTGGGTCAGTGACGCTCTCTCAACGCTGTTCCGCCACTTCTCCCCGGCGGACACCGCTGGGGGTCGTCCCCCACCATCGCCGACAGCAACGAGCCAACGCGGATTGTTCCGAAAGCCCGACCAGCGCAGCCACTTGACTCAGCGGCATCCTGGTCGTCGTCAGATATAGGTACGTTTGGCGGCGGCGTACGTTGTCCAGGATTTCACTGAACGAAACACCTTCGGCAGTCAGCTGGCGTTGAAGGGTCCGTGGATGCATCGCCAGCAGCCGGGCGACGCTCTCGACTTCGGCATTGCTCGTTCCCAACGATTCCTGCAAGATTCCGCGGACACGCGGCGCGATCGCGCCTCCAGGGCCGTGCGGCTGCTTCGACAAGAGTGCCAGGGCGATCGGAAGCAGCTCCTCGTCGCTGCCGGCAACCGGCATCGTCTGCAGGCGGAGAGGGACACGCAGCAGTGCGTCGGGCCGGTCGCATCGAACCTGCGCCCCGAAGAACTGCTCGTACCGTGCGATGGGCACGCGTGGCGAGTACGGCAGCTCGACCGACAGCAAGCTGTAGCTTCCGCCGACCAGGAATCGGATCGACCTGTGAATCAGCCCGAGGCACAGATCAGTGCCCTGAATCGGATTCGGCCTGCCCCGAACAGACCCGAATCGCAAGGCGACAGCACCGTCGGCGCCGTACGGGTCAGGTACGCGGGTGACGTTGAGTGGGCGGGCGTGCATGAACAGATATCGCGAGGTGTACTCCAGAGCATCGGCCAAGGTGGCGGTGTTGCGCACCGCCAACCACAGGGGCCCCAGCACGTTGAGGTCCTGACGACCGGCGATCCGAAGACCCAGATCATGGCAGTCCAGGTCGTGGGCGGCGATTTCGAGCGCGCGGGCGATCGCTACGTCGGATACGAGCATGTCGTCGATGTCGAGAGCGGATACCGGCAGACCGGCCAGTTCCGCATAGTGGTCGGCATTGCCTCCCAACTCCGCCACCGTTGCCCGGAATCCGCGTAGCCCGGCCGAACGGATCAAGTACTCATCGCTCATGTCATCCATCGTCAAGTTACTGTCGTGTCAGGTCAAGAAATGCCCGATCTCGCCAAAGATACTGAAGGTGTGATCCTGCGCGGGGTGACGTCTGCCATCACCAGGCCGCGCGACGAATGATAATTCCCCGCGCTCGCAAGCACTGGAAAGGACCGTTCGAGTGACATGGTCACCGCCCAGCGGCATCGCCGATGACATCGACTACGAACGCGTTGCGGATGAGACCGTTTCTTTTTCTCTCGATGGCGTCGACTACGACATCCGATTGTCTCCGAAGAGCGCGCACAGGCTTCGTACGACACTATCGTGGTGGTCCAGCAAGGCGCGCCGAATCGGCGTTGCCGACTCACGCGAGATCGCGTCAGGATCATCGCGAGAGGTTGACGAAAATTCAAGTGCCGCAATTCGACAGTGGGCGCGATCCAATGGATATTCCCTGTCCAGCCGCGGCAGGATATCGAACGAAATAATCCGAGCCTACATACACGCGATCGAACAACGCGCCTAGCCATTACCCACGCAAGCGATGTGAAGGGCAGCGGTGCACGCGTGTGTGCCGGTGAGCTCCGCTTGGTTGCCGTGCGCGGTGGGAGAGACCGGAATCTCCCCCACCGCAGCATGGAACAGTCGCTGAGACTTCGCGCAGCCTCAGGCGATCGGGCGGTCGCTGGGCACGTTCACCCAACTCGGCGCCGACGGATCGAGCACCACGGTCTCGGGCCTGAATCCCGCGACAGATGTGCTCGGGCCGGTCGGCAGTCCCTTCAACAGATTCAACGCGAACACGTCGACGCGAAGACGGTGACCAGGTCGCAGTACCAAGTCGGTGGCGTGAGAACCGATCTCGAGCACGGTGGGTTGTCCGGGCACGACCGGTTCGGGCTTGCTGATGTCGATTTCGTAGAAGGGATCGATCATGTCCCCGTTCGGCGCCACCACAGACTTCGACGGATCGTAGCGGCGCATCGTGCTGACCAGCTGGCCGCTGCTGACGACGGTGGAGGTCCCGTCGGGTGCGACATCGGTGACCATCACGGAGAAGTATCCGTCCGGCGTTTCGGTGGTGGTATTCAGGTGGACGTTGATCCGGCCGCTGATCCGCGTCGGTTCACTGACCGCGGACGAGGTGAACGACAGAGCGTTCGACTCCGCGAGCCGGTTGTCCTCGGCGCAGCCGGTGAAGATGCTCAGCACGCCGACGCTGGCCTGGGCGGCATCGCGCGAGCAGATCGTCGACAGGCCGGGGCTGATCGTCCAGTTCTCCCGCCGGTCGCCTGGCGCTGTCGTGAGCGAGCCGTCACGTACCGCGTGTGCCGCTGTTCCGCTCGGTGCCGGGTTCAGGTACAGGCGACGGTAGCTCTGACCACCGACGGGGTAGTCATCACTCTGCACCCAACCGTTGCCGTAGGAATGAATCGTCGCGGGCGCGTAGCGGTCGATGCCGTTGTCGATTCCCTTGAGCCACTTGTCGAACCACGCCTTTTGTAGCGTGTTGATTCGCGGTGGCTCGCCGGGGCCGCCCATATCGGAGCCGACCGTGAAGTGGTATCCGTCGCCGATGATCAGCTTCTTTCGGTCGTCAGGTACGCCGGTGAGATCGTCGAGCATACGGGCGCCGGTATTGAGGAACAGGTCGTTCCAACCCGCAACCGCCATCGTGGGGATCTCGATCTGATCCAGGGGTGTGCTGTACGCATCGCGCACCGAGTTACCCGCGGTGATCAAATCCCTCGTCAGTGGGGACATCTGATCCACCGACGGGAGCAGCAGCGCTTCCAGGACCTGCGGGACGTAGGTGACCGGATCGCTTACCCTGTCGCCCAGCCACTTCCAATCGAAGTGGCCGGTGAGCATGGACTGCACATCGGGAATCAACTTCTGCTGATTGACCGAAGCGAGCCATGCCGCGATGAAGGTGATACCGAATCCCCCACCGGGAGCGAGGACATCACGCACGATGTCGGCGCCCGCGACGACCGGGAAGATCGCCTCCAGTCCCGCCGGTCGCTGCGCCGCGGCTTGCAACTGGTTGATACCCGAGTAGGAAATGCCGGTCATACCCAGCTTGCCGTTCGACCACGGCTGGGTGCGCGCCCACTCCAGAACCTCGATGGTGTCCTGTTGTTCCCTGTCGCGCAGGACATTCCACTGTCCCTGGGAGAACCCGGTGCCGCGAGCATCCACCACGACGTAGGTATAGCCGCTCTTCACCAACTGCTGATCAACACCGAAGCTGTCCAGCAGGCCGCTCGACAGTGCCCTTTTGAGGTCGTCGATTCCCGCGATCGGTGTGCCGGTGAAGTTGATCGAATTGACCAGCTCGATCGCGAACGGCACCAGCACCGGCTCGCTCAGCGCGGTGGTGACCAACATCGATGCCAACTTCCCGTACGGGGTGATGTTGATCAGCACCGGCGTCTTGTCCGCGACCGCCGCACGGGACGCGTCCGCGGGTCGGTAGACGTCCGCCTTCAAGACTGTGCCGTCCGACATCGTCAGCGGGACGTCCCACTGGATGTTCACGTCCGGATACGGCTGCGGACCGTCGTAGGTGGCAGTCCACGCGGCGGGCGCGAGACCGGGGTCCGCGCTGTCCGGCGCTGCGGAGGCGACCGTGGAGCCTGACGCGAATACGAGGAGAACAGCCAAGACCGGCGTTAGTGACTCTACGAGACGGCGTCTCGTTCGAGGATGACACAACATGAAGTAGCTCTCCTGTTGGTGGTAGGTGTGGCGCCCCATCGGTTCCGAGTGCCATCACGTGGCGGCAACGACGACCACCTGGGTCGAGGGCAGATTTCGTCGGCTCCAGGCCGAACGAGGGATGAGACGAGAAGCCGCACTGTCTCCGCAGCTCGATCAATGCGGTGCCCGTGATCGAAGTGGGACTCTTCAGTATTCGGCTCGGCCGAGTCGGCCTCACCCGCGGTAGCGGGTATTCATTGTTCTCAGGGTCGCTCGCGGCTGCTGTCCTTTACGAATGTCGCGCCCATATCGACGCCGAGGAGCGCATCATCGGGAGGTGCCCGACCGTTCGACCACAGCGGTCATGAATTTGTCCTCGACCTCGAATCAGGGCACCGAGACCGACATCGGTGCATGCACGAAGATGAAGTCGAGCCGCTCGACCGCAAATGCCGCCGCAGTTTCAGGGTCCTTCGCATCGAGCGCGAAGCAGTTCACCCGTTCGATACCAATCGGGGGCACCATCGATCTCCTCGGCCGTTCCATTGTCACGACGTTATCGTCTGAGGCGTGAGGCTAAGGGATCGTGTCCACTGGTACAAAAGGCACACGCATGTTCGTATGGGGAGGCAGGCGCATCGCTGGGAGATCCCGAAAGCAGCCGAGCGGATCTACGACGCCGCGGCCGCGACGTCCGAACCGGCGAGGGAACACCCGCGCCCGGCGACGTCGTGCTGCGGGTCGACGACTCAGTGCGGCCTGGATCGAGCAGCGAATCCGCGAGATGGCCTAGTCCACCCGACGGGCTGACCGACATGAAGCAGCTCGATCAGCCTGCCAACGCGGCTGCGACAAGAGCTGCAATCGCTGCTGCCCCACGCGCATTCGGATGAATGGGCGAAGTCACCTCGGCCGGAATCAGCGGTTCAACCCATCGAACGTCCGCTGATCGGCACATGTCATAACCTGCTACCCGATCCGGGCGGACAACAGTGGCACCAGCGTCTTCCGCCGCGCCGGTGAGTTTTTCGAGAAACATCGTGTGACGGATGTATGCGTACTCGATAAGCGACGCGGGTAACCCGGGCAACGTCGCGCAGGTACCACTCGGCGGGAAGAGCCGCGCATATCCGACGTAGACGATCAGCGCCTTGGGAGCGCGGGTGCGAATCGACTCGATTGTCGCGCGAACGCCGTCGGCAGCCGCCTGTGCTCGCGTCCGCCATCGCTCACTTTCCACTGCCGATAGGTCAGCAGGGCAAGTTGCCCTGGTATCTCCGAGGGCAGGGCCGACGTCGCACACACCCGCCTGAGCGAGAAAGCCCATATCGTTCGCGCCGATCGTCACAGTGACCAGGTCGACATCGGCAGAGAGCCGATCGAATTGTGCCGGATTCACGCCGAATGCCGTCTGCTGCGGCTGCACCATGTGCGTTGTCATCGCGTCACCGCATCCGGCGGAATCGAAGCGCGCGGCTCCGATGATCGACTGCAGCACATAGGGATAGCTTCGCGTACTACGCATGCAGCCGGCATCGGCCAGCCGAGTATGGTCTGCCATCGCCGAGTACGAATCACCCAACGCCACGTAGTGACTGTATTGCGTAGGCGCGGCCGATCCGGTCCCCGGTACAACGCCTGATATCGCCACCGTCGCTGCTGCCACCGGGACGATCCACCGAATGATTGTCACAATTCTCGGTTCCTTCCGCACGCGAGCCGCGCACCAGCAGCGTATCCGGAGTCGGCAATTCGGATCGTACATCGGCTGGAGTAGCGGACTGTCACATCGTCGGTGTCAGGCAGCCGAGACGTACCCGCTCAGCGAGCGAACGGTCCGACATACGGGAGTACGACAGTGCATCCAACGGGCTGCGCACGGTCCGGATCGAGCGCATTGAGCACCACGTGCACAGCGACGGGGTCATAGGTCAGTTCACTGTGTTCGGTGAAATCAGTCGCACAGAGGTCCTGTACCACGACGTTGTCGACGTTGGGGCCGTCCAGCAGGCCCGTCGTGAATGGTGTGGAGATCTGGTCATACCGCGTGACGATCGTGGTGAAGCGGATGTTCGGGGCGATCGTGGGATCCGGATTCAGGTCCCGCAGGAACGACGAACCCACCGACAGCGCGCACGGACCGCACTGCTGAACCAGTTCGCGCCCCAGCGGGGTGGATTCGGGCGGCTGCACGGCACCGAGCCCGCTCAGTGTGCTGCCGTGGAACGGCGCCGCGAGGGCGACAAACCTGTCGACCTTCGGTACGCCGCCGAGGTGATTCAGGTAGTAGAACGGGATCGCCGCACCGATGGAATGACCGACCAGGTCGACCTTGTCGGACTTCGTCGCTGCCCGCACCCGGTCGATGAAGTCGGCGATCTGTGCGGCACTGTCCGGCACCGGAGCGACGGCGCCGATCACCGATCCCAAGGCCCCGGTCCCGAACGTCATGGAGTAGACGCAGTATCCGGCGGCGGCAAGCACCGGCGACATCGTGTTCCAGGTGATCGTCTGATTGCTGAGGCCGTGCAGAAGTACCACCGGATTCGGGTGTGCCGCAGCAGGTTCGCAGTTCCAGTCATTGGCACCGGGCGGTGACTGTCCCGGATCGGCCAGTTGCGCGGCCAAGCCGCTGGGGTAGTTGTACGAGGCAGGATCCGCCGTAGCGGTGGCAGCACTTGCCGACAGCAACACAACAACAGCAACACAGGTGTGAGCGAATCGCACGATGACTCCTAGGTTTCCGGTGACCGATCGGAATCCCGACCCACCGACGATATGACCGACCGGTCGGTCATATCGTAGCGCGAGCCGTGTGAAAGCAGATGAGAATCTTCAGAGAACGCTCGACTTCACACTGGATCATGGCTCGCCCCAGTCCCGATACTTGCGAGGGTCGACAATCGCCGGTCGTTCCTCGAGCACCTCTCACGCCGTTCCGTGAGCAGAACCCGAGCGATGCCCACGGTGCCCTCGGTCGAGGTCAGCCGTCGTGGGAACGCTTGGGCCGCAAACGGCGCAAGACAGCGCGTAAGGCGTCGGTTTCGTCGTCGGTGATCTGTTCGACGAAATGCGCGAGAACGAGGTCGGATCGGGTTCCGACGAGTGCTTGGCGCATGAGTTGGGCGCTGTACTCCTCGCGGGTCAGGGTCGGCCAGTACAGGTAGGCCTTGCCGTCGCGCTCACGATCGAGCCAGCCTTTGCGGTGCAGGTTGTCCATCGTCGACATCACGGTGGTGTAGGCGATCTCGCGTTCGAGCCGCAAACTCTCGTAGATGTCACGGACGGTGAAGTCCTCCTCGGAGGCCCAGACTCGGTCCATGATGACAGTCTCGAGGTCGCCGAACCTGTGCGCCACGACTTCCTCCTCTCCAGACACCACCGACCTACGTAGTGACATCGTAGATCAGCCGTTCGAGTCATGTCACTCCGGTGACGAATCGGACAGGCCCAGGCGACACACCCTTCGATCGACGAAGTTCGGCCGCCCGGACACCGCGCCGTCGGGCTACATCTGACAGCACGAGGCCATCATCGAGCACATCAAGTCGCACAACATCTTCAGCGGGTTCATCAGCGAATCACCTCCCCTCGTAGTCCTTGTCATCGTCGGGTGCCGGCCCGCGGCCGGAGGTCGACCGCGCGCTCGGCGCCAGGAAGCGGCGCCGCGACCGCGGCAGAGAGGCGAAGACCCGGTGTGCGGGCACGACTTTCCTTCGTCGTACGAAATCCGGGTCGGCCGAGAACCATTCGGAGCTGATCAGCGTGGTCCCGCGCAGCGCGGCGAGCAGAGGTCGACGTCGTCGATACTATGTACGTACCGAGATAGTAGATTGATCGGAGCGGATGTCAACCAGTACTGTCCGACGCACGCCACCGATCATGAAAGCTGTTCGCAACCAACATATTTGACAAAGGAGGGCGACCGATGCGTGAATCCGCAACACAAAAATCGTCCACCCTGGTCCACCAACGAGCTCATCCCGTACGTACCTTGACCGTTTTCGTTGTTACTGGCGTGTCAGGATTGCAGGTTCCGTTACAGCACCGTTACCATCGGTCCGCAGTGAAACTCTTCGTTCGGTTGCGACACGGTGGCTGGCCGGCCGCGCTGCTGATAGGCGCGCTGCTCATGATCCCTGCTATCGATTGCTCGCTGATGCGCGAGCACTCCCACACCGACGGCCATCACGCCACGGCGGCAGACGCGTCGAAGTCGGCAACCGACAGCCACGACATCCTCGCGGCCATCGCGGCCGCGCATTGCGACGCCGACACCGTCCACTGCACGGCCACAGCGATCCCACCCGGCATCACCTCCCTCACCCTCTCGGCACTGTTGCTCGCCGCGGTCACCGCGGTGATGTCAGCGACACCCACACCGCCCGCGGGTGGAGTCGGAGTCCGTGGACCGCCCCGACGCCCGCGCTCGCCCTCGGGGCGCACCATCCTCTCTCTGCACTGCATCGCCCGACGCTGACCGGTCAGCGCCAGGCCGACCACCCGTGTCGGCCGGGGACCGCTGTCCATCGTCGTGGCGCGCCGCCGAACGCGGCCGCTGATGCAGAAAGAGACAACCACCGTGAACAAGGTCCTGCTCACCAAGAAGCCCGACCACTCCCCTCGCCTACTCGGTGCGCCGGATGCCGCGCACGCACCACGTGGGCTGGTCGGCAACACGCCCGTACTGTGGATCGGCGAGCCGCTCGCCGACGCGGGTCGCGGATTCTGGGCCAAGCTGGAGGGATGCAATCCCGGCGGAATGAAGGACCGTCCCGCGCTGCACATGGTGCGACGCGCCCGTGAGCGAGGGGATCTGCGCCCGGGTGCACGCGTCATCGAGTCGACCAGCGGCACACTCGGACTCGGTCTCGCCCTGGCCGGAATGGTGTACCAGCATCCGGTGACCGTGGTGACCGATCCCGGTCTGGAACCGATCGTGGCCAAGATGCTGGCGGCGTACGGCGCCCAGGTCGACCTCGTGTCCGAACCACACCCGAGCGGAGGTTGGCAGCAGGCCCGTCGCGACCGCGTGACGCAGCTGCTGGCGCAAGAACCTGACGCGTGGTGCCCCGACCAGTACAGCAACCCGGACAATGTCGACGGCTACGAATCCCTGGCGCTGGAGCTGATCGAACAGCTCGGCACCGTCGATGTACTGGTGTGCGCGGTCGGCACCGGCGGCCATTCCGCCGGCGTAGCGCGAGTGCTGCGCAGCTTCAACCCGGCGATGAAGCTCATCGGCGTCGACACCGTCGCCTCGACGATCTTCGGTCAGCCCGCCGGCCCACGCTTGATGCGCGGCCTGGGTTCGAGCATCTTCCCCGCCAACGTCGATTACGCCGCTTTCGACGAAGTCCACTGGGTCGCGCCCGCCGAATCTGTCTGGGCCGCCAGAACATTGGCATCGACACACCACGCCACCGGCGGATGGAGCGTCGGCGCGGTCGCCCTGGTGGCCGGCTGGGTCGCACGGGTCGGCGACGCGGGCACCCGCATCGCGGCCGTGTTCCCCGACGGACCGCACCGCTACTTCGACACCATCTACAACGACACGTACTGCGCCGAACACGGGCTGCTCGACGCCGCGCCACCGGTCGAACCCGACACGATCGCGCACCCAGGGGACCGTGTCGTGCAGCGCTGGACGCGGTGTGCGGAAGTTCCGTCACCGTTGTCGTGGACGGTCGGGGAGCTCGCTTCATGACCGTATTCACCAAGTTCGCCGGTTTCGACCGGCCTGCCCAGCTGTTGATGGTCAACCAGTTCGGCATCAACCTGGGCTTCTACATGTTGATGCCCTACCTCGCCGGCTACCTTGCCGGACCGCTCGGGCTGGCCGCGTGGGCGGTCGGGCTGGTGTTGGGGGTGCGAAACTTCTCCCAGCAGGGCATGTTCCTGATCGGCGGGACACTCGCCGACCGGCTCGGCTACAAGCCGCTCATCGTCGCGGGATGTCTGCTGCGCACGGGCGGCTTCGCGCTGCTGGTGTTCGCGAACTCGCTGCCGGGTGTGCTGATCGCCTCGGCGGCAACCGGTTTCGCCGGGGCGCTGTTCAATCCCGCGGTGCGCGCGTATCTGGCCGCCGACGCCGGTGAACGCCGGGTCGAGGCGTTCGCCGTGTTCAACATGTTCTACCAAGCGGGCATCCTCGCGGGCCCGCTGGTGGGACTGGCTTTGATGACGGTCGATTTCCGCGTCACCGCGGGCGTGGCCGCGATCGTGTTCGCCGCGTTGACCGTCGCCCAGCTGTTCGCGCTCCCCGCCCGCCGATCCGACACCTCGACGGGGAAGACCTCGGTCCTCGACGACTGGCGCACCGTGGTGTCCGATCGCCGATTCCTGGCGTTCTCGGTGGCCATGATCGGCTCCTACGTCCTCTCCTTCCAGGTCTATCTCGCGCTGCCACTGCAAGCGGAGTTCATCGCCGGCGCGCGATCTCAGGCGCTGGTGTCGGCGTTGTTCGTCGTCTCCGGTGTGGTCGCGGTCGTGGGCCAGCTCCGGATCACCGCCTGGCTGCGAGTCCGGTGGGGGCCAGGCCGCAGCCTGGTCGCCGGTATGACAGTTCTCGCGGCGTCCTTCGTCCCGCTGATCGTGGTGCCGGGGCCTGCCCGGTTCGGGACGATCGCCGCCGTCGCCGCCTTGCTGATCACGACGACGCTGCTGGCGATCGGCACTGCCGCGGTGTTCCCGTTCGAGATGGACACTGTGGTCTCGCTGTCCGGGGATCGACTCGTCGCCACGCACTACGGGTTCTACAACACCGTCGTCGGCGTCGGCATCCTCATCGGCAACCTCGCCACCGGAGCCATTGTCGGTGCGGCCCGCAACGCCGGAATCGACTGGGCGGTCTGGGCAGGGCTGTCCGCGATCGGTGCGATCTCCGCCTGCGCGCTGCTTCGCCTCGCGCGTGCCGACGACACCGCAGCACACGGCGGGCGACACCGACTACCTCCGGGCCGCCACCGGCTCGACGAGCAGCCGGCTCCCGCACGAACCACCGCCCAGCGCTCCAACCCGTCGCGCACCAGCCCGCCTCGCATGGGCCCGCCGGCTCGCCCTCGTCCCACCAGCGGCGACGAGCGGCGCCGCAATGCCGCAGGTTCGCCGGCGGCCAGGCGGTGAACCGCACCCGCTACCGAGTCAGGAACACCACGCACGGAGTTGATCGCCGAAGCCCCACGTGCACGCGATCCCCTAGAACGCGCATACTCCGAACCCCGCGGCCGCCGCGAGCGTGGCAACCATCGGACCGGCGAAAACCGCGGCGGTGGTCAGTGCCGAGACGGTCGCGGACATCGGGCGGGCGGCGGGATAGGGGGCCGACAACCGGAACACCCGGTCGGCGAGCCCGACCTCCGGCGCACCGAACGAGATCGGGGTGCGAGTCCCGGCCAGCGCCAGCAACGCCTCCCGAACGATCTTCGGTCCGTGCAGCGAAGCGGCCGCGTCGTCTGCCGACATCTCGACCAGTCGGGCAACCTGAGCCGCACCGGTCACGAACAGATCGATCCGCGGCAGCACCGCCGCCAGTGCCCGGGTCACCGCGAGAAGAAGATAGTGGCGACCGGTCAGATGCGCGCGTTCGTGGGCCATGACGGCCTCGAGGTGCTCATCGTCCAGCGCTGCCACTATCCCCTGCGTGAGCACGATGGTGTTCGGATTCCCAGCCACCGAGTAGGCCGCGGGTTCGGGGTGATCGATGACGACGGCGTCGTAGCGGTCATGCGGTCGTCCGATGATCCTCGCCGCGTTCGCATGGCGGTGCGTGGCCGACCGCGCCCGCGCCAGGGCCGTGCCCAGACGCGAGGCGAGCACACCGACGGCGACGACTCCGAAAGCGATCAACACCAGCAACCCGACCTGCACCGCCCCGCCATGGACACCGATCGCCGCGTCATGGAGCTGGGTGAAGCACCTGCTCAAACTCAGATGCTCGCCGGCCAGCAGGTCACGGCCGATATCGACGATGACGAATGTCGCTGCGGCGACCCATGACACCAGGACCGACCCGATCGCGCTGATCCAAGCGATCAGACCGAGACCGGGATTGCGGCCGCTACCGGTGGAGCCGGTCAGCACCGGTGGTGCGAGGACCAGGACAACCAGGCTGTAGACGAGCAGACAGACCGCGCCGCTCACTGGCGAACCTCTCCCGATACGAGCTGCGCGATCATCGACTCCTTGGCTTCGGGCACGGGAGACTCCTCTGCCGCATCTACATCGGTTGAGGCTGCGGGTTTACAGCTCGGCAACATTCTATCGGCGCTGGTCTCCGGACAAGCTCAGCCTCTTCTTGGAGATCAGCGCGGCTAGGGCAGCGACGCGCAGTTCACCGGAGCCGGCACGCCGGCGAGGCGATCGACCATCCACGGCTGCGAACTTGTCAGCGACGGGAAGAAGCCCAGATCGTGGGTGCCCAAGAAGCCCGACATCGCGGGCACCGCGCTGTCCGCGTCCAGTTGTACCGCCGCGCCGCCGCCGCACCATCGCGCGACCAGATCGCGCGCGGCGGGGTAGGTGGCCTTGTCGTCGTGCCTGGCCGAATAGACGCGCACCGGCGCCGCAGGAGTGGACCCGCCGAGCCGCTGCTCGTCGAATGCCCGCTTCAACTCGGGGGAACCGTCGATCACGGCCGTGAGCGGCCGCCCGCTGGTCGTCCACCGCGACGTGTCCTGGGGCTGGACGAAAGTCTCGGAGAGACCGCCCCCGCACGTGCCGATGGAGCTTTGCAGGATCGCCTTACCGGTGTCGTTGAGCTCGGCGTCGAGTACCGGGCGTGTCTCGGGGTAGTCCGCGGCGATTCCGTTGAGCACCCACGCGATGGCAGGCGCGACGCCGGGATTGCCGTCACTGCGCACGATGAAATCCTGCGGCCCCACCACCGGCCCGCCCACGTGTACCCCGCGCACAGCGAGTTCGGGTGCGTATTCGGCCTGCAGTTCGGCGGCGGCAGCGGAAGCCATCCCGCCCTGGGAGTAGCCGTAGATGATGACCGGCGAGTCCGGGCCGAGCCCCGAACCGGGCAGCCGCAGCGCGGCCCGCGCGGAATCCAGCACCGCGTGTGCCTGCGTCCTGCGGTTCAGGAAGTCGTGCACTCCCGGTACCCCGAAGTCGTGATAGTCGGTCATCACCACCGCCATCCCGCTCGCCAGGAGTTGATAGATCGCGATGATGTCGTATTCGAAGACCACGTCGGCAGGCGGCTGGTACCGGATCACCTGCGCCAGCATCGCCGACGGCGAGCAGTCGGCGTTCTGCCCCTGTGCGCCGCCCGCGTATGCCACCAGTGGTCGCGGGCCAGGGCCGGTCCAGGGCTGACTCGGCTCCAGATAGGTGCCGACCACCGTGTTCGGCGCGCCGTGGGTGTCGTTGCTGGTGTAGACGAGGCGGGTGGATCGTGCCGGGATCGGCCCGGCCTGGCCGGGGATCGTGATCGCCGTCGCCGAACCATCGGCACGGACGATGTCACCCCCCGCCACCCGCAACTGCGGCGGCTGGGCCCCTACCGTCGGTGTGGCCACGACTCCGACGCAGACAACCACGAGGGTTCCCGTGAGTGCTGCGATCCACGCGCGTTTTCCGCTCTTCATACCGATCCTTCGTGCGAGGTGATCCGTCCAGGGCAGCTATCGAACCGAACAGCACGATCGCCACGGATGGAGCGCAACACCGCTTGTCAGCGGATCGTGAGCAGAAGGCGTGATGTTCGACCCGAGAGATCTTGATCGAAACTGCGGGCATCTCCGTCGAGCACAGAACCAGGCACCGATATCACGTTGCCGGGGCCACAGCATACGCCATGGTGCCGACATCGCCGCGCGGGCTACTGCTTCGGATCACCACCCGATCCAGAGGCCGGGTGCCCCCCTCGGGAGTAGTAGTCGCCTGTCCTCGCCCAGCAAACCTGAATCGACCGAGCAGGCATCGAGCGCTCAGCGTTGCGCCGGTCGTCAGCGGCGCCGGCGGCCGAGCCCGCACTGGTCTCGAATGAGACGTTCCCGAGAGAAGCGCTTAGACCAGCGAACCATCGGTGACTTTCGTGCCGGCCGCGAGGACGATCGATAGAGATGAGATGGTCGCAACCGAGACGCTGGAGCGTGACATCGCTACAGCCCACTCTCTGAATCAAGAGGCTCCCCAGGAGGTCGCGGTGACAGGTGACGCCGCGTCAGCCGAGACGCCCGTTCGGGTAGAGCGCTGCGACGTCTGCGTGGTCGGAGCGGGCATCGCCGGAGTCAATGCCCTGTTCGTCGCCAGTCGATACTTGTCTCGCTCGCAGAAAGTGATCCTGGTCGATCGCCGCGATCGGTCCGGCGGTATGTGGGTCGACACCTATGCGTACGTACGACTGCACCAACCACATGGCCTATTCACCGCGGGCAATATCAAGTGGACACTTGGCGAGGATCGCTCCTACCTGGCAACCAAGGACGAGGTGCTCGCCCACTTCGAACACTGCCTCGAGATCGTCGAACAACGAGTGCAAGTAGAGGAGTACTTCGGCTGGGCACTGGAGTCACATGTCGAGTCCGGCAACATTGTGCGCCTCAACTGCAAGTCGTCGGACGGCCGGCTAATGATTATCGAGGCGAAGCGACTGATCAAAGCCAGCGGATTCGGGATCGTGCCCAACGGCCCGCTCGAGCTTTCCAGCACACGTGTCGTATCGGTGTCACCCGACTTCTGCGACATGCGCGGGGACGAGATGCGGGCGAGCGACGCCCCTGTGTGGATCGTGGGCGGGGGAAAGACCGCGATGGATACCGCTCACGCGCTGATCACGCAATACCCCGGCCGGGAAGTGAATCTCGTGGCAGGTTCAGGCACGTTCTTTTCTGACCGTGACCGCTTGTTCCCTACAGGCGGCCGACGATGGTGGGGCGGCACGCTGGCAACCCACATTTTCACGGAACTGGGCCGGCGCTTCGACGGGACCAACGAGACAGATGTCGCGACGTGGTTACGCACGACTTACGGCACGTGGTTGACCCCCACCACAGGAAACTTCCTGCTGGGCTTGCTGTCCGGATCGGAGAACAAGACGATTGCCGACGGCCTGAACGAGGTGATCATGGATCACGTCGTTGACGCCGTCGACCGTGACGGCGATATCGACTTGATGTTCCGCAGCGGATCAGCCCAGCAGATCCAACCGGGCAGCTGGATCGTGAACTGCACCGGATATATGCTGCACGGCGATCCGCCCTATGAGCCCTACATTTCCGACAGCGGTGCGGTCGTGTCGGTTCAGCCACGCTCTGCCACATTCCATCTGACGTCGTACATGGGCTACTTCTTGACCCACCTGTTGTTCTTGGGCAAGCTCAGCGAAGTCCCGCTCTATGAACTCGACGCGCTGGATCTACGGAAGAAGTCGAATGCGGCACTTCCCTATGTGCTCGGCTCGCTGGCCGTGCACAACCTCAGCCTCGTCCTCGACAGCATCCCGAACAAAGTGTTCCTCGATTGCGGAATCGATCTCGATCGCTGGTACCCGCTGCCGCGCCGCATGATCGAAACGACGCGGTTCATGCTCACCCACCGCCACGGACGCGAACATCTCCGGCAAACCCTGGACACTGTGCGCACACGATTCGATGTTCGCTGCGGTCCACTGAACCAGGCGTAACCGTCCCGGCCGTAGTCGTTCGTCACCGCGCGCAGCCGCCGTGGCGTGGTCAGCCTTCACCGAGTCAACGGCAGTACCGCGGCCAGCGCGCGTAGCGCCTCGAGGTAGTCCTCGTTCAACGGCTGGATCGCGACATGGTCGGCGCCCGCGTCCAGGTGGGCCACCAACCCGGCCGCGACTTCGGCAGGCGTGCCGTTCACGGCGAGAACATCGATCAGGCGATCGCTTCCCGGCTTGGTGATGTCCTGCTCCGAGAAGCCCACGCGGCGCAGATTGCTCAGGTAGTTCACCAGCCCCAGATACATGGAAACCGTGCCCCTGGCGAGCCCGCGCGCCCGCGCCACATCGTCATCGAGGACTACCTTCTGCTCCGCGACCAGAAGCGCGTCTGCACCAAGCGTTTCCCGGGCGCTCTTGGTGTGCTCGGGCGGGGCGAGGTAGGGCAGCGCACCCGCGGTCCGGTCACGGGCAAGTGTCAGCACGCGCGGTCCGAGTGCCGCCAACGCCCTGCGCTCCTTCGGCACACCCGCGGCGTCGAGTTCGTCCAGGTAAGCCACCAGCGCGTCGTACGGCTTGACGGCCCCCGCACCGTTGGCCTCCCGATGACCCACCCCGATGCCGAGCAGGAAGCGGCCGGGAAATCTTCGGTCGATGCGGTGAAAGGACTCCGCGACGGCCTCTACAGGCGCTGTCCAGATATTCACGATGCTGGTGCCGACAGTCAGCGATTCCGTTGCCTCCAGCAGCGATTCGACCACGGGCAACTCGGCAGGCGGCGATCCGCCGAGCCACAACGCGCCGTACCCTAGTTCTTCGATCTCGCGAGCTGCCGCTGGGGCGAACCCCTTGTAGTGGCGCCACACACCGAATTTCCCGAGATCGCTAATGGTCATGCCGGAGGCAACGCGGGTCCCATCACGACTATTCCGAGGCCTGAGTCGGCCGGGTGGCCGCCGATGCATCCGGCATCCGACGCCCGGCCTGCCGGTCGCTCCTGCTCCGGCTCGCACAACACGACGTCGACACTCCGGCGCGCCTTCATCAGTCCGCCGGGTTTCGCAGTTCAATCGGAGTATGCGCTCGAATTCGCCGAGCAGGGCGACTGCCTGTTCCGCGGACAGCGGCGGATGAGCTGGGAGCTGCAACCCAGTCGCGCACGTCTGCGTCTCAGAGGCAACGCCGATGTGCTCAGTGGTCAATAAGGCCACCTTGTTTCCGGGTCTGGATGGTGATCGTCAACTCAATCGGTCCAACTCACGCCTTCACGACGGGTGATGACGGCAGCGCACGAGAGGTCTACGTCGAATTGCACCATGAGGCATCTCCTGAAAGGGACGAACGCTGATGACGACATCGGGACCCGAGGGGCGCGCACCTCGCAAGCGGCGGCATACCGCAGCACACGGCAACCAGGAAGTCGGACAGCAATTCGCACGAACGTTCGCTCCGCCCGGGCTCTACGACAAGGAGCGACGTAAGGAATGGCGGCTCGAGGAGGAGCCCGGAAAGCGTGGCCCCTACATCGTGGAGTTGAACCTGCAGCACACCGAGGGTCTGCTCGGCGCAGTCGCGACACTCAAGGAGTTGCACGCGGAGGTCATGCGGAACGCGCCGGAGCCGACACCGATCTCCCGCACTTACTACCTGTGTCGCATGTCGTGGGCCGAGTGTAAGAAGCTGCTCAAGCAGGACGAGCGGCAGGCACTGGCCAAGGCGGGCCGAACAACGGGCAATCCCATGCGATTTCGGGCGATTTACAAGCTCTGGCCGGACTTTCCCGTCCGTAGTCAGGTCTACCGGTCGCTGCCGACGATCAAGGCGAACGCTGCCCGGCGCTCCTTCGAGGCCGAGGGAGAAGGAATCGTCTGGGCGGTGATCGACTCCGGCATCCAGGGAAGCCATGCACACTTCCAGAAATACACAACCGTCGAGGCCGAGGGGGTCAGGAACCTGCACCGTAGCTTCGTGGAGGAAGCAGTCGAATTGGATGGGGTCCCGCTCGAGCCACGACCCGCACTGGACCCGGACGACCCGACAATCGACAAGGACGAACGGACCCGGCGCGTCGATGCCCATCGCAAAGCGGCGCTCACCGACGAATACGGACACGGCACGCACGTCGCCGGGATCATCGCCGGGTGCGCTCCGCTCAACCGCAAGGAATATGGGGTGCGGTTGTTCGAGCGCGTCGACCGCCCCAGCGCCCGCGGGCAACTCGAGCGGACCAGCGCTATCGTCCAGCAGTTCAACGACCTGGAGCACCTACACGGCGTGGCTCCGCAGTGCCGACTCGTGAGCCTCAAGGTGCTCGACGAGGTCGGTGAAGGACGTTCCAGCGACGTGATCCGCGCTTTGGAGTACATCCGCGAGAACCTCAACGACAATCCCAAGCTGCTCCGCGTGCACGGGGTAAACCTCAGCGTCGGATACGAATTCGATGCCGAGATGTTCGCCTGCGGCCAAAGCCCGATCTGTGCCGAGGTCGACCGGCTGGTCCAGTCGGGCGTGGTCGTCGTGGCGGCCGCCGGGAATACGGGCTACGGCAGCGTGGGGTCGAGTACACGGGAAACAAGGGTGGGGCTGTCGAATACCATCAACGACCCGGGCAACGCGGAGCAGGCCATCACCGTCGGCGCTACACACCGCGACGCGCCGTACATGTACGGCGTCTCGTACTTTTCCTCGAAGGGACCCACCGGCGACGGCCGACTCAAACCCGACCTGGTGGCCCCCGGCGAACGGATCACCTCCTGTGGCGCGGGCACTCGCCTGCACGAGGCCATCCGGGCCGCCGACGCCAGCGCGTCGGCGAGCGGAGATGTGGCCTTCGCCGACTACATGGAGGACAGCGGCACCAGCATGGCCGCACCGCACGTGTCCGGGGCGATCGCGGCCTTCCTGTCCATCCGGCGCGAATTCATCGGCAAGCCCCGCGACGTGAAGCGAATCTTCACTTCCACGGCCTCGCCGCTCGGTCGTGAGCGCTACTTCGAAGGGCACGGTCTGGTGGACCTCGTCCGTGCCATCCAATCCGTCTGATCGGAGCAGCGGCCGTGCACAGTTTCGATGTCGAGTTCACCAGTGGCGGAACGCTTTTCGATGCCGGCCAACTGCAGGATCTGGTCAGTGGCCTGGACGCCACCGACCTGATCGTTGTTTCGCACGGATGGAACAACGACATGCGGGAGGCCGCGGACTTGTACGACGAGTTGCTGGGCAACGTGCAACGCCTGCTGGACTTGCGCGCCAATCCTCAGGCGCCGACAACGCTTCGCCGTCTCGACGGCCGCACTTTCGCGGCCTGCCGTGTGTTCTGGCCGAGCAAGAAGTTCGCGGACAAGGACCTCATCCCAGGCGGCGGCGCGGCCAGCGCGACGGCGGCGAACGACGCGGCTCTCGAGCTGGTACTGGACAGACTGGCCGAGGACCCGACGCGACTGGGCGACACAGCCAAGTCCCCCGCGCGTCACCAGAAGGTCACCTCGGCGATGGCGCTCGTCCCGCGACTGGCCTCGGATCCCGACGCTCGTGCGACGTACGTCGATATCCTGAGATCCCTTGTCGATGTGGACGATTCAGCAGATGACGACGGCGCGGCCGCGTTCTTCGTCGCCGACGCCGAGGATCTGTTCGCCGCCATGGACGGTCCCGTTTCCGCGCCGGGCGCCGAGACAGGCGGGGGCGGCGCCGCAATCGGAGGCGGCGCAGGCGATCGGGGCGCCGACAACGGCGGCGCCGCCGGCGTCCTGGATCGCCTCGATGGGGTGATCGCCGCCGCGCGGCGGCTGGCGAACCTCACGACATATCTGCAGATGAAGTCACGGGCCGGAACAGTCGGGGCCAACGGCCTTGCCCCGATGATCCGGCGGGTCCGCGCGGAACACCGAGACGTGCGCGTCCACCTCGTCGGCCACAGCTTCGGCGGGCGGCTGGTGACCGCCGCTGCCCATGCTCTGGACGACAACACACCACAGGTCACGCTCAGCTTGTTGCAGGCGGCGTTCTCGCACAACGGGCTTTCCGGCGACTTCGGCGGCGGGAAGGCCGGCGCATTTCGGGAGGTCCTCACCGACCGCCGCGCATCCGGCCCGATCCTCATCACCCACACCAAGAACGACAAAGCTGTCGGAATCGCATACCCGCTCGCGTCGCGAATCGCCTTCCAGAATGCCGCTGCGCTCGGTGACCGCGACGACCCTTACGGCGGCATGGGCCGCAACGGTGCCCAGCGCACCCGCGAGGCGTTGGGCAACGAGACGGTGCTGGCCGCGGTCGGTCATGACTACGGGTTCGCGCCCGGCAAGGTCTACAACCTGCTGGCGGACGATTTCATCGTCGACCACGGCGCCGTTCGAGGTATCCAGGTCGCCTACGCGATCCTGTCCGCCGCGTCCGTGGCGTGAGGATCCCCAGCCGCTCGACTTTGCTGCTGTAACACTCACAACCCGGGATGCCCAGGTGCGGACTTGTGCGAAACTTGCACTCGTACTGCCGTCCGGCACTGAGCCGAGCGCTGCGTGAATCCATCGATCTTCCCAGCTCACCGAGCATTCTTCTCATTGCTCTACGTTCACGAACCCGCACGTCGGCGGATCGAGGCCGAGTCCGCGGACTCGGCGCGACGGTTCACACCGCTCATCGGCTTCGGACATACATTCGTGGAGGGAGTCGGACATGGACCGCACGCTCAAAGTGATCGCGACGAAATCTGAGCAGGCCGCGCTCGCACGGGACCACACCGTGACAGCCAACTACGACGCGTTCGCGTTGGTACAGGCCGATGAGGCCGAAGCTCGGGAGTTGAGCCAGCGCTACCTCGTCGAGGACATCACCGCGCAATACGAGATTCCACTCGGACCGACCGCGACAGACGCGATCGACACCACCCTGCCTCGAATCACCGGCGCAGCACGGCCTTCGGCCCATCCCGCCTACCAGCGCACCCGGCGCCTGGACGCCGGACCGCACCACTACCTCGTCCAGTTCGTCGGGCCGATCAAGCCGCAATGGCGCGCAGCGGTCGAGCAAGCAGGTGGATCGATCGTCGATGCCCGTGCTGGTTTCACGCTGGTCGTGCGCGCGACGGCCGAGCAGATCGCGGCGATCGCCGCGTTGCCGGAAGTGCGCTGGGCTGGTCATCTGCCCGACCGCGCACGCCTGGACGTGACCACCGAACCCGCACTCCCCCGAACGAAGTTGCTCCCCGACGTCCTCACCGTCGAGTTCTTCACGCCGGCCACCGCACGCGCCGCCAAGGCGAAGATCCGCAAACTCGGACTGAAGATCATCGGAGATGGCCCGGCGACGCTCATCGTCGAGGCGCCCGAAGGCACCGATGCCGCTCGGCGCAAGCAATTGGCCGCCCTGTCGGCTGTCCATGGTGTGCGCATGGTGCGCAACCGGCCGATCAATCGCATCAGCAACGACGTCGCCGCGACCATCATGCGCGGAACCGCGGCAACGCTGGGCGGGGTTTCCACCCTCGACGGTGAGGGCGAGACGATCGCGGTGTGCGACACCGGGTTCGACACCGGCACCACCTCGCCGGTCCATCCCGATTTCGCCGGCCGCGTCAAAGCCGTCATGAGCTTTCCGATCACCTCGGAATTCGCTCCCTACGTCAACAACGCCGGCGGCGACGACGGAGCGGCCGACCTCGACTCCGGCCACGGCACCCACGTCACAGGATCAGTGCTCGGCGACGGCGTCGCGAGCACGGCGGTGCCGGGGCAACCGGCGATCCGCGGTCTGGCCACCAAAGCGAAGCTGGTGTTCCAGGCCGTCGAGCAAGCCTTGGACTGGAAGAACCCCGCCTTCGTGGCGAAGTACGGTCGCTACCTGCTCGCGGGAATTCCGGTGGACCTCGCCGACCTGTTCACACCCGCGTACAACAAAGGCGCGCGCATCCACACCAATTCGTGGGGTGGCGGCGATCCCGGGGTCTACGACGACCAATGCCGTGCCGTGGACAAGTTCATGTGGGAGCACCCGTCGTTTTGCATCCTGTTCGCCGCAGGCAACGACGGCAGCGACTCCGACGGCGACGGCCGGATCAACCTCGGATCCGTCACCTCACCCGGCACCGCCAAGAACTGCCTGACCGTCGGAGCGAGTGAGAACCTGCGACGCTCCTTCGACAGCGAGCGCTACGGCACCTGGTGGCCGGGCGACTACCCGGCACCGCCGTACAAGAGCGCGGCGATGGCCGATGACCCCGATCAGGTGGTCGCGTTCTCCAGCCGTGGTCCGACCGCGGACGGGCGCATCAAACCCGACGTCGTCGCCCCGGGCACATGGATCCTGTCGACGAAGTCGACGATGCTCAGCCCCACCGCGACCGGCTGGAAGCCGTTCCCCGGCTCTTCGAAGTACTTCTACATGGGCGGCACGAGCATGGCCACGCCACTGACCGCCGGCGCGCTCGCGCTGCTGCGCCAGCACCTTCGCCGCGACCACGGCATCGCGACGCCCTCGGGGGCACTCCTCAAAGCGGTAGTGATCGCCGGCGCTCGTCGCCTGCCGGGCACAGCGCCCGCAACCACGGTGGCCGACAACCACCAGGGCTTCGGTTGCGTCGACGTGGCTGGGGTCGTTGCCCCGACGGCACCGTCGACGCTGCTGGTTCGCCAGGGCAGGAAAGTCTCGACGGGACAACTCCACACCCTCGAGATCGAGGTGACTTCGGCAGCTGTTCCGTTGCGGATCGTGCTCGCCTACAGTGACTTTCCCGGCGAGACGTTGGTCAACAACCTCAATCTCGTTGTCCGGGGCCCGGACGGAGCGCCCAGAGTCGGAAACGGCGGGCAGGGCCCCGGATTCACGATGGACTCGATCAACAACGTCGAGGTCGTCGAAGTCGGTGCACCCGCCGTCGGTACGTGGAAGATCGATGTCATCGGCTCGAATGTCCCGCAGGGGCCTCAGCCCTACGCGCTGGCGATCCTCGGCGCGGCGGCCGGCTGATTCCTAGGACAGCCACCCTCTGGCAATCACGAACGGCGCCTCCGGAATTCCGGGGGCGCCGCTCGGGCACTTCGCACCGCGTCAGCGGATCAGGCTTCGCGCACCGCCGTGACGATGGCGACGACCGCCGCGGACAACGCCCCGATCACCACCCCGCCGAGCACCACCGCTGCGGCAGCGACCGTGAACTGATCCCAGCCCACCATGAGCGCGGCCACGCCGAGAACCACGAGGATCGCGTCGACGCCGACGGCGGCCAAAACAGCGTCGTCGCGGCTCAGCAGCCGAGCAGTCAGCGCAACGGTGGCCAGGCCGAGCAGGACGGATACCAGGCCGACCGCGACGAAGACGGGGACGGCCATCCCGGTGCCGACCTCGGTCCCCAGGATCAGCGTGGCGAACGGGACGAGGCCGTACAGGACACGGATCGCGCCCACACCGCGCAGCGTCCACGAGGACACATCGACGGGGGCGCCCCCGGTGGAGGTCTTGGTCGCGTACGCCATGCGCACAGTTGCCACCTGGCTGGTCATATCCCGCTCCTTCGACATTTTCACACCTTCGTGCAATTGCACGTAACTGTGAAACTACGTCCCTTGCACACCGATGTGCAAGAACTCGTGAAGGGACTCACACCCCACCCGGGTTCGTGCCAGCGAGCACACCGTGGATCCATTCGGGGACAGCATGTTCGACGAGCGATCGCCCGCCTGACGAGCGCACCTGCGATCAGTGCTGCGCGGCCTCGGCGGCGGACCGGGCGATCTCCGCGGCACTGGAACGGTCGACGCCGACCGCGATCAGGCAGGCCAGAGCAGCGTCGCGCGCGGCTTCGGCATCGACCCATTCACCATCGCTGTGCGCGTTCAGCAGCTCGAGCACCAGCGCCGTGAGCACCCTGGCCAAGGCCGCGGGCGGAAGGTGACCAGCGAAGGTTCCGTCGGCTTGACCAGCCGCTATCAACGTGATCAGCCGCGCGCGGACGGGCGCGAGCCGGTCGGCCATCCGGGCCCGCGACCCGGCTTCGTCCAGGCGCAGCAGCAACTGGAACTCGTCGCCGACAGCCCACAGCGCGACCGTCATATCCGCGATCGCCCGGGCCGGAGGTTGCGCGGTGTCGATACCGTCGAGTGCGCGACCGACCTGTTCGAAAGCCTCGTCGAGCATGCCGTCGATCAGCGCTTCCCTGGTGGGGAAATGACCGTAGAGGGTGCGGCGGACCATCCCCGCGGCGACGGCGATGTCTTCCATACTCGCCAGTGGGTTGCGCAGCAACTCGTCCCCGGCCACCGCGACGATGCGTCGCCGGTTGGCCAGTGCGCGCGGCCCGAGGCCGACGGTGGTCGAGTGCGTCGTCGCAGTCACGTCCGTCCTTTCACCCACCACCATCCCACACCTGCGCAAAGGTGTGCAAAAGGCCGGCTGCGGCTCATCGGCCTGCTCGACAGCCGGTCCACGGCATATTCTGGACAGATGGCACGGCTGCCGGAAAGTAGGACCGAACTGGTTCTGGGTCCGTTGCTGCGCCATGTCGGCGAATGCGACGCCACCGTCTGGGTCGAGACGTCGGCACCGTGCACTGTCGAGGTCCTCGGCCACCACGAACACACCTGGACCATCGCCGGACACCACTACGCTCTCGTCCTGATTGCGGGACTGGCGGCCGGTTCCGTCACGCGGTACGAGGTCAGTCTCGACGGGGAGCGCGTCTGGCCGCTGCCCGACGCCCCGCACCCGTCCGTCATTCGCACGCTCAGAAGCGACGCCGATCTGATCCTCGCCTTCGGCTCGTGCCGATTCGCCACACCGACCGCGACGCAGGACGACGACAACTTCGACGCCGACGCTCTCGACGCCTATGCGCGGCGAGTCATGGAACGCCCACCCGAAGATCTGCCCGACGCATTGTTACTGCTCGGCGACCAGGTCTACGCCGATGAGCTGTCGCCCGAGATCCTCCGTCGCATCGACGAGTCGCACGACCTCGACCAACCGCCGGGCGCCCAGATCCGCAACTTCGAGGAGTACACGTGGCTCTATTGCGAGTCATGGTCCGACCCGCAGGTGCGCTGGCTGCTGTCCACGGTTCCGTCGTCGATGATCTTCGACGACCACGACGTCATCGACGACTGGAACACCTCGAAATCGTGGCGTGACGAGATCGAGGCCACCGGCTGGTGGGAGGAACGCATCGTGGGCGCGTTGTCGTCGTACTGGGTCTACCAGCACCTGGGCAACCTCTCGCCCGCAGCCCTGGCCGACGACGAGCTCTACCAGCGGATCCGATCCGAGGGCGGCGACTGCGCGGAGTTGCTCCGCGAGTTCGCATCCGCAGCGGACGAAGAAGCCGACGGCGCCAAGGGAGCGCAATGGTCGTATCGCCGCGATCTCGGCACCACCCGGCTGCTCGTCATCGATTCACGGTGCGGACGCATACTCGCCGGCGGCACGCGGTCGATGGTCTCCGAGCCCGAGTTCTCGTGGATCGAACGCCAGACCGAGGGCGACTACGACCACCTGCTGGTGGGGAGCTCGCTCCCGTGGCTGCTGCCGCGCGCCCTCCACGACCTGGAGTCGTGGAATGAGCGCATGACCTCAGGGGTGCGGGGCAGACGCGTGGCCGGATGGTCCGAAAGATTGCGGCGCTCAGCGGATCTGGAACATTGGGCCGCCTTCCGCGATTCATTCGACCGGCTCGCCCGGCTCATCGCCCGCGTCGGGCGCGGACAGTGCAGCGGCCCGGGAGGACGGGCGCCCGCCACGATCTGCGTGCTGTCCGGCGACGTTCACCACGCCTATGCCGCGCAAGCGCGGTTTTCCGACGCGGTCAGGTCCCGGGTCTACCAGCTGACCTGTTCGCCGATGCACAACTACGTTCCGACCGCCATGAAGGTAGTCTTCCGGCTCTCGTGGAGTCGGGCCGCCGAACGGGTGACGCGTTTCCTCCTGGACCGGGTGTCCACCGTTCCCCCGGTGCCGGTCGAGTGGAGTCGCGTCACCGGCCCCTTCTTCGGCAACCAGATAGCGACGCTGCATCTGCGCGGCCGGACCAGCCGCCTCGTACTGGAGCAGGTGAGCACCGACGGCGGCCGTCCCCATTTGACGACGGTCGCGGACGTGGTGCTGTCGACCGAGACGGACGGCTCGCCCTGAAGTGGCATACGCCGAGATCCATGAAGGACCCGGTCGCTGCGGAGCCCGCCGGCATCGAGTGGTGACCGGCTTCCGACGCACAGCACGCGCTGCGGCGACGTCGTCGCCATCGGGCACCCTCCGGAAGCGGTCCGGCGAGCCGAACGCAAAGGGCGACTCGCTCGCACCTCCGCTACCGGGGTTTCGCCTGCGCGCGGTCCAGTGCGAAAGCTCCCGATCAATGGGATACCCCGTATTTGATTCGGGCAAATAGCTGCTTCTGTGAGACGCGACACCCCAAATTCCGGTTCTTCGACATACCTGAATTGGCGTTCGCCACAATGAAAGGCATTCCCACCCATGCGAATCCGATCTCTTCGATTGCCCATAACGGTGATGGCGGCCGCGGTCGCGGCCACAACCGCTACCACCGGCGTCGCGTCCGCCGATATCGACTTCGGAAACTCCGGCAGCAGCTCCGGCAGCAGCGGCGACATGGTCATCACCCTGGTGCGCCATGCCGAGTCCCTCGGTAACACCTCCGGCCTGATCGACACCAAGGTGCCCGGACCCGACCTGACCTCACGCGGCCGGACACAGGCAGACAATCTGGCCATCCAGCTGGGCGACAAGAATTACGACTGCGCCTTCGCGTCCAACATGGTGCGTACCGAACAGACCGCGGCACCGACCGTCGCCAAGCAGGACCTGAGCCTCGACATTCAGCCCGGTTTCCGGGAGATCGAGGCAGGCCAGTACGAGGGCACCCCGGAGGCCGAGGCGCTGTCCGGGTACCTACAGGCGCCGATCAAGTGGCTCTCCGGCGACCTGAACGCTCGGATTCCAGGCTCCATCGACGGCACCGAGTTCGACGGCCGCGTCGATCAGGCACTGCTCGATGTGCAGCGCCGCGGCTGCGCCAACCCGGTGATCTTCTCGCACGGCGGCACCATCATGTTCTGGTCGATGATGAACGCCGACAACGCCGACAAGAGCAAACTCGGCACCGATCCGATGCGCAACGGCGGCCGCGTCGTCCTCGAGGGCAGCCCGCAGAAGGGCTGGACGATTGTCGAGTGGGTCGGCCACCCGGACCTGGGCTGATCCACCCTTCCGCGCCCCGGATGTCACCGACACCATCGATGGCACCGGGGCGCGGTCGTCTCTCAGCACAAGGCCCCCACAGCACAGTCATCCACCGCACCCGCTGGGATCACCGTCATCGAACTGCTCGCCCGCGGGAGGTTCCCGCACCAGCGGCTGCTGGGCCAATGGTCACGCGCCGACGAAGGCACTCTCGGCCACCGTCACCCGGACCTTTCCCGCAGACAGGACCGACTTCCCGGTCTTGGCATTCACCGACCCGCGCTGGGATCCAGCGTTGTTGGAGCGCAGGCGTCGTGGGTTGACTGGTGCGCCAACAAGATCAGCAGTGGTCGGCCGATCACCAGCGCGTCGCGGCCGAAGACGCCATCGGTCGTCGCTTTCACCGAGAGCGGTGAGTGACTCGTCGAGCAGCGGGGTTGATTCCGGCGGACCGCTACCGATCGCAAAGGCGATCGCCAGCGAGCAACGACGGGCACGTGTGCCGCACTTGCCGTGCCCATCACGCCCGGTTCGAGCTACTGCTTTGTTCGTCGATGCGCCGGCGCTGGCGGGCCCCGTACGCCGCTTCCTTGACCGCAGTGTCGTCCTCGAGACCGGACCCGAGCGCTCCACCGATGGTCGCGATAGACGCCAGCAGCCAAGCGAGGGTGAGGTAATCGGAGAAGTTCACCCCGTGCCTCAGAACGGAGGACAGCAGTTCTGGTGAAAGAGCCAGGCCCGCGGTGAACAGCAGCAGGCAGAACAGTGCCACATGCAGGACGCCGACGCCGACGCCCAGCGTGATCACGGTCGCCAGGTTGTACAACACCGATCTATTGCGTTCGGCTGCCGACTGCGGTCGCTCCCAGAGTTCGTGGTCGAGGATCAGCCACAGAATCATCGCCGCGACTGACAGGACCGTTGCCGCGCTCATCCGCCATGGGCCCATCGTGTCGGCGAACATCCAGATCGTGTCGGTGGCCAGTGCGATCGCTCCAGTGGCGAACGCGCCGACGAGGACCTTCGAGAGTCCAGTGACCAGTCGCCACGGCCGGTTGGCCCGCACCATCCCCGACACCAGGCGCAATCGCCGCAGTCCCGGGGGTGTGAAGTACCGGATGCCACTCGCGATCGGTACAGATGGAAACCGTCGCGCCGCCCGGGCCGGCGCGAGTTCCGGCTCACCGAGCATGTGAGAGATCGCGAGTTCGGTGACAGTGCGGACGCGTCGCTCGATCTGGATGCCGCCCACCCCAGGCACGGAGATAAGAGCGAATCGGTGGTCGGCACTGACATCGGCCACCACCGGAAGCGTGTCCTCACGGCGCGGCAGATCGGTGAGGTACACGACGAGGTCCTCGGATTCCGCAGACGGATCGACCGCGTCGATCACCTCAGCGAAAGCCGCTCCCTCGGCGAGAAGGTAGGGCTCGAGGCGCACACACGTCGACCATTGACGCTCGAGCCTGTCACGGCCTTGCAGACGTCCCGGCAGGCACTCCGCGAGGCGTTCCGCGACATCGGCCGGCTTGCCCGGATCCGCGATCAACAACACCGAGACCCGCTCACCAGCCGCACCGGCTCGCCAGTGCTCGTTCGCGTCCACCGCCCTCGCGTACCCACTCGAGCTGGACACAAACTCCAGACAGCAGGAGCGGACGACGAAAGCAACTGCTTCGCGTGACGCCGCCTGGGTCATGCGGCCACCCACAGAAAGGGGACTTAACACTCCAACGGACCTGGTCCGGACCGCCGTCCATCCGCGCGAGATCGCAGCCACCAGCACGGCGGCCGACTAAATTTCCGCGTCTCTTCGATCACCGACAGTCGTCGCCACGGCGAACATCACGCCCGGCCCGACGGCCTATCGGAGGAGAACCGGAAACTCGGTTGGCAGACAGGACCTAGCAGCCGATGGTTCCACCGTCCGTGTGCGTATTCAATGCGCCAATCGAGCGGCCATAGTGGTCAGGTTGTCGGCGAAGGTCAGCACGAATTCGACGCACAGGTTGATCAGTTCGTCGCGGCTGATGTCCATACCGCCGTCGAGCCAGGCCAGGACCAATTCGGCGGCGCCGCCGGTGATCATCAGAGAGACCGCACGGACCAGGGTTTCACTGCCGGCCGGCGGGTCCAACAGTGCGCGTTCCTGTTCGGCGACGACGTCGGCGATAGTGCGCATGCCGGCGGCGCGGCGTCGCATCAGGATTTCGCTGCCGTGCGCCTCGGCGAAAGCGATGCGGGCGCGGCGGGGGTCCTCGACGACGGAATTGAGGATAGCGGTGACGGCTGCCCGCGTTTTGGCTGCGATGTCATCCGGCGCGGCGGTGAGGGCGTCCAATGAGCTGCGGATCGCGGTGTCGATGATCTCGTCGTGTACGGCGGCGGCCAGTGCGTCGAGGTCGTCGAAGCTCTCGTAGAAGAACCGCGGACCGACCTTGGCCTGTTCGCAGACTCCGCGCACGGTGGTCGCGGCCCAGCCCTGGGTGCCGATGATGTCGAGGGCAGCGTCCATCAGCCGCTGGCGGCGTTCGTCGCGTCGCTGTTCGGCCGAGGTGCCGCGATAGATGCCCGTCGCTGCCCGTGTCACAACCCTCAGTATGCCGCACCAGAAACAGGAATCAATCGTTTACGGAAACGACTGATTCCTATATGCTCCAAGTCACACCACATCGCAACGGTGCGAGAGGACAACGAACATGATGTCGACCCTGGGCCGACGGGCCAAGTCCGCCGTATCCGCTATTGCCGAGCGATATCCTTCGCAGACCCGCGCGCTGGCAGACCCGCTGCCCGGCAGCGGATTACGTCCGATCATGGGCGATTACGGCGTCCCGCTCATCGGGCACGCGATACCCGCGATGAGCGACAGTCTCGATTTCGCCCGCCGCCGTTTCGACAAGTACGGGCCGGTGCACTGGGCCGGACTTGTCGGGCGACGCGTTGTCATGGTCGCCGGACCGGAGGCCACCGAAGAGGTACTCGCCGACCGCGACAAGGTGTATTCCGCGCAGCGCGGCTATACCTTCTTCATCGGTCCGTTCTTTCGCGGCGGCATCCTGCTGCGCGACTTCGAGGAACACCGCTACCATCGTCGGATTCTGCAGCAGGCCTTCACCCGACCGCGGTTGGTCGGCTATCTCGATATCACCAGTCCGGCCATCGAGCGCGGTATGCGCGACTGGACGCCGAATCGCGATTTCCAGCTCTACCCGGCGGCCAAACGCCTGCTGCTCAGCTTGTCCTCAGAAGTGTTCATGGGGGCGAATCTCGGGCCGGAGGCCGCCGGGCTGGAGCGGGCGTTCATCGATGCGGTGCGTGGCGGCCAGGCGCTGGTGCGCACGAATCTGCCCGGCGGATTGTGGGCACGCGGACTGCGCGGGCGCGCAGTGCTGGAAGATCACTGTCGTCGCGAGCTGCCTGCCAAACGCGCGGGAAACGGCGAGGATCTGTTCAGCGTGTTGTGCCGCACCGCTTCCGAGGAAGGCCATACCTTCACCGACCAGGATATCGTCGACCATCTGATCTTCGTCCTGCTCGGCGCGCACGACACCAGCACGATCGCGGTGTCGATGATGGGGTACCAGCTCGGATTGCATCCCGAATGGCAGGACCGGCTGCGCGCCGAATCGCAGGCGTTGGGCAAAGAGTCACTCGACTATGCAGATCTGGACCGGCTGCCGGCCCTGGATCTGGTCTTCAAAGAGATTCTGCGGATGTACTCCCCTGTCGGACAGCAGATCCGCGAAACCGTGCGGGATGCCGCGATTCAGGGTCAGTTCGTCCCCGCCGGCACCTTGGTGATGATCGGGTCGTACTCGGCCATGCGTCAGGCCCGCTGGTGGAACGACCCCGACGTGTTCGATCCCGAACGGTTCACGGCCGAACGGCACGAGGACAAGGCCCACCGCTATACCTGGGCGCCTTTCGGTGGTGGCGCACACAAATGCATCGGACTCTATTTCGGCGGTATGACAGTCAAGGCGATCATGCACCGCATGCTGTTGCACTACCGCTGGACCGTGCCCGCCGACTACACGCCGCCGATGGGCTGGGCGACCGGCCCTGTCCCCCTCGACGGCCTACCCATCCGGCTCGAACGCCTCGGCGCCTCGGTGTCCGCATGAAGATCGCCGCCGACCGCACCCGGTGCGAGGGCCACGGCATGTGCGAAGCATTGCTGCCCGACATCTTTCGGGTCGACGACGAAGGCAACGTGACGGTGCTGACGGACCAGGTAACCGATGCCGACCTCGACGACGTGCGGCTGGCGGTCGACAGCTGCCCGGTGGCGGCTCTGCGCCTGTTCGACTGAAGTACCCTCGCGCCGCCGATGACGCCGCCGGCGCTCTGGGGAGAACGAGGCGAGGTCGGCCGCGTGGCGATCGGCGACCCTGGATCGCACGAATACGATCGACGCTGTGCAGCCGTCCTCGTCCCCGGCAACTGTGACCGAAGTCGGTAGGCAGGTCGACAAGTAGTTCCACCTCATCCGGACCGACGAGCCACCCGACATAGCGAGGTACGCGTGCAGGCCCTGCATCGAATTGTCCTACCCGTCACAGCAGCGGCGTTCATGGCCGCGACAGCCATCTCCGCACCGCACGCACAAGCTGCCGCCGACTGCCCGGGCGCCGGTCAGTCGGCGGTGCAGGTAGGTGCTGTGTCGGGTGCCCTGGAAGGTCTCACCGTCGATTCCCAGGGCCGCGCGTACGCCACAGACCTGGTGAGCGGACACGTCTTGCGGATCGACGCCCCCGGCGCCCCCGCGGTAGTCATCGCCACCGTGCCCAGCGGCGGCGCCGGTGCGCTCGCCTGGACCCGAGACGGCAAACTGCTGGTCGGTTACGGCGCGGACGCCCGGGTCGTCATCGGCGATCTGGTGCACCTGGCAGGCATCGTCCAGGTCGACCCCGATACCGGTGCGGTGACGCCGTTCGCCTCGGGTCTCAGCGCCGCCAACGGCATGGACGTCGCGGGCGACGGAACCGTCTACGCCACCAACGACTTCGGCAACCTCGTCGGCCGTGTCGGCCCGAACGGCGCGGTGCAGGCGGACTGGGCGAGGTTCCCCAGCGCCAACGGTGCTGTGCTCGACGCCGACGACGAATACCTCTATATCTCACGGACTTTCGTCAACCCTGGCGTCAGCCGGATACCCACCGCGAATCCCGGTGCACCACAATCGCTGCTGGACCTGTCCGGTACCGACACCTTCGGTACACCCGACGGGCTGACCTTGGACTCACAGAATCGACCCGTCGTCCCCTTCAACCTCTCTGGCCGCATCGTCCGCATCGACTCACCCGGCCGGTACTGCGTCCTCGGCACCGCAGCCCCGTCGACCAGCGTCGTCACCTACGGTCGCGGTACGACCGGCTTCTCCGCCGGCCGTCTGTTCGCCGCCACCTTCAGCGGCGCGATCTACGAAATACCGGGTGCCTTCGACTCCAATGCCCGAACCGCCCCCTGATAGCTGCCTCGTCCAGGAAGGTTACTGCGGAAACGGATGTCGAGTTGATCGTGTGCCCGTGACCGGTGATTCTCCCCGATGAAGGTGGTACCGACGGCCGAGAAGACGGAAGTGTTCGTGCGAGAGGTGGCCCTCGTGCACGCCGACATACCGTGCGCGTCTCCGCCAAACCGTCCCGGTCCCAGCCGGACCGTGGTGAACCGAAGGGATTTCTGTCCATGACAGTCGTGAAAGTGCAACGCAGCATCGACGCCCCGATCGAAGTGGTGTTCGACGCCTACACCGACCATGCGGCGCTGGCGCTGGTGCCCGGCATCGCGTCGGCCGCTGTGGTCCGGCCCGGCGACACCGAACCGAACGGGCTCGGCGCGATCCGCGAGGTGAACGCCGGCATCGCCTGGTTCCGTGAAGAGATCACGGCCTTCGACCGGCCCGTCCTGATGGAGTACAGGATCCGCAAGGCGCGGCCACCGTTGCAGCACAGACTCGGCCGTGTCGAGTTCGAGCCGACCTCGCCAGGCACGACCCTGATCACGTGGACATCGGAGTTCGATTCACCCGTGCGGGGTATCGGATTCGTGTTCGGTCCCGCCAGCAAACTCATCGCCTCGGCCGCGTTCAGCTGGGTCTTGAAATGTCTCGACGACCGCATCGGGTCCTGACTGTCACCAGCCTCGCGGAATCCGGATCCGGCGTCGCTCGTCGTGGCAGCGACCGACGCGTTCTGCATCGACATGCACACCACCGACCTCGCCAAGCACGGGGTGCCTCCTCCGGTGACCTGATGTCTGTCGGCGGTGGCCGCGCGCTCACCGGATCAGCGCCGGTATTCGGCACGCGGGCAGGCCATACCGCGCTCGATCCATTCCTCGGTGCGTTTCATCGGTGCTCCGGATTGTCGAAGTCGGGCCTGCATCCGGCGTCCCACTCGCTGCGCTGGTTTCCGAAGGCCGGGATTCCGCCGTTGCGTCGCAGCATGGCCGCCACGTGCATGAGGTTGAAGGTCATAAACGACGTATTGCGGTTGGTGAAGTCGTTGTCCGGTCCGCCCGAATCCGGATCGAGATAGGACGGTCCCGGACCGACCGACCCGATCCATCCGGCATCAGCTTGCGGCGGAATGGTGTATCCGAGGTGCTGCAGGCTGTAGAGGATATTCATCGCGCAGTGCTTGATACCGTCTTCGTTACCGGTGATCAGACACCCCGCTGCCCGCCCGTAGTAGGCGTATTGACCGGCATCGTTGAGCATCGACGAGCATCCGTAGAGGCGTTCGATCACCCGTTTCATCACCGAACTGTTGTCGCCCAGCCAGATCGGTCCGCACAAAACCAGGATGTCGGCGTCGAGCACGCGCGAGAAGATCTGCGGCCATTCATCGGTCGGGGCTCCGTGCTCGGTCATGTCGGGCCACACTCCGGTCGCGATATCGTGGTCGACCGCGCGCAGCTCCTCGACTTCGACACCGCGCCGACGCATGATCTGCGCACTCAACCGCACCAGCCCGTCGGTATTGCTGGGTTCGGGCGAACGTTTGAGCGTGCAATTGATGAACAGCGCCCGCAGATCGTCGAAGCGCGGGCCCGGTTCGGTCACCGCCTCGGGCCCGGTCATCGCCTCGGCCCGACTCGAAGGCCGAGCACCCGGCAGAGCAGTAGGCGGGGATTGTGTTGCGGCACTGGTGCTCCCATCTCTTTGGTGTGACTGTTCGATCACTCGAGTCGCTGGAGCGCGGTGGATTTCGTCGCGAACGAGCGACGGTAGCGTGTCGGTCAGTCGGCGAAGATGCCTTTCAGCATCCCGGTGGCCTGACCGACCTCGATCAAGTAGCCGTCAGGGTCGCGCAGGTAGCACCGCAGTTCGGCTTTGCGGTCCAGCGGCTCGGTCAAGAACTGTGCGCCTTTGGCGGTGGCGTCGGTATAGAAGGCAGCGATGTCGGCGACCCGCACGTTGAGAAACGACGAGACCACCTCGCCGGCCGTCGGCGGTGCCAGCGTGATGTCGGGCTTGTCCGGGGTGGGTCCACCGCCGGGATTCATGATGATCCAGCTGTTGGCGACCTTGACGATAGCCGGATTTTCCGCGAGAACGACCTGGCCACCAAGAATGTCGGCGTAGAAATCGCGCGAGCGGACCACATCGCGCACGGTCAGGAAATGGGTGAGGATCAGACCCTGTTCGGGCGCGGGGAGGTCTGGGCGACTGGTCACGAGGGCTCCTTCGGTTCGAGTTACCGTGCGCGTTCCCACTCCCGATCTGTTGACACACTCGCTGCGCCGCAGTGCGACCAGCGAACTGCCCGGCCCCGCTGACAACCGCACAAGACGGCTGTAGGCAGCGAGGACCGCTAGGCTGCGACGGCTATGAGCATCCGCACCCCCGAGCGGAACGTTCTGCCGGACGAGCCGCGGATCCGGCAGGTCTTCCGGGACGTCATCGCCGAGCGTCTGACAGACCCGCGGCCACCACAGGCCGCGATGTTGTTCCAGTCCTCGGTGGACCCGTACTGGACGGACGACAGGTTCTTCCTCGGAGACTTCTACGACGGGTTCCTCCATCAGGACACCTGCCAGCCGCATACCGCCGAAGGCGTCCCTGTGCTGGCAGCGCTGGCCGTCGATGACCGGGTGCCACCGCAGCAGCGTTTCCGGGCGATCAGCCTGCTGTTCAGCATCGCGACTGTCGCGGACCGCCGCCTGGGCGACTGCTGGCCCGACACACCGCGGTACGCAGATCCCGGCAACGAGGACCGAGCCCGCGAGGCGGTCCGCTCTTGCACACCGGACCTGCTCGCCCGGTGGGCACCCGAATGTCCGGCAGTCCGGCTGGCGCTCGCGGGTCTCGCCGTCGTATTCCCTACAGTCAGCACGCTGCCCGCCTTGACCCCGCGGCTTCAGGGTTTTGTCGAGCAGCACCCCCTGGGCACCGACATCGGCGACTACGTGCGTTTCATTCTGGTATTTGCCGCCGGGAACGACGACCAGACCCTCGCAACCGTCGAGTCATTCACCACCGCCTACTGGAAGAGCACCTCCCCCGGAGCGCCGACACCAGCCCGAACTCTCCACCTGCTCGGCCAGATGCTGAACCGGGTCGGGATGGGGCTCACACGATCACATTCTGGAGGATGACCTGACCGTCGGGGTGATGGCGTGAAGGGTCGCCTGGCAGTACAGCTGTTCTTTCCGGAGTAGGTCGGCGGGGCCAGATCTCGTTCGGAGGGTAGACGCCCGGACGGGTCGCCGAAAATACCGTGGAACGGGTGACTATCTCCAGAAACGAATTCGCCACGGTGGCAGTGGCCTCGATGGTGTGTGCCGCTGCGATCACCGGGTGCGGACCTTCCGAAACGCCCGACCCGACCGAAAAACACCAGATCGGCTTCCACGACCAGACCATCGCATGGCACGACTGCGAGGCCGGCGCGGACGACGAGGTCGGGCGGCGGCTGGCGGCCGCGGGCGCGCAGTGCGGTGAGTTCAGCGCTCCCCTGGACTACGCGGCGCCAGCCGGGAAAACGATCACCGTCGCAGTGGCACGTCGCCCCGCTGGTGATGCCGCGCGGCGCCTCGGCACGCTCGTGGTCGAGACGGGAGGGCCCGGACCGTCTCGCGATGGGGTCGCGCTGCTGATCGACGGACCGGAAGGGGGTCATGGCGCACCGGAGCTCGCCGAGCGTTACGACGTGGTCGGCTTCGATCCACGATTCTTCGGAGCCAGTACGCCGTTGGAATGTGGTTGGCCGACAAGCGAGTATCTGAACGTGGCGCAGGCGGCGCCAGTCGACCGAGCCGGATTCGATCGCGTTGTCGTCGCCGCCCGCGATCTGGCGTCGGGGTGCGAACCATGGCGGGATCTGTTGCCGCACGCGTCCACGCGCACGGTGGCGCGGGACCTGGACCTGCTGCGCACACTGCTCGGCGAAACGTCGCTGTCGTATCTGGGGTGGTCGTGGGGCACCTATCTGGGTGCGGTGTATGCGCAGATGTTCGGCGAGCACGTCGACCGCCTCGTTCTCGACAGCCCACTCGATCCCCGTGCCGCCGGGCCCGATCTCACCCGCGACACCGCGCCGGCCGATGCCGCGGCCTTGGCGGACTGGGCTCGCTGGGCCGCCGAGCAGGACATCGGTCTCGGTACTACCTCCGCAGCGGTATCGGGCGAGATACGCGACCTCGTCGATCGCGTGCGCGACGCGCCGATCACGCTGGCCGGGATCACCGTGACCGCGGACCTGATCCCCGGCCTGCTGCTCACCGTCGACGACTCCGCCGAGTCGTACAGCGCCTTCGGTGATCAAATCCGAGCATTGATCGATGCGTCGCGAGGAGTGCAGGTCGAGCCGCCGCCCGGCCTGGCGATCAAGTTGGGCCTCTACGCCGACACCGCCGTGACGCCCGAGTTCGGCTTCAGCGCAACGGTCGCCAATCAGTGCGCGGACCGTCCGGCCCGCGCGGCGGAGGACTACTTCACCGATATCGAGCTGCATCATGCTGAGGAGCCCCTGTTCGGCGCGCTGGCCCGTCACCTCGGCCCGTGTGCGATGTGGCCGGTATCGCCGAGCGAGCCGCCGACCGAGATCGACAACCAGATCCCGGCGTTGCTGGTCGGCGCCGACGGCGACCCGGTCGCCCCGTCGGCAGGACTGCGGGCGTTGCGGACGGTCATGCCCGCGGCGCGGTCGCTGACCTTGCGACCTGCATTCAGGCACGGTGTCTATCTGTTCGACAGTTCGGCCTGTATCGATGACACCGTGACGGCCTACCTCCTGGACGGCGTCCTTCCGTCCGGCGACGCGACCTGCGACCGGGCCGAACCATGACCGGCGAGGCCCGCCTCGTGCGCCACGATCACCGCCCGTACTCGATCCCGGACCGCGAGCTTGGTCAGAATATGGCGCACATGGGTTTTCACCGTTCCCGCCCCGATGCCGAGTTCCGCGGCGATCTCGGCATTGGACAGGCCGCGCGCCATGACCCGCAGTACCTCGACCTCGCGGGTGGTGAGGGCATCCACCAGGTGGCGCGCGGTGGGGTCGACGGGCGGCGCGAGGCGACCGAGTAACCGACGGGTGGTCGAGGCGGCCAGCACCGCGTCACCGGCGTGCACCGAACGGATGGCGGACAGGAATTGTTCGGCCGGTGCGTCTTTGAGCAGGAAGCCGCTCGCACCGGCTCGAACAGCGGCCAGGGCGTAGTCATCGAGGTCGTAGGTCGTCAGCACCAGCACACGCGGAGGCCCGGACAGCGCCAGGAGTCGGCGGGTGGCTTCGATACCGTCGGTGCCGGGCATGCGCACATCCATGACGACTACATCCGGGAGTAGCCGTGTCGCGGCTTCGACGCCTTGTGATCCCTCACCCGCCTCACCGACCACCGTCAGGTCGGGCTGGGAGTCCACGACCATGCGCAACCCTGTGCGCACCAGTTCCTGATCCTCGACCAGCAGAACTCGGATCATCGTTGCTCCGTCAGCGGAATCCTGGCTGCCAGGTGATGCCCTCCGCCGTCGCGGTAGGCGAGAGTGACGGTGCCGCCGTAGGATTCGACCCGTTCGCGCATCCCGATCAGGCCGAACCCACCCGGGCTGCCCGTCGACCCGGCGTGCCCGTCGTCGGTGACTTCGACTCTCAGCCACCTGGCATCGGTGCGTACCGAGACCTCGGCGCGCGCTGTCGGACCCGCGTGTTTGACAACATTGGTCAAGCCTTCCTGCACGATGCGGTAGGCGAGCAGTCCCAGCCCGGTATCGAGCGGATCAGCGGGCAGATCGGTGGACAGGGTGACCGACAGCCCTGCCGCGCGCAGGTCGTCGGTGAGGTCTGTCAGCTCGGCGATTCCCGGGGTGGGCGCCGGGTTCGGTTCCCCGTGGGTGTCTTCCCGCAGGACGCCGATGGCGCGGCGGGTATCGGCGAGCGCGGCCCGGCCATGGTCGCCGATCGCTTGCAACGCATCGATCGCGCGGTGGGGTTCGGCCCGGGCCGCGTAGCGACCGCCGTCGGACTGAGCGATGATCACCGCCAGCGAGTGAGCCAGGATGTCGTGGAGATCGCGCGCGATCCTGGTGCGCTCCTCGAGCACAGCGAGCCGTGTGCGCTGTGCGCCTTCCCGCTCGAGCAGCGCCGCGTGCGCCGCCAACGCGGCGAACTCACTGTGTCGTGATCGTTGCCATGCGCCACCGAGCCAGGCTGCCGCGACAGTTCCCGCCAGCGCCGACCCGACCAGTAGATGGGCCACCGCAGGCATGGGCAGTTGCGGCCAGCTCCAGCCGCCGAGCACCGCGCCACCCAAGCCCGCGACGAGCGTGAGTCTGCCTGCGTCGCGGCTACCGTGTGCCGCGACGGTATAGACGACGACCGGCACGGCGAGATCGGCGGGCAGCGCGCCGATGGTGTCGCGCACGGTCAGCCATTGCACGCCCGCCGCCGCCGCGACCGCCACCGCTGTAGCCGAGGGCCACCGTCGCCGCCCGATGAGTGGCACCAGCAACGCGACCGTGAGCCCGAAGTACACGACCCCGCCGTTGACGAGCAAACCCATCAGCACACACACGCCGAGCAACGCGAACGCGGTCCCTGCGTCGGCCGCCACCGGATGTGCCCGCCACCAACGCACGAGCCCTTCGTCCACCATGTGCTCACCCTAGATTTTCCGACCTGACCGGCGCGTCGCTCTCAGGAGTGACAGCCGGGCACATCGACCACAACTTCGGGTAGATGTCCTGCGCGGATTACTCGCCGGGCCAGGGGTTTCCATGGGGCGCTACCGTTCAGCCTCGCGGAAGGGCGTGAACTTCAGCGGCTCCCTGCACGACCGGCGCCGGGCTCGTGCGCACCAGCCACAGCGCAGCGGCGAGCGTCAGCACCCAGCCGATCACCTCGATGAGCAGATGATCTGTCGCATCGGGGACCGATTGCAGCAGGTACACCCGGACGCTGTTGATCGCTCCGTGCGTCATGACTGCCGGCCAGACACTGCCCGACCGCCAGCGAAGCGCGAGCAGCAGCGGCGCCCACGGCAGCATGCCCGCGAAATAGATGACGATGTCCCACGGTGGGCGGTCTCCGATGACGGCGAGCACCGGCAGGTGCCAGACGATCCAGACCACACCGCTGGCAAGGGCCAGCGGCCAGAATCCCCATGACGCGGCGCGGGTCGCCAGCCAGCCGCGCCAGCCGAACTCCTCGCCGATCGCGAAGACCGACTGCAGGAGGAAGACCGGAATGACCCATATTGTCGCCGCCAAGATCTGGTCGAGCGGGTTGAGCGGCCAGATCCCCGATGCCAGTGCGATGCCGGCCTGGATGGCGGCGATCGCGGTGATGAGGCCGATGCCGATGCCTGCCCACTTGGGTGTGCCGCGCCACCCGGTGGCGAATGTTTCTCCGAACGTTCCGGGTCGTCGGACGAGCCACATGATGATCGCAGCGAGCAGCGGGGTCATTTGCAGGATCGGAACGATCAGGTTGTCGAAGTCCGTGGAGACCAGCCGAAAGACCATCGGAACGGACAGCGCGTAGCACAGCACGATGGCGATCGCGAAGAACCACGCGATTTCGATGACATTCGATTCGGTAGCACTGCCGCGCGCACGGACTGTCCTGCAGGCATCATGGTTCATTCACGGACCGTAGCAATACGTTTCGGTCTCCGAATCCCGGAAATACCCGGAGTTTTACCCTGAAAAGCTCCCCTACCCGACACCCACGACCGGCCGCACTCATCGTTGGGCGAGCGGACCTCACGGGTGTGATGTGGACCCGCTAGTCGGCTCGCACGCGTCTGGTGTCGTATGCCCACATCGCGATCTCGACGCGGTTGCGGGCGTCGAGCTTGGACATCAACGATGCGACGTGGGTCTTGACGGTGCTCAGGCCGACGAAGAGCTCGGTGGCGATCTCGGCGTTGGTCCGGCCGCGCGCCACGAGCGCGAGCACCTCCTCCTCGCGGTCGGTGAGCGGGTCGATCGGCTGGACCGGTACCACCGGCGCCTGGCCGGCGAAGGTCGCCAGCAGCCGGCGGGTGACGTTGGGTGCGATCAGCGCGTCGCCGTTGGCCGCCGCGTGGATGGCCTGCACGAGGAGCTGCGGCCCGGCGTCTTTGAGCAGGAAGCCGCGGGCGCCGGCGCGTAGGGCGCCGAGGACGTACTCATCGAGGTCGAAGGTGGTGATCACGACGACCGCCATCGGGTCCGTGACGCCTCGCCCGGCAAGGCGTCGCGTCACCTCGACGCCGTCGAGCCCGGGCATCCGGATGTCGACCAGGAGGACATCGGGACGCAGCCGGGTCGCCAGGTCGAGTGCTGCGAGCCCGTCTGCCGCCTCTCCCACGACCTCGAGGCCGGGTTGCGCGCCGAGGATCATCACCAGCCCGGTCCGGACCAAGTCCTGGTCGTCGGCTACGACAACACGAATGCTCATGCCGGCGCCTCCACCGGAAGCACGGCCTCGACCACCCAGCCGCCCTCTGGCCCCGGCCCCGCGGAGAGCGATCCGCCCAGGAGCTGGGCGCGTTCGGCCATGCCGCGCAGCCCGAATCCAGGCTCCGGGACCGGCCCCGGCTCGGTCTGTCCATCGTCGCTGACACGCAGCGTGACGGCGTCACCCTCGCGGCATACGTCGATTCCGACGCGGGTCGCGCTCGGGGCGTGCCGTACGGCGTTGGTCAGCGACTCCTGCGCGAGCCGGTAGAGCGCGGCGTCCACGGGCCGTGCCAGCCGGGTCAACGAACCGGACAGCGAGACCTCGACGGTGGGCGTCGCGTCGGCGCGCGCCAGAGCAGGCAGGTCCGCGACACCGAGCTGCGGTGCGTAGGCGACGGCGTCCTCCTCACGCAGCACCCGCACCATGGATCTCATCTCCGCCAGGGTTCGCGACGCTTCGGACTCTATCGCCGCCAGGATCTCGGCAGCCTTCTCGGGCTGGATGGCGGCGACCACGCCACCGGCCTGCGCCTGCACCGCGATGGCCGAGACGTGGTGGGCCACGGTGTCGTGCAGCTCGCGCGCCAGCGCTACCCGTTCCTGATTGCGGATCTCGCGCTGTTGGCGATGCCAGAGGTCCACCCGGTAGCGGAACACCGCCGCCAGGGCGACGAGCAACAGCAAGAGGACGCTCCCGCCGAAAACATCGGACCAGCCCGCGGAGGAGGCGTACATCCCCAGCGCGACAACGACTGTCACGAACGCCGTGCCCAAGACGATCTCCCGTCCCGAGCCCCACCGCACCAGGGAGTAGAGCAGGATCAGGACGGCCATCGTGGAGTAGAGGCCGAGGTCCCCGGCGTGCGTGGTCAGCTGGAGGATCGAGAGCAGACCGGCGACGCCCCACCCGACCAGGGCGGCCATCAGGGGGTGGCTTCGCCGCCAGAGCAGGGCAGGCATCAGCGCCAGCGCGAGCACCACCACAACGGGTCGCCAGGCCAAGCCCGGCGCAACGATGCCTTCGACCAAGGTGGCGCCCGTGAACACCCCCACCAGCAGCCAGTCGAGACGACCGATGGGTGGGGCGTCAGCGGGCCGAGGCTCGTGCCAGATGGAGCGACGGACAGTGACCACGGCTCCAGCCTAGGGATCGGCGCGCCTCGGCGTATCCGCCGAAAGTACGAGACGGAGACCATGCCATCGGCCAGGTGAACTCCAGCCTCCGGGCGGGTGTGCCCGGCGCCGGGCTCAGCGATCGTTGACCTACCGATCCGCCCCACAACGGAGCCCATGATGAAATCACGTCAACTCACCACCACCCTGGAAGACCAGCCGATGCCGGTACGAGCCGAGCTCGCCGCAGCATGGACGAGCTTCATGTTCCTGTACGCCTACGTGGACATTCTCAACTTCTTCACGCCCGGCGTCGTCGAGGACATCCTCGACGGCAGGGTCTTCGAATTCAGCCTCTCCCAAACCTTTTCGACCTCAGCGCTGATCCTCATGGCTATCCCGATCTTCATGGTCGTGCTGTCGATGACGCTGCCCGCCGGGGTCAACCGCATCGCGAACCTCATCGTGGCTTCGCTCTACGTCCCCGTCACGGTATTCAATGTGGTGGGCGCGTCCTGGCTGTACTTCTACGGCCTCGGCGTCGCATTGGAATTGATCCTTCTCGCCCTCATCCTGCGGTACGCCTGGACCTGGCCCCGCACCGCACCTTCGGCGACCATGGCGACCGGCCCGGACCTCGAAACCGTTCGCGCGCAGCAGCAAGCGTGAACCAAGAGTGAAGCCGGGTTCGCAGGCGTTGATCCGTACCTGCGGGGAAGGCTTTCACAGACTGGTCGGGCACCATGTCCACAAGGACTTCGAGCGGCCGTGATCAGGCCATCGTCGTCTTGCTACCGTGGTGCGACAGTTGCCGTACGCAAGCGAGGTTGCCCATTCTTCCGAGCTTTTCACCCGGCCCCGCGGTCCCCCGACTGCGTCGTCCTCGAATGCTTCGGAGTGTGCCATGCCAACCCAGATCACCGCGCTCGCGGTCAGCAAGTCTTACGACGGCGATCCCGTTCTCACGGATGTGACATGTTCGCTCGACGTCGGCGAGCGCACCGGGATCATCGGCGAAAACGGCTCCGGCAAGACCACCCTCCTGCGTCTGTTCGCCGGGCGGGTGCAGCCCGATCGCGGCGAGATCGTCGTCCACGCCGAGGGTGGTGTCGGCTACCTCGCGCAAGACGAGCAACTCCCCCAGCACCTCACTGTGCAGCAGCTCATCGACCAGGCCCTCACCGAGCTGCGAGCGGTCGAAGCCCGCATGCGCCGCCTCGAGATCGCGATGGCCGACGGCGACGAGTCCGGAATCGACGAATACGGTGACCTGACACTACTTTTCGAACATCACGGCGGCTACGGCGCCGATGCGCGAGTGGAACAGGCTATCCACGGACTGGGATTGGGCCTGGTGGATCGCGACCGCACGATCGGCGAGCTGTCGGGCGGTGAGCAGGTCCGACTGCGCCTGGCTGCGGTGCTGGCGGCTGCTCCGGAACTGCTGTTACTGGACGAACCGACCAACCACCTCGACGACGTCGCCCTGACCTGGCTCGAAGACCACCTGCTCGCCCGGCGGGGCACAACGGTGGCGGTCTCTCACGATCGGGCCTTCCTCGAACGGGTGACTACCAGTCTGCTGGAGGTCGACGCGGACCGCCGGCGCGTCGTCCGATACAACGACGGTTACCCAGGATTCCTGGCGGAAAAGGCAGCCGAACGAGCGCGATGGGTGCAGGCGCACGCGCAATGGCTGGCCGATACCGAACGATTCCGCGAGGCCGCCGACACCACCGCCCGCAGGGTCGCACCGGGCCGGGCGATGGCAGACAACAACAAGATGGCCTACGGCCGAGCCGGTGGACGGGTGCAGCAATCAGTGGCCAGCCGGGTTCGCAATGCGCAGGAACGGCTGCGGCGCCTGCTCGCCAACCCGGTGCCGGCACCGCCGAAACCCCTTCGATTCGCGGCCACCCTGGCGACCACACGCCCACACGGGGCCGGGCTCGAGGCCACCGGGATCTCCGTCGCAGGCAGACTCGAGCCGACCAGCGTGACGCTCGCCGCGGGCGACCGCCTGCTGATCACCGGCCCGAACGGCGCGGGCAAGACCACCCTGTTACGGGTGCTGGCCGGCGAGCTCGCACCCGACACCGGCACCGTCGCCCGGACCGGCAAGATCGGCTACCTCGCGCAGGAACCACCGCCCGCCGTCCGCGGACGCATGATGTTCGTCGCCTTCGCGCGCGATCGCCCGGGTGACCCAGAATTCCACGGCGACCAACTGCTCTCACTCGGCCTGTTCGACGTCTCCCAGTTCACGACGCGTGTGGAGGACCTGTCCACCGGCCAGCGCCAGCGCCTCGCCTTGGCGCGCTTGGTCACCGAACCCGTCGACGTGCTGCTCCTCGACGAGCCGACCAACCATCTGTCGCCAGGTCTGGTCGAGGAGTTGGAAACCGCGCTCGCTCATTTCCCGGGAGCCATCGTGGTCGTCAGCCACGACCGGCGACTGCGCAGCCGCTGGGAAGGCACCCACCTCGCCTTACAGGCGTCGGCCTCCGTGTGAGCTGTGTAGACCTGCCGCGGCCCGCCATGGCCGAGACAACATGCGATTATCCGAATCCACCGGCACGGACCATCCGCGCGTAGAGGTCGTCGGCGCGCATCAACTCGTCGTGCGTCCCGACCGCGCGTACGCTGCCGTCGTCCATCACGACGATCCGATCGGCGTGCCGCACGGTCGACAAGCGGTGAGCAATCGTGACGACGGCGTGGGTGCGCGCCCGCACGGCGATCGCTTCGACGATCGATGCCTCGGTCAGAGTGTCGATCTGCGACGTCGCTTCGTCGAGAAGCAGCACGTCGGCGTCACCGAGCATCGCGCGTGCCATCGCGATCCGTTGCCGCTGCCCGCCCGAAAGGTCGGTGTCGCGAACGTGGGTGTCCAGGCCTTTCGGCTGGGCCGCGACGACCGAGTCGAGTCGGAGAAGGCGAAGAACCTCGGCCACCTCGTCGTCGGTGGCACCGTGCCGCAGGAACCGCAGGTTGTCGCTCAATGTGCCCGGCACCAAAGGGGATTCCTGCTCGACATACGCGATCCGCGCACGAACCTCCGACATCGTCAGGTTCCGGTACGCCACGCCGCCCACCGAGACGGTCCCGGTGTCGGGTTCGACGAATCGCAGGATTGTCGAGAACACCGTTGTCTTGCCCGCGCCGGACGGACCCACGATGGCTGTATGGCCGGTCGCCGGAATCCGCAGCGTCAATCCCTTCAATGCGTGCGGTGCGTCAGGTGTGTAGCGGACCGTGACGTCGTCGAAACGCAAGGCGGCGTCGGGCTCGGCGGTCGTCGCCGGCGCAGGCTCGTGCGCCACATCTGCTTCGGCGTGCAGCGTCTCCATCTCCCGAATACGCATGGCGGCCGCGATACCCGACTGCATGGCCGTGATGTGCGTGGTCAGTTCTTGGATCGGTCCCATCAAGGTGAACGCGTACAGCAGGAACGCGATCAGCGTCGAGACGGTCAGCGAACCGTTGTCGACGCGCCAGGCGCCGATGGCCAGGATCGCGATGATGGCGCCCTGCACGCCGGTCCACGCGACGGTCCATGCCGTCGCCGAGACGCGCACCGACTCGATCGCGTGTGTCCGGGCGTTGCGTGCGTCGGCGCCGATCAACGTGGCGATGCGATGCTCGGCACGTGCCGCCTTGACGGTGCGCACCGAACGCAGACTGCCTTCCAGCACGCCGCCGAGGCGGCCGAGCGATTCCTGAGTTTGCGCGTCCGCCTTGGCAATTCGCGGCATGAGAGTTCCGAACAGCATGCCGACGACGACGATAGCCAGCACGGTGACGCCGAGGAGCATCATGTCGAGCACACCCATGAGAATCACGGTGCCCACCGTCAGGAAGGTGGCGTTGATGATGCCGATCACCGCTGACGACGCGGCCTCCTTCAGCAGCAAGGTGTCGGCCGTGACGCGCGTGACCAACTCGCCGGTGGGGCGCGCCTGCACCGACGGAACCGTCGCGCCGAGCAGTCGTCGAACGAGCGACGTGCGCGCGTCGAAGACGATGTTCTCGGCGACGGTCCCGAGCAGGATCCAGTAGCCCCATCCGAGTGCGGCGCCGATGACGAGCAGCACCAACAGGGCACCGGTCGGGCCCATGATCGACGCGCCCGTGCCGAGTGCGTCGAGGATCGACTTGGTCACCATCGGCGTCGCCATCACCGTCGCGGAACTGCCGAGGGCGAGTACGAGTCCGATCAGCAGGGTGCGTGTGTGCGGTCGGGCATAGCCGATCAGGACACCCAGGTTCGACATGGTCATCGGTGGAGCGGTTTCGATGGGAGGCGCTATCGTCGTCACCCCACCAATGGAACATCATTGTTCCATTTTAGTAAAGTGAATATCCAGGATGGACCTCGTTTATGCTGCCTCTGTGGAGGATGTCGAAGAGACCAGTGCCCGCGAACGCACCCGTCGCGCGATTCTCGATGCGGCAGTGGCGACGTTCGCGAAATCGCCCAACGCGTCGCTGACGGAAGTCGCCGCGAGGGCGCGCGTCGGACGTACGACGCTGCACCGCTATTTTTCCGAACGATCCGACCTGATCGCTGCCGTCGGGCGGCTCACCGAACAGGCCGTGGCCGACGCCTCGAAGCGTGCGTGCCTGGCCGACGGGACAGGGCTCGACGCGGTCCTTCGGCTGTGTCAGGAGTACTTCGAACTCAGCGATGTCCTCACGGTCATGTTCTTCACGTCAGGCGTCTACGACGAGACCACATCGTGCCTGTCCGACGACGCCGCGATCGCGGCGATAGAGCGGGGGCGCGACGACAGCTCGATCGACGCAGCGCTCGACGCCTCGTGGATCCTGAACATGATGTGGGCGCTGCTGTATGCCGCCGTCGACCACGTCAACCGCGGGTCGGCCAGCCGCATGCATGCGCAGACACAGGCACTGACGAGCCTGCGCAAAGCAATACGCTCACCCGGGTGACCGATATCTGGGCCACGTGCTGCGGCTCGACCCGCCCGAACACCCCAGCCACGCGTCCGAATTTCGGGGTCACCGCGGCGTAGAATCGCCTATTCGGTCGAACCACATTTCGGGGGACGGTAGCCAGGAAGGTGACCAATGTCCGTTTCTCGGAGCGTTCTGGTGTTCGTCTGCACAGTGGGTCTGCTGGCGGCGGCCTGTTCATCGAACGAGACCGCGCAGGATTCCCGATCGGCCTCGAGCGCGCCCTCGACGTTCACGAGTGAAGACCCGGTGCAGGCCGAGGCCGTCATGAAGATCGTCGACGATTACATGGCGCAGGCGCACCTGAAGTCGGTGATCGTGCGCGTGACGGTCGACGGGAAAGAGATCGTCACCGCGGCCAGGGGCGAGTCCATGACGGGCGTGCCCGCCACCACCGCGATGCATTTCCGCAACGGTGCCGTCGCGATCTCCTACGTGTCGACCTTGCTGTTGATCCTGGCCGACGAGCGGAAACTGAGCCTCGACGACAAGCTCTCGAAATACCTGCCCACCATTCCCCACGCGGACCGGGTGAATCTGCGCCAACTGGCCCAGATGACCTCGGGCTATCACGATTTCGTGCTCGGTAATGCGAAATTCGCGGAGATCGCTTACGCGGATCCGTACAAGGCGTGGACCACCCAGGAACAACTCGCTCTCGCGATCGACGACCCCCTGTGGTTCGAGCCCGGAACCAACTGGGCCTACGCGCACACCAACTATGTACTCCTCGGCCTGGCGCTGGAGAAGGTCACGGGTAAATCGCTCGCGGATGCCCTGCAGGAGAAGGTTCTCGGCCCGCTCGACCTGAAGAACACCGAGCCGAACCTCACCCCCTACATCCCCGAGCCGGTCCTGCACTCCTTCACCTCGGAACGCCGCGAGTTCTTCGAATTGGCACCCGACGTTCCGTTCTACGAGGAATCGACCTACTGGAATCCCTCGTGGACGCTCAGCCACGGCGCCATCCAGACGAGCGACATCTACGACCTGGAACGAAGTGCCGTCGCCATCGGCAGCGGCGAATTGCTGTCCGGGGAGTCGTACCGGGCGATGACGACAACGGACCTGCGAGGGAAGACGACAGCGGTCCCCGGCTGCGTCAACTGCCGGGCGCTCGACGATTTCCAGACCTATGGTCTGGGCCTGTGGCTCACCGGCGACTGGTCCTACCAGAACCCACTGTTCTACGGCTCTGCCGCGGTCAACGCCTACCTGCCGTCGAAGAAGATCGCGATCGCGGTTGCTGTCACCTACCAGCCCCAAGCGTTCAGCGCGTCGGGCGGCTACTCGAACGGCGGTGACGCTCTGTTCCGCAAGATCGGCGTGTACCTCGCCCCGGACGACGCCCCGCCGGTCAAGAAGGATATTCCGTCGCAGGGCGGGTCCTAGATGGCCGACTGGGACGGCGCAGGCTACGCCCACATCAGCGGACTCCAGCGCGCGATGGCGACGGACGCCGTGGAGTCCGTCACGCTCGCGGGGGCCGAGCACGTCCTCGACGTGGGTTGTGGCGACGGCTATGTGACACGCCTGATCGCGGCGCGGGTGCCCGCTGGTTCCGTGCTCGGCATCGACCCGTCACCGCGGATGATCGAGGCCGCCCGCACGGCCGACGACCAGCTCACGAACGTCGACTTCGCAGTCGGCGATGTCACGACGATGACCTTCCCCCGCGACTTCGACCTCGTTGTCTCGTTCAACGCACTGCACTGGGTGCTCGACCAGGAGACGGCCTACCGCCACATCGCCGCGGCACTCGAACCCAGCGGGCGGGTGCTCGTGCAGTATGTCTGCGGCGGGCCTCGCCCGAGCATCGAGGACGTCGCGATGGTGGTCACCGCCGATGCGCGCTGGTCGACAGCGTTCGCCGGATTCGCACGCCCCTACGTGCATATCGACCCCGGCGCGCTGCCCGCGATCGCGGCGAGCGCCGACCTCGAGGTCACCACGTACTCCGTGACCGACCGGGAATGGGACTTCGGCTCACGCGAGGCCTTCGCCCGGTGGTGCACGGTCGGGTTCGCGGACTGGACAGCCCGCATTCCCGCCGCCGACATCCCCGTCTTCGTGGACGAGGTCGTCGACCGCTACGAAGCCGTCGTCGGCCGGCCAGGACTATTCCGATTCCAGCAGTTACGGGCCGAGCTGTCGCGGCGGACGGCCTTCCTGGAACCCAGATAGAGGACTAACCGATCCCTGCGCCAATGCCGCAGCGGCGGTCAATCCTCCGAATCGGATCAATGAGACACGGGCTCCCCAGATGGTCTGGGGCAGCACGGCAGCCGACATACCCTTCGTACCTCGGGTCGATCGCGCCGCTACTGCTAGCGATCGGGCGAGCACTCCGACCGATCGCCCGATCAATGCGGGATGCCTCACCCAAGCTCGCAAGTAGGCCTTCGAGGGTGAGTCACTAAATGCAGAGACCGCGCTCGGAGAGGTTCCTCAAAGCAACAAGTCAAGTCTCCGAACACAAGAAACCCCTCCGAACGAGGTCAGTGGGGTTTCACTGTCGGGCTGACAGGATTTGAACCTGCGACCAGTCGCACACGGTCGGCGCGGGACTTCGAATGCGCCCATTGGCATTGCGGGAATAGCGTTTGGTCTCCAGATAGTCCCCGGGGGGCACCACCCAACTCAGCCATCGAGGGGCGCACCTGGCTTTAAGTGCTCGCGCATGGCGGTCCTGATTGGCTTCCACTACGACCGGATGTCCCGGAGCAGGTCCGAGAGCGGCGCCGAATCCGGTCACGTCCTTCGAGCATCGAGACTCGCGCAAACTCTAGAACCGCATCTCCCAGCCGCCAACCCCCCGCCGTTGGCACGCAATCATGAACACCTATCCAGCTGTTAGGGATGTCGCTCGGGTTGCCGTGCTGAACCTTCCGAACCGCACTGCGTACCAACTGCGGACCCACCCCGGCCAATCTTAGCCATCGTCACCCCCGCTCTCTTCCTGCACCAAGTAGGAAGTTCCCTCCGCAATGCTGAGTAGGTCGCCGGCCAGAAAATAGGTTTGCGCGACGCATGTTCGCGCCTCGTCTATGGATGGTTCGGCATGCACCCCTTTGCTAGCCAGGCCATCGAGCGAGTTCAAGCGTGAACCAAGTTGGCTGATCACGGCTTGAAGCGCTGGCCCGTTCTTACGCTTGCCGACCTGCTCGCGGACGTACTGCGACAGTCGATTCTTGTAGGCGTCATCCGACATTTTCCGCTCGACACCATCCAGACCAACGACCGATTCATCAGTCGCCGGATAGAGGCTGTCAGCGAGAGACTTGATCATTCGTCGGCATGAAGTCAACGCGTGTGACACGTCCTCTGGCCCACCACCGACAATGCGTTCCTGAGCTCCTACGAAGTTCTGAGCCGCGTCTGGTGCGTATTTTGCCAACAGTGCGTTGATATGGCTCTGGACGTGATCGAAGAAGCCGGACTGTGTTCTTCCGGCCTCAAGTTCAGCTTCCGTTGTGGTCAGGTAGGTGTGGACTCCCTGTCGCACGCGGGAAAGGATCGCACGCTGCTGACCAATAAGTGGAATGAGTTTGGCTAGCGCGCTGTCGTTTCCCCGCGCTACGAAGTACGTGTCAATTTCGGTCATTCCAGCGGGGGGCAGCACTGTACTGCCCATACACCGCCTCGGTCTGCGCCAAGGCGTCTTCCAGCTGCTCGACGGAGTGGCCGTTGATGTTGTCAGCGTCATCCGCCCGCCTGGATGCGAAGTAGCGCCGCGTCTGGCGCACGTACTCCGCACTGCCAGCCTCCTCCCCCAAGAAAGCCTCCAACTTGCGGCGGATATCTACCAGCTCAGCGGTACTCGTCCCGACGACAATGTCGCTCAGTTGCATCAGTAGCCATGCCTGCGCAGCAAAGTCATGGCGGCGCACAGCGATTCGATGTGCCTGCCGAACTACGCTAGTCAAGCTCCTGCCTGGATGATCGAATGAATCGATTGCTCTGCGTGTCAAGTCCAGGATCTGGTCCGCCTCAGTCATCGGCGAATTATAGGTGGCCCAACTGGCACGAACCGCACAAAGCGACGATCGGCCGGCAGTAGCTCGATTGCCCCAAACTTGGTGGCCAAGCGCAGATCTGGACCGGGCGATGAGCGCGGCTATCGCCGCCGACATCACGCCAGGAGGCAAGTAAGCTCATTCGCTATGCAGCAGATGTCCGGCCTGGAGTACGTCGCCCTGTTCGTCGCCGCTGTGGCGGCGGTTGGCGGCGGTGTGGTCTTCCTCCTTCTGGTGAAGCAGGCTGACACGCTCACAAAAAGCTTACTTACGGCGGCCGCAGAGGATCGGGCTGAGCTTGTAGCCGAAGGCAAGGATCCCACTGAGGCTGCGGTTATTTCGAACGCCGCGCTCTTCGGGCAGTACCACGCGCGCAGTCTCGCGCAGTCACAGCTGAGCTTCTACTTTGCGCTCCTCTCGGCGGTTACAGGGTTCGGCGTCATCGTGGTCGCCCTCTGGACGGTCGGAAGCAAGGGCACCGACCAGGCAGGTGTGGCGGGGGTCCAACTAACCGGCGCCGTCATTATCGAAGTCGTCGCCGCGCTGTTCTTCCGACTCTCGAACCAGAGTCGGCAACTCCTCGTCGATTTTTTCGACAAACTGCGCCAGGATCGGCAGTTCGAGGAGGGGCTGGCGCTCGCTCGAGATATGCCAACGAATTCTCCAATGGCACACAGGCTGCACTCCGCGATCGCGCTGCACTTGATCGGTGCGACAACGGGACAGCTCGAATCCGTCCTGCATGGGCGCGACGACGCGGATGTGACGCTTGTCGCGCCGTCTCAAACTTCAGCCGAGCAGGGCATGAACGGCACAGGTCAGCCAGCCGCAGTACCTTCGACATGACTACCTTGGTGCCTCGGACTTGATGCTTGCGCGTCAACTCGGCCCGACCGCTTTGTTGTAGCCCCCTCTTAAGCGGTAGCCCACCGGACCACGTCCCACAGGCCGACCGGCAAACCGGGTCCCCGTCCCCAGCCGCCAACTTCATGCCACCTGGCACCCAAGCTCGTCGATACGCAACAAGGCGCTCCCCTTCGCAACCACCCACACAACCTGGCCCACCCCTTATGGTCTTCTCTTCTACTACCTACTCACACACTTACCTTCTTTTTACAAACCCAACCACCCACCACTGACTCACCCCCTCCCCGTTCCTGATTCTCTGTAATCAGCGAAGCGACAGAGAATCAGGAACGGGGAGGGGGGTAAGTCCTGCGCCAAAGGCACAGATCAGCAGGGGTTTTCACCAGGCCCGGACCGGGACCAACCTAGTTCGGCCACCTCGCACGGGATCTGAGCGGCCGGCCTCCGGCCAGTTCACATCTTCACGGGTGGCGAGGTCGGGCAGCTGGAACGCGCAGCTTCTACCGTCGCGAGCAATGCGCTCGGCCATCTGACGCACTCACGCGCGGTTGTCGCCGAATCGTCAGCCGAGATGTGGCGCGCTTCGCCCCTCGAGGTAGTGGGTCAGCCTGAGCCGCTGTGTGTGGTGCATGTCGAGGCTGTCCAGTTCGGAGGGGGCTACGAACCGCAGCTCTGTGGACTCATCGGAGATGGCGAGGTCGCCCCCTGTGATGCGAGCCAGGAAGCACACGTTGAACTGGCGCCGGACCTCACCGTCGCTGTAGGCGATCACGTGACGCGGATCGGTGTAAGTTCCGACGAGACCGGTGATTTCGATGTCGAGTCCGGTCTCTTCCTTGACCTCTCGCACCGCGCAGCCGGGCAGACTGTCGGTCATTTCCATCCCGCCGCCAGGTAATGCCCACAGACCGCTGTCGGTGCGGCGTTGCAGCAGGATGCGGCCGACGTCGTCGCACACCACTGCGGACGCCGCGACCACAAGGCTGTTCGGCTCCGGTGCGGCTGGGTCGTCATAGTATTCGGTACGCGCCATCGGCTCAGCCTTTCACCGGTCGGCCGGTTCGCCAGACCGCGGTGAAACTGTCGGTGTAGGTGTCGAACGGGCCACCGTCGACGGTACGGCGCAGCTGCCACACGAGTGCACCGTATGCGTTCACACCCCACACGTGGGCATTGACATACATTTCGTCGTCGGCGCGGAAGATGCTGTTATAGAGCGTCGTGTCGTGGGTCCGCAGGTCGATGCCCGGCGTTGATTCCAACGCCCGGTAATGCATCAAGGCCAGACGACAGCGTGATTCGATGCCTGTGCCCGAATCTTTCTTCCATGCCACGTTGTTGGACGTTAGCGCTGTCGGCGTCGCCCACCGCGATCCGCAACGCGCAACCCGCTTCGGCGCGTTCGGTCAACAGATCGTTGAGCCGCGGATACGCCTCATGGAGGAAGACCGCCGCATAGACCAGGATGTCGATGCGGTCTCGCGCCGGCGCGAGCAGGTTGACGAACATCGACGCCGACACATCTGCTCTCCGGTCGTAGAAAGCTCAGTCGCGAACCGAGGTGACCAGCATCGTCATCCCGGCCCCGGTGAACAGCACCGTGACCCCCGCCAGGACGAAGAACCCGAAATTCGGCTCCATCCCGTTGGCAAGCAGAGTCGGCACGAACACTCCGAGCGGCACGGCTCCGGCGAAAGCCCACGCACCCAGCCGGAAAGCCCCCATGAATACCCCCCCCGGCTCGAATATCCCTACCAACGCCAGCCCGACCCCCACGAACGCCAGCCACAGCCACCACCCCAGACGCCCGGTCTGACGCGGATTGTAGGAATCGGACTGCCCGTCGATGACGACGCCGACGACCTGTCCCTGCCACGTCCGCAGTGTCGCCTGCCCACCTTCCCGGGCCTTGGCGAAGAGTTCGCCGTTCACGTCGTGCGAGTGCTGCGTCCCGTCGCGCATCCACCCGATCGTGAGGTGATTCGTCGTGGTCGTGCTGGTGGTTCCATCGCTGTTGAAGTGGGTGGAAGTCGTAGTGGACGTATCTTTCTCGATGATAGTGACGGTCTCTTCGTCGAAGCAGCTGCCTGCACTCTTCTCACATGCCACCTGATGCCGATACTCCCGCGTCTGGTGAAACGGATCCACGGCATGCGCCAGCGCGAACACCACCAGTCCGGCCCCGACCAGGAACGCCAGCGCCCTACCAACCATCGCCTCTCCCACCAAGTTCCGATGACACACCTGCAGCGAGATTGGTCCGCGCTTCCCCGAAGAGCCTCCGACATTACCGCCGCAAGCCCTCCCACACACCGATTTTCCTTACGCTGGGCAATGATTTGGGTGAATGGTGACCTCTTCCCCTCCAGCGTGCCGACGGGCATCGTGCGCCCGGCTGCGGCCTGTGATCTGTGTCGGAGCTCAGGCGCTCGTCGGCGATCCATGCCGGCGATTCCCTACCATCGTCGATGGGGTATTCGAGGTGGCTCTCCGTGGTGCTGATCCCGAGCCGTCACGCCGAGGACCTGTTCGCCGGGTGGTGGACGTTGATCGAACGGTTGGGTGTGGTGCCGCGAGTGCTGGTGTGGGATGGTGAAGGCGCGATCGGGCGGTGGCGTGATGGGCGCAGCGAGCTCACCATCGAATGTCACGCATTCCGAGGCACTTTGGGAACGAAAGTTGTCATTTGCCGGCCCGCTGACCCCGAAGCGAAGCGGCATCATCGAGCGGGCCCACGACTACCCAAAACGTTCCTCCTTACCCGGCCGAACATTCACCGGCCCAACCGATTTCAACGCCCAAGTTGGTCAGTGGCTGGCGGTGGTGAACACCCGGCCTCGCCGCGCGTGGGTTGCGCGCCGTGTGATCGGATTTCGCCCGGCTGGCCATCATCACGTCCCGGAAGCCCCCCGGCTGACTCCCACAACACCGCCCAGCCAGCGGTCAACGGTCAGTCTCAAACCACCTACATAAGCTGGGATGCCACAACCGGCCGTCGCCGGTCCATTCGGTGAACGCCACCTCCCCGATCAGCGCGGGCCGGACCCACACCACTCCGTCCGGGGTGGGTCCGAGGCCCGGGATCGGCGGGTCCGACTGTTGCAGCGGTACCAGGCGTTCACGCAGATCGATGAGCATCGCGGCGGTGAACCCGGTCCCCACACTACCGGCGTACTCGAGACTGCCACGATCATCAGGCCCCGCGACCAGCAACGACCCGATCTGTCCGGCGCGCCGACCCGCCAACGTGCCATACTCCCCGCTGCACGATGGCCGCAGGTCACCTCACGATGTCACCTCCGGTTGACCTAATCACCCTTCGAAGTGGGCCGTCGCCAGGCATCACTCGACAACTAGGCGGGAACTGCCGCCAGAGCGCTTTACCCCGCGTCACCGTCGGCGCATGCACCCCGCCGATGATGTGTATATCCAACGACAGCCGACCGGGGAGAACATGGGCCGCGAGAGAGCCATCGAGGCCCTGCTGGACGAACGATCAGAATCGAAACCTGTGGGGTTTCTGTGAGAAATCGGCAAACCACGTCAAATCTCCAGGCACAGAAAAGCCCCTCCAACCCAGGTCAGAGAGGGTTTCTACTGTCGGGCTGACAGGATTTGAACCTGCGACCACCTGACCCCCAGTTCAGCCGGTGGGCGAAATTACCTGGTCAGAAGCATCTTTCGGCAGTGCACCGATCGGCGCTGACATGGGGGTTGTTCACCATCGTTCGTAGCGTGTGGTCCCGTTCTGGTCCCGCGGGTCTTCATGACTCGAACCTGAAACCTGCCGGTTGTTCCGTTGCTATGCGACTGCCTGCGGACGTACTCCCAAACTTGCTGCTACCTGCATGTTTTTCGATCGTCGGTCCGTGGCTATCTGCCGTCGTTTGCCCGAATCACCGGAGGTTTGTAGTGGGAAAGTAGTGGGTGAGTCATGTTCGGCGCTTCCGCGGGGTGGCGGCATCGATCTGCGCCAGCGTGGCCTGGAAGCTAGCGATCATCTTGTCTCTGGTCCGCATAGCTTCGGCGAAGCCTGAACTCTTATTTCCTGCTTTGAATTCTAGAGCGAGACGATTCAAGGACTTGCGGACTTCGTCCACATTATCGCTGCCGCCAAGTCCGAGCAGTTCAAGTTTTAGTTTGGCGTTGATTATTTTTGCTCGCGCAGTGTCCAATTCACTGTCCGTCGGGTCGGCGGTGCTCATCGCCTTTCCCATGATCTTGTTGTGCATGATGCCAACCAGAATCCACAAGTCCATAGTGGCGCTCAGAGCTTCAAGAAGCGCATCGATCGCCTCAGTTCTGTTCCGATCCCTGATGGCCGCAGAATCTTTGTCCCGGTGTTGGCGCTGACTGACCGCCGCGTTGATGAGTACGCCAATTAGTGCGATCGTGGCTGCACCAACAGCGATCCCGGCGGCCCAGATCGTGGCTTGCGGCTGTGTAAGTCCGCTGCTGCTCGGGGCTGATACTTGGGCGGCGAAACGTACTGTGTGATAAGCAACTTCGGCTTGCATCAGTGGATCATTGCATACGATTCAGGAACTCTCTCCCAGACTCGAATACCGGCTCTGATGGCCATGTTCTGGGTTGGGGTGCGCGCACCGGGCCTGGCTCACCGCCTGCCCGCTACGGCCTGCCGTTCACGCGCAGAGGCTCGCAGGTCACAGGTCGCTCAGTCCAGCGAAGCTGACGCCATCGGCGTTTCATTGGCGCGCCTAGCGAGACACAGGCGCCGACCTAAGTCGTCCGGGTCAAGCGCTATGCGATATCCTCGCCGCTTGCCATTCGCCCAATGAACTCAACTCCTATGTCGCTGACCCAATAGGTAAATGTCGTCTGAAATATCCGAGAAACGCCATTGCTACCCTCGATTTCCAATCCTATGCCCTCGACATGCTTATCTTCAAAAAGCCCATCTTTCACAGCGTTTGCTATCATCAAATCGCCGCCAGCGCCGAGTATGAATACTCGGTTGGCCGGGTCCGTGAGATCGACTTCCGAAAGTGTCGAAAAGATTTTCCGCTCTAGCTCGCCATATCTGTTGTTCAGAATACTGAGATTTTGTTTGTACATTCTGATCGATTTTCGATCTATTTCCTTCTTCTGGTCAAATCGAGTGTGACAGTTGGGGCATAGTGCGATCAGATTTTCAAAGGAATCGTCCTGCGTCTGTGCCCAGGGCACGATATGCGCAAACTCGGTAGTGGTCGTGCGGCACGTAGGGATTGCACACCGATGTCCAGCCTCGACAAGAACAGCGCGCGCAGCCTCCGCAGGAACAGCGTCACGCCGCTGCACCTTCGCGACTTCCTTCGGGTTCTTCATCGTTCGGACGTTACGCGCTCTGGCGGCAAAGCCCGCCGGTTTCACCGCAGCGAGGACCGCACGGCGTGTACAGACGCGAGCGGACTCTTCGCGGCGCCGGCCACCCGGCCGAGGCGATTGTCACCGTGTCAGGGGCACCGGGCCTACGTGGTTGCCCTCCTGCCTAGCCGCGGACTCGCCAATGACCGTACGGTGGAGGGCTCGGGCGATGTAGGGGTGCCCCTACGGCGTCGTGCTCAATCAGTTGATCTTCGTGTCGGTGTGCCCGGTTACTGTGGCGGCTATGTCCGACGCGGTGGCCTTCAAGGACCTGGCAACTTCTGATCTCACACTCAAAACAGTGTATTTGGGTGGCACACAAGGCAATACAGCAGACGACGCCCTGGCCAAACTGCTGCCGGTAGGCAATCAAGGCGGGTTCCGTTGGAAGCGGTCACCCACCGCGGGCCGGGCCGCCCTCGTCGATCTGTTCACCAGTGGAACAGACATCGACTGGCCCGACGAGCTCGATCCTCAGACCGGGATCTTCACCTACTTCGGTGACAATAAGAAACCCGGGAATCCGGACATGCACATCACTTCGCGGGGCGGTAATGCCTTGCTGCGTGAGGCTTTTGGCGATACGCACGCGACCACGGCCGAGCGTGAGCAGGTGCCTCCGTTCTTCTTGTTCGAGAAGGCCACTCCGGGTCGTGCCGTCCGCTTCCGCGGACTCCTGGCCCCAGGTGCGCAGACCGTGAGCACCGACGATGACCTCGTGGCCATCTGGCGAACCAAGGGTATGCGGTTCCAGAACTACCGGGCGAAGTTCAGTGTGCTCGACGTCGCCAAGGTAGAGCGCGCGTGGATCGACGATCTCCTCGCAGGCACAGCACCGGTAGCAAGTACACATTGCCCGCCGGCATGGCACGCGTGGGTGAAGAGCCGCACCTACGACACGCTGATCGCGCCTTCGACCACGATCGTCCGGAGCAAAGCCGATCAACTTCCCACAGATAAGGCCGGCCAGAAGATCCTCGCCACTATCCATGAGCACTTCGACGGGCGCCCACACGATTTCGAGAAGTGTGCGATCGCGATCTGGCGAATGATCGCCCCGGCCACCGCAACTTGCGATCTGACTCGCCCGAGCCGAGATGGAGGCCGCGATGCCATCGGCCAGTACCAACTCGGCCCCGCCGCGGACCCGGTCCTGATCGACTTCGCCCTCGAGGCCAAGTGCTATAAGGCATCGAACTCGGTCGGGGTTCGGGACATCGCCCGTCTGATTTCCCGGCTGCGCCACAGGAACTTCGGCGTGTTCGTCACGCTGTCGTACTTCAACCCCCAGGTCTACGACGAGGTCCGCAGTGATGGCCACCCCATCGCCTTGATCTGCGGCGCCGACGTCGTGAACACGCTCAAGAACAACGGGTATGGGGATCTAGCCGCGGTAAAGGGCTGGCTGCACACCCTGTTTCCTCCCGCGGCGTGAAGCACAGCAGGGCGTAACGAGTCGCTTCATGTGGGCCAGTCCTGAAGTTTTGGGCTGTTTCGGCCGCCTGACTGTCAGCTACGGCCCAAGATCGGCAACGCCGCGGGCTAACGCTCCTGTCCGCCGTGAATCATCGCATGCTGTGCGAGCGCTCTGACGAGTTGAATGTCAGCACCCAGATTTCCTGATTCGTCATCATTAGGCAACAATAGGTCGAACTCCGTTCCATCTGCGCCCTCTTTGGTATGTACGATCCGACAGCGAATGCTGTAGATCCTGGATGCCACCTGCTCGAAAATATCGTCTCCCTCGCCAAGCCTAAGCGCCGCGACCCCCTTGAGTTTCTGCTTCTTTGCACAGAGCTCATCCTTTACGGACTTCTGCTCGAGTATTTGGCGCAAGCTGCTTTCGCCGATGCAAGCATGTAGCGCGATGAGCAGCTGCGCCCTTTCGCCCCTAACGCCTCTATGAGCGTCTCTGGTCAAATCAATTAGCCTATTGATTTCAGCAGTATTATTGGCCGCAAAGCTAGGATTCTTCATATGGCGCCGTATATTCTGGATTACATTCTCTCGATTAAAAGAAGAGAAGTAGAACTCGAGTATTTGATAGTATGCGAGGAATTGAGATAGAGGGAAGCGTGTTGCTCCCATTGCATACCAGTAAAGTGCGTGCGCCTGTCGCGCATAGGAAATATTTGGGAACCTTGCCTCGGATACACTGGGCTCGACCTCGATATTTTCAGCCCTCGTCTGCTGTAGAGTCAGCAATCCTGCGCCTAGATTGTGTACTACGTCGAGGTCAAATAGAAAATCACGGGCGAGTCCGGACAGCAGTTGAACTGCATGTTCTCTCGCGAATTCCGCGTTGGGCTGGATTTTCAAAAAATACGGGTAATCTTGATAAAGGAACGTAACCCCATTTGTCAATAAGGGTGGCGCAACTTGAGTGATTTCAAGCGCCGCCTCAGTACCTTCGACGCGCAAGCGGTAGCTATCAACCTCTGCCGGATTCGGCATCAGACTATTGCTCCAGCTATTCGAAGTCGACAGTTTGATCTTTTCCACGCCTGGGATGCCAGCGAGGATCTCGGAATTCTCGAAGTTTCTACCATTAGCTACATCTGCAAGCGTAGCCCACACGGTTCCGTCGGTGGTATCCCAGAGCGCTTCGTACCCCTCAACGAATCTATACCCTTCCAATCTGGGAACTTTATCCCATTGCCCCAAGTTGAGCGGCACTGGTTTGAATTCTTTTCCCTTAGGCAAGTTGATTACCACAAACAGGGGAATTCCGGAGCCCTCTAGGTGTTGTTCGGAATGCTCGATCGAAATACCAGCCAGGCGACCTTGTTCTTCAAGAGCCTGCAATCGTTCCCTGAGGGCTGCAAACCTATTTTCCCGGTCTTCTTCAGATTCCGGACCTGTCCCGAGAGGGCCAGAGCTAAAAGGAACGGTTGGACCTGCATCAGCCACTGTCATGTACCCCTCGGTCAGAACATCTCTTCCAGATGTGCAAAGAGTAGCGACCACAGGCAGTGAACCCGTAGCATCTACGGCGGTTTGGCCGTGGGCGGTGGTGGCCTGTACATGAGGGGCCGGCGTCGTCTGCCTGCTGAGTTCGGCGTCCGAACATCCACTCGTGTCGATGAGCGAGTGCTCAAACCGCGTCGGAGGACCGAGTGCTGACGATTACACCCGGGGCTATCCACTGACCTAGCGACGGATTCGATCCGGCCTTGGCCACGCATGCGGGTCGCTACAGATGCTGGTTGAACGCGTCGAAGGGGCGATTGCAGTCCGAGAACTCAGCCACCCTGAACGTCATGACGACGGCTTACCAGTCGGTCGACGCCGAACTGTCACGCGGTGGGTGCAGCAGCTACGGCTTGACGACACGGCGGGCGACCAGCGTCCATGTGTAGATGATGAACACCGTTCCTGGCGTTTGTGCTGGTGGGCTGGTTACGGCTCGCCGAGCCTGACCGGCGGTTTCCCGGTTGCAACGTTGGCTGAAATGGACACCGATTGGCAGCACTGCGTACTCACTGCGTACCGAAGCGGCGGGATTCACACCCCGCCACCCCGGTGTGCGCGGCTTACTCGCCGGGCTCCGCGGGCTCGTCTTCCGGGTGCAGACGTGGAGCGCCTGGCGGGATGCCTTCGACGTGCTCTCGCTGCCAGGACATAAACCCGCCGCTCAGTCGCTGAAAGGTCGCGGCCAGATGGTACAGATCATCGGCTGTGAATTGGGACCTAACGTAGGTGCCATGGCGACGCTCCTTGTTCATAACCGTCTTCGTCGTGCCAGGATCGGAAAACCGAAGCCCATGCACATACTTGTTTCGCTCAGTGAAGGCTTGCCGTGCATCTACGACGAGGTCTTTCATGCGCTCCCCAGCCTGGTCGCTGAACCCGCCTGTGTCGACGATCCGCTTGACGGCATCAAGAACCGCTGATGCCTGCATCGCGGCGGTCACAGACCCCGCGTGCTTGCTGTCCAGAAGCGTACGAAGCAGCTGGTAGAGGAAGAACTCAGTCATCGCGGCGAAATGGACCATGCAGCCGAGAGCTAGGTCGAACTCACGTCCCTCCGGGTCGGATTGCAAAATCTGGCGCAGCCTCTTGACGCGGTCCTCGTTAGATACCATCGGCGTACCGTAGCTCAGCTACCCATCGAGCGATCCGGCAATTCTGCGCTGGGACGGTCGATCTGAGTGCGCTGGGCCCTGGTCTGAGTTGGCCTGCGCATGAGGGGGCTGGCTTCCGACCCGGCCGACGAATTCCGGTGTCTCCGCGCCGGCGATCGGGAACCCTGCCTGCCCCGTAGGGCCTGCCCTTCGTGCGCAGAGGCTCTCGGGTCAAGGGTTGGCGATAGCCATCACGTAGTGACGCCGACAGGCGCCCTTGACGCGTGAGTGGCGCACGAGCACAATGCAGGCCAACCCAGACCAGGGCCAAGTGGCCGCAGGCTGCTCCATCGTCCCCACCGCTATCGGATTCTTTCAGCAACTCATTCGCTCAGGTCAGCCGGTGGGGGACGTAGGAGAAGCTTTGCCTTGGAGCGGATTTCGGCAGCTTTCGCCTGTTTGTCCAAGTACCACGGGGTAGTCAGCCTGAGCACTTCGTCAGCGGTGGCGTTCAAGTCTTCCGCCAGACTTGGCAGGGCATCTGGCGTGGCTATTGTGATTATCGTGTGCGGCGGGTCCGTCGGAGTGAGTTGGTAGCGCCACTCGATCGTTCCTCGCTCGATCGGAGTCAATCGCTCGTTGCCGTCGCTGTCCAATTCGCATTGCAGGAGCGGAGCGTCCACGAGCAGGACAGGAAGGACAATGGAATTGATCGTGTCTTCCCCGCGGCGCGCTTGCTGGTGCCACCGTTGAATCCCCGCGGCGGCTTTGGCAGTCGATAGCATGGCCCCGAAGGCAGCATCCTGGTTGTCGCCTGCGAAGGCCCGCACGAGTGCGTACCCGTGGGGGCTGTACCCATCAAGGAGAGGGAGCTCAGCAGACTCAACCTGTAGTGTCCGAATCCATTTCCGATCGGGGGAAACGAACCGCTGGTTCCTCCGTGCCGTCGAGGACATCCGGGTAGGCCCGTCAGTGAAGAGGATCCACGGCTTGTCCTTCGACGATTTGCACTCGATAGCAAGGCTGATCTGGACTACCGCGTATTCGTCATCGGGGTATGAGCGCCGAGCGTACGCGTAGATGTCTGTTTCGCGTTGTTGGCCGGTCTCGATATCGGCGTAGTACCAGCCCAAGGTCGTGTCAATGTCGTTCGCCGCCAGCGCTCTGGCTGTGCGCATCTCAAGGGGATACCCCTGCTCACGGAGCCATTTGGCGATCTTGGCCGTGAACTGTCCGTTTTCGTCCATTGCGGTCAAGTACACCATCTTGGACGTGGCCATGTACTGGACCGCTCGATCGAAGGACGCATCCCCGAACAGAACTTCCAGCTCGGTCGGCTGCAACGATCACGGCTCGGTGTGCGGCAGGTGGTCTACGAGGCAAGCGAGCGAAGCTCGTGCGGCAGCACCGTATGGGAGTCGGCGCGCTGATGGCCGTCGCCTGGTGTAGATGTCGGCTGATTCGTGCTCGGAATTCCGTTCAGCAATTCGGCTCGGACCCTTGTCGCGTCCAGGTCTACTGCTGGGGTCGATGCTGTCTGAGCTGTCAGGAGCGGGGCCGCCTGCTGGTAGCGCGTGCACGCCGCCGACGTGCCGACGCGCCGGGGCGGTGAGGTACGAGCAAGACCCGCTGCGCGTCGCCGCAGGCGTCTTGACTCTATATAGCCGAATTCAGCAACAACTCCGTGAAGTGACGGGAGCTCAGCAACTCGGGAACGTTCGCCGACTGTGCTGCTCCGCGATCGAAGTGATGACGGGCTGAGACTCGTTGGCTCGGTGGCGATTGTGCTGGGTGGTGATTGTGCGGGAGCTGCGAACACCGGCCACGCGCTCGGTCGCGGTAGCTCGAAGAGTCGTTCGCCCGTCGAGAACATGCCTCGGATGCCGGAAGTGTCTGGGGTGCAAACGGTTCCGTCTCGTGACACCTTGAGTACGCTGGCATCACCTCCAGCTCAGGGGCGGTACGGGACCTGGTCTCCGTGCCGTGCCGGGAAAGGAGGTGGTGGGAGATGGCAAAACATCGCCGGGACATGAAAGAAGCCCCGGTCGACTACGGTCTGCTGCTTGCGACAGCTTCCGTGATCGCCGGGGCTCTGTTCCTGGTCAGCCGAGTTTGGCGGGCTAGCTGATCCCATCAGGGTGGGCCGTCGCTCCAACGGCGGTCCACCCGCTCGACATCACTCGCGTGATGCGTCTGATTGTACTTGACATAGAACACTTATCTACTTGACATAGAACGCCTATCTAGGTGGCTAGGAAACATCCATCTAGGTGAGCTAGCCGGTCAGCATCGATCGTCGGTGTCGCAGCGCGTGCAGCCAATCGTTCAGCAACATCACCGGTTCGCCGCGCGATGATACGAGTCTCAGCAGTGTTCCGATCGCACGCCAGCTGGACAACAGTCCATGCCAGGTCGGCTGTCGCGGATTGGACGGCATCGATCACCTGCGGCCCCTCGGCCCGCTCAAGTGGGCTGGTGCCCGTCCAGCTCAGGGGCTGTGACAGATGGGGCAGTCGTCTCAAGCGGCGACAAGGCGTGAGGTGTATCCGGCCTGGACGAGAGATTCGTACGCGGCGATCACATCAGACGGTATGTCCTGCTCGATGGCCCAATCGTTTGCCGGATACGTCCAAAGACGTTGCGTATCGCCGACGAGCCCGACCGCCCGACGCAGGTTGCTGGATGGCCGATGCCGGGGTGAGCCTGCACCTGCTCCAGAAGGTCGCGGGCCATGCCGACAGTCGAACAACTGAGCGATACCTCCACCCCGACCGGCGGGAGGTCACCGATGCCGGCGACAAGCTCTCGAACCACCTACGGTCCCGTTCTGGTCCCGCTCTCCGCATTGTTGGCTAACAGAAAAACCCTCTCCGACCAAGGTCAGAGAGGGTTTTCTACTGTCGGGCTGACAGGATTTGAACCTGCGACCACCTGGCGCGGGTTCCAGTTGTCCAGAACTTACCCATCAGTGCCCAATAGTACTCAGCACCAGGCTTGTTCACGAAACGACCGTTCTCAACGATTCCCATGGATTCGCGTTGATTCCGGTCAAAAGTGTGGAGTTTCTGTGGGGCGCCCCCATCTTGCTCCACCAGCACGCGGTAGAGCGATTCCTCGACGCAATGGGCGCCCCCACGGCCGCCGCTTCGGGTCGACGAACCGACCAGCCGCTCCCTTGAAGCTGCCGAATCGGCCGTGGCTAAACTTCCGCTGGTCGGCTTGCCTTTAAAACTTCCGCGAGGGGACCGAGCATGCAAGGATCAGTTGGGTCCCGTGCGAACGACCGCGAGCACAATGGCGGCGAGAGCTGCGAATACGATGCCGCCGAGCAGGACCATGGCGCCTGCGAGACTCAGGTCCTCCCAGGCCAACAAAAGTGCGGTCAGACCCGCGACAACGACGAACGAGTCGACACAGATCGAAATGATCGCGATGGAATCTCGAGCCGACTTCGCGAGGATCCAGCTGATTACACCGTGCACGACGAACGCGACACCCAAGACGACCAGGATCGCCGTCGCGGCTCCCGTGCCTGGCGAGAATCCGCCGATGAGAAAGATGAGGAGAACCAGACCCAGCAGAACCCTGAGACCAGCGATTCCCCGAATTATCCGCACAACGCCCGCGGAGCGTTCTGCACCGACTGGAGCGACGGATCCGGCCTCGAAGGTTTCGTCGTTCGCCATTGAAGACACTCCTCAATCCTGAATGTTGAGTTGTCGGCCTCGGGTCGGCGCCGAATCCGGACGGCGCCAAGAAGCGATATCCCGCGTGTCGTAGTGCGAAAAGCAGCATACCGCAACGGTCCGGCTACCACCTACCGTTGTGGCATATCGATAGCTGCCAGCCGTAACGTGACCCGATGGCTCCAGCCGAGTGACCGAGCGGGTCCACGCGCCTCAGTCCGCCTTGATGGCAGCCACGCCCTCTGCGTAGGTCGTGACGCGAAACTCCGGAAATGCCCGCTTGAATTTGTCCGAGACGAAAATATTGTCCACTTCGTATCGCGGCAGCAGCTCCCACAGTTCACGCACGCCTTTGTTGAACAGCCGAGCGACGAAGAATACGGGCCGTTTCATGACCGAGTAGTCGATTTTGCGACCCCAGGACGCAGAGGCAAGCTCGATCAGACCCCGGTACGTCACGCGGTTGTCATCGCACGGCAGATGCCAGGTCTGCCCGTAGGCCGACGGCGTGTTGCCGATCAAGGCCATGGCACGGCTGGCGTCCGGCGTCCAGATCAAGGTCCGCAGGGTGTCGTCGCGCAATGGAACGCGCGACTTCTTGCCAACCGGGATCGGATCGAACACCAACGCGTTGGTGAAGCTCTGCGTCTTGCCCGGCCCATAGAACTCCGGCGCGCGACAGATGACCGCCTCGACCCGACCCGCGGCCATGGCTTCGAGCAGAATCGTTGTCATTTTCGCCCGGGTGTGTGCCTTGCTCCCGGCCGGGGCGAATCGCGTCTGCTCGGTCTGCGACTCCCCGGTCATCGGATACATGTATGTGTTGTCGAAGAAGACGAGCTTGGCACCGTGCTTCTCGCACGCCGCGATCGTGTTCTCCATCATCACCGGGAGCTGATCCGCCCACAGCTTCGCGTCGGGCGGTAGACCTACGGTCAGGTAGGCGATCTCGCTGCCCGCGACAGCATCAGCGGTCTGCTCGGCGTCCATGAGGTCTGCCGCGACCAGCTCATCGGTGTCGTGCAGCCGTTCGGGGCTGCGACTCACCAGCCTGATGTCCTTGGTGAACCGCCGATGGAGCTCGTGAGCGAGCTCAGTCCCGATCTGTCCGTTTGCTCCGAGGATCGTCTGCACGGGAGGGAAACCTTTCGATTGCTGACAATTGCCAAGACGCCACAGTAACACCAATGTAAGCGCCATCAACATTACGTGGGCAGCGACACAATTCTGATCCCTGAAGCACACCGCGCCGCCGACAAAGCCGACTGCTGATCGCCGCTCGGTGACCTACTGGGCCCGGACAGCCTCTTCAACCCGTTTGCCGAGGTCGGCGTCGACGTTCTTCCAGTACTCGAACGCCCGGGTCAGCACCGGTTCACGGACCCCAGCAGCGATGTGGCCCGCGATGTTGTCCACCAGTCGGGCCCGCGCCGCGTCGTCGAGGACTTCACGCACGAGGGTGCCGGCCTGGGTGAAGTCGCCGTCCTCGGAGTGCTGGATGTAGCCGGCGCGCACCATCTCCGGATCGAAGTTCCAGTCGCCGCCGTCGCCTGCCCGAGCGGGGTCCGCGTGCGGGCCACCGTAGGAGTTCGGCGCGTAGACCGGAGTGGCTGCGTCGTTGTGGAAATAGCGCATCGCTCCCTCCTTGGAGTAGGTGCTCACCTCCGCGGCGCGCGCCTGGTTGGGTGGCAGCTGGGCGAAGTTTGTACCGATCCGGTAGCGGTGGGCATCGGCGTAGGCGAAGACACGGCCCAGCAGCATCTTGTCCGGCGAGTAGCCGATACCGGGTACCAGATTCGACGGTTCGAACGCGGCCTGTTCGATGTCGACGAAGAAGTTGGCCGGGTTGCGGTCGAGGGTGTATTTGCCGACCTCGATCAATGGATAGTCCTGCTGCGACCACACTTTCGTCAGATCGAACGGGTTGAATCGGTAGCCCTCGGCCGCCGAGAGCGGCATGATCTGCACTTTCAGCGTCCAGCTCGGGAATTCGCCGCGTTCGATGGCCTCCCACAGATCCTGCCGGTGATAGTCGGGGTCACTGCCGGCGAGCCGGTCGGCTTCTGCCTGGGTGAGGAACTCGATCCCCTGATCGGTCTTGAAGTGGTATTTCACCCAGAACCGTTGGCCTTCGGCGTTGACCCACTGGTAGGTGTGCGAGCCGAACCCGTCCATGTGCCGATAGCTACGGGGAATACCGCGATCTCCCATCAGCCAGGTGACCTGGTGCGCCGATTCCGGGCGCAGGGTCCAGAAGTCCCACTGCATGTTGTGGTCACGCAAACCGTTGCCCGGCAACCGCTTCTGCGACCGGATGAAGTCGGGGAACTTACTCGGGTCGCTGATGAAGAAGATCGGGGTGTTGTTGCCCACCAGGTCGTAGTTGCCCTCACTGGTGTAGAACTTCAGCGCGAATCCGCGCGGGTCACGCCAAGTATCGGGACTACCCTGCTCCCCGGCGACGGTGGAAAACCGGGCCAGCGATTCGGTGACCGAGCCGGGCTGAAACAGCGTGGCTTTGGTATAGGCGCTGACATCGCCGGTGATCGTCAGCTTGCCGAACGCGCCGGCGCCTTTGGCATGCACTACCCGCTCCGGCACCCGCTCGCGGTTGAACTGGGCGAGTTTCTCGATCAGGTAGTGGTCGTGCAACAGCAGCGGACCCTGGATTCCCGCCGACAACGACGCGTCGTCGCTCTCGACCGGCACCCCGGTATTCGTGGTTGTCGGCTTGTCCATCTCGAACCTCCTGCTGGTAGGTCGATCGGGTACATCTCTGCGAGACGTTGCTCCATGATGCCGCGAAATCGTGAACGGACCCGGCGCCGACGGAAAAACCTCGCGGGGTGTCTCTCGTCGGCGCCGGGCTTTCCGGTCCCTCGGCTCCCCGGCTCAATGAGGATTCGAGGGCGCGACGAGCCGCTCGGGCGAAGCGGCCCGCGGAAATCTCCCCACTTTCGTGGTGTTTTCTAGTGGTCGATTCAGTTCAGCGCGTCGCGCAGCGCATCTATCGCCAGCTTGCGAGCAACATTGGTAGCGGGTGCGTCGCGGAGACTGTCCAGCAACAAGAAGTCGTGAACGGTGCCGCTGACTCGGACCGCGGTGACATCGACACCCGCCTCACGCAGCTTGTTCGCGAAGAGCTCGCCGCCGTCTCGGAGGACGTCGGCCTCAGCGGTGATGACCAGGGTAGGAGGCAGACCGCGCAACTGATCGACACTTGCCTCCAACGGTGACGCGTACGGCTCGCGGCGAGCATCCGGGTCCGTGGTGTAGGCGTCCCAGAACCATTTCATTCCGTCGCGGGTGAGGTAGTAGTGCTCGGCGAACTGGTGGTAGGAAGGCGTGTCGAAGTCGGCGGCGGTGACAGGGTAGAGCAGCACCTGCGCTTTCAGCTCGATCCCGCCTCGGTCCTTGTTCATCTGGGAGAAGACCGCCGACATACATCCGCCCACGGATTCGCCGGTGACGGCGATGCGAGAGGTATCGAGCCCGTACTCACCACCGTGCTCGAGCAGCCATTGCCCGACGGCATAGTTCTGTTCGACCTGGGTCGGATACTGCTTTTCCGGTGCCCGGTCGTAGACCGGGAACACCCCAGCGGCCCCCGCGCCGACCGCTAACTCACGGAACAACCGATCGTGCGTGTTCTCATCACCGAAAACCCATCCGGCACCGTGAATATAGAAGACGACCGGCAGGTCTCCCTGGGCATTCTTCGGTCGGATGATGCGAGTTCGCACAGTCCCCCACTGGCCCGCGTCGACCTCCACCCACTGCTCGTCGACCTCGGGCCGGGGAACGCTCGGATTGTTCTGCAGATCGGCCAGGATCTGTCGCCCCTCCGCAGGGGGAAGTTCGTAGATCCGTGGATGCGGATCCGTCGCTTCGGTCAGTTCGCGAGCCGCGTTCTCGAGGTAAGGGGTGATCTGCGAAATGGTGTTCGACATCGCTTTCCTCTCCAGTGGGTCAAGGCGTCGTCGGTCCGATGCCGCCTGCGGGTTCGGTGCCCGTTACTTCACGCTAGGCGGCTCGCTAGCATGGCGGCTATGGGCGCACGCGACACATTGTGGGGCAATCACGACATCACCGCCGCCGACTCCGAGATCGCGCTCGTGGCGTATCCCGACTGCCAGATGGCGGCTGTCTTCGGGCTGACAGATGTCTTTCGGGTCGCCGGCGAGCAGGCGCAGACCTGCGGGAATCCGCATGGGAACATTCGGGTCAGTCATTGGAAAGCCGACGAGCACGGCGTCACATGTACCTATGACTCGAGACCGGGTGCCCACCATCGGCCTACACACGTGATCTTTCCGCCCAGTCTGATCGCGCCGGAGCACATGCAGGCTGTCGACCCGCTGCGCCGCTGGGCCCTCGCGCTCCGAGCGGACGGGGCGGTGCTCGGGGCGCTGTGCGCAGGGGTGTTCGTTCTCGCCGAGACCGGAGTGCTCGACCATCGACCCGCGACCACCCACTGGGCGTTTGCGGACGAATTCGCGCGTCGCTTTCCGGCAGTGAAACTCGACGCGACACAGATGGTTATCGACGAGGGCGACATCATCACTGCCGCGGGAATCATGGCCTGGGTGGATCTCGGATTATCGTTGGTCGAGTCGCTGTTGGGGTCGAGCGTTATGCTGCGGACTTCACGATTCATGATCGCCGATGCACCTCGTCAACAGCAGACCCCCTACATGGAACTTCTCCCTGCACCGTCCAGTAAACATGCTGATGTACAGGTGCAACTTGTCCAGGAGAACATCCACAGTGAGCTGAGCCGGCCGCTGTCGGTCGAGGCCCTCGCTCGTACCGTCAGCATGCATCCGCGAACCCTGCAGCGAAGATTCACGAAGGCCACCGGAATGCCCATCACGGAATACATTCAAGCGGCGCGACTCGAGCAAGTAACGCACGACCTGGCCGTCACCGACCATACATTCGAGCACATTGCGCAGTCCGTCGGCTACGTCGATACCTCCACGCTCAGAAAGCTCATCCGACGTACGACCGGCCTGACTCCAGCCGAGTATCGGCAGAAATTTCGTGCGCCGAGCACTCGAACTCTCTAGGACACACTCGAAAACGGCGGGTCACGGAATTCGTCGGTGGAATTCGAGAATCGCGTCCAATGTGGACTTCGGGTCCTCGACCTGCGGGTAGTGTCCGATGGCAGGCAGCTCGACGATATCCGGATTCGGCACCAGGTCCCGATACCGTTCGACCATGTGCGCACCCGAGATCGGGTCGGCCAACCCATCGATGAGCCGAATCGGTACACGCGCCGTGGCGAGCGCGCCGACCCAGCGTTCCCGGTGCTGGCGGCGTTCGCTCATATATCGAATGAGCCTGTGCCCATTGCGGTGACCGTTCTGGTTGCTGTACAGCAACCAGAACTGATGAAGGTCTTCTTCAGCGGGAATGGTGTCCGGCGCGAACACCGCGGACAAGCTGCGGGCGAAGGCGCGTTCGTTACTCACCGCGCTCACCAACGGCCCCAGCGGGCTGATCAGCAGCTTCTGCAGTAGCCGGGGACGGTGGGTCTCAGGGAACAGTCCACCGTTGAGCAGACATACCGATTCGACCACCAGCGATGCGTCACCGGCCTCGCGTCGCTCGGCGTCACGTGCCAGCAGTTCCTGAGCTACGGTGTCGCCGTAGTCGTGCGCCAGGATGTGGTATCGGTCGATTCCCTGTGCGCGAAGGAGATCCTCGTGCATATCGGCTTGGTCGAAGATCGAGTACGGATGGTCACGAGGTTTGGCCGAATATCCGAAGCCGACCATGTCGGGGGCGATCACACGGCCGAAATGGGTGCACAACCCCGGCCACACCCCGTGCCAATCCCATGACGCTGTGGGGAATCCGTGAATGCAGAGCAACGCCCTGCCTGCACCGGCACCGCCTTCGACCACGAAGATCCGTCGTCCGCGATGAACAATGTATTGGCCGCTCGTACGCCAGGATTCGAACTCGTCGGTAGTCATCAATCTCTCGATACCGACCCGGTCACCCGGGTCGAGCCATCACAGCAGGGAGGCGACTTTCTTCGCCGTTTCCTTGGCTGATCCGGGGTTCTGTCCGGTCACGAGGTTGCCATCGATCACAGCGTAGGAAGTGAACGGCAGCATACCCTTCTCGTAGAGGGCACCACGCTTCTTGATCTCTTCCTCGGCGTTGTAAGGAACCAGTTTGTCCACCCGGGCCAGGACCTCCTCGTTCCAGGCGAAGCCGGTGAGCTTGCGGCCGGCGACGAGGTACGTCCCATCGGACAGCTTGGTGTTGAGCAGTCCGCAGTAGCCATGGCACACCGAGGAAACGATGTTGCCACGCTCGAAGATTTCCCGGGTGATGCGCTGCAGTCCCTCGCTGTCGGGGAAGTCGTACATCACCGCGTGCCCACCGGTGAAGTAGATGGCGTCGAAGTCGGCCGAGTCGATCTGGTCGGGACTTGCGGTGTTCGCCAGCAACGCCATTCGTTCCGGATCGGCGTGCCATGCCTTCGCGGTCTTGTCGTAATTCGGGAACTTGAGCGACCGCGGTTCCAGCGGACAGGGGCCGCCGGCCGGGCTGACCAGAGTCTGCTCGAATCCGTGCTGTTCGAAGACATGCCACGCATGGGTGAGCTCGGACAACCACAACCCGGTCGGGTGCGACGGGTCGTCGAAATCGGCGACGTTGGTGACGACATTCAGGATGCGCTTGGTCATGCGTGATCTTCCTTCGCAGATAGTCGGTGCCGGTCTCGGCCGAGCTCGTCTCAACGGATCTCTGGTACGCACACGCCGACTAAGTGTGCACCCTGCCACCGCTCGCAGGCGACCTCCCGAAAACCGAACGCATCGATCGTGTCGCGGCCGTTGCCAAGACTGCCGACACTGCGACTATCCCCGCGGCAATCGCGAACGCAGTGGCATAGGAGTCTTTGATGACCGGTGCCACGACGAGCGGACCGAGCATCTGCCCGACAGCGAAGACCGAGGTCAGCGCTGCCGCCGAGCGAGGTATCGGAAGCTGCTTGCCGGCATCGACGGCCAGCATCACGATGGCCATGAACGTCGCGCCGAACGCAATCGCCGCGATCAGTGCTGCCGCCGTGCTCTCGCTCAACGCCGGTGCCGCGATGCCGACGCATTGAACGATCAAGGCGGCTACGAGAGCTCGGCCGGTACCGAAGCGCCGGGCCACCGCATGCCAGATCATCGTCGCAGGCACTGCGGCCACGCCGACTACGGCCCAGAGCAATGCCCCGGTCGAGGAATTCCCTCCATCGTGCGCGGCCACGGCCGCTACCAAGAACGTCCCCACGATGATGTAGCCGAGACCCTCCGCGAAGTACGCGCTCAGCAGCAACCGCCAGGCCCGCCGTACATTCGGGTCCCGGTCGGCTCGACTCGTCTCCAGAAGTGTCTGATCGCTCGACAGGTGATTGTCGGATTCGTTGCGTATATCGAGGAGCCAGGCCGGGGCCAGCAGCAACGCAGTCAGGACTGCCGAGCCCACCCACAACCCTTGCCAGGACAACCAATTCCCGGCCACCAGGGTGAACACGCCGGTGATCGCGATGCCGAAGCCCACGCCGGCAAACGCGACCCCCATCGACGCGCCTTCGCGTCGATGGTGGGCCACGGTGGCGGCACAGGCGATGAATATCGCCGCGCTGGCTATGCCTGCGGTGAAACGCAGCCCCGTTTGCCACAGCACCTGCGCCGACATCGCCATAGCTGCCTCACTGGCGATCAACACCAGCGACCAGGCAATGAAGGTGGCTCGCCGACTCAGGTGCGGCATCCGCGTCAGCAGCACCGCACCGACGAGGTAGCCCGCGTAGTTTCCGGTAGCGATGAGCGCGCCCTCTCCGGCGCTGATCCCCGCGGAGGCGGTCATTATCGGCAACAACGGCGTGAATACGAAACGTCCGACGCCCATGGCCGCTGCCAGTCCGGCCGCCGCAGCGACACCGACCCGCGATCCAGAAAGGCCCGCGGCGACGGTGGGTGGCAGAGCAGTTCGCGTCAAGGTCACCACTGCAAAGCTACGGCCATTCCGCTCGAGTGGAAAATACCCATTCATCATGGGGTATACGCTGAACGTATGGATTTGCAGATCCGCCATCTCGAAGCATTCGTCGCGCTGTGCGAGGAAGGGACGTTCACCCGTGCGGCCGCACGGGTGCATGTCTCCCAGCCTTCACTCAGCCGAACGATCCAAGAACTCGAGCGAGTGCTCGACTGTGTCCTGATCGATCGTTCCGCGCGCACGCCCGGGCCGACGGCCAGCGGTGAACTGTTCCTCCGGCGTAGCCGCGCCATCCTCGCCGACATGACCGAGCTACAGGCCGAGATGCGAGCACAAACCCAGGTGCGTGTGGGGTTCGCTTGGTTGCTGCCCAATGACTGGTTCGCAGCCACCCGCGAGCGCTACGAGCAACTCGGCGGGCAGCTCAAATTGCTCCGTAGTGACAACCCGACGGCGGACCTACGTGACGGCGCCGTCGATGTCGCTGTCGTGCGCAACGTCGGCCCGGTCTCCGGTTCGATCAGCTGGCGGCCCATCGGCGCCGAAAAGCGCGTACTCGCGGTGTCTGCCCGGTCCTCCCTCGCTCGTACCCCGGGGCTACGCTGGGCCGACCTCGCCCACCACCCGCTGGTCATCAACACCGAATCGGGTACCACCACTCCCGATTGCTGGCCCGACTCCGCCCCGGGCCGCGAGACAGTCACCTGCCGCAACCTCGATGAGTGGATCGAACTGATCGCCGCGGACCGCGGCATCGGCGCCGTCCCCGCGCTGGCCGCCCACCGCGCTCCGCACCCCGAAGTCGTCTACCGGGAACTACCGGACATACCCGACTCGACGCTCTACCTCGGCTGGCGGCGCACCCCAGAACCCTCACGATCAACTCGGCGTTTCCTCGACGCCGCCGTTGAACTGCTCGACCCCGATCCATCTACCAGCTGATCTTCGACGCAAACCGTCAGAGTGCCGTCGGGCGACGGCATCTGCAGAATTCCGGCCGTTGATCTGCTGATGCATCACCGACCGGTCCGAGCGGCCTACTCGGTACGCCCGATCAGCCCGGCTGCAACGTGGCAGCGGCGGCACGGATGAACGCCATCGCCGTCTCGATATTGCCTGGTTCCGCTTGGTGCGTCAGCTCACCGATGACGCTCGCCACCGTAGCCGCCAGCATCCGTGGGGCGAAATCATCAGGACTCCAACCCTGCTCTTCGGCCAGGAGCCGGGCTCCGTCTTGGATCACCTCGGTCAGTCGACCGCGACAGAGGCCCTTGAGCTGTGGATTTGTCTGCAACATCCGGTCGTGAAGTTCGTCGAAACCGTCTCGCGCGGCTTCCTGCTCGCGAAGCCACTGCTCCACCGTGTCCAGAATCCCCTGCCCACTCGGACGGGCGTGAAGCGCTCCAGCCAGTTGGTCGACGTAGGCAGTGAAGTGTGCCATCGCCAGTTCGAGCTTGGTCGGGAAGTACAGAGTGACCGTTCGCGGCGACACCTCCGCCAGCTCGGCGATGTCGGCGATGCTCGTGGCATCGAAACCCTGGTCTGCGAACAACTGATAGGCCGCAGTGAGGATCGCTTCTCTGCGCCGCGCCTTACTGCGTTCCCGGAGACTGCCAACTGCCATCTCGCGAGATTACCACCAACAGCCAAATTGCAGTCCAATGTAATTTTGCGTTACGCTGCAATGGGCGAGGGTGTACGCCCCTGCCATCCTCGCCCCACCAACTCCTCCGAATCAGTGTCTCGACCAGTAAGGACTGCAACGATGGCCTCACGCCTATACGCCTTTGCGCGCTGGATGGTTCGCCACCGCCGCTGGGTGATATCCGCCTGGATACTTCTCCTCGCCGTCGTGGGTGGCCTGGGAGCAGCGCTGCACGGAAAGACGTCGACAGAGTTCAGCGTCCCCGGCGTCGAATCACAGCAGGCACAGGACCTGCTGAAGGAAAAGTTCCCCGAAGCCGCCGGTGGTGTAGTACGCATCGTGGTCGCCGCCCCGAGCGGAGCGTCGATCGCCGACCCGGCTCAGCGGCAACTGCTCGACCACACGCTGCACGAGGCCGCGACGGTGCCGGGTGTCGTCGCCGTGTCCGAACCGACATCGGTCGGCGCGGTATCGCCCGATGGAACCATCGCCTACGCCGATGTCCGATTCACAGACGAGGCTTCCGAGGTACCCGAATCCGCCAAGGAAGCTCTCGCCGAAGCGGTGCAACCGCTGCGAGATGCCGGAATGCAGGCCGAACTCGGCGGCTCGGCCATGCTTCCGCAAGCCGAGGCCGGTGGCCCAGCCGAATTGGTCGGCGTCGCCATCGCCTTCATTGTCCTCGCTGTCGCGCTCGGGTCACTCGTCGCCGCGGGGCTGCCACTGCTGACCGCGCTTCTCGGCGTCGCCGTCGGCGTACTCGGCACGATGTTCGTATCCCGGTTCGTCGAGATGACGGGCACCGCGACCGTGCTCGCGCTGATGATCGGATTGGCAGTTGGCATCGACTACGCACTGTTCGTCATCTCCAGACATCGCGAGCAGTTGGCTGACCCACACATGCCGTGGGAGGAGTCGATCGCGCGAGCCACAGCCACCGCGGGCAGCGCCGTCGTGTTCGCCGGAGCCACTGTTGTGATCGCACTTGCCGCGCTGGCCATCACCGGCATCCCGTTCCTGACGATCATGGGCCTAGCCGGGGCATCGACAGTGCTCATCGCAGTCCTCGTTGCCATCAGTCTGCTGCCTGCCGTGCTCGGCGTGTTCGGCGAGCGCATGCGCCCGCCCCCTCGCACACCGCACAAGAACCGCGCACCCGGAGCTTGGGGCATGGCATGGGCGCGGATGATCACGCGCAGGCCCGTCGTTGTGCTGATCATCGGCGTCGTGGGACTGCTGGCGATCGCCCTGCCCGCCCGCGACCTGCGTCTGGGCCTGCCCAGCTACGCCTCTCAGCCCGAGTCCAGCACACAGCACCAGAGCTACGCCCTGCTCACCGAGGGATTCGGGCCCGGATTCAACGCCACCCTCGCCGCGGTGGTCGATACGGAAGGCATTCCTCAGGATCAGCGGCAGAGCACCATGCAGCAGTTGCGTGCCGCGCTGATCTCTGACGAGAACGTCGCCGCTGTCTCACCTCCGGTACCGAATGCCGCGGGCAGCATCGCGGTGATGTCGGTCGTTCCGAAGTCGAGCCCCGACGCAGAGGAGACAACCGAGCTGGTCCACCGACTCCGCGATAAGGCCCCGCAGGTCGCCGACGCAGGCGGTGAGCTGTACGTCACCGGCCAAACAGCGATGGCTATCGACGTCGCGGGCAAGCTGGGCGGCGCACTTCCGCTGTTCATCGCCATCATCGTCATCCTGGCTCTGCTTCTGCTGACTGTCGCCTTCCGATCAGTGCTCGTGCCGGTCAAGGCTGCACTGGGGTTCTTGCTCTCGGTCGGCGCAAGCCTGGGTGCCGCCGTCTGGGTTTTCCAACAGGGCCACCTCAACGGCCTGCTGGATGTGGCGGCCGCCGGACCGGTTACCAGCTTCCTTCCGATCCTTCTCACCGGCGTGCTCTTCGGGCTCGCCATGGACTACGAGGTATTCCTCGTGAGCCGGATGCGTGAGCACTACGAGAAGTCCGAGGATCCGGCCGAAGCGATCGCTTACGGCGTGTCCCACAGTGCCCGGGTGATCGTGGCCGCTGCGCTGATCATGGTCGCGGTGTTCGGCGGCTTCATCTTCAACGTAGATCCGATCATCAAGTCCATCGGATTCGCTCTCGCCTTCGGCGTCTTCGTCGACGCCTTCGTGGTTCGCATGACTCTCGTGCCCGCTGCCATGGCGTTGCTCGGTCGACATGCGTGGACCATGCCCCGCTGGCTCGGCCGACTGATTCCTGACGTCGACATCGAAGGGACGCGTCTTCCCGCGCTGGCAGCCACCGATCCCGCTGCCGGTGCGAGCGGCGAGTCCACTCACACCGGCAGCAAGGAATCCGTCCGGGTCTGACACGGACTTCGCGGACGCGGATCCTGCCGGTCGCGATCGCCGGATCGGCATGAGCGCACCTCGCCCGTACCTCCCGCCAGAAGCAGGAGGTACGGGCGTTCGGCACACTGCCGACCCGCGGCCTCAGTGCTGCGCCGATTGCTACTACGCGTCCGGTTCCTGATACGGGTAGAAGTGATCTGTGGGCGGTACGAATGTCTCCTTGATGGAACGCGAAGCAGTCCAGCGCAGCAGATTTTGTGGAGTGCCGGCCTTGTCGTCGGTTCCCGACGCGCGAGCACCGCCGAACGGTTGCTGCCCGACCACCGCTCCGCTCGGCTTGTCGTTGATGTAGAAGTTTCCCGCAGTGAACCGCAGCCGCTGCATCGCCGCGCTCACCGCCGCGCGATCGTCAGCGATGATCGCACCGGTCAACGCGTACGGACTTCCCTGGTCGACCACCGCCATGACGTCGTCGAACGCGGACGGCGCGGAATCGTCGAAGACATGCACCGACAACAACGGCCCGAAGTACTCGGTATGAAAGGCTTCGTCGGTGGGATCATCGCCGAGCACCACAGTCGGATCGATGAACCCCCTGGCTGCTGTCATAGGTACCGCCGGCGGCGACGGTCAGTCCAGTTGTCGCCTTGGCGCGGTCGATCGCGGCCGACAGCTTCGCAAAGGCACGGTCGTCGATCACCGCGCCACCGAAGTGGGTGAAGTCGGTGATGTCGCCGTAGGTCAACGCCGATACCTTGCCGAGAAAATCATCTGACATCTGTTGCCAGACCGAACGCGGGATGAACGCGCGTGAGGCCGCCGAACACTTCTGCCCTTGATAGTCGAAGGCACCGCGCAGCAACGCGGTGGTCAGGACTGCCGGGTCTGCCGAACTGTGTGCCAACACAAAATCCTTGCCGCCCGTCTCCCCCACCAGGCGCGGGTAGCTGCGGTAGGTGTCCAAGTTCTCGGCGACTGTGCGCCACAAGTGTTTGAACACCGCGGTGGACCCGGTGAAATGGATGCCCGCGAAACCAGGGTCGGCGAGCAGGACGTCGGAGATCTCCGGGCCGGGTCCGTAGACGAGATTGATCACCCCGGCCGGCAACCCGGCTTGCTCGAGCAGAGTCATCGTCCATTGCGCAGCCACGGCCTGCGTTGCCGACGGCTTCCACACCACCGTGTTCCCCATCAACGCCGGCGCCGCCGGCAGGTTGCCCGAGATCGAGGAGAAGTTGAACGGCGTGATCGCGTAGACGAATCCCTCGAGGGGACGAAAGTCCATCCGGTTCCACACGCCGGGTGACGACTGCGGCTGATCGGCCAGCAGTTGTCGTGCGAAGGCAACGTTGAACCGCCAGAAGTCGGCCAGTTCGCACGTATCGATCTCGGCCTGATACGGCGTCTTGGACTGCCCGAGCATCGTTGCGGCGTTGAATATTTCGCGATACGGCCCGGTCAGCAGATCCGCTGCCCGCAGGAACACCGCCGCACGCTCATCGAACGACATGTCGCGCCACATCGGCGCCGCGGTAGCAGCCGCTGCGACAGCGGCGGAGGCCTCTTCGCCGGTCGCCTCCCGACCCGAGCCGAGAACCGCGGAATGCCGGTGCGGCTGCACGACATCGAACGGGGTGCCGACGCCACGAATATGCCGACCGCCGATTACGTGAACAAGTTCGAGAGCGTCGGCAGCGACCTCGTCCAGAGCAACCCGCAGCCGGGCTCGTTCCGCGGTGCCCGGTGCGAACGATCCGACCGGTTCGTTGAGCGGTGTCGGAGGGGTGGTGACAGCATCCATCGCGTTACTCCCATCGTGGGCACACAGGCCTCGGAAGGATCAGCTGGCAGACAAATACCGAATGAGCATAACCCGAGCTACTGCAGGTGACGGTTCGCGACAACCACCGCACCCTGGCCACACCCATCGGCCGGCAAGCCGATTCGGACAGCGCCCAGCACGGAACTCGGCCATCGACGAACTCCCGGCAACTAGCCATTAGCCATCAGGCGAATACCATCTCGAATCACTGGAATGTATTGCGTCAATTCAGCTACTAACCATTAGCCGTTCGGCTACCCTCACGACCATCATCATGCCGCTGCCGAGCGGCTCGCAAGGAGGCCGAGGGATGTCGTTGGATCTCGATCGTTTGTCCTTTGAACCGCTGACACCAGTCGCATTTCTCGAACGCGCGGCAGCGGCACACGGGGACAGAGTGGCGGTCATCGACGGGGCTCGACGGTGGACCTACACCCAGTTGCACGATCGGTGCACCAAGCTCGCGGGTGCGCTGGCGCCGCTCGCGAACGGACGACCCGTGGCATTCCTGGCCCCCAACACCCATGCCCTCCTCGAGGCGCACTTCGGTGTCCCCTGGTCCGGTGTCCCCCTCGTCGCGATGAACACCCGTTTGGCCGCCGCAGAGGTCGCGTACGTCCTCGAGCACGCGAAAGTCTCTGTCGTAGTGGTCGATCCGATCTACCGTGAGCTCGTCAACGATGCGCTCGCACACGTGGGTAGCCCCATCACCACGGTGGTGATCGGCGAGCAGTACGAGCGCATGATCGCCGAGGCCGAGCCACTGAAGATCACGCCGACAGACGAGCGATCACTGCTGTCGATCAACTACACATCCGGAACCACGGGGCGGCCGAAAGGTGTGATGTACCACCATCGCGGCGCCTACCTGCAGGCCCTGGCCATGGTGGGGCACACCGGGTTGTCACCATCGGCGGTACATCTGTGGACACTCCCGATGTTCCATTGCAACGGATGGAGCTTTCCGTGGGCGGTCACCGCCGCGAGCGGCACCCACGTGTGTTTGCCCAAGGTCGATCCGGACGAGGTCTGGCGCTTGATCGGCGACGAGGGCGTCACACACCTCAACGGCGCACCGACCGTCCTGTCGATGCTGGCGTACGCGCCCGCGGCGCATCCGGTCATGACACCGGTGCGGGTAGCCACCGGCGGCGCTCCGCCCAGTCCCGCCATTCTGCGCAGGATGGGCGAGCTCGGATTCGACGTCACACACCTCTACGGGCTCACCGAAACGTTCGGACCGGCGATGATCTGTGACTGGCGACCCGAATGGAACGGGCTCGACGAGGGTGCGCAGGCGCGCCTCAAAGCCCGCCAGGGCGTGGGGAACATGATCTCGTGTCGAGCCAGAGTGATCGACAGCGACGGTTCGGATGTGGCCGCCGACGGTAAGTCCATCGGCGAAATCGCGCTGCGTGGAAACAATCTCATGCTCGGATATCTTGATGACGAGGACGCGACGCGCGCGGCGGCGCCCGATGGCTGGTTCCGCACTGGAGACCTGGGCGTCGTTCACGGCGATGGATATATCGAACTTCAGGATCGCAGCAAGGACGTCATCATCTCGGGCGGCGAGAACATCGCGTCGGTAGAGGTCGAGCAAGCACTGGCCGATCACTCGGCGGTGCTGGAGGTCGCGGTGATCGCTGTTCCCGACGAACGATGGGGCGAGGTTCCCGCAGCCTTCGTCGTGCTCCAGGACGGTGCGGCGGCAACAGAATCCGAACTCATCGAGTTCGTTCGGCAGCGGCTGGCGCGGTTCAAGGCGCCGAAGACAGTCACGTTCGGTGCGCTGCCGAAGACTTCGACCGGCAAGGTGCAAAAGCACATCCTCCGCGACGCCGCGTGGGCCGGCGTGCAGCGACGAATCCAGTAGGAATATTCAGGCGACGCCCACCAGTCGGAGAGCGAAATCGACATACTGCCAGACGATTTCGTTCTCGCTGAATTCTCCATCTTCACGGAACCAGACGGCCACCCCCATACCGAGGTCGAGGATTGCGTAGGAAGCGATCCGCTCCGAGACCACGCGAAATCGGCCGGCGGCGACCCCGTCGGCAACCAGCAACCGGAACATCCGTTCGTACTCCGCACGCCGTAACAGCACCTCGGACAAGTTCGGCTCGGTCAAACTCCGGATCTCGCGGGTGCCGACGAATGCTTCCATGCGATGACGGGCATGGTACCGAATGTGTGCCTCGACGGCGCGGCGAAGCCGTTCGGTGGGATCGTCGGTGCCGGCGATGGCGCTGCGATGTTCTGCCAGCAGTGCATCCATCGTGTCGATCATGATGCCGGCCAGCACTTCCTGCTTGGATGCGACGTGCTTGTACAAACTCGGGCCGCGAATACCGACCCGGGCACCGATTTCGCTCATCGAGGTGGCCTCGTACCCCTGCGCAACGAACAGCTCGAGGGCCGCGCCACGGATCGCGCTCGCCCGCACACTTGCTGTTCCGATCATCGGAAACTCCCTTCGGCTATCGGATAGTAGCCTCGAGACCAACCTGTTCGATGCCATACCGCCCGACCAAGTCGGATGGGCAATCGCCGATAGAATCCGTGCGCCGTCGCACGGGCCGGTATCCGCCGAGCGGCTAGCGCACGATAGCCCTCACACAGAGGGCTCCCCCAGCTCACCCCGCGGGGCGAACCGCCGTCGTCTCCCTCGAGGCCGACTGGTCAAGGCCCGTCGTGCCGAGCAATCCGAGTGCGAACTGCCCGTAATCGGCAGCGATGCGCTCCGGGCTGGACATACCTCCGTCCCTGAACCATTGCGACAGCGACGTACACATCGTCGAGATCGCCCGCCCGGCATGCCGGGGACTATCGGTCGAGAAGTAACCCCGCTCGACACCATCGGCGATTTCGGCATCCAGCAGTCGCTGCAAGTCGTTGCGGAGCGTGGTGATCCGCCGCCGGTTCGCCGGCTCGAAGCTGCGCATTTCACTGGCGCCGATCAACGCGAGCTTGCGCCGATGCATGTGGAACAACGCCAGCGCCTCGACCATCAGCTTCAGCCGCTCGACAGGTGTTGCGCCCTCGTCCCGGGCCGCAGGCACTCGAACGAAGAGTTCGGACATCGTTATGTCCAGGCACGCCAGGAGCAGGTGCTGCTTGCTCCGATAGTGGTGATACACGCCAGGAACGCTCAACCGCGCTCGGGTTGCGATCGAACGCACCGTCGATCCGTGATAGCCCTTCTCGACGAAATCGTCTATCGCAGCACGTAATACAGGATCGATCCGCAGCGGCTCGAAGGAGCGCCAGCTGGAACCGCTCCGATCGGCAGGCACACGCGAGACCGCCGCGATCTCCGGCGCCTGCGAGTCCGAACCCGGATCGCGCGCGACATCGAGGAGCTCCCATACTCCGGTGTCCAACGCCGCCGCGATGGCATGCAATCTGCCGATGTCGACCCGGGTCTTTCCGTTCTCGATCGCGCTGACCGTAGCCGGACTCACCTCGATCCGGGAGGCGAGCTCGCGCAGCGAAACTCCGCGTCCGGATCGCGCTCGCCTGATAGCACTGCCAACATCGCCAGGAGAAGAGGGAACAAAGGGCTCCGACATCGGTTCAGAATAACTGAACACCTGAACAAACTCCACAATACGACGATGCCTGTTCAGCATTGACCCAGAGAATCTTTGGATGCCACTGTGTCCCGAGTCACGATTTGTCCCGATCGCTCGGTCGGGCCATTACCAGGCTGAACAGTCGTGACGCAGCCGTTCGACGCTGAACAGGAGCTCCCATGTCCACACCCCAACCCCCATCGAAAACCCAGATGCGGCGATTGGCTTGGGCCAGCTTGATCGGTACAACGATCGAGTTCTACGACTTCCTCATCTACGGAACCGCAGCAGCACTGGTCTTCAACAAGACGTTTTTCCCAGCGCTCGGTACTGCCTCGGCAACTCTGTTGTCGTTCGCGACCCTGGGCGTGGCCTTCGTCGCGCGACCACTCGGGGCAATCCTGTTCGGCCACTACGGTGATCGAATCGGACGCAAGAAGACCCTGGTTTCAACCTTGCTGCTGATGGGCCTGTCCACGGTCGCGGTCGGCTTGCTGCCCACCACCGGTCAGATCGGGATCTTGGCGCCGATCCTGCTCGTAATACTGCGGGTATGCCAGGGACTGGCGGTCGGCGGGGAATGGGCAGGAGCCACGCTGCTCACCGCCGAGAACGCACCCGAGGGCAAACGCGGTGCCTACGCACTGTTCCCCCAACTCGGACCGTCGCTCGGATTCGTCTTGGCCAGCACCACATTCCTGTCCACTCGCCTGATGATGTCGAGCGAGTCTTTCGCCGCGTGGGGATGGCGGATCCCGTTCCTGCTGAGCATCGTGCTCATCGCGGTCGGCATGTACATGCGCATGAACATCAGCGAAACCGCCACATTCCGCCACAACATCGACAACCACAAGCCCAGCGGGAACCCGTTTCTCGAGGCCGTCACCCGTCAACCGCGCGAAATCCTCCTCGGCGCCGGCGCGGTGAGCATGTGCTTCGCGTTCTACTACATCGGCGTGACCTACCTGACCAGCTATGGCACCAAGAACCTCGGACTGTCGCAGACGTTCGTGCTCGCAGTCGGTATTGCGATCGGTGCAACGCTTGCCGTCGCCACCATTGTCGGCGCACGTCTCAGCGACCGGGTCGGCAGGCGCCGGATGATGGCGCTGGGCAACCTGTACTCGATCGTCTTCGCGCTGCTGATGTTCCCGATTCTGAGCATCGGTACAACCTGGGCGTACATCGTGGGCGCATGCCTTTCTCAGGTCGGCGTCGGGCTCGCCTACGGGCCGGTCGGCGCGATGTTGCCCGAACTGTTCGCGACCCGGTACCGATACACCGGCGCTGGACTGTCCTACAACCTCGCGGGCGTCCTCGGCGGCGCGGTTACCCCCCTGCTCGCTGTGCAGTTGCAGGATTCCTTCGGTGGCCTCGCCATCGGCGTGTATCTCGCAGGTGTCGCAGCCGTCAGCTTGCTCTGCACACTCGCAGGTGCTGAAACCAAACAACGCCGGTTCGACACCAGCACCGAGCAGGCCACCACGGCAGCGGCGGCACCCAGCACAACAGATTCCACGATCCCGACTCACTGAGCGGCGACTGAGGACAAACCCGCATCGCAGCACCACTGTCGACCGTTCACGGCAGGCAGTGGTGCTGCCCCTACTTCGAAATTGCGCGCGATCCGACAGAAACTGGGGGGTTGCTGACGTGTCTACACTGATTATCGCGCGCTGTACACATGCCCTTCAGTCGAGAGGAAAACCATGTATGCGGTGTCATTGGACGGTTTCGGCGGTCCCGAAGTAATGAAGTGGACGCGGGTGGCCGATCTGCCCGCACCCGGGCCAGGCGAGGTCGCCATCGATGTCGTCGCGGCCGGGGTGAATCGCGCGGATGTCATGCAACGCGAGGGACGCTATCCGCCGCCTCCGGGCGCCAGCGACATCATGGGCCTAGAGGTATCGGGATTTATAGCCGAAGTCGGTATCGGCGTTGAGAATTGGCAGCCTGGCGATGCGGTATGTGCACTGCTCCCCGGCGGCGGGTACGCCGAGCGGGTGAATACACCCGCCACTCGCGTTCTTCCCGTTCCCGACGGGGTGAGCGTCACATCTGCGGCAGCGCTGCCGGAGGTTGCGGCGACCGTCTGGTCGAACATCGTGATGACCGCGGGCCTAGACCGCGGACAGGTCCTGCTCGTCCACGGAGGCGGCAGCGGCATCGGCACACACGCAGTCCAGGTCGGCCGCGCGCTCGGCGCCCACGTGGCCGTCACCGCAGGGTCGGACTCGAAGCTGGAGCACTGCCGGGAACTGGGCGCACAGACCTTGATCAATTACCGCAACCAGGATTTCACCGAAGTAGTCAACAGCGAATTCTCGGGCGCCAATGTCATCCTCGACATCATGGGCGCAAGCTACCTGCAGCGCAACACAAATGCACTCGCCGAGGGCGGTCAGCTGACCATCATCGGACTGCAGGGTGGAGAAGTCGCAGAACTGGACCTCGGCGCGTTGCTGCGCAAGCGAGGTTCCATCCACGTGACGAACCTGCGCCGCCGACCGGAGCACGGCCCAGGGTCCAAGGCGGAAATCATCGATGCGGTACGCAGCCACGTGTGGCCGCTGATCTCCAACGGCACAATCCGTCCCGTCGTCTCCGCCGAGGTGCCCGTCACCGAAGTCGCCGAAGCGCAGGCGCTGCTGGACTCCACAGAGAGCGTGGGCAAGGTGCTGCTCACGATCCGGAACTGATCCTCCTACTTTCGGTCCACGTCCGCCCGATTTCACATCTCTTCCGGTTGCAAATATTTGACCTCCGGCAATTAGTTAGCGAATTTCAACTTCTACAACCACAGGGACACGTAGGGACCACATCAATTTTCGAAGTATCGGCTAGTGCTGTCCCGCAGCATAATTCGCCCATGTGTTGCCAGTGTTTACATTCCGGGACTAGCCTGGCTCCAGCACCGCACAAATTCGAGTGATGGGAGCTATGCCGTGGCAACGATCCAACAAGACACAGTGGAGGTAGACCTCGGCGGCCACACGGTCCACGTTCCGAAAGGCGGCTTGTACGACCGCTATCGGATGGACACCGATCTCGATGAAGTTGCCCGCGACCCACGGGTGAGCGGAGTCGACTTCTTCCGCAAGCTGCCCAAGACGAAGGTCGATTCCCCGATCGGACCGACCTACACCCCCAACTTCTACTACCGCATGTCCAATGCCCGCCTCACCATGCTCGCTCGATCGCGCGGAATCCGCTCGCGGCTACCCAAGGAGCTGGCGCCGCTGGAGGTAGCGCCTGGAATCGGGCTGATATCGGTGATCTTCTACCGATACGACGTCTGCGACATCGATTTCTACACCGAAGCCGCTGTCGGCGCCGCTGTCCGGCCTGCCCGCCACGGCCGCCTCGGCTTCGTCGACCTACTCGCGGCCCTCGATGACGACCACCTCGACTCCTATGTGCTGTCTCTGCCGGTCAACACCGACATCGCGCAGGTGCGCGGCCACGACGGCTACGGCTTCCCGAAATGGGTCACCGGGCTGGACGTCGAGATCGACGCCAACCGCACCACCGCCCGAGTGGAGAACGACACCGGCGGCACCGATATCGCTTTGTCGGTTCCCACCCCCCGTCAGAGCAGGCACCGCAGTGGGGAACGCGTCTCGAGTTTGACCTCCTACACCTGGACCAAGGGAGCATGGCATTCGACGCTGAACCAGACGAATGTCCTGTCCGCCGGCAGCGCGATGTTGCCCCGCAACCCCGGACTAGAGCTCGGCAGCGGCCGCTGTTCCGACGACCTTCGCTCTCTGCAACCGATCAAAACGCTGCGACTCGATGTCATGACCGAAGGCCAGATCGCACTGCACATGCCGGTCCCCACCTCTGTTCCGACCGCCGACTGACCGCCACTGCATCCAGGAAACCGTGAGTGGGGCGATCCGCCTGGAAATCCGCCGGTGTTCGACTCGACCCGATTGCCGACAGCAGAAGGGAACACAGCATGACCACGACCGAAAGTCGCGTCCCGGACACCGTCGGCAGCGCGCGCTTGAGGGCGCTGTCCTCCCGGGTTCAGGCCGCCGACCCCGAGTCCCGCATCGAAGTCATCAATTCGATGACAGGCCGCCCTCTCGGGGAAGTCCCCCGCTGTACGGGCGACGATGTGGCCGCCGCCGCCGCCCGCGCCCGAGCCGTGCAGCCTTCTTGGGCGGCACGGCCGGTGAAGGAACGCACAGCGATGCTGATGCGCTTCCACGACCTCGTACTCCAGCACCAGGACGAGGTTCTCGATCTGATCCAGGTCGAGAACGGCAAGGCTCGCAGGCATGCGTTCGAAGAGATCATCGACGTGTGTCAGGTCTCGCGCTACTACGCGCATACCGCGGCCCACTACCTGAGCCCGAAACGCCGGCAGGGTGCCCAGCTGATCCTCACCCGGACCTGGGAGCTGTACCACCCGAAGGGCCTCGTCGGAGTCATCTCGCCGTGGAACTATCCGCTGACGCTCGGAATCAGCGATGCGTTGCCCGCGATCGTCGCCGGCAACGCTGTTCTGACCAAACCCGATCAGCAGACGCCCTACGCCACGCTGTGGGCGGTTCGGTTACTCGAAGAAGCTGGTATGCCGCCTGGGTTGGTACAAGTCGTCACCGGGTCGGGCGCCGAGTTGGGGACACCGATCATCGAGAACTCGGATTTCCTGATGTTCACCGGGTCTACCGCCGTCGGCCGTACCGTCGCCTCCCAAGCCGGTCAGCAGCTCATCGACTGTTCGATGGAGCTGGGCGGCAAGAACGCACTGCTCGTCCTCGACGACGCCGACGTGGAGAAGGCCGTGGGCGGCGCTGTGCGCGCGTGCTTCTCGAACACCGGCCAGCTCTGTATCTCGATGGAGCGAATGTTCGTCCCGGCGAACCTGTGGGACGACTTCACGACTCGTTTCGCCGCCGCGACCAAGGCCATGAAACTCTCACCAGCCTTGGACTATTCGGCCGACATGGGCTCACTTATCTCACAGAAGCAGCTCGACACGGTCATCCGGCATGTCGACGACGCGGTCGCGAAGGGAGCAACCGTTCTCGCCGGTGGCAAGCCACGTCCGGATCTGGGGCCCTTCTTCTACGAACCCACCATCCTGTCCGGCGTCACCGAGGACATGGCCGTGTACTCCGACGAAACATTTGGGCCACTCGTCTCTGTCTACCGCGTCAACAGTGAAGAGGAAGCCATCGAACGTGCTAACAACAGCCCATACGGGCTGAATTTCAGCGTGTGGACCTCCGATCCCAAACGTGGGCATCGTGTCGCTGCGCGCCTTCAAGCCGGGACCATCAACGTCAACGACGCCTACGCCGCCGCATGGGCCTCGGTCGACGCGCCGATGGGCGGCATGAAGGCATCCGGGATCGGCCGTCGGCACGGCGAGCACGGCATCCTCAAGTACATGGAGGCACAGACGATCGCGATCGAACGTCTCCTGCCGGTCGGCTCACCCACTGGCTTCGACGCCGCCCGGTACGCGCGAATCGCCACCGCGGGGATGCGCGTTCTGCGACGTCTTCCCGGGGTGAAATAGGAGGTTCGCGCGTGCTCGGGAACACCCTGCCTCGTGTCTTGTTCGTCGTCACCGCAGCCGACACCTGGACATTGTCCGACGGCACACCACACCACACCGGATACTGGGCAGAGGAAGTCGCCGAGCCACATCGAATATTCTCTGCCGCGGGCTGGGACCTCACCATCGCCACCCCCGGTGGCAAAGCCCCTACGCTCGACCGACTCAGTCTCGGCCTCGCCGGCGGCACTCCATGGAAGCGCAGGCGAATCGAACGCTACCTCGACAGCATCTCCGAAGAGTTGTCCGCACCGATCGAACTGGCCGCGGTACACGAGGGCGACTACGACCTCGTGTTCTACCCGGGCGGACACGGGCCGATGCAGGACCTCGCCTTCGACAGCACCTCCGGTGCGCTACTGACGCAGAGACTGGCTTCGGGCAGACCGTTGGCGTTGCTGTGCCACGGTCCGGCCGCCATCCTCGCGACGGCAAACGACATCACCTCACCCTTCGCCGGATACCGCGTGACGGCTTTGTCGAACCGCGAAGAGTTGCTCAACCGATTCGCGCGCAAAGCCCCGTGGCTGCTCGAAGATGCCTTGAAGGGGATCGGAGTCGACTATGCCAAAGGGCGGATGCCGCTCTTCCCGTTCGTGGTGCTGGATCGGAACCTGTTCACCGGACAGAATCCGGAATCGGCTGCGCGACTGGCCAACCGGCTGGTCGCAGAGCTCGGCGAACCTGTCATCGATATCTCGGTCTCGCGGGTGATCGCGGCACCGCGCGACGAACTCCACACCTTCATCAGCACGATGACCGGAATGGGTGAGATCAGCCCGGAGAATTCCGTCACCCGGTGGCTGGTGCCCGGCCGTCGATTCGTCGGCAAGAACCGGATCGGCCCCTTCTACCGTTGGTCGATGACCGGCACGGTCACCGAGAACCACATCGGCGAGTCGTTCGGATTCCTCACCGACTCACCTTCGGAATCGCACTGGCGCTATACCTTCGACGATGCGCCTGGCGGAGGAACCCTGGTGACGGAAACACTGCGCAAATACACCCACCAGATCGGCCCGGTGGTCTTCATGCAGGACATTTCCGGAGCTCGCGACAGGCGCGCACATCTCGAGTCCGGCATGACCACCACGCTGTCCAACCTCGCCGACAGGTTCGAACGACGACGCTGACAACGCCCGCTGGACGGTCTGCCAGCCGATCGAGATCGGCACCGCCATATGCAAGGCCGCCTGCCCCTCGGTGATGGCACCGAGACGGATGTTCAGGTGGCGGTAGGGGCGAACCAACCGCTGGTGGCACGCAGAAGGTCGAGCTTTTCCGCATCGACCGTCGATGCCGGAGCCGAGTAGGTGACCACACGGAGATCCGCACCCGGAACAAGCAGAACGTCACAGTCGAGCGTGAGTTCACCCACCCCTGGGTGATTGATCGTCTTGCGATCGCTGACGTGCTGCGCCGCGGTTGTGGCCGCCCAGCACCGGGCGAATTCTGCCGAGCTCGCCAGCAACCCGCGCACCAGGTGGTGGAGCTTGGCGCCGGCAGGGTACCGCGCCACGGCGTCCTCGAGGTCGGCGGCAATCGCCACCGCGAGGGCGTGCTCGCCTCGCTCGGAGCGAGTGGGAATCATGGAATCGTGCGCGACTCCACTACCGAATACCGCGAGTGCCAGATTTCGCTCGGTGGCAGGCAACGTCGCGGGGTCACCGTAGAGTGCAGCCCACATGCCGTTCCACCACACGAGAGTCCAGTCGGCGGTGAAAACCCCGATCGGCACGTCACCGAGTCGCGCGGTGAGTCGCTGGATCCCGGCGGGAACATGCGCATCGATGGTCCCGTCCTGCGGCGGCAGTAACCCAGCACTGCGGTACAGCTGGTCGCGCTCCGTCCGGGACAGCTGAAGCGCCCGCGCGAGCGCGGCGACGACCTGCTGCGAGGGATTGGCCGCGCGCCCCTGCTCCAGCCTCAGCACATAGTCGACAGAGATCCCCGCCAACTGCGCGAGCTCCTCACGACGCAGACCTGGAACCCGGCGCACACTGACCACCGCGAAGCCCGCGTCGGCCGGGGAGAGCCGGTCGCGCCACGTGCGCAGGGCGACACCGAAAGTGGACATCATGCCTAACATCTTCGCCCCTTCGAGCTGCGCCAGCCTGGGTACTGCTGGTCCTACCGACGAATGTGGCACTGGTTGATCGCCGCGCCGACGGCGACGGTTGATGGCGATTCCCTTCGCCGAGATCCAAGGAATACTGATGCACACCATCGTGATGACGGGCTCCACTCGCGGAATCGGGCGGATCGCCGCAGCGCACATCATGCGACGATCGCCGGATCTACACCTGGTCATGGTCGCTCGGGGAGCCGTCGACCCACAACTGGAAGCCGAACTCGGCACGGATCGACGCCGCGTGTCTGTCGTCGCAGCCGACCTCGAATCGCTCGCGAGCGTGCACGCCGCCGCATCCGGAATACGGGACAGACTGGCCCGCGGCGACCTTCCCCCCTGTACGGGTTCGTGGGGAACGCAGGAATTCAACGTTCCGATGCGCTCACTGCCGGGCCCGACGGATTCGAGTCGACCTTCACCGTCAACGTCCTCGCCAACCATCTACTCGTCCGCATGCTCGAGGACGTATTCGCGCCGCAAGCGCGCATCGTGATCACCGTGAGCGACACCCACTTCGGCGACTTTCGGCACAACCTGGGCATGGTGCCGGGACCAGCGTGGCACCACCCGACGGATCTGGCACGCACCGGCGCATTCCCAGCGGCCGACACGGCCGCAGCCGGGCGCACCGCGTACTCGACCAGCAAGCTGGCCGCGATCTACCTCGTGCACGAGTACGCCCGACGACTGCGCACCGGAATCGACATCGTCTCGTACAACCCGGGATTCGTGCCCGGCACCGACCTCGCCCGCGACGCCGATGTGGTCTCCCGGCTCGCGGTACGACACGTCCTGCCGATCATGACGCTGACGCCGTTGGCAACCAGCCGCAAGACTGTGGGCCGACACCTTGCTGATGTCGTGCTCGGCACGACTCGAGCTCCGACCGGTGCTTATGTCGATCGCACGATCGTCAGGCCCTCATCGGCAGAGTCCTACGACCCTCAGCGGGAAGCCGAGATCTGGAGTACTGCCGAACGCATCATCGAGCCCTACATCAATCAGTGATGCCGCCGTCGATTGCATTCCGGGGCCCGCCATTCAGCGGGGTCGGTGGCCTTTGAGCAGCGGACGCAGATCATCGAGCTTGTCGTAGGTGTTCCAGATGTAGTTACTGGTGCCGTGCTCCCGCAACGGGTGCAGCTCCGCGAGTTCTGGATCGTCACGATAGCTGTCGAAGGCCGCCTTCGACTCCCACTCCACCAGAATCAGCACTTGCCGCGGCTCGACATCGCCGGTCTCCGCTTCACGGAAGGCTCCGAGTGCGACTACGCGGCCGCCATGGCGTTCCACTTCGGCGGCAGACCGTCGCGAATAGCTCAGGTAGTCAAATCCGCATCGATGGCAGCCACACCCCTGCGCATGGTTTGACCCGAAACTCGGGAAATGCCCTCTTGCATTTGTTCGAGACGAAGAAGTGTTCACTTCGTATACCCCCGGACTCCGAATGCGGTCGAAGGTACCGGCATTCGGCGCTGCCGCAACCGCAGCGAGCGCGGTCGGCTACAAGCGGGGTGATATCTCGATCCCGATAGATGCGTTCTGTCGGCGGGTCAGCCAGGTAGCGAACTCGCTCAGCGGGCCCAAGAGCCAGTACTTGCGGTTCATGATCTTGCGGACCCGTGCCGTTTCCGCAGCGTCGAGCACACGCGCGGCGCCCTCGACAATGACCGACCCGGAGATGACTTTTCCCCGCACGTTGCAGGGCTGCAACGTAACCGACGGATTTCGACTGATCCGCCCGATCTTGTATGCATCGACCGCCGACAAGAAGTAAAACTTGCCGTCGGTGGGAGCAATCCAGACCGGACTGGACACCGGGGTGCCATTCTTGCGATAGCTCGTGAAGGACACGTACGTTGACTTCCCGACCCCGCCCCAAGCCGACTCTTCCACTTTCACAGTGTTGCCTCCTAAATCGCACCGACCGTCGCGCCGTCAGCCATCCACAGCACCACCTCCGCTTCCGAAGGTGCAGTGCGTGCCTGGACTTTTCGTCTCCGAATCCCTACAGGTGCGCAACCTGCGCCTAAGTTAGCAGGGCACACATTACACTCAGGAGTGAGCGGCGTCCACATTGCCAGGTCGACTCGACAGCGCGGGCTCGCAACCCCGCCACTGACGAGTGGCGGCTTCGATGCCGAGAAGCCCAAGGTGCACCGTGCTGCAGAGGACTCCCGTTTCGTAGTCGCACGCGGTGCCACGTCGACCGACAGGCAGTCACAAGAGTGCGGAAACCTTCTTGGCCGTCTCTTTGGCCGATCCAGGATTCTGCCCGGTCACGAGGTTACCGTCGACCACCGCGTAGGAGACAAAAGGCAGTTTGGCCTTCTCATAGAGGGCGCCACGCTTCTTCATCTCTTCCTCGGCATTGTAGGGAATGAGTTTGTCGACCCGCGCCAAGACTTCTTCCCGCCAGGCAAAGCCGGTTAGTTTGCGACCGGCGACGAGGTAGGTACCGTCGGAGAGTCGGGTATTGAGCAGTCCGCAGTAGCCATGACACACCGAGGAGACGATGTCACCCCGTTCGTAGATCTCGCGGGTGATGCGCTGCATACCCTCGCTATCGGGAAAGTCGTACATCACCGCGTGCCCGCCGGTGAAATAGATGGCATCGTAGTCGGCTGAGTCGATCTCGTCGGGTGAAGCGGTGTTCTCCAACAGCGCCATCCGGGCAGGATCGGCACGCCAAGCCTTCGCGGTCTTGTCGTAATTCGGGAACTTGAGCGCTCTGGGTTCCAGAGGTACCGGTCCGCCGGCCGGGCTGACAAGGGTCTGCTCGAATCCGTGCTCTTCGAAGACATGCCATGCATGGGTGAGTTCGGACAACCACAGTCCGGTTGGGTGCGATGGGTCGTCGAAATCGCCGACATTGGTCACGACGTTCAAGATCCGCTTGCTCATTGTCGATCTTCTCTCATGGGTAGTCGGTGCCAGCCCGGTCCTGCTACTTCTCGAACTTGCCTTCCTCTCCAGTGGATCAAGGCGTCGTCGGTCCGATGCCGCCGGCGGGTCCGGTGCTCATGAACTCACGCTAGGCCGATAACAAGCCTTGCGGCTATGGGCGCACGCGACACGCTGTGAGGCAATCGCGACATCACACGCCGAACGGGTGAACGTACCCGCCACTCGCGTCCTCCCCCAGTCCCCGATGGCGTCAGCGTCACATCCGCGGCAGCGCTTCCGGAAGTACCGGTGACCGTCTGGTCCAACATTGTGCGCGCTCCGCTATCCGCCTCTGCTCCAGACGAATCGGTCTTAACAGTCAGTTACATAGTTTTGCGCGCTCGGAGCATGTGGGCTCATTCTGAGGACCGGAATGCCCGGCTCCCACCGACCCGGATTTGCCGTCACGGAGAGCCCGACCGCCCACCCGTGTACGAACCCCGCGAGAGAAGTCGACGAGGCGCCAGCACCGATGACCACTGTTCCAACAATCTCCGCAGCACACCGACCAGCCTCTCCGCGCCGCATAGCCCGTAGGAACCAGCTGCTCGACACGGCCCAACTGGCCTTCGCGACCTACGGGTACCACGGGGTGAGCATGCAGATGCTCAGCCGCCGCGCAGGAATCAGCAAACCCGTCTTATACCAGCACTTTTCAGGAAAATTGGATCTCTATCTCACCGTCGTCGAGCGCTATCTCGACAGACTCGACGACGCAATCCGGGAGGTCTTCGTGGATGCCGTCACAGAACGTGACAGGATCCGCGGCACTGTGGCCGTGCTGTTCGAGATGGTCGACCGATACGGCGAACTAGCGACTCACGACGCCGCGTTCAACTCCGCGGTACCCAGCGAGCCCGCCGTCGGCTGGCGGATCAGAGTCCGCTTGGCACAGATCACCGGTGAAATCGCCGACCAGATCTGTCGCGGACAGATCGACCACCACAGGTCCCGGATGTTCGCCTTCGGCCTTGTGGGCGCCGGTCTCGCGGCCGCCCGGTTGTGGTGGAACTCCGATCAACCCATTCCCAGACACGAAGCGGTGCAGGCCGTCGCCGATCTCTTCTGGACGGGCCCGATCAGCTCAGGCACCGTGACAACCTAGCTCGCCATCGATGTGAGTCCGTTCACGATCACACCCAGAACGGTTACAAACCCGCCCGCCTACGGTATTTTTACATCAGACGGTAATTATTCTCCGCTATGTAAACTTCGAGGAGCTGGGCCCATGTCGACCACCCTTCCGGATCCGAACGTCTCGTCGATCCCCCGCGTGAACAGCGCTGGCCCTGCCGGCCGCCTCACCAGTGGAGGCCGCTCGCCCGCGTACGCACAGTTCACCGAAACGCCATTCCGCGCGGCGACCAACACCTCGACGGGTACCAGTCCCGACCTCGTCGGCGAGTCCAGCAGTTCGTCGGTCAGGGAGTGGACACTGCGTGGAGTCGGCGCCATCCAGGCCGCGCTCGGTGCAGCACTGGCGATTTCCGCCATCGCGGGATCCTCGGTCGGTCCGGCACGGGTTGCGATGGCGATTCTCGGACTCGCCTTCCTCGTACTCGGCGCGGCGACGGCTGCCAGACCCCGGATGATTATCGACCGGGCCTCGATCACCACCGTCGCGGTCTTGTTCGACGCCGCCCTGACGGTAGCCGGAATGTCGGTGATGCTGGTCGGGTGGGCCGACCTAACCATAAGTGGGGCTTCCGCGATCCTTCTAGCCATCGTCGCTGCTGCCGTGACTGCGATTGCCACAGCATTCGTCGGCGCACGAGACTGATGCCGACACTGCGTCGGCGACACCCCGAACCGAGAGGCACACATCGATGACCGGACGTATTGTCCTGCTCGGCGCCACCGGCTACACCGGCGGCTTGGTCCTGAATGCCCTGCTGGCCAGGGGGCTCAGTCCGGTACTGGCCGGACGAAATCGCGACGTACTGGCTGCCATCGCCGCACGCCACGGCGGATTGGATTACGCCCTCGCGGACGTCAGCGATGCCGACAGTCTGTCGGCGTTGCTGACCTCCGGGGACACGCTGATCACCACAGTCGGTCCGTTCGACCGATTAGGGCACGCTGTCGCCCGGGCAGCTGCGGCGTCCGGCGCACACTATATCGACACGACCGGCGAGGTCTCGTTCGTCCACGATCTACACGAACAACTGCACGACCTCGCCCGCGAAACCGGTTCGACGCTGCTTCCCGCATTCGGCTACGACTACGTCCCGGGAATCCTGGCAGCCATGTTGGCTGCGCAGTACGCAGGCCCGACGGTGCGTTCTGTCGACATCGGATACTTCGCCACGGGGCCGTTGTGGCGCGGACTCAGCCATGGAACACGCGAGACGATGCGCGACGGTATGACCTTGCCCGCGCTGCAGTGGCGCAACAGTCGGCTCGTGCCGACGCGCACAGCGTCCGCAGTCCGCCGTTTCGCCGTTCAGGGTCGCCGTCGCAGCGCGTTCCTCGTCTCAGGGACCGAGGTGCTCTTCCTCCCACACGAATTCCCCGGACTCGATTCGGTGCGGGTGTTCAACGGTTGGTTCCCATCGCTGAGTCGATCGATCTCGATGGTTTCCGCGGTGTCGAACCTGATGGCGAAGACCGCTCCCGGCCGCGCACTCAACGATGTCCTCACCCGCCCGATGGTCGGGCCCGCGGGCGGGCCCGATGCCACCGAGCGCGCGCGTACTCGAACATACGTGGTGGCGCAGGCCCGCTCCGAAACCGCGGCACCTGAGGTTCATGTCGAGGGGCCGAATTGTTACAGCCTCACCGGCGAGCTCGTTGCCTGGGCCGCACAGCAATTCGCCACCACAGCTCCTGGAACCGCCGGCGTTGTGAGCCCCGTCGAAGCGTTCGGTTTCGACGCCTTCCGCGATGGCTGCGCCGAGGTCGGCCTCCAGGAGGTGTGACGCGCTGCGCCCGCATCGGCACGAAATAGATTGCAGGCCTTTGCCGTTCAGCAGTCCGTCGCGGCCGTGTCGCTGCGCGCGGCGACAGTTCTCATGATCAGATCGGCTACTACATCCGGGTCTTCCCATGGCGGGGTGTGCCCGACGCCGGGAAGTTCGGTCACCTGCGCGCGGCGCAGACCGCTGAACTGCTGCGTGGGTCGGGCCACCCGGGCATCCAATTCACCGAAGACGAGTTCGATCGGTACCGAGAGGTTTCGGAGCCGAGCCGCGAGGTCGCGGGATTCGAGGTAGGTGTCGATGGCCCGTGAGCTTCGGACGAAATTCCGCCGGCCGCGCCCCCTCGCGTCGGCCACGAACTGCTCCGGCACGGTGACATGGGGTGCGAACGCACTCTGTTGCGCGGCGCGCTGGCGGTCACCTGAGGCCATGGCCCACAGCACATCGCCGAGACCGGGCACGGCCAGTGCCCGCTCGACGGGTGAGCGGGCACTCAGCCGGCTTGCACGCGACCAGGGCGGGCACAACAGCGCCAGCGCGGCGACGAGTTCTGGTCGCCGTTCAGCGAGCGCGGTGGCCACCAGCGCGCCCCGGGAATGACCTACCACCACAGCCCTCGAGGTGAGCAGAGCTGCCACGTCGTCGGCGTCGCTACCGATCGAATGTTCCGATTCCAGCTGCACAGCGACGACGCTCGTCGATTCCTCGATGCGCGGAATGATCTTGTCCCAGACTCGGAACGAACTCGCGAGACCGTGAATGAGGACCACCGTGGGCTCACCAGGGCGACCGGCGATCAGGGCGCCGGCGCTCACAGGAGTGCCCCTACCGGGGTACGGGCGTGTAGCAGGTGCCGTGTCGGGTCGAAACGCAGTGTGCGGCGACGGAAGTCAAAAGTCGAACCGGGCCAGATGTTGGTATTGCGTCCGTCTTCGTTGAGATACCAACTGGTGCAGCCCCCACTGGTCCAGACCGTGCCCGCGCCGAGTCGCTCGACATCGGCGGTGAACTCGTCTTGGGCTGTCTCGGTTGGTTCGACGGCGGCCAAGTCGTGATCTGCGAGATAGCTGATGGCCCCGGCGATGTAGTTGGCCTGGGATTCGAACATGTGGATGACCGACGTGTGCCCCAATCCGATGTTGGGGCCGTGGATCAGATAGATGTTCGGGAATCCGGTGACAGTGGTACCGAGGTATGCGGTTGGACTCGTGCCCCACGCCTGCGCCATTGTGCGCCCGGCGGCGTCGAATATGCGGTCGGTGAGCGGAAGCCGCGACGTTCGGAAACCTGTCCCGAAGATGATCGCATCGACGGCGTGCTCGCGGCCGGTGTTGTCGATCACGCCGGTGGCGGTGATCTCGCGGATCCCGTCGGTGTTCAGGTCCACATTCGACTGATCCAGCGAGCGAAGATACTCATCGGAGACCATCACACGCTTGCAACCGAATCGGAACTCGGGCAACAGCTTGTCGCGCAGTTCCGGATCCTTCACCTGAGCGGCGAGGTGGCGGCGGGCTCCGCGTTCGGGCAATGCCATGAGCGCGGGGTTGCGGAACGCGACAACGTGCCACTCCCTCTGCAGGTAGATGCGCAGTCGTTCGAGGTTCTGCACGATCGGGAACCGGCGATACAACGCGCGGCTGATCGTCCCGATCTCCTGGTCGTGCCGGGGTGCTACCCACGCCGGCGTGCGCTGAAATACTGTCATGTGTGCGACGTCGGGCTGGATCGCGGGCACGAATTGCACTGCCGACGGCCCTGTTCCGACGACTGCGACACGTTTGCCGCGAACGTCGAAGTCGTGCTTCCAGCGTGCGGAGTGGAAACTGGCGCCGCCGAAGGTCTCCGATCCCGCAAGCTCCGGAACGACAGGGTCTGCCAGCACCCCGGTCGCCACCACTACATGGCGGGCGGTACGCGGACCCTGGGATGTCTCCATCCACCACAGTTTCTCGGCCTCGTCCCACTCGAGCCGCCGAACTTCGCAGTTCAGGAGCAGGTGATCGCGCAGACCTTCGGTGTCGGTGACGGTTTTGAGGTAGGCGAACAGTTCCGGCTGTTTGGCGAAGGTGTTGCGCCAGCGTGGGTTCGGTGCGAACGAGAACGAGTACAGGTTGCTCTGAACATCGACAGCGGCGCCCGGATAGTCGTTGTCCCTCCATACGCCTCCGACTTCGTCGGCGCGCTCGAGCAGCGCGATGTCGGTTATCCCACCGCGGCGCAACCGCACTGCGGTAGCGATGCCGCCGAATCCTGTGCCGACGATCGCGACGTGGGTATGCGGGATGGTTGTACCCTCGGAATTCCGGGGTTCACGGGTTTGGGTGATCGTCCTACTCATTTCTCTGCGATGCAACGGCAGACGAGGAACGCCGTTCCGGTGCGCTGCGTGATGTGCTGGGGGATGCTCAGACTCCGGGCATCGAAGCCGGCGACTGATCTTGTCGGGTGGACGCGAGCCAGCGGGAGTAGCGCCGTAACGCTTTGGCCTGCGCGCGTTGGTCGGCGAGAATGGCCATGGTCGGGCTGACACTGAGAGCAGGTTTGGCGCCGGTGGCCATGCGGCGCATCTGGTAGCGGACCATCGCCATTTCGGTGGCTGAGGCCAATGCCTTGTCCGTCCAGGTCACCGGTTTCAGGCTTCGGGGGGCTTCCGCGCCGTTCCACCACCGACGAGGCAGGTCAGGAGTGACCGCCAGTGCCGTCGCCATACCGATCAGCGCGACGTTGCTGCCCAGCACGCGCTCGGCAGTTTCCCTGCGCGAGATGCCGCCGGTCAACATCAGCGGCAGCACACTGTTTTTGGCCAACCCCGTGGCGAGGTCGAGGAAGTAGGCCTCCCGTGCGGCGGTGCGGCCATCGGCTGGACGCCCCGACATCGCCGGGCTCTCGTAGCTGCCACCGGACACTTCGACCAGGTCGACGCCTACTGTCGCGAGCAAGCCGATGACCGTCTGCGCGTCGTCGGCATCGAAGCCGCCCCGCTGGAAGTCGGCGGAGTTCAGTTTCACCGCGACCGCGAACGTCGGTGAGACCACCGAGCGGATGCCCCGAACGATCTCGAGCAGCAATCGCGCCCGGTTCTCCAGTGAACCGCCCCACTCGTCGGTGCGGTTGTTCACCAGGGGCGACAAGAACTGCGACAGCAGGTAGCCGTGCGCGGCATGAACCTCGACCCCGTCGAAACCCGCGAGTTCCGCGCCCCGGGCAGTGGTGACGAAACGGTCGATAGTGGCCCAGATCTGCCATGCGGTCATTGCGACCGGCCGGCCGAACCGCTTGGAGTGACGTCCGAGATCCATCGGAATGTCGGAGGCTCCCCACACCACTCCCGGCATATTCGCGCGGACCTGGCGGCCGGGGTGACTGATCTGCATCCACATCGCGGCCCCCGCTTCCTTGCCGGCCTGTGCCCATGCCGCGAAAGGTTCCAGCGGCGCCGCTGCGTCGAGGACGATCCCGCCTGGGCCGGTCAGCGCCTCGGCGTGCACCATCACATTTCCCGTGATCAGCAAGCCGGCGCCGCCGACTCCCCAATGGCGGTAGAGCGAAACCAGTCGTTCATCGGGCAGTTGGCCGAGGCCGGCCATGCCCTCTTCCATGGCCGCTTTCGCGATGCGATTGTGGAGGACCTGACCTGATCGCAAGCGCAGCGGCGAGAATAATTCGCCCGAATGTAGACCGCCCGACATCGGACTCCTTTCAACCCGTGACACTGCTAACATTGTGTGGGAGGGCTAACACTAAACCGCTATGTAAGCGATGTCAACAATTGTTAGATTGATCTTATGGCAACGTCGAACACGTACCACCACGGTGACCTACCCACCGCTCTGGTCCGCGCAGCGATCGAACTCCTCGAGGAGAACGGCGCCGCCGAGCTGTCGCTGCGTGCCGCCGCTCGACGCGCCGGTGTGTCCACGGCCGCGCCCTACCGGCATTTCACAGACCGCGACGCATTGCTCTCAGCGGTGGCGGCGGTCGGCTACCGTGACCTCGCCGCGGATTTGGTCGCAGCGAGTGCGGCGCCGACCACCGCGGAAGACTTCACGGCCATCGCCATCGCTTATATTCAGTTCGCGTTGAACCGACCCGGCCTCTTCCGCGCGATGTTCGCCGAACCCTGCGGCCCCAGCAGCCCCGAACGACTGGCAGCCACCACCGCCATTCACGAGTACGTTCGATCAATCGTGCAGCGAGCCTTTCCCGAAGCCGACGAGGAAGGCCTGTCCACCGCGCTGTGGTCGATGGTGCACGGCCTCGCATTCCTGTATCTGCACGGGAAGTTCGACGCGAACATCCCCGGCGATCTTCCCGACCGAGTTCGGGCAACGGTCCACGCAGTGCTCGCGGTGTCCGGCCGGGCGTACAACGCTGATCAGAATGGGTAACTCACACCTGTGAGCCGTTCCGACGTTCGCCACAGACGGTGCTGGACCTGCGTGTCCTGAGACCGCCGGTTGGAGGACACGATGCGCGGATATCCGCGGACCTGCCCCACTCCCCCTGGCCCGTAGAACTGTCCGCCGAGGACAGCCGGGTCGGTCGCGGCACGCAACGTGGGCAGCGCCCCCATGGCGGCACTTTGGGCGACAACAGGAGCCACGAACGGCGCGAGGCGCCGCACCATGGCCGGCGAATTCCGAATCAGAGCAGTATCGGATGCGCCCGGGTGCGCGGCAACGGCGAGCATGGTCGAACCATGCGAGGACAGTCGCCGCTGCAGTTCATAGGTGAACATCAGATTGGCGAGTTTGGACTGACCGTACGCACGAATCCGATCGTAGGACTGCTCCCAATGCAAATCGTGGAAGCGAATCTCGGATCCGAACCGGTGGGCGTTGCTGCTGACCGTCACCACCCGGGGATTCGGGGCCCGGAGCAGCAGCTCCAGCACTAGCCCGGTCAGCGCGAAGTGACCCAGATGGTTTGTACCGAACTGCATTTCGAATCCATCACGCGTCGTGCTCCGCGGCGGGTACATCAGGCCCGCATTGTTGACCAGCAGGTCGATGCGGTCGTATTTCGCGTGCAGTTCGGCCGCCGCTTCGTGGACCGAATACAGCGAAGCCAGATCCAGCCACACCACGCCTACCTCGGCGGCGGGTGCAATAGCCGCGATGCGCTCGGCGGCGTGCTCGCCCTTGCCGACATCGCGCACAGCCAGGACCACCGAGGCTCCCCGCACCGCCAGAGCTCGCGCGGTTTCGAACCCCAAGCCGCTGTTCGCGCCAGTGATGACAACTCGTCGGCCGCACTGAGACGGAATATCGCTCTCAGTCCACGTGCGCGCCATTTTTCCTCCATCCGTGACGCCTGGGAACGACTCCGGCCGAACCGATTTCGGTCTGCCACGAGCATCGGTCACAGCCGACCGTTTCGGCTGGAACGGCACCACTCTAACGTCACCTGGCAGGAATAATTTGACATTCTGCGCCAACTAATTGACTTTTTACGCCATCGCTGCCGATGATGGCGGTATGGCATGGGTGAGGTCGGCCGGCCTCCGTGGAGTACGCACCGTCTTGGAACGACTGGGCGCCGACGCAGACCACTACGCGCATCGGTTCGCCGTTCCCGACGGTGGGCTCGACGACGACGAACTGCTGGTTCGCGATTCGACGATCGCGGCCCTGCTCGAGACCGCCGCCGGGGAGCTCGGATGCCCCGATTTCGGGCTCCAGGTGGCCGCCGAGCAAGATCTCGACTTGCTCGGCCCACTGACCGTGGCCTTGCAGAATGCTCCGACCGTCGCAGAGGCGATCGGATACATATCGAAATACCTGTTTCTGCACGCGCCGAACCTCGGCGTACACCTGGTACCGGATCCGCGCGGGGCACGAGGCGTCATCGGCGTCCGCTACGGGTATCCCGATGGCGTCCTCGCGCCACCGCAGAGCATCGACATGGGGCTACTGTTCGTTCATCGCTTTCTCAACTCGACCTTCGGCGGAAACTATGGCTTGCGCACCGTCGAGCTGCCGCACCAACCCGCCGCAGCGGTAGAACGCTACGAAGCCGCTTTCGGCACCCGGGTCGACTTCGGTCGACCTGCGGCGCTGCTCCGTGTGCCACACAGCTTCACCGAGCTCCCCATCGAGGGGAACGACAGGTTCACCCGGCAAGTCGCTCTCGCCTATCTGGACGCCCAGGCCTCATCCGCCGACAGCCGAATCACCGGCCGCGCCAAAGCTGTTCTCCGCCAAGGACTCGGCACGAGGCCGACCAGCGTCGACGCCGTCGCCGCGATGCTGGCCATGTCGTCGCGAACGCTGCAGCGCCACCTCCGGGACGAAGGAACCTCGTTCACCACCATCCTCGACGATGCGCGCCGCGAACGTGCCGAAGCACTACTGAGACGATCGGATCTGCCTCTCGGACAGATCGCTACCGCCGTCGGCCTGACGAACCCCGCGACGCTGAGTCGCCATGCCCGGCGATGGTGGGGCACGACCGCGCGGGCCGTCCGAAACGCACCCCGCCAGGCCGGGCCGCAGCTTGGATAGTCAGTGCGTCAGGGTTCACGAATGGTGAGCAACACCTTGCCGACCGACTCCGCGGAATCGAGAAGCGGATGAGCTTGTGCGACATCGACGATCGGAATCTCGGCCGAAACGACCGGGACGACAGCGCCTTCGGCGATCAGCGGCCAGAGCTTGTCGCGCAGTTCCCCGATGATCTCGGCCTTGGAACCCGGACCTTTCTCGGGACGACGACGAAGGTTCGTCACATGGACCGACGCTCGCTTGAAGAGCATCAGACCGAGATTCAGTTCGGCGAGGGCGCCGTCCTGCAGTCCGATGATCGTCAGGTCACCGTCCTCGGCCAATGCCTCGACATTGCGCTGAAGGTAGCCGGCACCCATGATGTCGAGAATGACGTCGACACCGCCGTATTCGGCGGTGACAATCTTGACGAAGTCCTCGTCGCGGTAGTTGATCAGGGTGTTCGCACCGAGTTCCCAGCTACGGTCCAGCTTGTACTGCGATCCCGCTGTCACGGCCACGCGCGCACCGAGCGCGCGACCGACCTGGATCGCATGGGTGCCGATCCCGCTGCCACCGCCGTGGACCAACAGAGTTTGCCCCTCGCGCAGGCCACCGGCCATCACGATGTTCGACCAGACCGTTGCCGCGGCTTCGGGCAACGCTGCGGCAGCGGTCAGACCCACTCCGGCCGGGACCGGCAGCAACTGGGTTGCCGGGACATTGACGCGCTCGGCGTATCCCCCGCCCGCCAGCAGCGCGCACACCTCGTCGCCGGGATGCCACCCCTCGACTCCGGGGCCGACAGCGGCGATCACACCGGACACCTCCAAGCCGAGAATGTCGCTGGCGCCCGGCGGCGGCGGGTAGAAACCTTGCCGCTGCATGATGTCGGCGCGGTTCACACCCGCAGCCACCACATCCACAGCCACCTCGCCGGGGCCGGGCGCGGGCAGGTCATCGACCTCCGCCCATTTCATGACCTCCGGGCCCCCAAAGCCGTCGAGCGTCACTGCGAACATGTCTTCCCCTTTCGAATGCCGGATATGTACACAGCGCTAACATTACTCCTGGGAGCGGCGGCGTCAACATTCGAGTTGACGGTCACACCTCGCGACCATCGTCCGCCGACACCGCACGCCGCAGCAAGGAGTCCCCCCGCCAGTGCAGCACCTCCAGCGCGGCCGCGACCGCAACCAGGTTGTCCGCCAACGGTTTCGGCAGCAGTTCGTCGGCACGCGCCAGCCGCCGGATGATCGTGTTGCGGTGAATGAACATGCGCTGAGCAGTTCGCGATGTGTTGCACAGCTGCTGGATGTAGACACGCAGAACCGACAGAGTCTCCGGGTCCGCGGTGAGCAGCTCACCCAGCGTGTCGATGACGAACTCGTCGGCAGGGGTCGGATCGCGAGTCATCAGTGCCACCAGGGCAATGTCGTCGTAGCGCGCCACCTGCTGCGCCGAGGTCAGCCGAGCCAGCATCTGCTGCGTACTCGCGGCCTCGAGATGGCTACGGCGGAACCCGTCGACGCCGCGACCGGGGCGACCGATCGCGATACGGATCGCGTCGTACTCCACCACCTGCGACGTCAATGCCGCAGCATCGATGTCAGCGGCGGTCGGCAGCCAAATCCACAGCGCGTTCGCACTCGCGATCACGGTCAGCCGCCGGGGAGCGCCGCTACCGCGCGTCAGCGCTTCGGCCGCCGCGTCCAGTTGATCCGCGGCCCTGGCCGACGCGTCCCAGACGATCGCGGCCGTATGCGGACCGGTGAGGCCGTAGCCGAGTTGCGATTCCGCGCGAGCGACCGTGATCGCGGTCCCTTCCAAAATCAACGACACCGCCGCCAACCGCTCGGCATGGGTCTCTCGTGTCAGCGCGCGACGCTCGGAATCCATTGCCTCACCGACCGACTCGGCGATGTCGTCGATGAAGGTGCTGATCGATTCCGCCGATCGATCGAAAAGCTCCGGCAAGTCATCGGACTCCGTGGACAGCGTGAAGCATGTGTGCATCCAGTGCCGCCACATCACGGTCTGGCCCGTTCGGTAGGCGTTGAGAATCGACTTGTCCAGGCCGCGACGCGCCATATCCCGCGCACTGGCGAGCAACTCGGGTGGCACCTCGGCCCGCACACGCATGCCGGGTTGCTGCATATTGGCTACCGCCCACTGCCGCAGCACGGCCACATTTCCGCGCCGCACCGCCTCGGCGAGCGTGGGATCTTCGGCGATCGCGCGCATCCGAGCCCCCCTCAAGATCTCGCCGCGACTGCCGAACCACTCGTCGGCGGAACTGAACGCCACCTCCGCGGCACGGCGCCAGATCTCGGCAACACTTGGCGATGGATCCGGCCACAAGTGAGTCATTCGAACACTATGCACCAGTTTCCCGGAACAATGACAGCACTTTGACCTGGAATCTGGTCGCTTCGCAGAGGATCGTTAGCTGCATCGCACAGCAGGTCGACCAACCACACACCTTCACCAGGAGCACTCAGATGAGCGATAACCCCGTCTCCAACGACACAGCGACCACCACGACCGGTCCGCGTTCCGTGGGCCTTCGCTGGATCATGCCGGTCGTCGTGGTGACAGTGTTCACGTCTCTGCTCGGCCTCATGTACCTCGCCTACGTGGCGAAACCGGACCAGAACCTGCATAACTACCCCATTGCCGTTGTCAACAACGATGTCGGCGACAGCTTCGGTCCACCTGGGCAACAGTCGACCGTCAACTACGGAACCCAGGTTCTCGACGCGATCACCACGAACACCTCCGACGAGAAGTTCGACCTGCAGGTGGTGGGTATCAACGAAGCCCAGCAGTTGATGCAGAACGGCGAGGTCTACGGCGCACTCATCATCCCCGGCGACTTCACCAAGCAAATCGGGATTCTCGGCACCGGCTCGGTGGTACCCGGCGATGTGCAAAGACCGGCGATCACGATGGAGACCAACCCACGGCTGGGCCCGTTCAGCACCTCGATCTCCACTCGATTCGCCAACGAGACGGTCAGCGCGGTCAACACCGCACTCGGCGCACAACTCACCGACCGTGTCCAGCAACAGCTCGGCACGGGGACACAGCTCAGCGCCGCCACACGACTGACGCTGGCCGAACCTGTCAGGGCGATCGTCGAGCCGTACCACGGTGTGCCCGAAGGCTCCGGACAAGGCCTGACTGCGTTCTTCTACGCGCTGACCATCCTGCTCGGCGGTATGACCGGTGCCATGACAGTGCACGCGATCATCGACTCCATGCTGGGATTCGCCCCCACCGAATACGGGCCGTACTTCAGTCATGCTCCCGCCTCGAAGATTTCGCGCCTGCGCACGCTCGTCATCAAGTGGGCAACGATGGTGGCGACCGCGGCATTGAGCTCGGGAGCGCTGATCGGGATCGGATCAGCACTGGGTGTGCATATCGATCAACCGTTCGAGTTGTTCCTCTTCAGCACCTTCGCGATGACCGCCGTGGGTGTCACCTCGTTGACGATCATGGCCGCCGTCGGCTCGATCGGCGTCCTGGTCAACCTGATCCTGTTCGTCATTCTCGGCATGCCGTCGGCCGGTGGCACAATTCCGGTCGAGGCGACTCCCCGGTTCTTCGGATGGCTGGCCGACTTCGAACCGCTGCGCCAGGTCTACCTGGCTGTTCGCTCTCTCATGTACTTCGACGGCAGCGCCGCCGCCGGGTTGGCACAGGGATTCTGGATGACCGCGGTCGGCCTGGCCATCGGCACCGTCTCCGGGGTCCTGATCACCTGGTACTACGACAAGAAGGGCCTGACTCGCAGCTCTCGCACCAACGCCGCGACCGCGATACCTGCCTGACCACACCCTCGAATCCCGAAGTGTGCGGCCCGATCGGCTCGAAGCCGATCGGGCCGCACACACGCGCACAGCACACTCATCACGCTCCGGCCATCGCTCGTCGGAGCAATCACCTTCGAGGACCATGAAAATAGATCATCCAATCCATCGCGCGCGTCCACGGAACCGGCGGGCGAAAGTCCTGGCCGCGGCATTCGACGCGTTCGCCCACAACGGTTACCACGACACCTCCATGGCCGACATAGCCGACGCGGTCCGGATCACCCCCGCCGCGCTGTACCGGCATTTCAACAGCAAGCAACAGCTGCTGGGACACTGTGTGCTCGCCGGCCTCGACGACGCTCTCGCCCGGCTCGACTCCGCGGCCGCGTCGCCGAATCCGGATGACGCGATTATCACTACCCTTGTTCATGTCGCGCTCGCCCAACGCGGACTGCCGAGGCTTTGGCAACTCGAGTCCCGGCACCTTCGCGAACAGGACCGGGCCGCGGTGCTGGTGCGCGCGACCAGAATCACGCGCCATGTCCGTCGAGCGATCCGGTCGCGACGTCCCGAGCTGTCCGCCGCCGAGGTGGACAGCTTGAGCTGGTGTGCGTTGTCGGTCGCTGTCAGTCCGGCCTACCACCGCGTCGAACTGCCGCTCCCCATGGCCGCCCATGTGCTCAGAGCGACAATACGGGCAGTCATCACAACCGATCTCTCGACTGCCCCTACCACCGCGGCCCGCGCTGAGTCGAAATCCGACCAGCCTCTCGGTCCCGAACTGGACCGGGGGCAGCGACGTGAGCGCATCCTCGCCGAGGCGGCGCGCCTGTTCACCGTGCACGGATTTCCTGACGTCAGCATCCATGACATCGGGGCCGCGGCAGGCGTTACCGGTCCGGCGGTCTACCACTATTTCGACAGCAAGGCCGGGCTCCTGGACGTGATCGTCCGTAGCCATGACGCATCGATCGAAGACCTCTTCGACGAGACGGCGATCGGGGCGCTGTCACCCACAGCAGCATTGGCGACCCTCACGCGCGGCTTTGTCCAGTTCGGTGCCGACGAGCCCGATCTGCTCGCCATTACCGTCAGCGAGACGCGGCACCTGCCGGCAGCCGCCGAACACCGCTACCGCTCGGTCCGCCAAGAAGCGATCGCACGCTGGGCCCGCGTGTTGAGCACAGCGCGACCCGAGCTCGCACCGCCGATCGCCCGAATGCTGATCCGAGCGCTCACCACGGTCGTCATCGAGGCGGTACGCAATCCCCGACTCAGCCGACGCGGCGACCTCGTGGAAGTTCTCGTCGCCGTCGGCCACAGCATCCAGTCGACTCCAGCAGTTCGCGCGCACTACCCGACGCTGCTGCGCCAGCCCTGACCGCGACTCACCTTCCACTCGCTCATCCGGTCGGCCCCTTAACGGCCGTTGACTTTTCTTTGCCTGGCCTTCTCCGCGTCACGCACAGTGTCACGGGGCGCATGGATTCGCCCGCTCACCCTTCGGACATCCCGAACGTCCGTCAACCCAGAAGGCAATGTTCCGTGAGTCATTACAAGAGCAATGTGCGCGACCTCGAGTTCAATCTGTTCGAGGTGTACGGACTCGAAAACATCCTTGCGACAGGCGCTTTCGGCGACCTCGACGCAGACACCGCTCGTTCGGTGCTGACCGAGGCCGCCAAACTCGCCGCAGGCCCGGTCGCGGGGCCCTACGCCGAAACCGACCGCAACCCACCGACGTTCGATCCCGACACCCACACGGTGTCGCTGCCGGAACCGTTCAAGCGCGCGGTCCGCGCCTGGTACGACGCCGAGTGGTGGCGTCTCGGCAAAAGCGAGGCCATCGGCGGAGTTCCAGCGCCGGCCATGCTGGAGTGGGCGGTCACCGAGTTCGTTCTCGGCGCCCAGCCCGCCGCGCACATGTACAGCATGGGCCCGGTGATGGCCGACATCCTCGATCGTGTCGGCAACGACCTGCAGCGCGAATGGGCCCGAATCATCATCGATCGCAAGTGGGGCGCGACGATGGTGCTGACCGAACCGGACGCCGGTTCCGACGTCGGTGCGGGCCGGACCAAGGCGATCGCGCAAGAGGACGGATCCTGGCACATCGAGGGTGTGAAGCGCTTCATCACCTCCGCCGACTCCGACGACCTGTTCGACAACATCGCGCATCTGGTGCTGGCCCGCCCGGAAGGCGCTGGTCCTGGCACCAAGGGCCTGTCACTGTTCTTCGTGCCGAAGTTCCACTTCGACCACGCCACCGGCGAACTCGGTGATCGCAACGGGGTTTTCGTCACCAACGTCGAGCACAAGATGGGTCTGAAGGCCTCGGCCACCTGTGAACTCACTTTCGGCGGTCACGGTGTGCCGGCCAAGGGCTGGCTGGTCGGTGACGCGCACAACGGCATCTCCCAGATGTTCGAGGTGATCGAGAACGCTCGGATGATGGTCGGTACCAAGGCCATCGGCACGCTGTCCACCGGATATCTGAACGCGCTGGAGTATGCCAAGACTCGCGTCCAGGGCGCCGACCTGACCCAGATGACCGACAAGAACGCGCCGCGAGTCACGATCATGCACCACCCCGACGTGCGCCGTTCACTGCTGATGCAGAAGGCCTACGCCGAAGGCTTGCGTTCGGTGTACCTGTTCACCGCAGCGCACCAGGATCCCGAAGTCGCGCAGCGTGTTTCGGGCGCCGATGCCGAACTGGCCGCACGGGTGAACGACCTGCTGCTCCCGATCGTCAAGGGTGTCGGCTCCGAGCGCGCCTACCAGTACCTGACCGACTCGCTGCAGACCTTCGGCGGCTCGGGCTTCCTGCAGGACTACCCGATCGAGCAGTACATCCGCGACGCGAAGATCGACTCGCTCTACGAGGGCACCACCGCCATCCAGGCGCAGGACTTCTTCTTCCGCAAGATCGCGCGTGACCGCGGTGTGGCCCTGGCCCACGTGGCCGGCCAGATCCAGAAGTTCCTGGAGTCCGACTCGGCCAACGAGCGCCTCAAGGGCGAGCGCAAGCTGCTCGCCACCGCGCTCGAGGACGTGCAGACCATGGCCGCCACCCTGACCGGCCACCTGATCGGCGCGCAGGAGCAGCCGACCGAGCTGTACAAGGTCGGCCTGGGTTCGGTGCGCTTCCTGATGGCCGTCGGCGACCTGTTCATCGGCTGGCGCCTGCTGGTCAACGCCGAGATCGCCGTCACCGCTCTGGAAACTGTGCAGTCCGCCGCGGATCGCGCCTTCTACGAAGGCAAGGTGGCCGTGGCGGCCTTCTTCGCCCGGGAAGTCTTGCCGCGCCTGACATCGGATCGGACCGTGATCGCCGACATCGATGCCGACATCATGATTCTCGACGAGACATCGTTCTGATGACAGATGCCCTGGACGCGGTCCGATCGGGACCGCGTCCAGGGCATTGTCGATCGGCGACCGGATGGTCAGCGGGCACCGATCTGCTTGAGCCCCTTCAGTGCCAAGGTCAGCATCGAGGCCCAGTTGCTCTCCGAAATACCAGGAGGCGCAGTGAATCCGAGCACGCGCTGGTGGGCGACCGTCTGCGCTTCGGTGTACTTCAGGATGCCGTCGGCGCCGTGACGGCGACCGAGCCCGGAATCGCCCATCCCGCCCATCGGCGCCTCTACGCTGCCCCAGGCGGCAGCGTAGGCGTCGTTGACGTTGACAGTGCCGGCATGCACGCGGGCCGCGACCGCGCGAGCTTTGCCACCGTCGCGGCTCCACACACTGGCGTTGAGCCCGTAGGCTGTCGCATTGGCCCGCTCGATGGCCTCCTCGGCGTCGCTGACGGAGTAGATCGAAACGACCGGACCGAAGGTCTCGTGTTCGTAGAGTGTCATGTCCGCGGTGACGCCGGTCAGGATCGTCGGCTCGTAGAACAGCGGTCCGAGATCAGGCCGCGCTCGACCACCCGCCAGCACTGTAGCGCCCTTGGACACCGCGTCCTCGACGTGAGCGATCACGGTGTCCAGCTGCGCCTGGTTGGTCAGGCTGCCCACATCGGCGCTGTAGTCGTAGGCCGCACCGATCTTCAGCCGCTTGGTGCGCTCGACGAACGCCGCGACGAACTCGTCACGGACGGAATCGGCGACGTAGAGCCTTTCGATCGATACGCACAGCTGGCCTGTCGAGGAGAAGCACGCGGTCACCGCGCCCGCGGCCGCCCGTGCGATGTCGGCGTCGTCGAGCACGATCATCGGGTTCTTGCCGCCGAGCTCGAGCGAAGCCCCGATGAGCCGTTCACCGGCATCACTGGCGATCCGGCGGCCGCTGGCAGTGGAGCCGGTGAACATCATGTAGTCGGCGTTGTCCATCAACGACTTGCCGATGGAGCTCCCTCGGCCCACCACCATCTGCCACACGCCACTCGGCAGCCCGGCCTCGTGCATGAGGTCCAGAGCCCACAAAGCGGTGAGCGCGGTCTGGGTATCGGGCTTCTGCACCACGGCGTTGCCGGCCAGCAGCGCCGGAATCGCGTCTCCGGCGCCCATACTCAGCGGGTAGTTCCACGGCGAGATGACTGCCACGACACCCTTGGGATGATGCAGCTCGGTGGTGTGGGTCAGGACCGGAATCGCGCCCCGGCGACGCTTGGGCCCCAACAGCTTCGCGGCGCTGCGTGCGTAATACCGGGTAGCGATCGCGATGTCGGTGACCTCGAGAAACGCGTCACGACGAGCCTTTCCGTTCTCGACCTGCATCAGATCGAGAGCTTCGTTCTGACGGCTGAGCAACAGGTCGTGGAACCGCAGCAGGATCGCCTTGCGCTCGGAGATCGGCATAGCCGCCCAATGCGCTTGGGCGGCACGAGCGCGCACGAACGCCGCCTCGACGGCTGCGGGCGTGGACACCGGTAGATCGACCAACGCCTTGCCGGTGAACGGGATGGTTGTTGTCACGCTCGCTGCGTCGGCACTCGCAGAAACGCGGCCGGCCAAGCGGCCGAGCAGGGTGGGGGTCAGGGCCGATGGCAGGTCCGCGCCGCTGATCGACGCAGGACGGACGGCAGGGTCGATGGACATAATGCTGGCTCCAAAGTGTTGAGGCAGTCTGTACAGGGGGGCAGGTCAGCTGGTACTCATCCGGACCTGCCGAGATCTCTATCCGCGGGCAGGAACCGACGTCGGAACCGGCATGTGCAGGGCGAGCTGTCCGTCGGTGACCACATCGAGGCGCACAGTCTTGATCGGCGACAGCGATTTCAGGTCCTGGGACAGGCGTCCGCTGCCCGTGTTCAGCTCGATGCCGCGAGGCAGCAGGGAGGTTCCGGCCGACAACACGTTGGTCTGGCTCAGTGTCGACAGCCACGCACCGTCTCGGGAGGTGTACGACGTCAGCGTCGAAACACGTTCACCGCTTCGGTAATCGGTCAGCGCGGGAGTCGCGACCGACAACGAAAGGTCGGTCGCACCGGTGTCGTCGGCGACCCGTGCGGTGGCCCGCGTCGGGTTGATGTCGACGTCGATATCGGTGACCCACTTGGGGAAGCCGTAACCGTCGTGCCCTCGCACCTGTGCGATATCGGTGTTCACCGGAAGCGACAGCACATACGATTCGAGGTGGTCGGTGTCGAGCGCGCCGAGCAGGTCGACGAATCCGAGCCGACCGTGCCTGGCCGGTCGCACCGCGACACCGACGGCCGCCTCGGTGTAGAAGTCGATATCGCACACGTCGTAGCGGAAGAACATCACCGAAACCAGTCCCACGCCGGGACCGACCTCCAGTGGAGCCAGCTCTGCCGGCAGTCTGGATCGAATCGCGCGCGAGCGTGCCAGCATCGTCAGCCGGACACTCGACATGCGGTAGTAGAAGTTCGGGGTGAAGGTCTCCCCGATCGGTGAGTCCACCCGGATTTTGGGCAGCTGCCGGAAGAAATCGACATTACCCACCCGTGGGTCGCGCGCGACCTCGTCGAGATCGGTGTTCATTCGGAACCGATCGTAGAGGCCGCCTTTCGGAACGGTGACAACACGGCCACCCAGGTCGACATTGACGGTGCTTTGTTTCGTCGGTGACATCGGCGTAGCTCCCTTGCTCGCGGTTCGATACGAAGTCGACGCTAGTCACGCATGTAAGCAGTGTCAACAACAACGAGTGTGAAACCGGAGACACTTCCTCCGGAACGCCTGGAGTCAGCTTTGCCAACCCGAGCCCAAGGCCGCACCGACCAGGAATATGACGACGCAGAAAAGACGCGACGAGCCGTGGCCACCCCACCAGGGACGGCCACGGCTCGTACGCGACTCATTTCGAGGTTCGAACCGCATTCACGTCGGCGATGAGCCGCTCGGCAAGCGCGTCCGACGACTGGGGGTTCTGCCCGGTATAGAGGTTTCCGTCGACGACGACGTGCGGACGCAGCGGGATCCGGCCCTTGGAGTACTCGACGCCGAGCTCGACGAGCCTGTCTTCGAGCAGCCAAGGAGCCTTGCGCGCAAAACGATTCAGCAATTCCTCCCGATTGGACAGGCCGGTCATCCGTCGGCCGGCGAACGGCGAAGTGCCGTCGGGCCCGGCCGTCGCGGAGATCGCAGCAGGCGCGTGACACAACAGAGCCAGCGGCCGGCCCGAGGCGAGCCGACGAGCGAGAAGTGCGCCCGATACCCGGTCGTAGGCGAGATCTTCCATCGGCCCGTGACCACCGGGGTAGAACACGACGTCGTAGTCATCGGGATTCGCCGCACCGAGGGGCACCGGCCTGGCGAGTTGATCCCGAATACTGCCGAGGTAACGCTCTACGGCTCGACGCTTCCACGGCATACCGCCGGCGATCCCGAGGCTCAGCTGGTCCAGCGTCGGCGCCTTTCCTCCCGGCGTGGCGATGGTGATGTCCCATCCCGCGTCGGCAAAGGCCCGATGCGGGACAGCGACCTCCTCCGCCCAGTAACCCGACGGATGCACTGTTCCGTCATTCAAGGTCCAGCGGTCCGCGGCCGAGATCACCATCAAAACCTTTGTCACAGCCCATTCCTCCTGATGCAGTCTTGTTGACGATCGAACGGCAGCGGCAGCCTGCACACACCGCCCACACGCATGAAACGCTGAAAGAAGTGAACCCAACCAGCATGTTTTCACTGCTTACATTAACCTGTGTGTTGCCGACCGTCAACGGACCGCGGTCAGCGAAGGCCACTACAGCACAGCCACCGAGCCGACAGACACCAGCCATCGGCCGGACGAACCAATCGAAGGAGCACAGTCGTGACCACGTGGACCGACCAGAACCCGTACGGCGAGAACCCGACGACAGAGGAGAGGGCACCGGTCGTCCTGATCGCACCCGCCATGGCGATCGGCGCCCGGTTCTACACTCCGCTGACAACGGCGTTCGCCGAGCGGGGTTGGACCGCACGCGCCCTGCCCCGCCGCGGATTCGAACCCGACGAGCCCTCGGCCTCGCGCGCCAATGACTGGTCGTATCAGGACGAGATCGACACCATCGCCACTGCGGTAACCGACGCCCGAAACGACTACCCCGGTCGGCCCGTAATCATCCTCGGTCACAGCTTGGGCGCCCAGCTCGCTGTCGGCTACGAGCTCAATTTTGCTGGCGCTGACGGCCTGGTCACCATCGGCGGCTGCCTACCGTACTTCCGTCACTACCCGAACCTGGGCCTGCCGGTCGCCGCCGGAGCCGCACTGGTGCCAGCCCTGACGACTGCGTTCGGCTACCTTCCCGCGCCGGCCTTCGGCGCTCCCGGCGCGCGCACACTGATGCGGGAGTGGGCACGAATGGTTCTGACCGGTCGACCCCCGTTTCCCGCACAGCACAGGATCGAGATTCCATCCCTGGTCATCGCGCTCGGCGAGGACAACCTCGCGCCACTACGCGGTGTCGACGCGTTCGCCCGGCAACTCTTCGCCTCCGGTGCCGTCACTCGGTGGGACTACAACCGATCGGATGTACCGGCGGGTGCGAGCAACGACCACATCAAGTGGGTTCGAACCCCCGCAGCCGTTATCGATCGCATCGCGCTGTGGTGGCAGCAGGTGCCTGCAGCACGGGAAGCGCCGTCGACTGTGGGACATTCCGGCTGAACCAGCGCAGGCCGTCAGGGATTGTCGAGTGCCGAGCCCAGTCAGCCTGTCGCGAAGTATCAAGTCTTGGTCGCGAAACCGCGTTCCGCGCCGAGGTCGGCGACCATACCGTCAATGGTCATGACGACCACCCCTAATCCACCTCGCCGTGTCGAGACCGCGATTATCCGACCGCGGTGGAAGCGGATCCGACGAGAGATCGCGGGTCTCGACCCAGCCGTCGACAGCGAGCGGATAACGCGCCTGGTACTCGCCTCACTTCTTCCTCCTGTGGGGTCACGCATGGTGCTCGAGGTGGTCTTCACCGTGTCACTGATGCGAGTGATGGGCCAGTTCGAAGGCGCGGCCGCCGTCGATCGTCAAGGCCATGGGAAGGTACATCGTCATGGCGATCAGCGCGCCGCCGACACAATCGGTCATCTGGTCAGCTGGATGACGGACGGCGCAGGTAGCGCGCGCACACAATCCGCCACCGCCGAGGTCAAACGCATCCATGACGGAATCGGCCAGCGCTATCAGATGTCCAACGAAACACTCGTCCACACCATCGCCTATTTCACCGTGCAGATCGAGTACATCACCGCGATCGTCGGCGCTCCCGGTTTCACCGAGATCGAACGCGAGGCTCAGGTACGCCACTGGCGCACGATCGGCGAGCACCTGGGCGTGCGTGACATGCCGACCAGCTGGCAGGGAATGGAGGACGCCGTGCGGGCCTATGAACGGGATCCGGAGTGGTTCGGCGCCTCCGAAGCCGCGCATCGGGCCGGCGAGGCGATCCTGCAGCAGTTCGGTGTACGAGCATTTCCGTCGGTGCTTCGGTGGCTGGCCCGTCCACTCGTTCTGTCGCTCCACGACGACCATGTGCTCGACGCGCTCGGATTGAGCAAGCCGGCGCCGGCGGTGGTGAGCTCTCTTCGCGCCGCGGTACGTGCCACGTTCTTTCTCATCCGCGAGGTCCTACCCGACCCTCGGATACAGCCCTCAGCGGCGGTGCGCACGGAATCGTCCCGGTGACGTTCCGTGCCAGCGGATGAAGGCGTGGGTGAACGAGGCTGTTTCGGCGTAACCGAGCAGGCCGGCGACCTGCGCGACCGAGTATTGCGTAGTCATGAGCAGCTCGGCGGCCAACGTACGCATCGCGTCGTCCAGCAATGTCCGGAACGTGGTGCCTTCACGAGCGAGGCGCCGCTGCAACGTGCGCCGATCGATGTGCAGTTCATCGGCCAGCGCAGTCAATGACCGCACCGTGCGGCCACGTTGGTGTAATAACGTCCGAACCAGCGACCGGGTATCCAATGCGCGGCTGTCGAGCAGGCGCTCACACTGCTCGACGCAGTCCCGGACGGTCTCGATATCGGCGTGAATCGGTCGGCGGGCCGCCCAATCCGCGGGAACGACGAGGGCCGTCCGCGTGGCGGCGGGAACGAATTCGTCAGCCGGTAGTTCTGCCGCCAGGAGCGCTGCCCGATCCGCGCCCAGTTCGACCTCGACACGCGGCACGGCCACGGTTCCCAGCACCATCGGCACGATGCCTGCGACGACGGTGAGATCCCGCTCGATGACGAAAGCTCGCACGTCGTCTCCGAGATCGTTGAAGTCGCAGACCAGCGCCAATGACTCGGTTGTTCTCTGCACGACGTAGCCAGCACAGGTATTCGTCAGAAGGGCATAGCGGGCCGCGAGCTCGAATGCCTCGGCAAGGTGTGCGCTCGACATGAGAGCGAACCCGAAGATCCCCAGATTTCCCATGTTCACCGCGCGGCCGGCTTCGACACCCAGGCCCGGCGGATCTCCGAGTCGACGGACCAGATTGGCGATCACGACAAGTTCCTGCTCCGCCACGACCCAGAAGGGCTCGCCGTCGAGGTGATCGGCGGACACGCCACTGCCCCGTAAACATTCGCCCGCCGTGAGACCGTGCCGGACACCCAACTCGACCAGGCTCGTCACCCCAGCCGAGGTACCCCGCCGCACGTCCTTCCACATTGTCGCGGTCACCCGCTCGATGTTATCGCGTACCCGCGGCCGGCCACCGAGGACTGCGCATGGCGATGCCGGGGCCTGCGCCCATCGTCAGTGACGCGAGATGCCCGGCTCCGCGGTGGCACCCGCTTTTCCCCCGCGCCAGTACAGAATCTCCAGCGCCATCGCGACATTGAGCGGGTTGTCCTGCACCGGGCGCGGCAGGAGGTCGTTGGCGCGTTGAATTCGGCGCAACACCGTGTTGCGGTGTGCGAAAAGGCGTTCGGCAGCACGCGACGCATTGCATTGCTCGTGGAGATAGGCCCGCATGGCTTCACGGACGGCGGGAGCCGAGTGCTCGAGCGCGCCCAGAGTGTGCGCGATGAATCGGTTCGCCCGATCGGCGTCCTTCGTAAGTAGCAACACGCCTTCGACATCGGCGAAAGTGGCGACTCGATGGTCGGTATCGAGGCGCGACATCGCCTGCTGAGTACTCAGGGCATCGAGATGCGCGACTCGGAAGCCGTCCAGGCCGTGTCCGGTCGAGCCGATGGCGATCTGCAGGTCGGTCGCGGCTCCGATGGCCTTGTCCGCAGTGCGCAGCAATGCCTCATCGGCCCCGCCGAGCCACACCCAGACAGTTCCCGGGCTGGCCACGATACGAAGCCGCTCACGGGCTTCGACCTGCCGTGCCAACGATTCCGCCACTCGCTCCAATTCCGTCAGCCGCGGCGCCGCGACGGTGGTCCACACGATCGCTGCGGTGTGTGTCTGCACCAGTCGATAACCCAGCGCGTTCTCCGCTGCCCGAGAATCGATCCGATCACCGTTGATCAACAGTGCCACGACTCCGCGCAGTTCGGAATCCCTGGTACGCGTGAGCCAGTCTCGCTCGAGCGCGATCTGTGCTTTGGTGGCCGCGATGGTCGCGTCGACGAACTCCGAGATCGACTGCGCAGTCACGTCGAGCATCTCGCGTAAGTCGTCGACGTCCGATGTCAGGTCGAAGGCGATCCGCATCCAGCGACGCCACGCGACATTCTGGCCGAGTCGATAGGCGTCCAGACTCGCTTCGTCGTAGCCGCGGCCGGTGATCAGGCGGGCGGCTTCGATCGGTTCGTCGGTGTTCGCCGAGACCGGAGCTCCTGGTTTGCGCAGGTTGGCACTCGCCCAGTGGATCAGATTCGCATGCGTACTACGGACGCTGAACGCGCGCAGTTCGGGATCTTCTGCGATCGGACGCATGTCCACCGCCGAAAATGTCGCGGCGTCGACCTCATCGAACAGATCAGGAGGCGCGGTCAATACGATCTCGGCGCCGCGCCGGATGAGTTCTTTCACTCGCGGGGAGGGGTCAGGCCACGGCACCGCTGAACACTAGCGCCCGCATGGTGCACTATGCACCCAATTTCACGCTATTCGGGTGCCCGGCACCTTCATCTGGACGAGTTCGCAACCTCATCATTGAGAGCGACATCACGCTGACCCACGGGAGTAATCGCCATGAACGCTGCCTCAGACGTCGACATCGAGGTCGATGTTCTCATCGTCGGAGCCGGGATCTCAGGTCTCGGCGCCGCCTACTATCTGCAGCGCGACCTTCCGAAAAAGTCTTACGCGATCGTCGAATCGCGGGGCGCCATCGGCGGCACCTGGGATCTGCATCGGTACCCGGGAATCCGCTCGGATTCAGATCTGTTCACCTTCGGCTACGAGTTCAAGCCGTGGAAAGGCGATTCGATCGCTTCCGCCGAGTCCATTCGCGCCTATCTGGGCGATGTCGCCGATCAGTACGGCATGCACGACAAGATCTCCTTTCATACGAAGGTCGTCGGCGCGTCCTGGAACACCGACGAATCGCGGTGGACAGTCGAGATCGAGAACACCGAGACCGGACAGCGCAGCCGCGCTCGGTGCAGCTGGCTCTTCGCCGCGACCGGCTACTACCGCTACGACCAGGGGTTCACACCGGAGTTCGCCGGACGGGCGGAGTTCGAGCGCACCGGCAGGCAGGTGATCCATCCTCAGCTGTGGCCGGAAAATCTCGACTACACAGGCAAGAAGATTGTCGTCATCGGCAGTGGCGCAACCGCTGTGACCCTGGTACCCGCCATGGCCGCCGACGCGGAGCATGTCACCATGCTGCAACGCTCCCCCAGTTACATCGTCGCGCTGCCCACTCGCGACAGAATCGCCGACACACTGCGCGCCCTGCTGCCCGAGCAGCGCGCACACGCCATCATCCGGGGCAAGAATGTGCTGACCCAGCGCGCGATCTGGCGGCTGTGCCAGCGTTTTCCCGTGGCTGCTCGCCGGTTGATCCGGAACAACAATGCCAAGCAGCTCCCGCCCGGCTATCCGGTCGATGTGCATTTCAACCCCCGCTACAACCCGTGGGATCAGCGATTGTGCATGGTCCCCGATGGCGACCTGTTCGCCGCGATCTCGCGCGGTTCGGCTTCGGTGGTCACCGACACGATCGAGACGTTCACGCCCACCGGAATTCTGCTGACCAGCGGCAAGCACCTACGAGCCGATCTAGTCGTCACCGCGACCGGCCTGAATCTCCAAGCGTTCGGCGGGATCGATCTCACCATCGACGGTGAACGGTTTTCGCCGGCCGACGCGGTGTCGTTCAAGGGGATGATGCTGACCGGAGTGCCCAACTTCGCCTACTCGATCGGCTACACCAACTCGTCGTGGACGCTGAAAGTCGGCTTGCTCTGTGAGCACTTCGTGCGGCTGCTCGATCACATGAATTCGCACGGCTACAGCACCTGTTCACCGGTTCTGCCGGACAATCTGGAGACCAGGCCACTGCTCGATTTCGACGCCGGGTACGTGCTGCGATCACTCGACCAGTTGCCCAAGCAAGGGCCTGGGTTCCCCTGGTTGACCTCACGCGACTATCTCAACGACGTGAAGCTACTGCGCCACGGCCCTGTCGCCGATCCCAATCTGCATTTCGGGACCCGCAGGGCTCAGCCGACAGCGGCCTCGGCATGACCTTCATCGCCGACTTGTCCACCACCGGGCACCCTCACGTCGTCCAGCCGGCTCTCTGGCTGCTCGGCCGGGGCCCGTTGTGCCCGCGACCACGCCCTCGACAGTTCACCGCAAGAGGACATCGTGCCGCGGCGGTGGTGACCGAACGCCGCGACTGACACAACGGTTCCGGCGCTGCGGCCTAGACCCTCGATCGCGCGCCGATGTCTGCTACCAGCCGTTCCGCCAGCTCCTGCGCGGACCGAGTGTTCTGCCCGGTATAAACGTTCCGGTCGACAACGACGTGGGACCGCAGCGGGTACCGGCCCCGAATGTAGTCCACGCCCAGTGCCCGCAGCCTGTCCTCCAGAAGCCACGGCGCCTTCTTCGCGAACCTGTTGAGCAGTTCCTCACGGTTGGAAACCGCCGTCATCCGATATCCGCCGAACGGCGAGACCCCGTGCGGACTCGGCACTGCCAGAACCGCAGCGGGCGCGTGGCTCAGCAGGGCGAGCGGCCTGCCGGACTCCAATCGTTCCGCCAGCAGCACACCCGACACTTCGTCGTAGGCGAGATCCTCCATCGGACCATGTCCTCCGGGGTAGAAGATCAGGTCGAAGGTATCGCTCACGACGGTCTTCAAAGCCAACGGAAAGGTGAGCTCGTCGCTGAGCCTGGCGAGATACCGCTGCGCGGCGATGTCGAGGAATTGCTCGACGATTTGGGAACTGCCTCGGCGCGCTTTCGCACTGCCCGCGGTTGGGATACTGCGCTGATCGAGGGTTGGCGCTCGACCGCCTGGCGTCGCGAAGACGATTTCCCACCCGGCTTCGGCGAAGGTCCGATGCGGTACTACGACCTCTTCGGCCCAAAAGCCCGAGAGGTACACAGACCCATCGGTCAACGACCAGCGGTCGGCCGCCGACAGCACAAAAAGGACCTTCGTCACTGCAATTCCCTCTGACCTTGGACCGATTGAGCGGTGAGGTCGGGCCGACCGCCCGGGCTATCCGGTGTGTGGCGGCGCGAATGTCGACTATATGTTAATTCTGCTTACATTAGGGGGCACTCAACCACTCGTCAATATCGGCGAGGATCGCGGCACTCTGTACGCTTCGAGTTGGACCGTGACCGCGGAACTGTCGCTGCGTCGGAGGTGTCGACCGTGATCGGCAAGCTATTACGAAGGGTGCGTGTCGGGCAGGACAAGCTCGCATGGAACATGCCCGCACTCCAGTCCGACAATGATCTGGCGCTACGCAGCGACGACTTCGCGCACGAGGCCGACCTTCCCGTCGGCAGCCTGAGCGCCGAGCTCGGCGGCCACGACGTTTCGCCTGCGCTGCAATGGAACCCGCCACCCGCGGGTACCGCACAACTACTGCTGGTGATTCAAGACGCGGACGTACCGTTACCGTTTCCACTGAGTCACGTCTTCGCGCTCATCGACCCCTCGGTCACCACGTTGCCCAGTTCCGGCCTCAACACAGGCTCATCTCCCGCCGGCGTGCGACTGCTCGCGATCGGGACCACCTCCGGCTACGGTGGCCCTGAACCACTGAAAGGCCACGGCCGCCATCGGTATGCTGTGCAGCTGTTCGCACTCCCCACCGTCATCCCCGACCGCGAACCCCGTCGCCTCAAGACCGCACTCGGCGCCATCGACCATGTCTTGGCACGAGGCCGTATAGATGGCTTCGCCGAGCGCACGTGATGAACACACCGTCGGTCGCCCGACGCGGTAGGTCTCATCGTCGAGACCCGAGCTCGCGGGGCAGTTCGGCGATCACCGGCAGATGGCGAGCCAGGAACGCCAGCTGATCGGCGAGGTTGGCCTCGAACCGCGCACCGACGTAGATGTCGAATTGACTGAGACGATAGGAGACAACCTCACCGCGCGCCGCCTGCGCGGCGTACTTCCGGGTCGCATGGGCGGGAGCCACAGCGTCTTTCTCGCAGACGACAAAGAGAATCGGGCAGGCGAGCTTGCGCACGTACCGGCCGGGGAAGTGCCGCACGATATCCAAAGTGAAACGCGCGGCTACCGCATTCGGCACGACCACGCCCGCGGCTAGCATCGCCTTTGCTCCCGACTCGCAGCCAGGGGCCGACATCAGCGCTGTCGAGCCGGGCGGACCGTAGGCGGGTACCAGAATCGGATCTCTGCCCCGCAGGCCACCCATGCGATCGCTGGTCGCAAGGTCGGCCAGGCGAAGCGCAGTCATGGTCGGCACGGCCAGAGAACTCGCGATGCCATCGACGAAAGGACATTGCGCGACGACGGCGGCGATCTGCGGATCCTTCGCGGCGGTGATGATCGCGTGCCCGCCACCGAACTCTGCGCCCCACAACACAACCCGCGTGTGATCGACCCCGTCCAGGGTTCGCGCGTAGGCGACTGCGGCACGCCAGTCCTCGAGTTGCCGATCGATGTCGAGCACTTGGCGCGGCTCACCGCTGCTAGCGCCGAAATTCCGGTAATCGAACAACAAACAGAGATAGCCAGCGTCGCAGAAGTTCTCCGCGAACGCACCCAGGCGCATCTCCTTGACTCCGCCGACGCCATGGGCCAGCACGATGACCGGCCGCGTATCACCGATCGCCATGCCGGGCGGACGGTAAAGCCATGCAGCACAAGTGCCATCACCGGCCCGGAACCGTAGATCGGTACGTGTCATTCCGCATCCTGTCCAATCCCCCGCGCCAAGCGGACACACGCCTGCAGTTGCCCTACCACTGTCGACACTGACGAACCCGACCGTCATCTCACAGTTCGTCACGTGACGGAGCTAAGCGGGGAATCCCGAGCTGGTGCGACACACCGCCCTGGCGTTTGAGCTTCGATGCTCGAACGCAGGACGCCAGGGCAGCGTGGTCAGACGTTCGGCATCGAGATCGGTACCGGCATGTGCAATGCCACTTGCCCCTCGGTGATGACATCGAGTCGCAGGTTCCTGATCGGCTCGAGTGATCGCAGATCGTCGGAGAGTCGCCCCTTCCCGAGCTGGAGGTCGACCCCGCGCGGGAAGGAAGTCGACGACGCTGAGAGGGTATTGATCTGCGTCATCGTCGAATGCCATGCGCCGCCGATCGTGGTGTACGAGGTCAGAGTCGACACGCGTCGACCGCTGGGGTATCGCTTCTGAGCAGGGGTCGGCACCGTCAACGCCAGATCTGCGCCGCCGTCGGAATCGGCCACTCGCGCAACTGTCTTCGTGCTGTCGATATCCACATCGAGCTTGGTCACCCACTTCGGGAATCCGTACCCGTCATGCCCGCGGATCTGGGCGATATCCGAGCTGACCGGCAGCGACAGCACATAGGAGTGCAGGTGGTCGTTACCCAGACCGGCCATCAGGTCGATGAAACCAAGTCCGCCATGGCGCGCCGGGCGGGCGACAATCGCGATCGCCACTTCAGTGTAGAAGTCGATGTCGCAGACGTCGTAGCGGAAGAAGACTGCCGAAATCAATCCGATTCCCGGGGCAACCTCTACCGGCACCAGCTCGCGCGGCAACCTGGCGCGGATGGCTCGAGACTTCGCCAGCATCGTCAGACGGGTACTGGACATGCGGTAGTAGAAGTTCGGGGTCAACGTCTCCCCGATCGGCGAGTTCACGCGCTGCTTGGGCAGCCGACGGAAGAACTCCACATCACTGACCCGAGGATCGCGGGCAACCTCATCCAGATCGGTGTCCATCCGATATCGGTCGTAGAGACCGCCTTTGGGCACCAGGACCGAGTGACCGCCCAGGTCGACCTTCACCGTTGCGCGCTGAGTCGATGGCATCGACATGGCTCCCTTGCTCGCTTGTTGTGATGCATGACGCTAACTCCAAATGTTAGCACTGTCAACACGCAGATTCGTCGATGTCACGTCCGAAGATCGACCCCACTGAACACTCCTCGGACATGGAACACCGAGCCCGCGACACCCAAGTACTCACCGCTAACATATTGGCGCGATGCAATCACGTCAATGGACCGCTCCGACGACCCCACGCCGTCAGCACCGTCACCATCAGGACTTCACCGGCAATGCCGCAGTGTCGCCCCCCCGACTGCGGGCCAGTGGCCGAGAGATGATGTACCCGAACAGACCTGCGATCGGATACATCAGAATCCCGTAAACCGCTGCCGGAACAGCAAATTCGCTGTTGCCGAGAACTCCGGACGCGACGGTGATGGCGACGGCGCTGTTGTGGATACCGATCTCCATCGAACACGCGATCGCTTGGCGGGTCCCGATGCCGAGGACAAGTGGTGCGAGGTATCCGAGGCTGAGGCTGAGGACACAGAAGACTGCCGCCACCGCTCCGACCGAGGCCAGATAGTCCCCAACCTTGTCGCGCTCGGCGATCAGTGCCGCGACGACGACCACCCCGAGCAGCGTCGCCGACGCGATCCTGGCGGGGCGGTCCATGAGCGTGGCGAACCGGGGTTTGCGCCACCGAATGAGCATCCCGAGCGCCACCGGCGTGAGGACGACCGCGAACACCTGAACGGTTTTGCCGAATTGGAGTCCGACCGCGCCTTCCCCGGCCGGCAGGAAGTAGCCGAGCGCGAAGTTGGTCACCACCGGCACGCTGACCACCGCAGCGATCGAGTTGATCGCGGTGAGCGACACGTTGAGCGCGACGTCACCGCCGAACAGGTGGCTCAACATATTCGCGGTCGTGCCACCCGGCGATGCCGCGAGCAGCATCATTCCCACTGCGAGGGCCGCAGGCAGGTCGAAGAGCTTGATCAGGCCGAACGCGAGGACCGGCAGGATCAGCAATTGGCACGCCAGAGCGAGCGCGAGGGTGCGCGGGGTGCGGGCAATGCGCACGAAGTCGGCGACCGTGAGATGCAAACCGAGCCCGAGCATGATCACGGCCAGCGCCGCGGGAAGAGCGATAGTTGTCACAGAGCTTTGCATGAGAACCCTTCAGAGGTGCGCCACAATGACCCTCGACGCCGAGAGAGGCGCCGCACTGCGGCATCCGGTGAGCATCCTGCTCCCTCTTCGACCCGCCCCTCTTGTGCAATCACGACATTTCCGACAAACTGCCCGAATTGGACGACAGCGTGCCCCAGCACGCGAACACCAACCCCTCGGCGCCGCCGCATGTGGAACACCACCCGGGTCGCGCCGACGATGCCGACTTCCGAAGGCTGCAGCGACAGTCGCACGGAGTAATGATCCCGAGGAACTTGTTTGTCACTGCCACGCGCACGAACGGACTCGCAGGCCACAACAACCACGGAGTTCGTCTCCGACGACCACACGTCGGCAGGCTGGGTCAGCGCGATCGCAGCCGCGCTGGACACACACACCGGCGACAGTCGCTCCGCGATGGCTTCGGCGGGCCTCGACCCCGATCGGTTGGCGGATCCGGCCGCCCGGTACCCGATGACAGCCGTAGGGCGACTATGGAAGCTCGCCCACGCAGAGTACGGCGAAGGCATCGGCCTAGAGGTCGCCAACAGCCTTCGACCCGACGGATGGTCTACTCTGGGTCGCGCTTTGCGGTCCAGTGTCACCATGGCCGAGTTCCTGCACAGGTGTTGCAGATACGGCGTGCTGGTCACCGACGCCATAACGGTCGACCTTCGGCGCTCACCGACCGCCGACGCACGCATAAGTACGAGGTTCCTCAGACCTGCCGCGGTGGACCACGATCGCATCGAGGCCTACATGGGCGCCGGTCTGCTGCTGGCGCGGCAAATCTTCGGCGGGGACGCCGCGCCGTTCCGTGTCGACCTGACCCGGCCCCGACCGACCGAGCCACGTCGCTGGCACCAGGTCTTCGGACCCGAGATCAAGTGGCAGGCAAGCGAAGTCGCCGTCCACGTCGACGCTGCGACCATGGCTGCCGCCGCTGCCGGCAGCAGCCGCATCCGGTCCAAGGTCTTCGGTGCCGCCATGGACCGCGAATTGGATTACCATCCGATCACCGTGCGCGCCCGGCGGGAGATCTTTCGCGCACTCCCAGACAGCGAGCCCTCGCTGACTCAGGTGGCAGCGCAGTTGTTCATGACGGAGCGGACCCTGCAGCGCCGACTCGCCGAGGAGGGCCTGGGTTTTCGCGAACTCGCCGAGCTTTCCCGCCGTCAGCTCGCCGAGCGTTACCTCGCGACTACCGGCCTGACATTGAGCGACATCGCATTGCTCACCGGCTTCTCCAACCAGAGCAACTTCACCCATGCCTTCCGTCGCTGGACAGGACTTCCACCGGGGATCTGGCGAGACGCGAACACCGACCAGACCGTATGAATCGAACACCACAGACCCCACCGGCCGTGTCGACATTCGACTGTATCGCCGAGCAGACCCGGTGCCGCCGGAAGCGTCACATGACATGCGCTTCCGGCGGCAGCCGCCCGCCTGGCCCGACATCGACTCTGATTCGAATTCCTCAGGGCGACAACGAACTCCAGAAGTACTGACTCAGCGAACCGACGAACTCGGTAGCCGAGGCCAGTTCTCCTTGGCTCTTTTACGTGTACTCAGCCACTTCTCGTATCGACGCAGCGCCCCCTTCTGAACACGCTGATCCGTGATCAGCGCCCAGACCGGGACGACACCGAGCGCCGGGTTCTTCCGCTTCGCCATACGCCGCATCTGGTATCGGACCATCGCCATCTCGGCAGCCGATGCCATCGACTTGTCCGACCACGTCACCCGCTTCAAAGCGCCAACCGCGTCCAACCCCTCCCGCCACCGGTTCGGCAGGTCAGGCGTCACGGCCAATGCGGTCGCCATGCCGATGAGCGCGACCTTGTTGGCGAGCACTCGGTCGGCAGTCTCACGCCGGGAGATGCCACCGGTCAATAGCAGCGGCAGCTCACTGGTTTCGGCGAGCTCGGCGGCAAGTTCCAGGAAATAGGCTTCGCGTTCGGCGGTGCGGCCGTCTTTGGGACGTCCTGACATAGCGGGGCTTTCATAGCTACCGCCTGATACTTCCACCAGGTCGACACCCATGCCGGCCAGCATGGCGATCACCTTCTTGGCATCATCGGCATCGAACCCACCGCGCTGGAAATCCGCGGAGTTCAGCTTGACAGCGACCGCGAATCCAGGAGACACCGCGGCACGAATCCCCTGAACGATCTTGAGCAGGAGCCTGGCCCTGTTCTCGAGCGAGCCTCCCCATTCATCGGTGCGATTGTTCACCAATGGCGACAAGAACTGCGACAGCAGATACCCGTGAGCCGCATGCACTTCGACGCCGTCGAACCCGGCGAGTTCAGCACGCACCGCAGTCGTGACGAACCGATCCCTGGTCTCCAAGATCTGCTGGCGTGTCATCGGCATGGGCCGCCCGAAGCGCTTCGAGTGCTTCCCGATATCGACGGCAATATCGGACGGTCCCCACACCACTCCGGGCATCTGCACCTGCATCTGTCGCCCGGGGTGGCTGATCTGCATCCACATCGCAGCGCCGGCGGCTTTACCCGCAGCGGCCCACTCCGCGAACGGCTCGATCGGCGCGTCCTCGTCCAACACGATGCCGCCCGGCCCGGTGAGAGCTTCGGCGTGCACCATCACATTGCCGGTAATCAGCAATCCGGCGCCGCCTGCGCCCCAGCGCCGGTACAGCGCGATCGAGCGCTCGTCCGGAAGCTGACCCACTCCGGCCATACCTTCTTCCATGGCCGCCTTGGCAATCCTGTTGGTCAGGATCTGACCGGACCGCAATCGCAATGGGGAAAACAACCCCGTTGCATTCGACTTGCTCGACATGCAGACCTCCTCTCGACATAACCACACCTCAGAACCACATAAATGTGCGCACTGCTAACATAGGGGGGGATGTTAGCGATGTCAACTCCCGCAGCCGCAGAGACTGCCGCTTGTCGAGGTCGATGCCCGAGCATCCCGACGTCGCAACCATCAGCCGAGGCCGCATCGCCCTTCAGGTCTTGCCTATCCTGCAATTTAGAGTCATACTCTAAATTAGAGTGCCACTCCAGATATCCTTCGGTGTGGCCCCCCGATAGGAGATGGCGTCAACGATGACTTCGCACGATCCTGCGGTGTTCACCACCGCGCCCCCACTGTCCGGACTCGACTCCCGGATCGCGACGCTGCGCGAGCTGGCCGCCACTCCGGGCGCCGAGGTTTACCTCGACCCGGAAATCGTCGACTACGAAGCGTGGAATCATGTCGGCGATCCACTGTGTGAGGCACTGATCGGCGAGTTGCGTGAGCGCAAGATGATGGGCGGTGACATCTTCGCCAATGCCCGCGCGCTCGAGGCGCAGGGATGCCTCGCAGCGCAGCGGTTCTTCGCCGACGCGGAGGCGGTGCCCGAGTGGTGCGACTTCGAAGCGATGCGACCCGGGGCGGAGATGGCCAAACGCAACCCGATCGGGCTGCTTTTCGGCATGCACGGCGGGCTTCCCTTCACCTATATCGATCCAGCGACCGCCGAGGTGATGGGCAGCACCGGTCGACTGGCCTCCGGTGGCGACTACCAGCGCCGATATTGGGAGACCGCGACTGGTTTCATCGGCGCACTCGATGTCGACGGCATGCGACCGGGTGGGCCGCGCTGGGAGCAGTGGGTGCGGATTCGATTCCTGCACACGATGATCCGGCTCGGAATCCTGCGTGCGCAACGCTGGGACCTGGACCAGTCGATGCCGATCAGCCAGCTCGCCACCGCGGCGGCCACGCACATCTTCGGTCCTTATCGGGTCAACATCATCGAGTTCTTCGGCGGCACCGCCACCCCCGAGGAGAAAGACAGCTTCGCACTGATGTGGCGGTGGATCAGCCGCATCGAAGGCGCGAACAACCAGATCCTGGGCCGCACCGCCGACGAGCAGTTCGGGCTGTCTGCGGGCATGCACCAGCACCTCTACGGGCCGACCGAGGGATCGCAGATTCTCACCAGGAGCGTGATCGACGGATCAGCGTCGATGAAGGGCTTCATCCTTCCTCGGCGCCTGCACTCGGCGATCGTGCGGATGCTGCTCAGCGAGCCGATGCTCGAGATCCTGCCGGGCCGGGACGTGCCCACCGACTTCGCCATCCCCCACGATCCGGCGGCGGAGCGGGCGGTCCGGGCACTGACCACCGCGCTGTGGGGGGTCAACCGGATCATCGTCCTTCCGATGGCGCGGCGACACACGTCTCGAGTCGGCATGCGACTTATCGAGTACGTCCTACGCAAGGGCCTGCGCGACAACCCGGCGCAGTACCGAGGGACCCCCGTCGCCGGACAGCCGACAGATCAGTAAGCCCGACAGGAGACCATGATGACTTCCCTTTCCACGGTTGCCGAGACCCCGGCAGCCGAGCTCGATCAGGCCGTCGCCGACCTCGTCGACGGCGCGCGAACCTGGTCCGAGCTGCCCTTGTCGGCGCGACGAACCCTGCTCGCCCGAACCCACGCGACCATCGACTCGGCCGCCGCGCAGTGGGCCGAGGCCGCGATCGTCGCCAAGAACACACCGCGTGGACCGCTCGAGGGCGAGGAGTGGATGTCGGGCCCCTACGCCACCCTGTCCGGCTTCGGCGCGATCCTGGGAACCCTCGACAAACTCCTCGCCGATAAATCACCGTTGGACGGCATCACCTCCGGCACCGCACCCGGCGGCCGCACCACCTTCCGGATGCTGCCGTCGAATCTGGCGGAGTTCAACCTGTTCAACGGCTTCACCGCCGATCTGTGGCTCGAGCCCGGCATCTCCGCCCAGCAGGCGCGCGCCCAGGCCGGTCTCGGTGCCATCCGGGCCGGTGAGAACGGCGGCGTCGGGCTGGTGCTCGGTGCGGGCAATATCAGCGCGATCGGCCCGCTGGACGTGCTCTACGAACTCGTCGCGCACAACCGTGCCTGCGTGCTGAAGAACAACCCGACCTTCGCCGGACTGACCGATGCCTTCACCGCCGCCTTCGCGCCACTGATCGAGGCGAACCTGCTGCGCATCGTCAACGGGGGCGCCGAAACCGGCGCCTATCTGACGACCCATCCGGGGATCGAGCACGTGCACATCACCGGTAGCGGCGCCACCCACGACGCGATCGTCTGGGGCGGGTCGGACAAGAGCGGCGACCCGGTCCTGGACAAGCCGATCACCAGCGAACTCGGTGGGGTGTCGCCGATCATCGTCGTGCCGGGCGAGTGGACCGAGGCGGATCTGCGGTACCAGGCCGAACACGTCGCCACCCAGCGCCTGCACAACGGCGGCCACAACTGCATCGCCGGCCAGGCCCTGATCCTCGCGCGCGACTGGGACCAGCGCGAGGAATTCCTGACCGTGCTGCGCGAGGTCTTGGACACGCTGCCCGCGCGCGACCCCTGGTATCCGGGCACTGAGGCCAAGCTCGCCGCGGCGGCCGAGTCCTACCCCGGGGCCGAGAACCACGCCGGGCGCGTCCTGATCGAGGTCGACGCCACCACCTCGCAGGATCTGCTGCGCACCGAATACTTCGGTCCGGTACTCGGATTCACCACACTGCCCGGGACCGGCATCGAATTCCTGCGCGCGGCAGTCGATTTCGCCAACACCGAACTCGACGGCACGCTCGGTGCGAGCCTGATCGTCGCCCCGGCCGACCGCAAGAAGATGGGTGCCACGTTCGACGAAGCCATCGCCGACCTGCGCTACGGAACCATCGGCATCAACGTGTGGAGCGCCATCGGGTTCCTGCTGCCCGCGGCGAGCTGGGGTGCGTACCCCGGCAACACCCTCGCCGAGGTCGGATCCGGAATCGGCATCGTCCACAACGCCCACCTGGTCGAAGGCGTCGAACGCTCCGTGGTGACCGGCCCGTTCCGGCCGTTCCCCCGTTCGGTTCTGGCGGGCGAACTCGCGCTCTCGCCCAAGCCGGGCTGGTTCGTCACCGCCCGCAGCGCCCGCGAGACCGCTCGTCAACTCACCAACTATGCCGCGGCACCGAGCTGGCTGAAGATGCCCGCCATATTCGCCGCTGCCTTCCGCGCCTGAGTCCTCCGGAGACGACGATGATCTTCACCAGCCCCTATCCCGCCGTCGACCTGCCCTCGACATCGGTCTACGACTACGTATTCGGTGGGCTTCCGGACACCGACGGCGAGCGGATCGCCGTCGTCGACGGTGCCGATCGGATCACCTACGCCCAGTTGCGATCCGACGTCGACCGATTCGCGGGCGCGCTCGCCGCACGCGGGATCGGACCCGGCGATGTCGTGGCGCTACATGCCCCCAACGGCATCGGCTTCGTGATCGCCTTCCATGCCATCCTGCGGGCGGGCGCGACAGCGACCACGATCAATGTTCTCTACAGCCCGACCGAGATCGCCGCCCAACTCGCCGACGCGCACGCCACCACCTACATCACCGTGGCCGCTGTGTTGCCGCACGCGACCACCGCGGCCACGCTCGCCGAGCTGCCTATCGCGAAGATCATCGTCCTCGACAGCGCGCCGGGGCACCAGTCGATGCGCGACCTGCTCGGCCAGGACCTGCCCGCGCCGAACGTGATCGTCGACCCGTCGAGTCTAGCTGTGCTGCCCTACTCCTCGGGCACCACGGGCAAGGCCAAGGGCGTGATGCTCACCCACGCCAACCTCGTCGCCAACATCGCCCAATGCGCACCGATGTTGCGGATCGACGAGAATGACACCGTGCTCGCGGTTCTGCCGTTCTTCCACATCTACGGCATGAACGTCATCATGAACCTGACCCTGCGCCGACGGGGCACCCTGGTCACGATGCCGCGCTTCGACCTAGCGGAGTTCTTACGCCTCATCGACAGCCAGCGGTGCAGTTACCTCTTCGTCGCGCCGCCGGTAGCGGTGGCATTGGCCAAACACCCCGTGGTCGAACAGTTCGACACCAGCAGTGTCCGGGTGATCGTCTGCGGGGCAGCACCATTGGACGAGGCGCTCGGCAACGCGCTGGCGGCACGGATCGGTTGCCGACTGCTGCAGGGATTCGGGATGACCGAACTCAGTCCCGTCTCGCACGTGACCCCGATCGACGACCCGGACATCTCGATCGGTTCGATCGGCGTGGCGATCCCGAACATCGAATTCGCCGTGGCCGACCCCGCCACCGGTGCGCGGATCGACCACTCCGGTGCCGGCCGCAGCAAGCCAGGCGAGATGCTGGTGCGCGGGCCCGGGGTCATGCTCGGCTACCTGGGCAATCCCGAAGCCACCGCCGCGACCATCGACCCCGACGGCTTCCTGCACACCGGCGACATCGTGGAAGTCGGGCCCAAGGGCGAGGTATACGTGGTGGACCGGCTCAAGGAACTCATCAAGTACAAGGGCTACCAGGTGCCACCGGCGGAGCTCGAAGCGCTGTTGCTCACCCACCCCGCTGTCGCCGACGCGGCAGTCGTGGCCTACCCCGACGAGGAGGCCGGTGAGTTACCGCGCGCTTTCGTCGTCGTCCAGCCCGGCGCCGGGGTCGGAGCCCCTGAACTCTTCGACTATGTAGCGGCCCGCGTCGCCCCCCACAAGCGAGTCCGCATGCTCGAGTTCATCGAATCCGTGCCGAAGTCATTGTCGGGCAAGATCTTGCGCAAAGATCTGAAAGGCCGACCAGTCGCCGCACCACAGTAGCCGGAAGCTACCGTCAACACCTATGACCGACACCCCACAGCTTCGAGGTGAACGCCGCCGGATGCGCACCCGTGCGGCGATCCTGGAGGCGGCAGAACAGCTGCTGTCGGATCGATCCACCGACGCCGTGCGGATGGAAGACGTCGCCGCGGCGGCGGGGATCTCACCGGCGTCGGTCTACACCCACTTCGGCACCAAAGAGGCCCTGGTCAGCGCAGTGGTGGAACGCCTGCTCGACATGTCGATGACCACCTTCACAGAGGTTTTCTCCGGGGAGGACAGTGCGTTGGACCAGGTCAAGGCTGCCGGAGCCGCCTACGTGCGGTTGCTACTCGATCATCCGGCCATGACCCGATATCTGTCTGCGGCCACCCTTGGACAAGCCCAGACCGAAATAGACGACACCGTCATGGCTCGGATCGAGTTGCTGCGGGCGAGCACCGAGCAACGTATGGACGCCGCGGCCGCGGCAGGAGAGATCGTCGCGGTCGACAGTCGGCTGTTCTCGTTCTTTCTCTTCGGCGCGTGGCAGGGCGTGGCGGCACTGGCCCTGCGTCACGACGAGCTGCGACTCACGCCGGCCGAGATCGAGCAGTGCCTGACACAGGTCAGCCGAACACTGGTCACCGGACTCACAGTGTTCGCATCGACACCGGAATCGCCCGGCCTCGCATCTGATTCGCGCTGACGCGCGGTCACAGCGACGCGTCGGGAATCGCGAGCAGGGTCCGGTGAAAGTAGATGAGCAGGTCCTCGAGATCGGGCAAGTCAGCGAAACGACCGAGCCGCAGATAGCGTCGAACCATGTCGTTGGTGGCCACGATCGCGGCCAGAAATGCCTGCTCCGGTACCGGTGCCAGATCGGGGAAAGCCAATGCCCGCCAGCCCGCGGACAGGGTCGCGAACCACTGCTGGCAGTCTTCGAACGCCTGCTGTGCCGCAGGCCCCGCATGCTGGGTTTCCAGGTAGAAGGCCTGTGCGAACGTCGGTTCATCGCGCAGAACCGCGAGATAGGCCCGCACCGCCAACCGCAAAAACCCCAATGGTTCCGAGTGCCCGGACACCGCCGCGACCTCGGCCTCGATCCTCGCTTTGACGAGGTCACGGCCCGTCTCGGCAGCAGCGAGGAAACAGGCTTCCTTGTCGGCGAAATTCTCGTAGAACGTCTTCCGGGAAACACCGGCGGTGGCGGTGATGTCACCGATGGTCATCGCCTGATACCCGCGCCGGCACGCCGCCGCCGCTACCGCCTGCAACAGTCGCTGCCGCTGCGCGCGGGCAACCAGATCCTTCGGGAGACTGTGTGGCCCGCGAGGTAAGTCGACGAAGGCTGGACGCAGCAACATGTCACGAGCCCGGTCCCCGGCGGGCTCCGACGGGCTCACTGGTCCCTCCGTACTGACACCCCGACATTCTACGAGCAGTCGGCCCGCAGTCCCTCATGGCTGCGGGCCGACCAGATCGGGCAGGGCGTGCGCTCACGTCAGCACAGAAACCACCGTCGCGATCAGTCGAGCGGCCACCTCGACCAACCCCGTTGCCCAGCCGGCGACATTGAAACTACCCATGACGGATCCTCTTTCCTGGTGAGCGATGTTGTCAGCCCGGGTAGGGGCCGACGTGGTCGTCGGATCGGGTGAGCCCGCACGAGTTGTCGTCGGAGGTGTTGGCCCCGTCGGAGACGATCGTCGCGAACTCCGTATTGCAGTTGTTGCGCCCCGCGCCGATGGTGTTGCGGGCGATCGTCGACCCGTTGAGATGGATGCTCGTCACGCTGACCCCGAGAGAGTCGGAGACCTGATCAGGAAGGGTGTCCAGATAACCCGCGGCGCTGTTCAGACCGCCGCCGTTGTCGCTGGCGAAGTTGTCGACGATCGTGGTTCGGATCAGGGTCACCGCGCCGATGCCCTTGACGTCGATGCCGCCACCGTGGCCGGCGAATCCGCCTGGGCGCCACCATTCGCCGGGATTCTGGGCACGGTTGTTGCGGACGACCGTATCGGTGATGGTGCACGTGTTGTCACAGCGGATGCCGCCGGCCGACCCGGCGATGTTGTCTTCGACGATGCTGTCGGTCATACGCATGTCCGCGGTCGGGATGTTGAACACTCCCCCTCCGTAGCCCGCCCTGTTCCCCGCGATCCGCACGCGGCTCAGCGTGAGGTTCGCGGTGTTGGCGATCGCCCCACCGCCGGTGTTGTAGAAGGGGATCTCGTGCTGCGCCGAGACTCCTCCGGTCAGGGTCAGATCGGTGATCTCGGCGTCGGCGGTGGTCAGGAACAGCCGATCCAGGCCCGTACCACTGATCGTCGTCTTGTCCCGTCCCGCACCGTGAATCGCGGTAGGCGCGATGATCGCGAGGTCGCCGGTTTGCGGGTCGATCAACGGGCCGTTGGTGAGCCAGCCGTTCGGCGCGATGGTCAGCCGGTACACACCCTCGGGGACGACGATGGTACTGCCCGGCCGAACATTGGCCGCTTGCACGGCCGCGCGCAGTGTGCACTCCCCGGAAGCAGTGCGGCATTCCCCGCTCAGCGGGTCCGCCGCGGCAAGGTCGAGTGTGCTGGTGACGGTGACCTGCTGTCCGGGTGCGCTCATTGCCCCGCCACCGGTGGCTATCCCACCGGCGATCACCAACGTCAGCGCACAACCAATCCCCATCAGCGTCGATCTCATCTGCATCGGAACCCCACAGCTATTTATTGAAAACGAGAGTCATGTACGCTCGCGTTTCTTCCTGGGTCGAGCATAAGCCCGCCAATCCGGCCAAGTCCCGGAAACCGACGAAAATCGTGAACCTCCCTCGCCCCCGATGACGTGCCACTTCCGCCGACCGCCGCGATCGAACCGACAGGAACAGTCACCCTCGCAGTGAATCGGACCACACGATGCCGATGTAGTCCCGCCCACTTGCGTTTCCGCGCAGTTCCTTGCGTCGAACTGCGGCGTTTCGGGCCGTGACGAAGCCGTAAACACCTCGCCGATCCCTTGCCTGCCAGACGTGGCCGGGGTCTGATTCAACAACTGGTCATTCGTCCAGATTGCGACCGTCCGATTTGTTCCTCCAACAAGGAGTCCCATGCCTACCGAACGCCGACCCGTCGCCCTCGTGACAGGCGCCAGCTCCGGAATCGGCCGTGGTTTCGCCACCAGGTTCGCGGCCCGGGGCTACGACCTGATCCTCATCGCGCGCCGCCGTGATCGGCTCGAGGAACTGGCCGCGGACCTCACCGCCGAGCACGGCGTCTCGACCACGCCGATCGACTACGACCTCGCCCTGCCCGAGGCTGCCGCGGCCATCGCGAAACATTTGGCCGACGGTGCCATCGAGGTCGACGCGCTCATCAACTGCGCAGGTTTCGGGACCGCGGAGCCGTTCATCGACGAGGACGCGCAGCTGATCGAGCGCGAAATCGCCGTGGATGTCACCGCACCGACGCTGCTGGCTCATCAATTCCTGCCCCAGCTCATGCGCTCTCCACGCGGGCTGCTGCTCATGGTGAGCAGCACCGCTTCGCATCAGCCGATTCCCAACATCGCGGTCTACGCGGCCTGCAAGGCCTATCTGACCTCGCTCACCGCCGCCATCTGGCAGGAATCCCGAGGTACGGGTCTGCGCGTGCTGGCGTTGTGCCCGGGCCCGACCGAGACCGAATTCTTCGATGCCGCCGGGTCCGAGCGGTTCAAGGTCGGGCGGGTCGCCGGCGTCGACGAGGTCCTCGACGCCGTCTTCCGCGCGATCGACAAGGGCAACGCACCCGTCGTCACTGTCGGATCGGTCAATCGCCTCCAAGCCCTGGCGTCGAAACTCGCGCCACTGCGGGTTTCGCTCGCGCTGGCCGAACGAGCCACCGGGGCACCGGGGCATCCATGACCCACCCACCGACCCGAATCCCGCACTACACGAAAGACATTCGATGCTGACCGAATTGGACGACCGTGTTCACGCCGCGATCAATCTGCACGCCGTCCTGGGAGCACTGCCGAGACTGGCCGAGCTCGACAGCGCGGCGGCCGCTGTGCTCGGCACCCTGGACCGGGACGTCACCCTCACCTTGTCCGTCCTCGGCGGACCGGAGGCCCGCTACACCTTTACGCCGACCTCGATCCGGCCCGGCGGGCGCGGCGTCGGCCCACGGCTGCTGTTCACCTCTTCTGCCCACCTCAACGCCGTCCTCGGCGGCACCGCGAAACCGATCCCCCTCGGCGGACCGGCCGGAATCCGTTTCCTGACCAAGCAATTCGCGCCACTGTCCGAAATTTTGGCGGGCTATCTCCAGCCCGCCTCGGCGCAGGCCGAGTCCGAGGACGGTGCGGACATCGCCACATTGCTCGCCCTGCACATCTCGGCCGTCGCCATCACAGTCGTCGGCAACGAAGACGTCAGCGGCAAGTTCTCGGCCGAACACATGCCCGACGGCGACTTCGACCTCGAAGTCGGGGAGGACATCCGCTACCGCCTCGAAGTCAAGGATCACCGGCTACGGGTGGACCACGATCTCACCGGATCACCCCGCGCCGCACTGCGTTTCGCCGATCTCGGCGTCGCCGGTGCCATCCTCTCCGGCCAGGACAGTGCGCTCGCGTGCATGTGCGACGGCCGGCTGACCATGCGGGGTTTCGTCCCCCTCATCGACAACGCCAACCGCATCCTCGACCGCGTCGGGGCCTACCTGGGAGCACACCGATCATGACCTCGTCCGACCTCGTCACCACCGCGACCTACGAATACGCGCGCAGTGCAGCCGCATTCCAGCGGGCGACCCGCGTCATCCCCGGTGGCATCCACGGCCACCAGGGCCCCCGCGACGGGTGCTACATCCCGCGCTCGGCCTACCCGCTGTTCTCCGCGCGGGCGGAGGGCACCCGCTTCTGGGATCTCGACGGCAACGAATTCATCGACTACATGTGCGGATACGGCCCCAACGTCCTGGGCTACGGCGATACCGACGTGCGGGCAGCCGCCCGCGCGCAAGCCGAACTCGGCGATGTCGTCACCATCCCCACGACCACCATGGTCGATTTCGCCGAACTACTGGTCGACACCGTCGCGAGCGCGGACTGGACGTTCTTCGCCAAGAACGGCGGTGACGTGACCACGCTGGCGATCATGACCGCGCGCGCCGCGACCGGCCGACGCGGCCTGGTCTTCATCCAGGGCTACTACCACGGCGTCGCACCGTGGACCCAGAAGCTGGACTATCCCGGTGTGCTCGAACAGGATGTCGCGGGCAATATCGAGTTGCCGTGGAACGACCTCGGCGCCCTGCGCGAGACGTTCTCCACCCACCGGGGCGAGATCGCGGCGCTCATCGCCCAGCCCTATCAGCACCACAACTTCGCCGACAATGTCCTGCCCGTGGCGGACTACTGGAAAGGGGTGCGCCGGCTCTGCGACGAGTTCGGTGTGGTGCTGATCGTCGACGACGTCCGCGCGGGCTTCCGGCTCGATCTGGCGGGCAGCGACCACTACTACGGTTTCCAGGCCGACCTGATCTGCTTCTGCAAAGCGATCGCCAACGGCTACAACGTCTCCGCGCTGTGCGGACGTGACAGCCTGCGCGAAGCGGTCTCGAGCATCACCTTTACCGGCAGCTACTGGCTCAGTGCGGTCCCCTTCGCCGCGGGCATCGCCACCCTGACCAAACTGCGCGAGATCGACGGCCCCGCGCTGTTCCGGCGCCTCGGCACCCGCCTCACCGACGGCCTGGTCGACGTCGCCGCCACCCACGGATTCCGGCTCGTCGCCTCCGGCGAACCGGCGCTGTTCTATCTGCGTCTGGCGGACGACGACTCGCTGATGCTGCATCAGCGCTGGATCGCCGAATGCGTTCGCCGCGGCGTGTTCCTGACCTCCCATCACAATCACTTCATCAATGCCGCACTCACCGACAGCGATATCGACAAGACCCTCGATGTCGCCGACGCGGCATTCCGTGCGATCCGTGCTCAACCGGAGTCACGGTGACGCCCCGTGCGGGGACGATCGCGGTCGCGGGAGCTTATGGGGCGCAGGGGCTGGGGTACGCGATCGCGGTCACCGTGCTGCCGGAGTTCAAGTCGCGCCTGGACATGACCGAGACGACGCTGGCATTGCTGCTGCTCGGGATGTGCATCGCCGCGGCGGGTGGTTCGATCCTGGCCGATCTCATCGCGGTTCGATGGGGCAGCAAGCAGTCGCTGGGTGCGGGATTGGCGATGGAGGCCGCCGCGCTGATCGCGTTGACCGTGCTCGGCGATCTCGGGCCGTTCCTGGTCGCGTTCGGGATCTACGGAATCGGCCTCGGGGTCGTCGACGCCGCTGCGAACATGCAGGGCGCGCTTGTCCAGAGACACACCGGTACAACGGTTTTCGGTCGGTTCTACGCCACCTACACCGCGGCCGCCATGATCGGCGCGCTGGTGGTGTCGGGTGCGGTGTCGGGCGGATTCCCGTTGCTGCCGCTCGCGGTGGCGGCAACGGTCCAGATCGGCGTTGTCGTGGCAGGTGCCAAGCTCTTCGATCCCGCCCGGGCAGCACGGAAGAGCCACGAGGACACCATGGCTCGGGTGCCGATGCCATGGCCAGGCATCTGGCGTATCGGCGCCCTGGTGCTGGCGGCGTTCACAGTCGATTCCGCGGTGGCGACCTGGAGCACCGCCTACCTCAGCGACGGACTCGCGGTCGCAGCCGCGACCGCTCCCTTGGGCTTCGCCGTTTACCAAGCTGCCGTTCTCGTCGCCAGACTCACCGTCGATCCCCTGGTGCGCAGGTTCGATCGCACCGCTGTCACCGCGGCCGCCATCGGAATCGGAGTCCTCGGAACCGTGACGGTCGCGGTAGTTGCCACCCTGCCCGGCGCGATCATCGGATTCGCCGCAGCCGGTCTGTCGATCGGCGCACTGGTACCGATCGCGTTCGCCGCCGCGGGCGAGCTCGAACCCGACCGCAGCGACGAAGTGATCGCGCGGGTCAACCTCTTCAACTACGGCGGCGCGGTCGCAGGCGCTGTGGCCCTCGGTCTGGTCGCGGCGGGACCGTCGTTGGGGACCGCGTTCCTCATTCCCGCCGTCGTCCTTATCGCCGTCGTGCCGACCCTGACACGCCCCACCGTCACCCGCAGATCCCGGGTCTGACCGAACATCACACTCAGAAAGGAACTCTCATGCACATCGGGGTACCGACCGAAGTGAAGAACAAGGAAGCACGAGTCGCCATCACCCCCGCGGGTGTCGTGGAGTTGACCCGCGCAGGGCACCGCGTGACCATCCAAGCGGGCGCCGGTGTGGGCAGCGCGATCACGGACGCGGACTACCTTGCCGCAGGCGCCACGCTCGGCACCGTCGAGCAGGCATGGGAAGCCGAACTCGTCCTGAAGGTCAAGGAACCCGTTCCCCGCGAATACCAGTACCTACGACCGGATCTCGTGCTGTTCACCTATCTGCATCTGGCTGCCGACGAAGCACTCGTCGACGCACTGCTGACCGCCCGGACCACCGCCATCGCCTACGAGACCGTGCAGGCACCCGACGGCAGCCTGCCGCTGCTGGCGCCGATGAGTGAGGTCGCCGGACGCATGTCGATCCTGGCGGGCGGCTATCACCTGCTGGGCAGCAACGGCGGTCGCGCGAAGTTGCTGGCCGGTGTGCCCGGCGTGCGACCCGCGACGGTCACCGTCATCGGCGCGGGGATCGCGGGTCTGAACGCGGTACACCAGGCCGTGGCACTGGGCGCCGATGTCACCGTGCTCGACATCTCACTGCCCCGCCTGCGCGAGATCGACAACCTCTACCGTGGCCGGGTCGCGACCGTCACGTCGAGCGGGTACGAAATCGAGCGCACCGCACTGGATTCCGACCTGGTGATCGGCGCCGTCCTGGTCCCCGGCGCGAAAGCACCCAAACTGATCACCCGCGACATTGTCGAGCGCATGCGGCCCGGCAGCGTGCTCATCGACATCGCGATCGACCAGGGCGGATGCTTCGCCGACTCACGGGCCACGACCCACGACGCACCCACCTACCGTGTCGCCGAGTCGATCTTCTACTGCGTGGCCAATATGCCCGGTGCCGCCGCGGCGACATCGACACCGGCATTGACGAACGCGACCCTGCCCTACGTCCTCGATATCGCGAACAAGGGCTGGGAAGGCGCCACCGACGAAGACTGCGCACTCGCGGGCGGGGTGAACACCATCGACGGGTCGATCACCCACCCGTCGGTGGCGACGGTTTTCCCCGGCAAGTCCGCGATTCTCGCCTGACCCGCATCACGACCGAATCCGAAGGACACCCCCTGTTCACCCGTCGGCATCCACCCGTCGCACGGCACTGACCGCAGGAACAGCGACACCAGTAGGCGAGACACGCACGATCCAGCGAAATTGACAGTGGTCACACGGCAGCCCTACTCTTCCAGTTAGCACCGTATACATTTTTCTTGCCGCTCACTTTGCCCGCCGAATCCCGCTCCAGCGTCACCGCGCCACCAGGAAGGGCGGGCAAAACACATTTCAAGGAAGCAGGGAACCTCGATGACGGTAATCGACCCAGATGCACCAGTCCTTGTCACCGGCGGCAGTGGCTACGTCGCGAGCTGGATCGTGCGCCAACTCCTCGGCGACGGCTACACCGTCCGGGCGACAGTGCGCGATCCGCACAAAGCGCGCGGCCTGGAACATCTGCAAGCCCTGAGCGAACAGTTTCCGGAAAAACTCAGCCTGCACCAGGCAGACCTGCTCGACGAAGGTAGCTTCGACGCGGCGGTGCAGGGGTGCGAGCTGGTGATCCACACCGCTTCACCGTTCCTGCTCGGCAAGATCAGCGACGCCGAGGAGCAGCTCGTTCGCCCGGCTCTCGAAGGCACCCGCAACGTGCTGTCGAGTGTCAACGCCGCCGAGTCGGTGAAACGAGTGGTGCTGACCAGCAGCGTCGCAGCGATCTACGGCGACAATGCCGACATGGTGGGCAGAGGCAGCTTCACCGACACGGACTGGAACTCCACCAGCACCGTCGACCACCAGCCCTACTCCTACTCCAAGACCGTCGCCGAGAAGGAGGCATGGGCGATTCAGCGGACTCAGCAACGCTGGGATCTGGTCACCATCCATCCCTCATTGGTGCTCGGCCCCTCCCTGACCACGGCAAGCGCATCGGGAAGCATGACGACGATGCAGCACTTCACCGACAACTCCTTGGCGCTGGGCGCGCCTGCCTTGCAGATGGGTGTCGTCGACGTCCGCGACGTCGCTCGCGCACATATCGCCGCCGCCTTCACCCCAGCAGCGAGCGGACGCTACATCGCCAACTCCGAGACCACCAGCTTGCTCGGAATCGGCGCAGTCCTGCGTCGTCAGTTCGGCAACAGAATTTCGTTCCCCCGCCACGAACTTCCGAAGTTCGTCGTCGAACTCGCCGCACCGGCCGCCGGAATGACCAGAAAAAATGTGCGACTCAACGTCGGACTCCCCGTTCGCTTCGACAACTCTCGCACCGATGCCGAACTGGGCGTCAGCTTCCGGCCCGCCGAGCAGTCGATCACCGAGCATTTCCAGCAGATGATCGACGACGGCCTGGCGCGTCGATGAGTGCACCCGGCAGCTACCTGACGCCGCGCACAATTCGCAGACATCTACGGGCCTGAACTGCTTGACGACCCCCGTCGGAGGCGGGATCCGCATTGCCGATGCAGCCGAGAACAGCGCCGACCGCCCAATGTGGACACTGATCACAACAATCCTTGACACTGCCGCTCCCGACCGGCAATAGTGGCAACAGACGAGCAACCATCAGATGGGCGAGCCGGCCGCTGCAGCACCGCCGGTTCATCGGGGCTCGAACCGGAGCTCCTAGGCCGCAGGCATCCCGCCGACGGACGATCCACCGGGATGTCGACTGCCGCAAATCGCGTGCCGAATGTCCATTCTGTTGAAAGAAGCTGCCGTGACCGACTTTTCACCCGGCTTCCGGGGGCGCGCACGCCCGGACAGCGACCGGCTTCCACCCGGGCAGTACCTGGTCGATGACTTCCCGGTGCTCTCGACCGGGCCGACGCCGCAGATCGATACCGACAGCTGGACATTCACCATCATCAATGAAACCGGCGAAACCTACGACTGGAATTGGCAACAGTTCCAGACACTGCCCAGAGACCGGCCGCACGTGGACATCCACTGCGTCACCCGCTGGTCCAAACTCGACACCGACTGGTCGGGCGTTTCGCTGGATACTCTCTTGGCCGCCGTGGAGACACAAGCCGAATACGCGCTGGCCTACAGCTACGGCGGCTACACCACGAACATGCCGCTCGAAGACCTTCTCGACGGACAGGCCTGGATAGCGGACCAATTCGGTAACCGCGAACTGGACCCGGCCCACGGGGGGCCCGCCAGACTGCTCGTCCCCCACCTCTACCTCTGGAAATCCGCCAAATGGATCCGCGGGATCCGCTTACTCGATCAGGACGAGTCCGGTTTCTGGGAAGAAGCCGGTTACCACGATTACGGAGACCCATGGCGCGAACAGCGGTATCAGGGCGACTGACCACAACGGTCGGATGGCGTGCCGCTACCGTCGTCGCCGAGCGCTTCGAAACTCGCAGTGCCCGAACGCTGCTGCTCGAGGTCGATGGCTGGCCGGGACACCGACCGGGCCAACACATCGATGTCCGTCTCACCGCACCCGACGGCTACCACGCGGAACGCAGCTATTCGCTGGCCACACCTTCGAACGGTGACAGAGTCGAGATCACTGTGCAGCGTGTACCGGGCGGCGAGGTATCGGAATACCTGGTCGACGGGTTGCCGATCGGTGCGCGCATCGAGATCCGGGGACCGATCGGTGGATGGTTCGTGTGGGATCCCGAACACGACGGTGCCGCGGTACTCGTTGCCGGCGGGTCGGGGATCGTGCCTGTCAGGGCAATTCTGCGCGCCCGGCTCGATGCCGCGACCACAGTGCCGTTCCGGGTCATCTATTCCCTCCGCTCTCCCGAGCAGAGCTATTACTCCGACGAGATCTTCGGGATTCGACGACCCGATGTGGCGGTGTATCCGATCTACACACGAACTGCCCCGCCGCAGTACCCGCGTTCTCCCGGCCGGATGACCCGGGCCGACCTGGAAACACACGGACTCGCGCCCGCGCCCTCGGTCACGTGTTTCGTGTGTGGTCCGACCGGCTTCGTCGAATCCGCCGCTGCCGGCCTGCTCTCGCTGGGCCACGACGCCGCGCGCATCAAAACCGAGCGCTTCGGACCGACAGGAGACGATCGATGACAGACACGATCGACACAGCAGCTCCGCACACCGGTGATGCTCATCTCGACGGCAATGCGATGGCCGGTCCACTGTCGGCGGTGTTCCGCGTCGAGATAACGACCGTCACCTGCCGATGCGGGCATTGCGGCAGCACAGAGCCGGTAGCGCGCGCCATCGTCTATCACCGATGTCCGGGACTGGTCGCCCGGTGCATCGCCTGCGCGGAAATTCTGATGTGGCTCACCGAGACTCCCCGGGGAATCCGATTCGGACTCGGCGACGGTGTCACGCTGTCGATATCGAGCGCCTGAACACACCTGCACCGAACGCCGACAGAAAGGAGCGAAACCACTCCCGCGGACCACCGCAATCCGGTGACGTGCGATATCTGTTCACGCATCGTCGCTATCGGAGCCGAACACCATCCACTTCTCACGTATGGAGAGACGAATGACCGCGCTTCCGCCCCCCATCACCCCCTACCTCGAACCGGCCGCGAAGGAGTTGGCCGAGGCCACCGATCCGCACCCCCGAATCTATGAGGTCCCACCCGAGCAGGGCCGCCAGATCCTGGTGGACCTGCAGAGCGGCGAGGGCGTGTCGCGTCCGGATGTCGACGAGGAATGGGTCGACGTGGATGCGGGCGAGTGGGGCACGGTCCGCACCCGCATCATTCGTCCCAAGGGCGTGAGTGGTCCGTTGCCGGTGGTGTTCTACATCCACGGCGCGGGCTGGGTGCTCGGCGACGACAAGACCCACGATCGCCTGTTCCGGGAACTCGCCGTCGGCGCCGGTGCGGCGGGTGTCTTCCCGGTCTACGACCGGGCACCGGAGAATCGCTACCCCACGCAGGTCGAGCAGAACTACGCCGTCGGCAAGTGGGTGCTCGAACACGGCGCCGAACACGGACTCGACACCAGCCGCATCACCGTCACCGGCGAATCGGTCGGTGGCTGTATGTCGGCGGTGTTCGCGCTGATGAACAAGGACCGCGGGGGCATCGACCTCAAAGCCCAGGTGCTGCTGTATCCGGTGACCAACGCCGACTTCGACACCCCGTCCTACCTACAGTTTGCCGAGGGCTACTACCTCACCCGCGACGGCATGAAGTGGTTCTGGGACGCCTACACCACCGACCCCGACAAGCGCGCGGAAAAGTACGCCTCACCGCTGCGAGCATCGCTGGACGAGCTGAAGGGGCTGCCTCCCACGCTGGTCATCACCGACGAGGCCGACGTGTTGCGCGACGAAGGCGAGCAGTACGCCAACAAGCTGCGTGAAGCAGGCGTCGACGTCACCTCGGTCCGCGTCGCGGGCATGGTCCACGACTTCCTGCTCCTGGACAGTCTGCGTGACACCCGCGCCGCCAATGTCGCCCGCACGCTCGCCATCGATGCGCTCAGAACAGCCCTGAACTGACGCTGTTGCACGACAAGGCCGACCGGACCTGCACGGTCCGGCCGGCTTTGCCAGAAGGAATCAGGGAAGGGACCGCGCCAGCGCGCGGCCCGCTGCGCGACCGGAGAAGATGCAGCCACCGAGGAAGGTCCCCTCCAGCGCGCTGTAACCGTGCACACCGCCACCTCCGAAACCGGCTACCTCGCCCGCAGCATACAAGCCCGGCACCGGCGTACCGTCTGCGCCGACGACCTGGGAGTCGAGGTCGGTTTGCAACCCGCCCAAGGTCTTTCGGGTGAGGATGTTGAGCCGCACAGCGATAAGCGGCCCCTTGGCCGGATCCAGGATCCGATGCGGCGCCGCCACCCGGCCTAGCCTGTCCCCGACATAGCGGCGCGCGTTCGCGATCGCGGCGAGCTGTCCGTCCTTGCCGTAGGAATTGGCCACTTCCCGATCACGGGCCACGATCTGACGTTCCAGATCGACCGCGTCCAGCTGTGGCCCCCGCGCGATCTTGTTCATGCCCGCCACCAGCTCGGCCAGGGTCTCGGCGACCACGAAGTCCTCGCCGTGCCGCAGGAACGCGTCGACCGGCCCCGGCGCACCCTTGGCCAACCGGCTGCGGAGCGTGAGCAGGAGATCCTTGCCGGTGATGTCGGGGTTCTGCTCGGAGCCCGAGAGCGCGAACTCCTTCTCGACGATGGCCTGATCGAGCACGAACCAGGAGTAGTCGTATCCGGTGGCCAGGATCGCCTTCATCGAGGCGTTGGTATCGAAACCCGGGTAGCACGGTGCGGGCAGCCGCTTGCCGCACGCGTCGAACCACAGCGAGGACGGGCCGGGAATGATGCGAATCGCATGGTCGGGCCAGACCGGATCCCAGTTGTGGATCCCCTCGGTGTAGTGCCACATCCGATCCCGGTTGACCACCGCCCCACCGGCGGCTTCGGTGATGGCGAGCATCCGCCCGTCCACATAGGCGGGCACACCGGGAATCATGGTCTCCGGGCACGGCCCGAGACGCTCCGTCGGCCAACTCTGGCGAACGAGTTCATGGGCATGACCGATCCCGCCCGAAGCCACCACCACGGCGTCGGCACGAAACTCGAACTCCCCGACCACTTCTCGCGAGGAGGCGACGCCGCGGGCCAGATCGGACGGAGCCAGGACACCGCCACGAGCACCGACAACGACGCCGTCCTCGACCACCAGCTCATCGACCCGGTGCCGGAAAGCGAAGCGCACCAGCCCTTCCCGCTCGGCGGCGAGGACCGGCTCGGCGAAAACCCGCACGACGTCCGGTCCAGTGCCCCAGGTCAGGTGGAATCGGGGTACTGAGTTGCCGTGCCCGTCGGCCTCGGCCCCGCCACGTTCGGCCCAGCCGACCACTGGGGTCATACGCAGACCGAGTTCATGCAGGTAGTCCCACTTCTCAGTGGCCGCGAACCGAACATATTCGTGCGCCCACCGGCGACCCCATTCGTCCTCGCGGTCCCGATCGAACGCGGCCGCACCGAGCCAGTCCTGCAGCGCCAGTTCGTAGGAATCACGGATGCCGAGCCGACGTTGCGCCGGGCTGTCGACGAAGAACAGCCCACCCAGCGACCAGAAGGCCTGCCCACCGAGATTGTCGCGATTCTCCTGATCCAGCACCAGCACTCGCCGACCGGCGCGGATCAATTCGTAGGTGGCGACGAGACCGGCCAAGCCGGAACCGATCACGATCACCTCGGCCTGCGGGACGGATGGGTGGTTGCTGTCGGACACGACTACTCCTCGAACGAGTACGCCGGCCCACCCGCGACAGACAGACCGCACCCCGGCGAGACCACCGAAGTAGCCAATACATTACCGCATCTGATTCACTTCTGTATTCAATTGCGAGCCCTCAGTCCGGCGACTCTCGGTCCGTGAACGACTCGATGACGCGAAGAAACAGGTCGATCCGCCGAGCCATCACCTTCGGGTCGTCCGGTTCGATCAGGCACTGAGCCATGGTGCCGTCGTGGACCGCGATCAGCGCCTGCCCGAAGGACTCTCGGTCCGCTACCGTGCGGCCTACCCGCGCGAGCAACTCCTCGACGACGGGCAGGATCGCGTCGATGTTCGCCCGCTCACGCGCGGCGACGAGGGCACAGAGTTCGGGATTGCGGAGAGCATGCGCCGTGAACTCCGCATTGACGCGGAACCAGTTGCCATCGATCGGCACCGCTCTCAGCAGGCGCTCGACCAATTCGCGGTCGTCCTCGACGCCGGCGACCTCCCGAGACGCCAGCACCTCCCGCATGCCGTCGAGCATGCGTGCCGACCACTGTTCCCACAACGTCAGGAACAGTTCATCCATCGAGGCGAACTGCGAATAGAACGCCCCACGGGTGTAACCGGCACGCTCGCAAATCAATTCGGGCCGAGTTCGACCGAAACCTACCTCGGCGAACACCTCGTAGGCGGCGTCGAGCAATCGCTGACGCGTCTGCGCCCTCCGCTTGGTGACTCGCCGTGGGCCGTCCTCCCCCACCGCCTGCGAGGTCCCGGGGGTCGCCGTCGTCGCCACATGAACACCGCCGTTCTCGTCGAAAGATCCGAGTCCAGCCTACGACGTCGGCCGTGACGTGCGATCACGCAGCGTCCACGCACCCGACCATCAGCTCGCCGGTACCCGGCTCCCACTCAGCACAGTGAACGAGATGCCCGCGGCGGTCAATCGGCGCAGCAGGTTCTCACCCATCGCGGTGGCCGTGGTCACCTGACCCGCGGTCGGCGGATTGTCGTCGAAGGCCAGGCACAGAGCCGATTCGGCGAGCATTTTCGCGGTCTCGCTGTAGCCGGGGTCGCCACCGCGGACCTGCGTATGCGCCCGTTGCCCACCGCCTTCGCCGACGAAATCGACCGTGAACCACGAACGGGCACGTCGTGACTCCGACGGTCCGGTGCCGCGCGGAATCCGCTCACCGATGACCCGGCGCAGCGCGGGTATCTGGACAGCGACCGCCGCCACGGAGACGCCGATGACGGCGCCTAACAGAACCAGCGGGTTCTTGATACCGGCGTAGTGGGTGTAGGTGAAATCGGGCCCGTAGTCGACCCGACCGAGCGCCGACCGCTGGACGATCTGCGGATCGACGGTCGGCATCGGCAGCAGCCAGGTAGCGAGTGCGGAGTCATGCCGAGGCACACCGTTGCGGATTCGGGCTCGACGGCCGTCCGTCGGCGGCTCGGTCCGTTTACGCGCGAGCGCGGCCTGCCGCATTTTTCGCAAGCGGGAGAGCTGTCCGAGCCCCGAATGCACAGTTCCGCCGGAGATCATCGCGTTGCTACGCACCGAGCCGCGAATCGTCAACGGCACGCCGGCGGGAAGTTGTCCGACAGTGAACAGGACACCGAGATCGTGAGGGATGGAGTCGAATCCGCAGGCGTGAACCAGCCGAGCGCCGGTCGCCACGGCTGTGTCGTGGTGCGCGAGATACATCCGATCGATGAACTCGGGCTCCCCCGTGAGATCGACATAGTCGGTCCCAGCCGCAGCGCACGCCGCGACCAGCGGTTCCCCGTGCTCGAGATACGGTCCGACGGTGGTCACCACGACACGCGCCGACTCCGCAACCGCCAGAAGCGAATCCGGCTCCGTCGTGTCGGCATGGAGCAGTTCCAGATCCGCGGCCGCGGGGTTGATGGCGGCGAGCCGGCCACGGACTGATTCGAGCTTCGCCCGACTCCGTCCCGCGAGGGCCCAGCGAGCGCCGCTGGGAAGACTGGCTGCGAGATATTCCGCGGTCAAGCCCCCGGTGAATCCGGTTGCACCGACGAGCACGAGGTCGAATTCACGTCCGACAGACATTAGAAGGGTCCATTCCGTGGATCGGCGAAGACAGGTCAGTTGACAGATGAGCTCACCACGCCCGGTGAACGGCGATTCGACACAGTCGGCGACGACCGAAGCCTCATCTTCCGCAAGCTGTATGAAGCGCTCGCACAGCCTAGGAAGGCTAGTTAGCGATGTCAACATCCGATCACTGAATCAGACGGTCATCACAGAGTTCGTCGCCCTAGCCAGACTGCCGATTCAGCAGCAGCCGCAACCCCTCGACCCAGTTGCCCGCTGCGACATCCAAAGGAGGCGAGAGCGCGGCGCTCCGGTGCGAACGCGCCGAGTTCGGCATAGCCGACCCTACGAATCGGCTCAGTCCCGTAACCACCTTGGATCACCCCGACCGAGCCGGCATCTCCCGACGAGATCGGGCCCTGTTAGCGCTCCCCCACCCCGCCCTCGTCTCCACCGAGCTGGCCGCAATAGGCGCGAATCCAGATTCAGCATCCCGCAACCAGGCTGGCTGGAGCAATTAATATGCAATAAGTGTGCATATCGGGAAGAACACGTCAAATCCCAACGTACAGAAAAACCCCTCCGACCGAGGTCAGAGAGGGTTTCACTGTCGGGCTGACAGGATTTGAACCTGCTACCACCTGACCCCCAGTCAGGTGCGCTACCAAGCTGCGCCACAGCCCGTTCTTGCCCTCGTCTCCGGGTGCTCGAAGAGATTACCTCTGTGAACGCCGAAACGTTGTGACGCAAACCCAGGTTCCACGCTGATCACTATTCGTAAGCGTTCGACGGAGCGGGCCGAGTGGGCACCAACGTAATACGCGCATCGGTAGCAATACCGACCTGCCCGAGCGTCAAAGGGTTCATGCAGTTCCGCTGCGGGTAGGTGAAGATCGGGTCCAAAGTCGGATCTGTATGACCGACGACTGACTTGTAGTACGGCCCGAACGGCTGCCCACCGGACACGCTCACGCCGAAACAGTCGACCTCCAGAATATAGGTCCCATCGCCTCCGCAATGGGCACTCGCTCCGCCCCACGATCGGTCCAGTGTGCAGCCCTGCGGCTCCGCCATCGCAGGCCCTGATGAGATCATGGCCGTGGCACTCGCTATCAGCACCGACGTACCGAACACGCGCCACTTCATGTTTGACATTCAGGTCTCTCCAACGATGGACGGGGCAAGTGAGTAAGTCGGGTCATCATACGATCGCGGCAACGGCCCCACGGCAAACCGACACGGCACCCGCCACGACCAAGCTGACGGAAGCATCGACTGCCGAACCCACACACCACCAACACGGCCAGCCGTCTCCACTCTCAGGCCGGCAAGCGTCAGGTAGTTGGCTGATCAGGCACGAAATCGACGGCGCCCATTCTGAATCGACGCGCGTGCCGTTCGCGGTAACTCGACCACGCGATCACACCCAACAGCTGATGCTCATGCTGACCGCTTGCCGGCCCACCACCTCAAGGTCCGCGTGCGCTGACGGCACACCGCACCTGCTTGCCACCGTAGACAGGTGAACGCCCATGGCCTGCGGGCAGTTTGCGGCAACAGCCACGCCCAGCAAACACGGTGCACGGGCGGAGGCGTGACCGCCGCGAGAATGTGCCGAACGGGCGCACGTCACGTCCGAGGGCCACACGAACCGACCGCGCGCACAGGCCATGAACGCCCTGGCAAGGTCGGGCTCCTGACACGCACAGTCTTCTATGGGATCCCTACGAACTCGGCGCGGTTGTGGGCTCCGGTGCAAGACGCCGACACTCCTCCGGATCGATAGAAAGGTGCCCCTACCAGCCGATTAGTACCTTCACCAAGAGGTGAGGTAATCTTTTCGAGCACCCGGAGACGGGGGCAAGAACGGGCTGTGGCGCAGCTTGGTAGCGCACCTGACTGGGGGTCAGGTGGTCGCAGGTTCAAATCCTGTCAGCCCGACAGTGAAAACCCCCCTCTGACCTGGGTCGGAGGGGGTTTTCTTGTGTCCCGAGATTTGATGTGGTTTGGCCGAATCCCACAGAAACCCCAGTGACATGACAGACTGACGGCAGGCGGCGTCGAGCTCTTCGGCGCTCGACCGGTATCGGCTGCGGTGAAGATCGACCCGCATCGCCTTGGTCAGCGCGCGTTCCGCGACGAAACACATCAGATTTCCCCTCCCCTGGTTCGCCTCCGTCACTGGCCGTGTTGAGCCCACCGAGCCGTGCCCTGCCGACTGCCAGACACCCCCGAGCCTTCGATCGGCAAGAGAATGGAGCGAAAGTCCATGGTTACCAACATAATTACTACCGGCGCCGAGCGAACGATCATCGAGAACACACTCGATCGCAACCGTGAAGCGCTCATCGCGACCGCACGCGGGTTGTCCGACGCCGATGCTCGGCGACGGCTTGTCGCGTCGTTGACGACACCGATCTCCTTGATCAAACATGCCGCCGCCGCGGAGCGGATCTGGTTCCAGCGGTTCTGGGCGGGGCTCGACGAAGCCGAATGCGACGGATACTCGAAACGCGACGAGGGCACGTTCGCCGTGGCCGACGACGAGTCGCTAGCCGATGTCATCGCGGAGTTCGAGCGTGCGAGCAACCGATCACGGGCGATCGCCGCGCGGTTCGACCTGGAGGACACCAAGCGCAATCCCCGGGAGGGGACTGTCAGCATGCGGTGGACTCTGCTCGCCATGATCGAGGAATTCGCGCGCCACGCAGGTCACGGTGACATCCTGCGCGAGCAGATCGATCGGACTACGACACTCTGAGAACAGCAAATATCGCTCGCACGGCTAACAATTGGTTACTTTGCTGAGTGTGCGGACAACTCCAGACGACTTCAGATCGCTCGATCCACCCGCCGATTCGGTCGCCTCCGCGACGACGGTCGGGCAGTCCTATCGAACCGGCGACTGCTACATCGTCGGGCGCGAGAAGATCCGGGAGTTCGCCCGTGCGGTTCAGGATGATCATCCCGCGCACCACTGCGAGCAAGCGGCCGAAGACCACGGTTACGGTGGCCTGGTCGCGCCGTTGACCTTCGTCTCGATCCCCGCGTTTCTGGCCCAGATCGAGATGTTCGATCGCGTGGCCGAAGGCTATGACCTGACCCAGATCATGCAGACCGACTACGGCCTCATCATCGACAGGCCGATCCTCGCGGGCGATTCGTTACGCTTCGAGGTCGAACTCGAATCGCGCCGAAAAGCGTTCGGGGGCGACATCTTCGGATTCAAGTGCGCGGTCACCGACCAGTACGGCAAGGAAGTCGTCACCACCCGCACGTCGTTCGCCGGCCGGCCGGAGGTGAACGTCGCCGCGGCGCGAATATGCGATCGACTGGTGATGCAGAACTTCCGTCATGGCGCGTCGATTCCGCGACAGCACCACACACCCGAGCATGCCGCGCCGGCGCGCCCGGCACCGACCGCGGACCCGGGCCGGAATATGGTGCCGTTCAGCACCGTCGCCGTCGGCGACGAGCTGCCGCCCAGGATCGTGGCTGTGACGCTCGGTGACCTGGTCAACTACGCGGGCGTGGCCGGCGACCCGAACCCCATTCACTGGAGCAAGGAGGCGGCGGCGTCGGTGAATCTGGAATCGCCTGTCGCGCACGGCATGCTGATGATCGGGATCGGTGCGGGGTACGTCACCTCATGGGCAGGCGGTCCCGGTGTGGTGCCCGAATACGCGGTGCGATCGACCAGCCCGGTCTACGTCTCCGACAGCGGAGCGATCGTCGAATACACCGGCAGGGTGAAGGCGGTCGACGCAGACCGCAAGACCGCGACGATCGCGGTCACCGCCACACAGGACGGCAGGAAGATCTTCGGACGAGCGGTTGCGGTGATCCAGTGCGCGGACCACTAGGTCAATCGTCGAGGCAAATGGCGAGCAATCTGTCACTCACACGGAGACGCTCGGCCATCGCGACGAGGATGTCCATGGCCTCACTCGACAAGCCGACAGCACGCAGCAGCAGGGCGCGCGGTTCCTCGAGTTCGAGCGCTCGGATGAGCGTGTGATCGTCGACGCCCGGATGATGCGGGGCGAGGAAGAAGTAATCGGGCGTGACCTGGAAGTAGTCGGCCAGCGCCGAAACAGTCTTCGCCGAGGGATTCTCGCGATTCCCGGATCGTAGCTGGGACAGGTACGGTGCGGAGATGCTGTGACCGGCCGCCTGAAGCATGCGCGCCACTTGGCGGTTTGTGCACTGACGCACGTCCGGACCCGAGGGGTTGTCGAAGAGTTCGTTGAGGCGGGCGGCGAAGTGCGTCACAGCAGTTCCTCGGCGTCAAGTTGGTCAGAAGACCATCATGAGACGCGCACTGTGTTCCCGGCAATAGTCCTAGCAAACTTGCGGCGCTCGTCACAAAATCTCCACCACTGGACTGTTCGAGATAACGACCGCCGATTCGTGTCGGCCGACGCGGAAGACCAGGTCAGCGACCGCGTTGACTGCCATCAGCCCGCGCCGATGTCCTGTTCTATGCAATACTGCATAGCATGCGTCTGACCAGCCCGGAATCCGATGACAACACCGCCGAGACCGCGCGGTGGCGCAAGACGGCCTGCATTCTCTGTGAATGCAACTGCGGTCTCGAGATCCAGACCGATGGCCGCAACCTGGTGAAGATTCGTGGCGACAAACAACATCCGGGGTCGGCGGGCTACACGTGCGAGAAGCCGCTACGGCTCGACAAGTACCAGTCTGGCGCGCACCGCATCGACACTCCGCTGCGACGCACCGCGGACGGTACGTACGAGCCGATCGACTGGGACACCGCGCTCGATGAGATCGCCACCAAGCTCGCCGGGGTTCGTGACACGCACGGGGGCGAGTCGATCTTCTTCTACGGCGGGGGCGGGCAGGGCAATCACCTCGGTGGCGCCTACGGCCGGGCGCTGTATCACGCGGTCGGTGGCCGGTATATGTCGAATGCGCTGGCGCAGGAGAAGACCGGTGAATCCTGGGTCGATTCCCAGCTCTACGGCAATCACACCACCGGCGATTTCGAGCACACCGAGGTCGCGATCTTCGTCGGCAAGAATCCCTGGCAGTCCCACGGCATCGCGCAGGCGCGGCCGGTGCTGCGCGAGATCGCGCGGGATCCGAACCGGACGATGATCGTCATCGACCCGCGCGTCAGCGAAACCGCGGCGCTGGCCGACTATCACCTGCAGGTCAAGCCGGGCACCGACGCGTGGTGCGTGTCGGCGATCGCGGCGACGCTGGTGCAGGAGAACCTGCACGACGAGGGGTGGTTGGCCGAACACGCGACCGGTGTCGCACCGGTGTTGCGAGCGTTGCGGGCGGTCGACATCAGCGCGAACGCGCACCGCTGCGGTCTCGACGAGACGCTGATCCGCACCGTCGCGCGCCGGATCGCCGCCGCGAAGAGCGTCGCCACCTATGAGGACCTCGGCGTGCAGCAGTCACCCAACAGCACCCTGGTCGCCTACCTGAACAAGATGTTGTGGATCCTGACCGGCAACTTCGCCAAACCCGGTGGGGTGCATATCCATTCGTGGATGTTTCCGCTCGCCGGACGTTGGCACGCCATCCCGAAGGAGGCCGGGGCGGGGAGGGCGCAGCGCCTGCGGCGTGGCGTCGCGACCATGGCGATGCGCTACGGTGCCACGCCCGCGCGCCGGTTGATCGCCGCGACCGCGCGACGTGGCGCGATCTCGCGGAACGTGGCCGGACTGACGGCGAGCACCACGCTCGACGTGTTCTTCGACGCTGTGGCGGTGCCGATCGCCCGCACGATCGCGGACACGCTGAGCATGGCCGACGGTCCCACCCGCACACCGGTTTCCGGGGCCCGGATTCTTTACGGCCTGATCCCGTGCAACTCGATCGCCGACGAGATCCTCACCGACCACCCCGACCGGTTGCGGGCCATGTGGATCGATTCGTCGAATCCCGCGCACTCGCTGGCGGATTCGGCGCGATTCGTGGCGGCGATGCGGTCGCTGGAGCTGTCGGTGGTCGTCGATGTGGCGATGACCGAGACCGCTCGCCAGGCCGACTATGTGCTGCCCGCGGCGAGCCAGTTCGAGAAGTACGAGGCGTCGCTGTTCACGCTGCACTTCCCGCACAACAGCTTTCAGATGCGCGTGCCGTTGATGGCGCCGTTGCCGGGCACCCGGCCCGAACCCGAGATCTACGGTGCGGTGATCGACCGTCTCGGCGTGGTCGAGCCCCGGCTGCTCGAGGAGCTGGCCGCAGCGGCGCGGGTGAGCCGGGAGGCGTTCGCGCTCGCACTGTTCTCCACGCTGAAGGCGCGCCCCGAACTGGCCGGGCTGACACCGTATCTGCTGTACCGGACCTTGGGCGCGAGCCTTCCGGACGGGGAAGCCGCGCTGGCGCTGGCATGGGGATTCGCGCTGCTGTGCGTGATCTCCCAGCCCGACGCCGTGGCCAGGGCGGGGTTCACCGGATCCGGGTTCGGGCAGGCCGAGGAGTTGTTCGAGGCTGTGCGCGCGCACCCGGAAGGGGTGATGTTCTCCGATGACCGCTACGAGGACGCGTGGCGCTACATCCAGCACGCCGACGGCAAGATCCACGCCGCCATCCCGGAACTGCTCGACGAACTGCGCGCGGTCTGCGCGGTCGACCCCGACTACACCAGCGAGGAGTACCCGTTCACCCTGTCCGCCGGTGAGCGGCGCGCGTTCACGGCGAACGTGATCATCCGCAACCCGGACTGGCGTCGCCGCGACCGTGAGGGCGCGCTGCGGATCGCGGTGGCCGATGCCGAGCGGCTCGCGCTGAGCACCGGCGATAGGGTGCGTGTGGTCACCGAATCCGGTTCGGCGACCACGTCGATCGAGATCAGCGAGATGATGCAGGCAGGACATATTTCACTCCCCAACGGCATGGGTGTCTCCTATCCGGGCGCGGACACTGTCGTCGGTGTCGCGCTCAATACACTGACCTCGACGTCGCGACGCGACAAGTTCTTCGGCAGCCCCTGGCACAAGAACGTTCCCGCCCGTATCGAGGTGCTCACGGCGCCGGTGAAGGAGGCCTGACGGTGGGAGCTCGTACCAACACCCGGCAGAAGATGCTGGGCAGTGCGATCGAACTGCTGCGGGAACGCGGCGCGGCGGGCGTGACCGTCGACGCGGTACTCGCCCGCAGCAGCGCTCCGCGGGGCTCGGTGTATCACCACTTCCCCGGCGGCCGCGCCCAGATCATGACCGAATCGCTCACTCTCGCAGGCGATACGATCAGCGCCCTCATCGAGGAGGCCGCCAAGCGGGGCGCCGCCGGGGTGCTGGCCGGGATCGCCGAGTTCTGGACCGCGATCCTGCTGACGTCCGATTTCGAGGCGGGCTGTCCGGTGGTGTCGGTGGCGGTAGGCGGGTCGCCCGAGGACCGCCACCTGCAACCCGAGGTTGCCGCCATCCTGCAGCGTTGGCACGACACCCTGACCGTCGCGATCGCCGCGGAAGGCGTCGCACCGGCACGCGCCGAACGCTTGGCCACCATGGCGATCGCGAGCGTCGAAGGGGCGGTGATCCTGTGCCGCGTCCACCGCTCGACTACCGCGCTCGACGAGGTCGTCGAGGAATTGCGCGTCCTGCTCGCCACCGCCGTCGGCACCTAGGTCAGTACGTCGGCCAGGGCCCACCCCGGATCGGTTTGGTGGCGGTGACGCGCTGCTCGTTGTCCCGGAAGCGGGGTTCGTAGTGGGTGAAGAACACCTTGGCGACCAGGTCTCGGCGGCTGTGGACACCGGTTTTGTCGAAGATGCTCTTCAGATGCTGCTGCACGGTGTGGGCCGAGACGGTCATATCGTGGGCGATCTGCGAGGTCGAGGCACCCTGCAGCACCAGCCGGGTGACGTCGCGTTCGCGCTCGGTGAGCCCATAGGCCGACATCAGCAGCGGGTAGATCCGGCTGGGGTGGGCCGGTTCGATGATCACCGCGACCCTGGTCTGTGCTGACGAGGTCAGGCGGGCGCCGTGCAACACCACCCAGGTTCCCGACCTGCTCAGCGCTCGCGACACCAGTACCTCGTCGGGTCGGTCGTCCGCCGCGTTGCGAAACGCGCGGGCGGCGAGGGTCACCACGGCGCTCGGCAGCTTCTGGCGATCCCAGTCGCCGTCGGGCAGGTCACCGAGCCAGCGCTGCACGCCGGCGCTGGCCGATTCGATCTCGCAGGCCGAGTTGAGCACCAGCAGACCGGGCGAGTCCCCGTATTCGGGTTCGTCCGCCTGCCCGATCAGCAGCGCCCGGCGCACGCCGTCGGCCAGTGTCGGCGCCACGGTCGCCACGAATTCCTTCTCGGCGGGATCGAACATCGCGGCGCCGGGTTCGCGATAGAGCGCGAGCGCGCCCCATACCTCGCCGGAGCGGGTGCGCAACCGGGCGATCAATTCCTGGTCCCCGCCCATCGTCATATTGCGTTGCCAGCGTTCGCTGTTCGAGGGGTCTCCACCAGTGGTGTCGTGCAGCGTCGACAATCCGGTCGCCGACTTGACGACGTCGACGATGCCGTTGCGTTCCTCGCCGTACTCGGCGGCCAGCCACTGCGGCGGAAACTCGGCGAGGCCGAGATGGAAGTGACTGGTCATCAGCAGCGACGCGGGATCGAGGGTGTACCAGCACGGCGTCCAGTAGTGCGGGACCGCGGTGGCCAGCACCTCCGTCGTCTCCTGCCACAGCGACACCAGATCGTGCGGCTCCCGGCACAACCGCCCGATCTTGTCGGCGGCGCGTTGCCTCGCATCCGTGCTCACAGATCAACGGTAGGCCGCGGCCGGACCAGGGGAAATACCAGATTTGTGGAATGTCGCGGCGACCGGGAAATTCCTAGCCTCGACCTATGACGAACACCGGAACCACGAATGTGCGCCTCAGTCCGCCACCGCCGGAACTGATGCGACTGATCAATCCTGTCGTGCGGCGCATCTTGGCGACGCGATGGCTCGGCAGCCGCATTCGCCGACAGGGAATGGTCGAATTCACCGGCCGCCGCACCGGCCGCACGCTGCGGATCCCGGTCTGCCTGCACCACGTCGGCGACGAGACGCTGATCTTCACCGAGCGAGCATGGCGCCACAATCTGGTCGGCGGCGCACCCGTCACCATCACCCACCGCGGGCAGATCCGCCACGGTCGCGCCGTGCTCCTCGATGTCGCGCCTGCCCGAGTCGGCGCCGCGATGCGAGCGGCGATGGACGACGGCGCCGGCCCGTTCGAACTCGGGCTGAAGATCACGCGCGGCTACGACCCGACCGCCGACGACCTCGCTGCCATCGCGCGCTCGATCATTCGAGTCGATTTCGAGGATTGAGGAAACACCATGCGTATCAATCGAATCCAGCACGACATCACTGTTCTCGCCGATGAACTGGAAGTCCCGGGCATCGGCCATATCCCGGTCAACGCCTACGTTCTGCACGCGGCGGAACCCGTCGTCGTCGACACCGGCCTCAGCCTTCCCGACCGCGGGTTCATGGCGGCACTGAGTTCGATCGTGGATCCAGCCGACGTGGAATGGCTGTGGCTCACCCATCCCGATCGCGACCACACCGGATCGCTGTTCGACCTGCTCGATGCCGCCCCGAACGCCCGGCTGATCACGACATTCGCCGGCCTGGGCATCATGTCGTGCGCTCGACCGGTCCCGATGGACCGCGTGTACCTGCTGAACCCGGGGCAGTCCCTCGATGTCGGCGACCGACGCCTCACCGCGTTTCGCCCACCGTTGTTCGATAATCCGAGCACGGTCGGGTTCTTCGACGAACGCAGCGAATCATGCTTCACCTCCGACTGTTTCGGCGCTCCGCTGCCCAGCGCCGAACTCGCGACCGCCGACGACGTGGGTTACACGCCACCGGCCGCGATTCGCGCGGCACAGCATCTCTGGGCGGCGGTGGACAGCCCGTGGGTGCACATCGTGGACGAGGGCAAATACCTCGCCACCGTGTCGGCGATGCGTGCCTTCGACCCGCGACGGATCCTCAGTACACATCTTCCGCCCGCGGGTGGACGCACGGCGGAGTACTGGGACATGCTTGCCGAGGCGCCGCATGCCGCGCCGTTCGTCGGTCCCGATCAGGCCGCGCTGGAACAGATGCTCGCGAGCTTCGAACCCTGAGTGTCAGGCGGTATGCAGGATCCTCAGTGCGGCCCGCTCGATCCGGTCGGCGATTTCGGAGTACGACTCGTAGCCCATGCCCGCCCGCACCAGCGCGCCCGCGTAGATGATCTCGAGCAATTCGATGACCTCGGTGTCGGCCTCGGGGCCGAGAGCGCGCGCGAGTCTGCCGCGGATCTCGATGCCGATGCGGGTGCGCAGGTGTTCGACATCCGGGTCCGAGCCCAGCAGCGCGCCGGTGACCGCGCCGGACAACTCTTGCTCCTCGGCTACCAGCAGCGCGATGTTGCGCAGCTCGGCCAGCACCCGCACCGTCGGGTCTTGGTCCTCGCTCGCGGGCGAGTGCGAGGCCAGCAGGCGCCGCCAGAAGATCTCGGCGACCAGGTGCTCCTTGGAGGAGAAGTAGGTGTACGCGGTTGCGGTGGCGACGCCTGCTTCCGCGGCGACCAGCCGGATCGTCATGCCGGAGAAGCCATCGCGTGTCAGCACCACCAGCGCGGCCCTGGTCAGCCGTTCGACGGTGTCGGCCTGCTTCCCGGTCAATCGACGCCGGGTCGCTTCGAGACTGATGGAATCGCTTTCAGACATGCGTCCGGATGTTACTCGCCAGTCCCATGGCGTCGGCGAACCACACCACGTCGGCGCGGGGGTCGGGGTTGATTCGTAACCATGTCCAGAATACAATCTGGACACATGTCTGATGCATCGAACATGCCGTCCACCGCGGGCAAAGTAGTCGTTGTCACCGGCGGCGCGCGCGGCATCGGGCGTGCGGTCGCGAGCGAACTGGCCGGGGCAGGGGCGGTCGTCGCCCTCGGCGATATCGATGCGAGCACGGTCGCGAACACCGGGACCGAGATAGGCGCGTCCATGGCGCGGCACCTCGACGTCACCGATCCCGCGTCGTTCGCGAGTTTCCTCGCCGAAGTCGAAAAGACCTGCGGCCCTGTCGATGTACTGATCAACAACGCGGGCATCATGCCGGTCGGCCGGTTCACCGAGGAGTCCGACGAGATCACCCGCCGGATTCTCGACATCAATGTCTACGGCGTCCTGCTCGGCACCAAGCTCGCGCTGCCACCGATGCTCACCCGCGGCCGCGGCCACATCGTGAACATGGCCTCGATGGCCGGTGAGAACCCGACGCCGGGAATGGCCACCTACTGCGCGAGCAAGCAGGCGGTGCTCAGCTTCACCGAGACCATGCGCCTGGAACACCGCGGCACCGGCGTGCGGTTCTCCGCGGTGCTGCCGACATTCACCCGCACCGAGATGATCGCCGGAACCCGCGCTCCGCGTGCGCTGCTCGCCGAGCCGGCCGACGTCGCCAGCGCGGTCGCCGCCCTGATCGCCCGGCCACGCCGCCGCGTGTCGGTCACCCGCGCCGCGGGCATGCTCGCCGCCTTCAACAAGCTGACCCCACGCCCGCTCGGTGAGTTCATGGCTCGGCGGCTGGGCGTGCACCGCACCTTCATCGATGTCGACCGCGATGCCCGTCGCGCCTACGACGACCGGCTCGCGGCCGACTGAGGGCTCAGGTGCGCGACAGGATCACGACGGGAATCTCGCGTTCGGTCCAGGACTGGTAGGCATCGAAATCGGCGTAGAGGCGGGTCAGCAAGGGCCACAGCCGCTGACGCTCGTCGGCGTCGGCCACACGGGCAACCACCGGGTAGTGCTCGCTGCGGATCCGGACATGGGCGTTCGGATCCGCGAGCAGATTCCGGTACCACTGCGGATGATTCGCGAGGCCGCCCTGGGAGCCGACGATGACCAGATCCTCGCCGTCGACGAGATAGAGCAGCGGCGCGGCGAAGATCTTGCCGGACTTGCGACCTCGATGTTCGAGCAGCAGCGTCGGCACCGGGCTGCGGAACCCGGCACCGATGCGCCAGGTACCGCCGACGCGGCCGTTGGTGCGGCGATAGACCCACGCCTGTGCGCGCGACCCGTATCGGATGATCCGGGTCGTCATCGGCGAGTTCAGCCCTTTCGGCTGATTCTTCGGCATAACCATCGTCCGCACGCTACAGCGATCGCGGATCGGCGATAACGGGGTCGATCATTTCTTGCGACGCTCCTGCGCGATCACCTTGCCGACGGTACCGTCGAGCTTCGTCCCCGCGGGCCAGCCGACGTAGTGACACAGGAACAGGGCGATCTCACGCAACTGTTCCTCGGACAGCTCCCCATTGCGCAGAGCAGCACCGATCTGGATCTCGGCGACATCGACATTGCCCTGCGCGGTGAGCGCCCCGAGCAGCAGCAGCCGACGCTCGCGCACGGTCAAGGCGGGCCGCGACCAGATGTCGGCGAACAGGTGATCGGCGGTGACGGCGAAGTGCTCGCCGGGGCCGTCCTCGAACTCCCAGCCGTAGACCTCGGTCATCTTGGCCAAGCCGCGCTTGCGGACGTCGGCGGGGGTTTCTCCGTTGGTGGTCATGAGATCTCCTTGTCGAGCGCGGGTTCGGCGACGCCGAGTCCCTCGGCGAGACGGGCGAGGGCCAGCCGCGCCAGTGGCAGGTCGACCGCGAGCCGGTCGCCGAGGTCGAGCGCGAGCGAGAGGTCCTTCTCGCCGAGATCGCGCACGTGGCCCAGGATGGGGAACCAGAAGTCGTCGGGGTCGATCGGCGCGGTGGTGTCGCGCAGCATGATCGCGCCCGGCCCACCGGTCACCGCGTCGGAGTGGCGAACCACCTTCCCGAGTGCGGTGAGACTGAGCCCGGCGGCCTCGGCCAGGCGCTGCGCCTCGGTGGCGGCGGTGAACGAGATGAAGTGAAGAAGGTTGCGTGCCAGCTTCATCCGTGTTCCCGCACCGACCGGACCGGCGTGCACGACGAGGTCGGAGAAGCACCCGAACGGCGGCCGGATCCGGTCCACCGCGGCGGCGCTACCGCCGACCATCACGGCCAGGCTCCCCCGGGTCGCGCCGGGTGCGCCGCCGCTGACGGGCGCGTCGACGAAGTCGACCTCGTGCTCGGCGCACCGGGCGGCCAGCTCCTGCGCCGTCCGGTCGCTGATGGTGGAGTGCACGGCGACCACCGTGCCCGGTGCCGCGGTGCTCAGGATGCCGGAAGGGCCGGTGAGCACCTCGGTCACCTGCGCATCGTCGATGACCGTCACGCAGATGATCCGCGCGTGCGTCGCGACCTGCGCCGGCTCGGCGACCGCACGCGCACCCGCGGCGACGAACGGCTCGATGACCTCGGGCCTGACATCGCAGACCGTGAGCCCGCCCGGCCAGTCCAGCAGCCGCCGCGCGATCGGCGCGCCCATATTGCCCAGCCCGATGAATCCGACTGGGGCGCTGGCGGATTCGGCCGTCATCGGATGATCTGCCCGCCGTCGACGTTGAGGATCTGGCCGGTCACCCAGCTCGCCTCGTCCGACAGCAGATACAGGCAGGCGCCGACCAGGTCCTGCGGGGTGCCCATCCGCTTGATCGGAATGCGCTTGACCATGTCCTTGACCATGTTTCCTGGCGTGACGGTCTGGGTGGCCTCGGTGTCGATCGGGCCGGGCGCGATGGCGTTGACTCTGATCCGCGAACCACCCAGCTCGGTGGCGAGTTGCTGGGTGAGGCCGTTGATACCGACCTTGGCCAGTCCGTAGAACCCCGAGTACAGCCATGCGGCGGTGGATGATTGGTTGACGATCGAGCCGCCGCCTGCCGCGATCATCGGCTGCCAGACCGCGCGCGTCACATTGAGCGCGCCGTCGAAGTTCACGCCCATGAACTTCTTGTAGTAGTCCCACGGCACGGTGAGCAGCAGATCGAGCTTCATCTCGCCGTAGATGGCCGCGTTGTTGACCAGGTGGTTGATCGCGCCGAACTCGGCGACGGTGAACTCCGCCAGTGCGACAGCGGATTCGGGATCGGCGACATCGACGCGGCGGAAGGCCGCGACCCCGCCGTCGGCGACGATCTGCTTGGCCACCTCCTCGCCGCGCTCGGCATTGAGGTCGGCGACAACGACATTGGCGCCTTCGGCGGCCAGTGCGCTCGCGTAGACCGCGCCGATGCCCTGCGCGGCGCCGGTGACGATCGCGGTGCGACCGGTGAAACGTGCCATGGTGTTCAGCTCCTGAGTGTGGACGGTGTCGGTGAGGTCAGGCGGGGGTGGCGATCAGCTTGGTTTCGAGGTATTCCTCGAAACCGGCGACGCCCATCTCCCGGCCGATGCCGGACTGCTTGTAGCCGCCGAACGGCGCGTCCGCGTGGTACCAGAGGCCGCCGTTGACGCTCAGGGTCCCGGTGCGCACCCCCGAGACGACCCGGTCGAGCCGGTCGGGGTCGGTGCCCCACACCGAACCCGACAGTCCATAGGGCGATTCGTTGGCCAGCCGGATCGCGTCGTCGTCGCCGTCGTGTGGAATCACGACGAGCACGGGCCCGAAGATCTCCTCCTGCGCGACGGTCGCGGTGTTGTCGAGTCCGCTGATCAGCGTCGGTTCGATGAAGTACCCACGTTCCTTGTCCGCGGGCCTGCCGCCGCCGACCTCGATCCGTCCACCTTCGGCGCGTGCGATCTCGAGGTAGCGCTCCACCCGCGCCCGCTGACGCTCGGAAATCACTGGGCCGCACACGGTTCCGGGGTTGGTCGGGTCGCCGGCAGCCAGCCCCCGGAGCGCACCGGCCGCGGCGGTGACCGCGGCGTCGTAGGACTCGCGCGGCACCAGCAGCCGCGTGGTGAGGGCGCACCCCTGGCCCGCGTGGACGGCGACGGTGAACGCGGTGTAGCTCGCGGCGGCCGCGATGTCGGCGTCGTCGAGCACGATCGCCGCCGATTTGCCGCCCAATTCGAGGAAGGTGCGCTTGAGCGTGGCCGACGCGCCGACCATCACCGAACGGCCGGTCTGGGTCGAGCCGGTGAAGGTGATCATGTCGACCCGTGGATCGAGGACCAGCTGGGCGCCGAGGCCGTGATCGGAGGAGGTGACGATATTGATCACCCCGGCCGGGATGTCGGTGTGCTCGGCGATGAGCGGGCCGAGCACCGCCGCGCACCAGGGTGTGTCCGGGGCGGGCTTGAGAACCACGGTGTTGCCCGCGGCCAGTGCGGGCCCGATCTTGGCCAGGTTGATCTGGTGCGGGAAGTTCCACGGCGTGATGGCGCCGACGACACCGACCGCCTCGCGCCGGATCACCCGGCGACTGGCGATACCCATCAGGTCCCTGGTGCCGAGATCGGTTTCCCACGTGTAGTTCTCGGCCAGGTCGGCGGCGTAGGACAGATCCGCGATCGGCCCTTCCAGTTGCGGTCCGCTGGTCAGCATGACCGGTGTGCCGACCTCGGCGATGGTGATCGCGCGCAGTTCCTCGAGGTGCTCGCCCAGTACGTCGCGCAGCTGGCGCAGGCAGTGCGCGCGAAACTTCGGGTCGCGCGACCACTGCGTCTCGTCGAAGGCGGTGCGCGCCGCGGCGATGGCCGCCTCCATGTCGGCGCCGGAGGCGTCGGCGGCGTAGCCGAGCACCTCCTCGGTGGCGGGATTGATGGTCGCGAAGACACCGGAGCCACCCGGGATCAACTTGCCGCCGATCAACAGTGGTGTGCCTTCGGCGGGGACGAGGCCGTTCATAGCGAGGCTCCGATACGTGTCTGGACAGGTGTACGGAATATAGTTCGGTTCATCGATCAGACGCAAGACCATGGTTCGTTCATTGGTCCGTACACCAGGCTGTAGTACCATCCAGACACATGTCCGAAATCGCGCCTACCGGCATCGAAGCAACTCGCCGACGCTTGACCGAAAAGCAGGCCGATACGGTGGACCGCCTGACCGTCGCCGCCGTCGATGTGCTGTCACGCGAGGGCTATTCGGGGACGACGATCCGGCTCGTCGCCGCGTCGGCCGGCGTCGGCACCGCCACGGCCTACACGTATTTCTCCTCCAAGGAACACCTGATCTCCGAGGTGTTCTGGCGGCGGCTGGTCGCCATGCCGCCGCTGGCGACCGGCGAGGCCGACCGGACCGCGCGCGTGGTCGCCGTTCTTCGCCAGGTCTCGATGCTGGTGGCCGACGAACCCGCCCTGGCCGGAGCGGTCAGCAGCGCCATGCTCGGCGACGATCCCGATGTGCGGCACCTGCGGGTGCGCATCGGCCGCGAGATCCGCCACCGACTCGGCGAAGCCCTCGGCACGAAGGATCCGGAGAGCCTGGCCGCGCTCGAACTGCTGTACTCCGGGGCGCTTCTCCAGGGCGGGATGGGCCTGCTGTCCTACGCGCAAGTGGCCGATCTGCTCGAGATCTGCGCGCGCCGATTACTGGCCGCGCCCGCCACGGACAGCTAGCGCACCGTCCGTCGGATTCGGCCCGAACCTTGTCGCACATCCGGAAGCCGTAGTACTGTCCAGACACATGTCCATTTAGTGTCTGGACAGTATTCCGGGAAGGACTTTCCAATGACGCTGGTCAAACCGCAGCGCGTGTCCGGAGGCGAGGACGAACACGGGCACCTGGCCGAGTTCCGTACCGATCCGATCGCCCTGATGCGGCGCGTTCGCGCCGAGTGCGGCGATGTCGGATCCTTCGAGCTCGCCGGACGTGATGTCGTCCTGTTGTCCGGCGCCGAGGCCAACGAATTCTTCTTCCGGGCCGGCGACGACGATCTCGACCAGGGCGCGGCCTACCCGTTTATGAAGCCGATCTTCGGTGAGGGCGTGGTGTTCGACGCACCCCCCGAGCGCCGCAAGGAAATGCTGCACAACCAGGCGCTGCGTGCGGATCACATGCGCGGGCACGCGGGCACCATCGCCCGTGAAGTGGATCAGATGGTCGCGCAGTGGGACGACGAGGGCGAGATCGATCTGCTCGAGTTCTTCGCCGAGCTGACCATCTACACCTCTTCGGCCTGTCTGATCGGGGTGAAGTTCCGCAATCAGCTCGACGGACGTTTCGCGCATCTCTATCACGAGCTCGAGCAGGGCACCGACGCTCTGGCCTACGTGGACCCGTACGCGCCGATCGAGAGTTTCGTCCGGCGTGACGCGGCGCGCGCGGCGTTGGTCGAGCTGGTGCAGGCGATCATGGATCAACGCGAGGCGAATCCGCCCACCAGCAAAGACGATCGCGACATGCTCGATGTCCTCATCTCGGTGAAGGACGAGAACGGGGCGCTGCGGTTCTCGGCCAGCGAGATCACCGGCATCTTCATCTCGATGATGTTCGCCGGCCACCACACCACCTCGGGCACCGCGGCCTGGACGATCATCGAACTGCTGCGCCATCCCGAGACGCTGGCCGGGGTGGTCACCGAACTCGACGAGCTCTACGCCGACGGCGCTGACGTGAGTCACCATGCGCTGCGCCAGATTCCGAATCTGGAAGCGGCACTGAAGGAGACCCTGCGGCTGCATCCGCCGCTGATCATCCTGATGCGACTGGCGCGCGGTGAGTTCGAGGTGTGCGGGCACCGCATCGAGCCGGGCGACATGGTGGCCGCCACCCCCGCGGTCTCCAACCGGATTCCGGAGGACTTCCCCGACCCGGACGCCTTCGATCCCGCGCGCTATCTCGACCCGCGCCAGGACGACATCCTCAACCGCTGGACCTGGATTCCGTTCGGCGCGGGCAGGCACCGCTGCGTCGGCGCGCCGTTCGCGCTCATGCAGCTCAAGGCGATCTTCTCGATTCTGCTGCGGGACTGGGAGTTCGAGCTCGCACAGCCGTCGGACACCTACCGCAACGACCATTCCAAGATGGTGGTGCAGTTGCAGCAGCCCTGCCGCGTCCGCTACCGCCGCAGGCAGCGCTGAGCGCGAGCGGAGGTCACTGTGTCCGCGACATCCATCCCTGCCGGATTCGATTTCACCGATCCGGCCCTGTGGGAATCCCGCAACCCCGTCCAGGAATTCGCCGAGCTCCGCCGGACCGCACCGGTGTGGTGGAACGCCCAGACCGACGCGCAGTCGGGCGGCTTCCGCGACGGCGGCTACTGGGTGATCACCAAACACGAGGACATCAAGGAGGTTTCGCGTAATCCGGAGCTGTTCTCCTCCGAGCGCAAGGGCTCGGTCATCCGGTTGCCCGGCGAGGTGACACCCGAGCAGATCGAACTCACCGGCGCCCTGCTGCTGAACATGGATCCGCCCAAACACACCAAGATCCGGCGCATCATCGCCAAAGGGTTCACGCCGCGCGCGGTCGAGGGGTTGCGCGCGGCGTTGACCGAACGGGCAGGGGCGATCGTGGCCGCGGCGCGTGCGGCCGGTAGCGGTGATTTCGTCGAACAGGTGGCGTGTGAGCTTCCGCTGCAAGCCATCGCCGAACTCGTCGGCGTCCCCCAGCGGGACCGCCGCAAGCTGTTCGACTGGTCGAATCAGATGCTCAACTACGACGACCCGGAGTACGGCGACGCCACGACCACCGACGCCTCGTCCACCGCGGCGATGGAGATCCTCGGCTACGCCTGGAACATGGCCGAGCAGCGCCGCATCGAACCCAGCGACGACATCGTCAGCAGGCTCGTGCACGCCGATCTCGACGGGGAGGCGCTCGGCTCCGACGAGTTCGGGTTCTTCGTGATCCTGCTCGCGGTCGCGGGCAACGAGACCACCCGCAACGCCATCACCCACGGGATGAAGGCGTTCATCGACAATCCGGATCAGTGGGAGCTCTACAAGCGACAGCGGCCACGGACCGCGCCCGACGAGATCGTGCGCTGGGCGACGCCGGTGACGGTGTTCCAGCGCACCGCGACCGCCGACACCGAGCTCGGCGGACAACTCATCCGCGCCGGTCAGCGCGTCGGATTGTTCTACAGCTCAGCCAATTTCGACGAGGACGCCTTCGAGAGCCCGTTCCGCTTCGACATCTCGCGCGACCCCAATCCGCATCTGGGCTTCGGCGGTACCGGCGCGCATTTCTGTGTCGGCGCGAACCTGGCCCGGCTCGAGATCGAGCTGATCTTCAACGCCATCGCCGACGTGATGCCCGATTTGTCCCAGGTTTCGGAGCCACAGCGGCTGCGATCGGGTTGGATCAACGGCATCAAACACTGGCAGGTCAGCTACGAGTCGGGAACGGTGCACTGATGCGGATCGCGCTGCTGTCATATCGGAGCAAGGCACATTGCGGCGGGCAGGGTGTCTATGTGCGGTACCTGAGTCAGGGACTCGTCGATCTCGGCCACCAGGTCGAGGTGTTCTCCGGCCAGCCCTATCCCGAGGATCTCGACCCGCGGGTGCGGCTCACCGAGGTGCCGAGCCTGGACCTGTATCGCGACGAAGACCCTTTTCGCACACCGCATCCCCGCGAGATCCGGGATCGCGTCGACCTGCTCGAGCTCGCCACCATGTGGACGGCCGGGTTCCCCGAACCTCGCACGTTCAGCTTGCGCGTGGCCAAGCTGCTGGCCGCGCGCGCCACGGAATTCGATGTGGTGCACGACAATCAGTGCCTGGGCTACGGCCTGCTCGCCATCGCGGAGCGGTTGCCGCTGGTGGCGACCGTGCACCATCCGATCACCCGCGACCGCGCGGTGGACCTGGCGGCGACGCCGTGGCGGCGCAAACTGCTCGTGCGGCGCTGGTACGGATTCCTCGGCATGCAACAGCAGGTGGCACGCCGGATTCCGGATCTGATCACCGTCTCGTCGTCCTCGGCCGCCGACATCGCCGAGGACTTCGGAGTGCGCCCGGGGCACCTGCACACGGTCCCCCTCGGGGTGGACACCGAGCTGTTCCGGCCGCGCTCGTCACCACGGGTGCGTGGGCGGATCGTGGCGGTCGCCAGCGCCGACAAACCACTCAAGGGCATCGCGCATCTGCTCAAAGCCGTTGCCCGGCTGCGCCATACCCATGAGGTCGAGCTCCGGCTCGTCGCGAAGCTGGAGCCCAACGGCCCCACCGAGAAGCTGATCGCCGAACTCGGCATCGCCGATATCGTCACCCCGGTCAGCGGAGTCAGCGACGAGCAGCTGGCCGAACTGCTCGCCTCGGCCCAGATCGCCTGCATTCCCTCGATGTACGAAGGGTTCTCGCTGCCCGCCGTCGAAGCGATGGCGAGCGGCACACCCCTCGTCGCCAGCCGAGCCGGGGCACTGCCCGAGGTCGTCGGCGACTGCGCCGAACTGGTCGCTCCCGGCGACGTGGACGCCCTGACCCGGGTGCTCGGCGAGCTGCTCACCGATCCCGACCGGCGCGCCCGTATGGAAGCGGCCGGGCGTAGCCGCGTACTCGCGTTGTTCAGCTGGGCGGCCGTCGCGGCGCAGACCGTCGCGATCTACGAGCAGGCCGTCGCCCGGCGTTTCCCGACCACGATCCCTTCCCACCCCTTTCCGGAGGCCCCATGTTGACCGTCGATTTCGACCGCTTGGGCGTCGGCCATGGATCACGGGTGATCGACATCGGCTGTGGTGCGGGCAGACACTCCTTCGAGGCGTATCGCCGCGGCGCCGACGTCGTCGCCTTCGACCAGAACGCCGCCGACCTGGCCGACGTGGACGTGATGTTCCAGGCTATGGCCGAGGTCGGCGAAGCCCCCGAGTACGCGAAGGCCGAGACCGTGCGCGGCGACGCGCTCGACCTGCCCTACGGCAACGACGAATTCGATGTGGTCATCGCCTCGGAGATCCTCGAGCACATCCCGCAGGACAACCGCGCCGTCATCGAGCTGGTGCGGGTGCTCAAACCCGGCGGCGCGCTGGCGGTCACGGTGCCGCGCTGGCTGCCCGAACGCATCTGCTGGGCGCTGTCGGACGAATACCACGCCAACGAGGGCGGCCACGTGCGCATCTATCGCGCCGACGAATTGCGCGACAAGATCACCGCGCGTGGCCTGCGCTACCACCACCAGGACTTCGCGCATGCCCTGCACTCGCCCTTCTGGTGGCTCAAATGCGCTGTCGGCGTGCGCAACGACGACCATCCGCTGGTGAGCGCCTATCACCGCATGCTGGTGTGGGACATGATGTCGGCGCCCGCGCTGACGCGCACGGCCGAACGTCTGCTGAACCCACTGGTCGGCAAGTCCGTCGCCCTCTACTTCACCAAACCGGCGGTGCGCAGTGATGCCCGCTGACCTGCCCACCGTTGCCGGGGTCGTCTCCGCGAGCGAGATCCGGCGCACCGCCGAATCCATCGCCGCCGCACAGGAACCCGACGGTGCGATCCCCTGGTTCAGCGGAGGCCACACCGATCCGTGGGATCACATCGAGTCCGCGATGGCGCTCACCGTGGGCGGATTGTGGGACGTGGCCCGTGAGGCCTACATCTGGTCGGCGAAATCGCAGCGGTCCGACGGGTCGTGGCCCATGCAGGTCCGCGCGGGCGTGATCGAGAACCACGACTCCGACACCAATTTCTGCGCCTACCTGGCCACCGGTGTTCTGCACGCCCTCACGATCACCGGCGATACCGGGTTCGCCGCGGAGATGTGGCCGACAGTCCGCGCCGGCATCGACTTCGTCCTCGGGCTGCAACGGGGCGCCCACGGCGAGATCCATTGGTCGGCAAACGAATACGGGTCGTCGGGGGAGGCTCTGCTGACCGGCTGCTCCAGCATCTTCCACAGTCTCGGCTGTGCGGTGACCCTCGCCGAGCGGGTGGGCGACCCGCGACCGGATTGGGCGGTGGCTCGCGGCCGGCTCGGCAACGCTCTGCGCCGTCATCCGGAAGCGTTCCTGGACAAGAGCCGTTACTCCATGGACTGGTACTACCCGGTCCTCGGCGGCGCGGTGCGCGGCGCGGCGGCCGCGGACCGGATAGCGCGGCACTGGAACGAATTCGTGGTCCCCGATCTCGGCATTCGCTGCGTGTCCGACGCACCGTGGGTCACCGGCGCCGAGACCTGCGAACTGGTGCTCGCACTCGATGCCATCGGCGACACCGCCGCCGCGAGCACGCTGTTCGCCGCGATGCAGCATCTGCGCGAATCGGACGGATCCTATTGGACCGGACTCGTTTTCACCGACGGCAAGCGCTGGCCCGAAGAGCGCACCACGTGGACCGCGGCGGCGGTCGTGCTCGCCGCCGACGCCCTCAGCCGCACCACCGCGGGCAACGGCATCTTCCGCGACGCACTCCCCCGGTGATCCGGCTCAGTTACATGCGGCGGTTCGCTGCAGGATGCGCAGCGAACCGGTGACCGAGAGCTCGCGGAATTTGCCGCTGTCGATCGCGCGTCGATAGATGTTGAACGGCGCGCGACCACCGTCGGCGGGATCGGGGAAAACGTCGTGGATGGCGAGCAGCCCGCCGCCGGCCACCCAGTGCACCCAGTTGTCGTAGTCGCGCTGGGCGGCTTCCTCGGTGTGGCCGCCGTCGATGAACAGCATGCGCAGCGGGGCCCGCCAGAGGCGTGCGGCGGCACTCGACGAGCCGATGATCGCGGTCACCGTGTCGGTGAGATCCGCGCGAATCATGGTGCGCCGGAACGTGGTCACGGTGTCGAAGACGCCGGTCTCCGGGTCGATCATGCTGGTGTCGTGGTACTCCCAGCCCGGCTGATGTTCCTCGGAGCCACGGTGGTGGTCCACGGTGCACACGGTGGCACCGGTTTCGCGGGCCGCGGCGCCGAGATAGACGGTCGACTTGCCGCAGTAGGTGCCGATCTCCATGATGATTCCGTCACCCGCGTACGCGCGGGCGGCCGTGTAGAGCGCCTGTCCCTCCTCCGGCGGCATGAATCCGACGGTCTGTTCGGCGAGGGCGAACAGGTCGCTGGTACCGGCGGAGATCTCGTCTACAGCTCCCATGCGGGTGACGCTAACACATGACCTGGAATACAATCCGGACTACTGTCCGGAAACATGCTCGGATAGCCGGAACCCAAGGAGAACACCGATGAAGACTCGTCTCAACTGCCCCTGCGGCGTCAGCATTCGCGGCACGGACGAGGCCGATCTGATCAAGCAGACCCAGGAGCACCTGGCCGCGAACCACCCCGGCCACGACTACACCCCGGACGAGATCCTCTTCATCGCCTACTGATCATTTCGTCGGCAGGGCGTTCTGCAGGCCACCCACCTCGGTGATCTGCCAGCCGGAATTCCGGTCGACGGTGAGCGAATAGGTGACGGTGGTCCGCGTCCTCTCGGGCGTCTGGGCGCTGGTGGAGACCACGTCGAGGTAGGCGTTGACCTTGTAGATGCCACCGGCTTCCGAGATCACCTTCGCCGACAGCGGGTTCGCCTTCGACGTCCACTGCAGCGGGAGCAGGATCTGCTCCAATTGCGGTGCGGTGGCGTCGAATTTGGCGGCCAGAGACCCGGTGGTGCCGGTCTTGAGCCGGACGAACCAGGCAGGCACGTCGCGGTAGTCGATCGTGGACGCGCCGACGCCGTAGCCGGTCGCGATCTGCTCCACGCGCTCGGCATCGGCCGCGCGCGCGTCGCGCTCGGCGATCGTCGCCCGCGCCGAGAAATACAGCGCCGCGAACGTGACGACCGCGGCGACGAGCACCCCGATCGTGCCGCTGACCAGAACGGCCGAGAGCCGGACGGAGACGGTGCGCGGCGCCTGCTCGCCGGTAGCGGTGGCTTCTGCTTCGGTCGCTGTACTCATGGTCAGTTCCTTTGTCCGGCTATTTGACGCCGAGGCTGAAGTGCACGGTGCCGTCGGCGTCCACGTTCTGCAGTGCTTGGTCGATCAGGGTGCTGATGTCGATGGCCGGCGTCTGATGTACCGCATCGGTGACCACCGGGCCGAGAATCTGTCCCAGCGGGGCGATACTCGGGCCGATCTCGGTGATCAGGGCGGTCAGGTTGTCGAGGAAGGGAACCAGGCCGTCGCCGGTGAAGTAGTCGTCGACCGGACGGCTTTCCACGAGCTCCGAACCGGACTCGACGATCGCGTTCAGCGTGACACCGAACTCGCCGAACAGCGGGCCCGCCGTAGCGAGGGACGGTCCGAGCCACGCCATGTCACCGCCGAGGGCTTGGATGTCGGCGAACAGCTGCCGAATCGCTTCGGTGCGGCTGAGCAGCGTCGCCGCGAGCAGCGTCGATGACCGCTGCAGGGTCCCCATCGCGGCATCGGTCCCGGCCAGCGCGCGATCGAAGGTGTCGACCAGGTTCGCGATCACCTCGGGACGGATCTGGTCGAGCAGCTCGACCAGCCGGGCCGAGAGTGCGGTGATGGTCGTCGGCAGGTGAACGCGGTCCGCCGCGACGACCTGGCCGTCCTCGAGATACGGGCCTGCCCCCGACTCCGGTGCGAAGGCGATGTAGGGCTCGCCCAGCGCCGACAACTGCTCGATGCGGACATCGCTGGACACCGGGACGCGGTAGCGACTGTCGATGCGCAACCGGACGAGCACACCGTCGGCCTGTTTTCGCACCGACTCGGTGCGCCCGACCTGGACACCGGAGAGCAGGACCGGTGAGTTCGGCGCCAGCCCGCCCGAGTTCGCCAGCCGCAGATCCGCGGTGCGGTAGCTGATTCGCGGATCGAGCCGCAGCACACCGAGCGACATGTACCCGACCCCGAAGATCAGCACCGCCATGATCGCCGAGAGTGACACTGTCGCACGAAGATTCATCGCACCAGGCCGATCATTCGCAGGGAGTCGACGATCCGCTCGGTGTGTTCGCCGGGGGTGATCGACAGGTCGACCTTCGGTCCGTGTCGCGCGAACGGGACCAGGTCGGTGTTGATCAGGTCGATGAGCGCTTTCATGTTCGAGGGCGCGTCGGTGTCGAGGGGGTGGCTGCCCAGCAGCATGGGGACCACGGCGCGGGTGGTGTCGTCCAGGGAGGACAGCAGCGGGCCGAGCCACTGCACGCTCGGCGCGACCGGGCCGAGCGCGGTCAGCACGAAGATGACGCTGATCTGGGTGTTCACCGCATCGGTGGTGTGTTGGACGCCGTAGGGGGTGAGCAGCTCGTCGAGAATCGGCACGTTGTGCCGCATGCCGTCTTCGACGGTGGCTTCCATGCCGTCGAGCAGGGCGTCGACCGAGTTCAGGTGGCTGCCGAGGTCGGCGATATCGGCGCCGAGAATGTCTGCGATTCTGGCTGTTTCGCGCGGATCGTCGGGAAAGACCCCGTTCATCGTGCGCACGATGTCCTGGAAGTCGGTCACCGCGCCGCTGCCGATGAAGGTGGACAGCCCGGCCAGGATGTCCTCGATCGGCGGCGACTGGGTGGTGTCGGCGAGCGGAATGGTCGCGCCGGCTGTCAGCTCGCCCGCGGTCGTGTCGGCGGGATCGCTCAGGGCGATGTGGACGTCGCCGAGCGGCGTCTCCTGGCGCAGTTCGGCGGTGGTGCCCACCGGGAGCCGGACCGACTGCTGGATCTCGACATCGACGACGGCATATCCCGGCACGGCCGCCCGATCCGCCGTGGCGGGGACGGGATCGACCAGGGTGACCCCGGTGAGCCCGCCGACGCGAACACCCGCCGCGATCACCTTGGCCCCCTGCGGGAGATTGAGGACGTCGGCGAATTCGATCCGTAGCGGGTAGGTGGGTCCGCCGACCTCGGCGCCCGGCACGGGCAGATCGGCGGGCTGGAATCCGCAACCGGTGGCGGCGAGCAGCACCGCGAGGACGAGCAGGGCGGCACGGTTCATCGGGCGCTCACCGCTCCCAGCAGGACGGGCATCGCGGGAATCGTCATCGCACCACTTTCCGAAGGAACGCACACCTGCCCGGTGACCACCTGCACGGCCGCGCAGATCTGGGCCGAGTCCTGCTGGGCGAGTGCGAGTTTCGGTGGCGCATAGCCGATGGTCAGTGCGCCGGTGGCCGGGTCGACGGCGCCGGCGAAACCACTGGCGACAGCGGGCGCCATCGCGATGACGTCGGCCAGCGAGCCGACCCCCGCCGCGATCATCCGCGACAGATCGGGTACCGCGTCCAGTGCGCGCAGTCCGGGCGAGCCGAACATCATGATCACGTCGTTGAGCTGGGGCAGCAGATCGGCGAGGGTGGCGACGATCGCGATGACCGGGGGAAAGGCGATGGTGACGATGTCGTCGAATGTCTGCGGCAACCCGGTCACCGTCGTCTCCACCTGCGACCAGCCGCCGCGCGCGCGGTGCGCGAGCTCGGTGAGCGCGTCGAGCAACTGCCCGAGGTGACCGATCGCCGCATCGGGTGCGGCCAGTGCCCGGCTCAGCGCGACGATGATGTCGTTGATCTGCTCGCCCGTTCCCGCGGTGGCGCGATCGAGGGCAGTGATCCCGGCGCCGAGGGCGGTCCGCTGCGCCGGATCGCCCGTGCCGTTGAGCTGGTCGGCCAGACCGGCGAGGGCGTCGAAGGTCTGCGTGAGGCTCTTGGGCGTCAGGGTTTTGGTGATGCACGCGCTCGAATTCCAGCCCGGCCCGACAGGTTCGTTGCCGATGAGGGCCAGTCGGCGGTCGGCGATCAAGGTGTCGCTGACCGTCACCGCCCCGACCTCGAGCGGCAGTTTGCGGTCGGCGCGGACTGTGAATTCGACGCGCGCCGAAGCACCGGCGATGCTGATGTCGGTGACCCGCCCGACCGGCACCCCCAGCACCGTGACCGCGCTGCCTTCGTACAGTCCGATGCTGTCGGGCATGTCGGCGCAGTAGGCCCGCATCGGCGGGTTCGGTGTGCTCAGCCGCAGGCCGAGCGCGCCGGCGAGGACGAGCGTCAGGACCACCGCGACCGACATCAACCCCCGCGATCCGAGTACCTGTTTCGATATCAACAGCCACCCCCCGGCAGTGGCACGCAGACCGCGGGTAACTGGATCGCCGCCCCGGATTGATCGACGCTCACCCCGCCGCCCGGCGGAAGCAGCGGGAGCAAGCGCTGCTCCAGCGCGCGCACCGAATCGAACAGGGCGCCCAGGCGCGTACCGAGCTCTTCGAGCGCGGGGACCGCCGCGGCGAGCGGGGCCACCCGCTGCGCGATCGAGGCGTCCCACGCGCGCCCGAGCGGCGTGACCTGTTTCAGGACGACCGACAGATCGATCAGGGAATCCGCGACCACCACCTTGTTGGTCTGGATGATCTGCTCGAGCGTGCCGAGGGTGATGATCAGGTTCGCCAGCACCTCGGCGTTGGCCCGCAGTGCGCTGAGGTACTCGTCGGCGATGGACAGGGTGCGCGAGATGTCCGCGTTCTGCTCGTCCAGGATCGCGACCACGTCACCGGCGGCGCGCACGGCCGACCGCACCGCGTCCGGGCTCTTGTCGATCGCGGTGGACAGCGCGGCGAGGTCGCGTCGGAAGACCTCGCCGTCGATGCGGCGCACCGGCTCCACCGCGTCCTGGAATGCCCGGGTCAGGTTGTAGGGCACGATCACTCGCTGCGCGGGCAGCACCGCATCACCCAGCGGTCGCGTGCCCGCGGGCAGCACCGCCACGTAGTAGCCGCCGACAAAGGTCAGCATCCGGATATCGAGGGTGGTCTGATCGCCGATGAACGCGTCGGCGGCGACGGTGAACTTCATCCTGACCCGGTCGGGCAGCAGGTCCAGCGAGGCCACTTTCCCGACGGGGATCCCGGCGAGCCGCACATCGTCGCCGACGCGGACCGAACCTGCCTCGGTCAGGTCGGCGGAATAGGTTCTCTGCGCGGTGGTTCCGGTGACATAGACGAGACCGATCGCGACCAGGAGCAGTACCGCGGCGCACATTCCCGCTATCCCCCAGCACAATTCACCCACGCGGGGGTCGTTGACGACGCGTCGGCGCGTTATCGGTGACACAGCACGATCCCCTGTCCGGCGATGAGCACTTGCAGCGGTGGCGGTGCGGTGGCGTCACCGTGCGAGCAGGTGAGGTCGGGCCCGGTCTGGGGAATCGCGCGCGTCATCGACTGGATGAGGCCGGGCAGGCTCTCGAACGCGGCCACCGCCTCGTACGGATCGGGAAAGGCTCTGGTGAGCGCCGCGTCAAGATCGCTGTTCGGCTCGCCGGTGACCCCGAAGACGGTCAGCATGCTGCGCAGCGGTTTCAGCACACCGGGGATACCGATCGAGAAGTCCACCAGCCCGGGCAGTTTCGCGGTGATGGCCATGAACAGGTTGGTCAGATTGGTCAGCAGCGTGATGGCGTTCCCCGACTTTCCGTCGAGATGATCGGCGACCTCGGCGAGGTTGCGCGCGAGCGTCGACAGGACCACCTGACGGTCGGAAGCGAAGCGGCTGAGCTTGTCGATGGCGCCCAGTGCCTGCCCGAGACCTGTGCCGTCGCCCTGGATCACCGCGAGGATGCTGGTCGCGAACTGGTTGAGATCCTCGGGAGAGAGTTCGGCCAGCACCGGCTGCAAACCCTTGAACAGACGGGTGATGTCGAAGTCCGGCACCGTCTCCGCGGTGCTGAAAACCGACGCCGGATCACGTCGGCCCGTCGGCTGGTCGGGTTGTTCGACGCCCAGATACCGGAAACCCGTGAGGTTCTGGTAGCGGATGGCGATCCGGGAGTTGATGAACAGCGTCCGATCCCGCGCGACGGTGAAGCGCACGCGGGCGAGCGCGCCGTCGAGTTCGACGGCCACCACCTTGCCGACCTGCACCCCGTAGAGGCGCACGTCGTCACCGCTGCGCAGCCCGTTCGCATCGGTGAACAGCGCTGTATAGGTGTCGGTTTCGCCGTCGACGGGTCGCTCGATCACGCGCAGGACGCCGACCAGCACCACTGCCATCAGCGCGACCGCGGTGGCTACCCGGATCAGCAGGGCACGCGTTGTCATCAGTGCCCGCCCCCGAGCATCGCGGCCAGCGGCGCGGCCAGACCCGGCACACCGTCGAGCGCGACGTCGGCTCGGAGCACCGGGCCCTCGGTTGTGTCCTGGAAGGCGGTGTCGAGTCGGGTGAGCAGCTCGCTCAGTTGCTGCGCCGAGCGCTGCGGGGTGCTGACCGAGGCGGCGAGGCGGTCGAGGACAAGGCTGAGCATGGGCAGGATCTCCCCGAAGTACTGTTGAGAGGTGCTGAACAGTCGCGTGACCGTCGGCAGCAATTGGTATTGGACGCCCTCGAACATCCGGCCGAACCGCTGGAGCTGATCGGGGACCGCCAGGTATTTGTTCGTGTACTCCGCGTTCAGCAGCGTCAGGCCGCCGGTCAGCATCGGCGGCAGACCGGTCAGCGCCGAACCGAACTGCTCGAACAGCACCGAGGGCGGTAGCTGCCTGGTCTCGGCATAGGAGCGGGCGGTCGTGCCGATGGCTTCCAGCAGCGGGGTGAACGCCGTCAGATCGCGGGAGACGGTACTGAGCAAGGCGACGAGTTTCGGTGTCAGCACCTCGTCGGTGAGCTGTCCCGTTGCTTTCAGCAAGGCGGAGAGCGTGGCGTCGTGGACCCGATCAGCGTCACGACCGGTCAAGTCGACAATCGAACCGTCGACCAGCTCAGCACCGCCCACCGTCGAGTGCAGCTCGATGGCGCTGATGCCGAACAGGTTTCCCGGCGCGTAGTCGACGGCCAGCGCGTCGGTCAGGCCGAACAGCTGAGACCCGCTCAGCGTGAGCTCGATGCGCTGCTTGCTCCGGCCGGCGAAGTCGATCGTGTCGACCGAGCCGACCCGCACACCGTCGAGCCGGACCTCGGTGCCCTCCCCCACTCCCTCGCCGACCTCGCCGACCAGCAGCGCGACCCGGATCTGGTCGGCGGGCACACTGTCGGGGACCACGCGCCAGACCAGCACGGCGAGTAGCGCGAGCGCGATGGCGAGCGCGCCGAGGATCCGGGCGCGCAGCGGCCCGACTTCGGTTCCCGGCAGGGCGTAGGCAGGCATGGCATCACCCGGTGAACGTGACGGGGGATTGAAATCCCCACAGTGCGATGGTGGCGACCATGTCGAGCGCGATGATCGCCACCAGGCTCGCCCGAATGGCGCGCCCGGAACCGATGCCGACGCCTTCGGGGCCGCCCGTGGCGAAATAGCCCTGATAGCAATGGATCAGCACGACGGCGATGGCGAACACCATCACCTTGACGGTCGCGGCGAACACGTCCCACCCGACCACGAACTGATCGAAGTAGTGGTTGTAGGTCCCGGTCGGTGTGCCGTGGATGGTCGTCACGATGAAGGCGCAGGAGGCGTAGCTCAGAATCAGCGCGACCACGAATGCGGGTGCGACGGCGAAGATCCCGGCGATGACCCGCGTCGTGACCACAAAGGGCACCGACCGGATCCCGAGTGATTCCAGCGCGTCGATCTCCTCGGAGATGCGCATCGAACCGATCTCGGCGGTCATCCGGCACCCGGCCTGGGCCGCGAAGCCGATCCCGGCCGCGATCGGCGCGAGCTCGCGGGTCACCCCGAAGGCCGAGATCAGACCGCTGAGCTGACCCAGCGACAACAGGTTCAGCGCGCTGAACGCCTCGATGCCGATGGACGCGCCCATGGCGGCGCCGAGCAACAGCATCAGGGGCACCACGCCGCCGCCGATGATCACCGACCCGCGACCCCACGTCATGTCCGTCACCATCGTGACCGTCTGCCGCCGGTAGTGCACCAGCGTGTAGGGCACCGACGAGAGCACCTGCCAGCCGAAGCCGATCACGAAGCCGATCGACTCGATCGGACCGAGCGGCCGGATACCGCGGCGCCGGAGTCTGCCCACCCAGCGCAGCCCGGCGGGATAGTACGGAGCGGCGCTCATCAGGCCATCCTCACCGGGAAGAACACGGTGACCACCTGGGTGATCACGGTGTTCAGCACCACGGCCGCGGCGATCGACATCACCACGGCCGCGTTGACCCCGTCGGCGACACCGCGCGGTCCACCCTTGGCCTCCAACCCGCGCTGACAGGCGATCACGACGACCAGGAACCCGAAGATCAACGCTTTGACCAGCGAGACCCACACGTCGATCGAGGTGGTGAAGGAACCGAAGGACTGCCAGTAGCTGCCCGGGGTGACGTTCAACGCCGATACCGCGACCACGAACCCGGAGCTGATACCGACGAAGATGATCAAGATATTGAGCAGCGGCGCGACCAGCATCATGGCCGCGATGCGGGGCACCACCAGCCGCTGCACCGGGTCGATGCCCATCACCCGGAGCGCGTCGACTTCTTCACGGATGGTTCTCGCCCCCAGATCGGCGGCGATCGCGGCGGCGCCCGCACCGCCGAGCAGCATCGCGGTGGCCATCGGCGCGCCCTGTTTGATGACGCCGAGACCACCCGCGGCACCGATCATCGAATCGGCGCCGAGTTCGGACACGATATTGCCGACCTGGGCGGAAACGATGACACCGAACGGGATGGCCATCAAAATGCTCGGCACCGCGGTAACTCTGATCAGAAACCAGGCCTGCGCGAGAGTTTCGTGTATCTGGAATCGCCCGCGAACGGCGTCGTTCGCCCCGAGATAGACGGCGCCGGCGCCCATCCGCAATGCCCGGCCGAGCGTTGCCACGCTCGAAAGGACGGTCTCGGAGAAGTTGCGTCGAATTATCCGGGCCGCACTCGCCTGTTCCGCCTGCGATACATCCGGGTCGCCCGTGTCCGCCGCACCGACCCGAGCCGGTGCGACTTCGCCGTCTACCCCTGCCATGGCGGTGACCGTACCATATGATTTGGACCACATTCCAGACACTGGTCCAGATTTCTGACCAGCCTCGAAATCCGCCGACAACGGCCGGTCGAGGCCCTCCTTCGGCCTGGAAACCGTTGTGCCGAACTTGTGTCGATGGTACCGTCCAGACACATGTCCAGCTACCTGTCTCCCTCGGTGCGATCGACCCCAGCACCCGGTGGCGACGACCTATCGAAACCGGGGTATTCACGATGACGAGCGCTGCTGTGCAACCCCTGACTTTCGACCCGTACGACTACGGATTCCACGATGATCCGTATCCGACTTACCACCGCCTGCGCACCGAGGCGCCGCTTTATCACAATCCCGATCTCGATTTCTGGGCGCTTTCCCGGCATTCCGATGTGATCGCGGCTTTTCGCGACAGCAACCGGCTCTCCAGCGCCAATGGCGTCTCCCTCGATCCGGCTGCCTGGGGTCCGCATGCGCATCGGGTGATGTCGTTCCTGGCGATGGACGATCCACGGCATATGCGGATGCGCAGGCTCGTCTTCAAGGGATTCACACCGAAACGCGTCGCCGAGATGGAAGTCCGCATCCGAGAGATCACCCTGGAACATCTCGAGCCGGCCCTCGCGCGCGGCAGCTTCGACTGGATCGACGAGGTCGCGGGCAAATTGCCGATGGACGTCATCTCCGAACTGATGGGCGTGCCCGAGCCCGATCGCGCCGAGATCCGCCGGCTGGCCGATCTCGTGGTGCACCGCGAAGAGGGCGTCCTCGATGTACCCGTCGACGCGATCGACGCCTCGATTCGGCTGTTCGGCTACTACGCCGACATGGTCGCCCAGCGCCGTGCCGCGCCCGCCGACGATCTCACCTCGGCGCTGCTGGATGCCGAAATCGACGACGACACCCTCACCGACGAGGAGATCATCGGCTTCATGTTCCTGATGGTCGTCGCCGGAAACGAAACCACCACCAAACTTTTGGGCAACGCACTCTACTGGGCGGCGGCCAATCCCGCGGAATACGCCAAGGTGGTCGCCGAGCCGGAACTGGTGAGCGACTGGGTGGAGGAGACGCTGCGCTACGACACCTCCAGCCAGATCGTGGCCCGCACCGCGGCGGTCGACCTCGACTACCACGGCGGCACCATCCCGGCAGGCGCCAAGGTGCTGCTGCTGATCGGCTCGGCCAATCGCGACGCGACCGCCTTCGACAACGGCGACAGCTACGTGATCGACCGCAACGACAGCAGCGCACTCGCCAGTTTCGGTGCGGGCGTGCACTTCTGCCTCGGCGCGCACCTGGCCCGGCTCGAAGCCACCATCGTGCTCGGCGAATTCGCCTCGCGCGTCACCGGATACAACGTCGACGCCGACGGCATCGAACGGGTGCACTCCACCAACGTCCGCGGCTTCGCCAAACTCCCCATCACAGTAGAGGTGAGCTAGTGCCCCGATTCGAACCCCATCCCGACCGCAGACCCGCGCTGATCGCCGGCGCGTCCTCCGGAATCGGCGCCGCGACGGCCGTCGCGCTCGCCGAACTCGGCCATCCGGTGGCCTTGGGCGCGCGCCGGGTGGAGCTGTGCGAGGAGATCGCGGCCAAGATCCGCGCCGGTGGCGGCGAGGCGTACGCCCACCGTCTCGACGTCACCGATGCCGACTCCGTCGACGAGTTCGTCACGGCCTCCGAGCGCACGCTCGGCCCGACCGAGATCCTCGTCTCCGGCGCGGGAGATATCGAATTCTCCCTGGTCGGGGAGATGGACCCGGAACGCTTCCTGTTCCAGGTGCAGGTCCATCTCGTCGGCGCGCAACGTCTCGTGCACCGGGTACTGCCCGGGATGACCACGCGGCGGCGCGGCGATCTGGTCGTGATCAGCTCCGATTGCGCCGACAACCCGCGGCCACGGTCCGGCGCCTACAGCGCCGCCAAGAACGGGCTGGAGGCGATGGTCGGTCAGTTGCGAATGGAACTGGAGGGCACCGGAATTCGCGCCTCGCTGGTACGCCCCGGTCCGACCCTCACCGGAATGGGCATGGATTCGACTCCCGAGATCGTCGGGCCGGTACTGCAGGACTGGAAGAACTGGGGCTTGGCCCGCCACCCCTACATGCTGCGACCGCACCACCTCGCCGACGCGGTCGCGACGGTGGTCTCGGTCCCGCGGGGCGCGCACATGGTGCTGGTCGAGGTGCAGCCCGAGGCACCGCTGCGGCCGACGCCGGACGGAGGAGCGTCATGAGGATCGTGGTCGACCTGGACCTGTGTCAGGGACACGGCGTCTGCCAGGACGAGGCGCCCGCGGTCTTCACCGTGCCCAAGCGCGGCCCGGTCCAGATCACCGACGCCACCCCGGGCGCCGCGGAGCACAAGGCCGTCGAGGCCGCGATCCGCTACTGCCCCACCCGAGCTCTGTCGATCGCCGACGGTGGCGAATCCGACTCCCCTGCGAAAGGCACAGACTGATGGCAAGTTTCGAGCGGGCCGAACTCGACGAGATGATTCGGCGCTGGGTCGTGGAGAACCAGCGATGTGAGGAGAAGGGTGACTGGAAGCCCCTCGCCGAGATGTACACGGCCGATGCCACCTACGGCTGGAACTATGGCCCCAAGCAGGAGTTCATGGCCGTCGGCCGCGACGAGATCCGCGACTACGCACTCGGCCAGGAGATGCTCGGCCTCGAGGGGTGGACCTACCCGTATCAGGAGTTCGTCGTCGACGAACGCAGCGGCACCGTCATCGGCTTCTGGAAGCAGATCAACGAGGGCAAGCGCGCCGACGGACGCCACTACTCCCCCGAGGGCATCGGTGGCAGCTGGTTCCGCTACGGCGGCGACTTCCAATGGTCCTGGCAGCGTGACTTCTTCGACTTCGGCAATGTCTCGGCGATGTTCCTCGACATGATCACCGACAACGCGCTGTCGCCGGGCATGCACCAGCGCATCGAGCGCTCCGTCTCGCGTGACCCGCTGCCCGGTTGGTACCCCATCGGCGAATCGCCTGCTTCCCTGTGGTGACGTCGATGAGCAGGTACTCGGAACTGTCCCGAGACCAGCTGGCCGCGCTGGTCCCCGAACTGCTGCTGTGCGGTCACCTCATCGACCGGTCCGGGATGGCGCACACCATCGCCGCCTTCGGCCGCGAGGGAATGACGGCGGTCGCGATCGAGGAGTGGCAGCTGGCCAGTCCGATCTACACCCGCCGGATGCAGCGAGCGTTGAGCTTCACCGGCGACAGTGTCGAAACCATCTTCAAAGGGCTGCAACTCGACATCGGCGCGCCACCGCAGTTCATGGACTTCCGGTTCCGCGTGGACGACCACGATCACGGGGAGTTCTGGCTCGATCACTGCGGGGCGCTGGCCGATGTGGAGCCGATGGGCGAGGAGTTCGTGGTGGCGATGTGCCACGACATCGAGGACCCCACCTTCGATGCCACCGCCCTGGCCACCAACCCGCACGCCCAGGTGCGGCCGGTGCACCGCCCACCGCGCATGCCCGCCGACCGGACTCCGGTGTGCGCGTGGACGGTCGTCATCGATTCCGCGCACGTCCCGCCCGAGGTCCCCCGCAACGCCGCGCTGCTCGCGAATTCCGTTGCCGCGGGGCTGGAGTTGGCCGAGATCGACGCGAGCGAGGAGGGCCTGTCCGACTACACCGGTCCGCTCCTGAGCGATCTGCGGTTCGCCGATTTCTCCCATGCGGCGTTGCGGCGGATGGCCGACGAGATCTGCCTGCAACAGCACCTGCTGACCCTCGGGTTCATGGTCGCCATCGGGGAACGCGCCGATGCGGCGACCGCCCTCGGCATCGGGCGCAAGCAGTTCGCCGGGATCGCCGGGCTGACCTCCGAGCGCATCCGCGACTGCCTGGATCTCGGCCGCGATCCCGCTGCGCTGGCCAAGATTCTGCGCGTGCATCCGGCATTGAACCCGCTGGGCTACACGGGAATCGATATCGCGGTAGTGGACTCTGTGGTGCGTCTGCGGTTTCCGCATTCCAGCGGGGCGCGGACCGACGGTGCGTGGCCCTCGATGCTGACGCCCGAGGACCTTCGCCCGCTCGATGCCCTTGTGCGTGGAGTCGACCCGCGATTCGTCGCGCGGGTGGCCGCCACCGACCAGCACGGCTGGACCGTCGAGATCGACCGGGCCGAACAACCCTTCCGCGAAGCGTCCGAGGTCGCGGTGACCCGCTTCAGCACCGGTGCGAGCTTCGCCTTCACCGACCGGGGCAAACCCCTGCCGCTCACCGTCGTGTGAGAGATCGTCGAGAGATGGATTGACATGGCCAACAACTTCGCCGACCTGTTCGAACACTCCGTCGACGCCATGCCCGATCGGATCGCGCTGATTCAGCGCGATCGTCGAGTGACGTTCCGGGAACTCGATATTCGTGCCAACCGGCTCGCGCACCAGCTCGCCGAGGCGGGCGTCGGCCACGGCACGCACGTCGGATTCCAGATGCACAACAGCATCGAGACCATGGAGACGTTACTCGCGTGCTTCAAGCTGGCCGCCGTCCCGATCAATATCAACTACCGGTACGGGCCGACCGAGCTGGCCTATGTCTACAACAACGCCGACCTCGAAGTCCTGCTGTACCACGCCTGTTACACCGAGACAGTCCGCGCGGCCCTCGCGCTCGCTCCGGAACTGCGCTTGTCGATCTGTGTCGACGACGACCGCGACGTCGGTACCCCCGAGACCGGCGCGGTCCTGTACGAGCAGCTTGTCGAGGCGGGAAACCCGATCCGCCCCTCGGTCACTCGCACCGCGGACGACCTGTTCATGATGTACACCGGCGGCACCACCGGCATGCCGAAAGGCGTCATGTGGCGTCAGGAGGACATGTGGCGTGTGCTCGGTGGCGGCGTCGACTTCTACAGCGGTGAACCGGTGCGCGACGAATTCCAGCAGTCCGCGACCGGCGCCCAGGGTGTGCCCGCCATCTGGTTCGTGCTCCCGCCGCTGATCCACGCCGCGGCCATGATGCCGACCTTCAACGCGCTGTGGTCGGGCAACAGCGTGCTGTTCGAGCCGCGCTTCGACCCGGAGCGGATCTGGCAGTCCGTGGCTACCCACAAGCCGCACGTCATGGTCATCACCGGCGACGCGATGGCCCGCCCGCTCATCGACACCTACAGCGAGAAACCGGTGGACGCCTCCTCGCTGCTCGTCATCGCCTCCGGGGCCGCGCTGCTGTCCCAGCCCGTGAAGAACGCGCTGCTGGAGCAGTTTCCGACGTCGATGGTGTCGGACTCGATCGGCTCGTCCGAAACCGGTTTCGGCGGTATCGGTTTCGCGCAGAAGGACGACGATCCGGCACGCGGACCACGAGTGCAGACCGGGCGCGGGGCGGTGGTCGTCGACGAGGACGGACGGCCCGTCGCCGCCGGCGAGGAGGGTTGGCTGGCCAAGACCGGCGCGGTCCCGCTCGGCTACTACAACGACCCCGAACGCACCGCCCGGCTGTTCAAGACGGTGGACGGTGCCCGCATCGTGGTCACCGACGACCGTGCCCGCGCCGAGTCCGACGGCTCGATCACCCTGATCGGACGCGGCAACATGGTGATCAACACCGGCGGGGAGAAGGTGTTCCCCGAGGAGGTCGAAGCCGTCGTGAAGTCACACGACGCGATCTACGACGCGGTCGTCATCGGTGTCGCGCACGAACGGTGGGGCCAGCAGGTGGCGGCGATCATCTCGATCGCCCCCGACCGCACCCTGGACTTCGACGCCGTGCGCACCCATCTGCGCCCCCACCTCGCCGGGTACAAGATCCCCAAACGCATCTGGATAGCGGACACGATCTCCCGCTCCCCCAGTGGCAAACCCGACTACCGCTGGGCCAAGGACTTCGTCGCCGGCCGAACCCCCGACCATCAGTCCGAGTGAGGCATCGCCGCGCTCGTCAGATGATCTTGGCGTCGATCAGCAGCTTCCAGATCTCGCCCTGGTCGACGACCTCGACCCCGAGCTTCTCGGCCTTCGCCAGCTTGCTGTCACCGACGCCCGCTCCGGTGATGAGCAGGTCGGTGTTCGCCGAGACCGAGGAGGCCGCCGTCGCGCCCGCCTGCTCGCACAGGCGCTGGAACGTCGGGCGGGCAACCTTCTCGCCGGAGCGTGGGTCACTGATCGCACCGGTGATCACCACTGTTTTGCCTTCGAGGGGTGCGCCTGCCGCGATGACCGGCGGCAGGTCCTCCTCGCGCACATCCAGGGACACACCGAGCTCGCGCAGGCGGTCCAGTTCCGGGCGCAACCGCGTCAGGTGGGCGACCAGGGAGGCGGCGACCTTCGGGCCGATGTCCTCTACCGCGACCAGTCGTTCCTCGCCCGCGTCGGCGACCTCTTCGAGGGAGCCGAAGCCCGACCGGGCCAGGCGCGCGGCGGTGCCGTCGGAGGCCATCGGGATGGCGAGGCCGATCAGGGCGCGGCGCAGGCCGACCTGGCGGCTGGCATCGATCGAATCGATCATGCGCGCGGCGGAGACCTCGCCGATGCGATCGAATTCGAGCAGCCGCTCCTTGGTGAGCGTGTAGAAGTCCGACGGGCTTTCGAGAATGCCTGCCTCGGCGAGGCGTTCGATCCACACTCCCCCGATGGCGTCGATGTCGGCCGCCGCGCGCGAGGCCCAGTGGATCAGCCTGCGCACTGTTTGGGCGGGACAGGCGACGTTGGTACAGAACAGCTCTCGGCTGTTGCCCTGCTCGATGACCGGCTGAGCGCACGAGGGGCACTCGGTGGGCGAGATGATCTCGAGTTCCTCGCCCGTGCGCTTGGCGGCGTCGAGCACACCGGCCACGAACGGGATGACATCACCGGCGCGGCGCACCAGCACCGTGTCACCGACCTTGATGTCACGGGCGCGGATCACCTCTTGGTTCGCCAGCGTCGCCTTCGTGACCGTTGTGCCGCCGACGAACACCGGCTCGAGCCAGGCGACGGGGACGATCTTGCCCGTCTTGCCGACATCCCAGATCACCTCGCGCAGCAGCGTGGTCTTCTCCTCGGCGGCGAACTTGAACGCCAGCGCACCGCGCGGGGAGTTCGACCGGGTTCCGGCCGCCGCGTAGGCGTCACGATCGGCCAGCCGTAATACCGCGCCGTCGATGTCGTAGTCCAGATCGTTGCGGCCCTGCTCGATCTCGGTGATCGCCGCCTGGGCCTGCGCGGCGTCGGCGCACAGCCGCATCTGCGCACCCGCGACCCCGATCGCCCGCAGTCCTTCCCCGAGGTCGTGCGCGGCGTCGTCGGCGGCGGTATCCAGGTCGAAGCCGAAGAACTGCAAGCGCCGTTCCGACACGGTCGCCGGGTCTTTCGCGCGCAGGGTGCCCGCCGCGGCATTGCGCGGATTGATCAGTGGCTTGTCGGGGTGTGCGGCGTTGTAGGCCAGGAAGGTCGAACGCAACATCACCGCCTCCCCACGCACCTCGACGCGGCCCGGCAGGTCGATCCGCTCGGGGACCCCGTCGACGAGGGCACGGACCAGTGGGGTCACGTCGTCACCGGTGGTGCCGTCACCGCGGGTGACAGCACGCGCCAGCCGCCCGTTCTCGAAGACCAGCGCCAGCGACAAGCCGTCGAGCTTGGGCATCACGACCACCGACTGACCGGGGAATCGATCGAAGAACGCCTCGACCTGCTCGGGCTTGGTCGCCTTCTCCAGCGACAGCATCGGCCGCGAGTGCCGGACCGGGGCGTGCAGCACCGCGGGCGCACCGACCTGCTCGAGCGGATTCGGGTCCGGTGCGAGGTCGGGGTGCGCCTCGATCAGGGCGCGCAGCTCGTCTTCGATCGCATCGAATTCCGCGTCGGCGACCAGCGGCGCTCCCTGGTAGTAGGCGTCGCGCAGCGCCACCATCCGGTCGGCGAGTTCTTGGATACGTTCCCCTGTTTCCACGGGCAAGACGCTACCGATACCCACCGACATCTACGGACCGACATTCTCGAGCTGTCAGGATCGGGGGAAGCTCACCCCGTTCGGCCGAATCCCGTGAGCGGCAGGTGTCGCCGTTCGAACTGGTCACAACGCTACTTCGCATGGTTGCCGGTGAACGCCACCGAGACGCCGAGCCCGATCATCGACAAGCCCCCGACGGTCCCGAGCGTCTCCTCGCGTCGCGGCGACCGGCTGAACCAGTCGCGCAGCCGTGCGGCCAGCACCGCCCAGAGGCTGTCCGACACCAAGGCGATCGCGACCGCGATCAGGCCGAGCAGCAAGATCTGAAGCTGGACTTGCCCGGCGCCTCGATCCACGAACTGCGGTACGACGGCGGCGGCCAGGATGAACGACTTCGGGTTCGACGCGCCGACGACGAAGCCCTGCCGCACCGAGGTCCGCCACGGCAACGCGGAGCGTTCCGGGTCCAGGTCACCCGCTCCGAACGCCGCGCGGTGCCGGATCGCGTTGACCCCGAGGTAGACCAGGTAGGCCGCGCCGGCGATTTTCACGATCCAGAACACCGTGGCCGACTCGGCGACGATCGCACCGAGCCCGACCGAGACCAGCGCCAGCACCGTGAGCAGGCCCAGGGTGTTGCCTGCCACGCTGGCCAATGCGACGGACCGGCCGTGGGCGAGAGCCCGGCCGATGGCGAAGACCACACTGGGGCCGGGAATTACGATGATGATCAAGGCCGCCACGCCGAATGTGACCAGCTGTTCGAGACTGAGCATGCGACCACGCTAGACCCCGTCTGGGGGACGTACTGATCTGGCGGCGTTCCTACTTGGCATCGCCGTAGCACTGCACTACGGCGGTGGTGAACGGGAAGCGGACCGGCGTCTGCCCGAAGGCGATCCGGCCCGCGGTGTCTGCGGCGGTGGTGATCGCTTCGGCCACCACAGCGGCCTCCTCGGTCGGGCAGTGCACGATCACTTCATCGTGCTGGAAGAAGACCAGTTCCGCACGGAGGTCGCGGATCGCGTGCCGGATTCCGGCCAGGACCAGCAGGGCCCAGTCGGCGGCACTGCCCTGCACGACGAAGTTGCGGGTGAAGCGGCCACGGGCACGGGCGGCGGAATCGGCGCCGAACTCGGTGCGGGTGTCCTGGGGCGGGTCCGCGTCGTCGAGCGCGACCGACAGCGGTGTGCAGGTACGCCCCAACCAGGTGCGGACGAGACGGCCTTCCTCGCCGGCGCGCGCGGCGTCGTCGACGTAGGCCACGGCGGCGGGATAGCGCCGGCGCAGGCCCGCGAGGTGGGTCAGAGCGTCGCCGGAGGTCTGGCCGTAGATGGCGCCGAGTAGCGCGATCTTGGCTTGATCGCGATCGCCGCCGAATCCGCGGGCGGCCAGGTCCGCGTAGAGGTCCTCGCCACGACCGGCCACTTCCATCAGCCCTGGGTCGCGCGAGATCGCCGCGAGGATCCGCGGCTCCATCTGGTCGGCGTCGGCGACCACCAGCGACCACCCGGGGTCGGCCCGGATCGCTTGCCGGACGATCTTCGGAATCTGTAGTGCGCCACCACCGTTGGTGGTCCAGCGCCCGGACACTGTGCCGCCGGGTAGGTATTCGGGACGGAAGCGTCCGCCGTGCACCCACTGTTCGAGCCAGGACCAACCATGCGCGGTGTAGAGGCGATACAGCGATTTGTAGGCCAGCAGCGGCGCGACCGCCGGGTGGTCGATCCGCTGGAGCTCCCATTTCCTGGTGGAGGACAGCAGGATTCCGGCGCGACCGAAAGCCCTGATGATGTCGGCGGGCAGGTCGGGCCGGACTCGGACTCCTGTCCCGAACGCCCGCGACACCTCCTCGGCCAGTTCCGCCATCCGCCGCGGTTCCGATCCCCCCGGAAAGCGCTCTCCCAGCATCGAATCCAGGAGTTCGCGGTGGACGTCGGCGCGCCACGGAATTCCGAGCTGCCCCATCTCGACGGCGACGAGCATGCCCGCCGATTCGGCGGCGAGCAGCAGTCGCATCCGCTCGGGATGCTCGGCACGAGCGGTGCGCGCGACCTGTCCCGCGTACACCGCCAGCAGGGCGGTGAACTCGTCGATCCCCGGCGGCAGTGGCACCGGGCCCGACTCGAACAGCGACGGCTGCGTCTCGGCGGCCCGCACCGGCGCGTCCGGCGGGACGGCCAGGTTGTGCAACCGTGCCCAGCCCGCCGCCAGCGAGCGCGCCTGCCCCGCCTGTCCTTCCTCGTGGCCGATCAGCAACGACTCCGCCGCCTGGACGTCGTAGCACCGTTCGACCCATACGCCCGCTGCCGGCAACGCGCGGTAGATGTCGGCCGTGGACCGCCAGACCCACCGCTCCACGTCCGGGCGGGTGCGCACCGCCTCGACGAGCGAGGGCTCGTCGAGCACCGGTCCCGCCGGGTGACCGTCCTGATCGAGCGGACACAACCGAGCGCCACCCTCGCCCGTCTCCGCTATCGCCCATCTCACCTGCCAGAGTCTGACACCGGGGTCCGACAACCAGCGGCACCCGCACGCCGACGACCAGCAAAAACCCTACGAAACGCCGACCGCGGCCTGTTCTCGACGCTCGCGCGAGGGCATCGCCAAGGTGAGCACCGCCAGCACCAGCGCCACGGCGGCGATGGCGCCCATCATCATGATGCTGCCGCCGAGGCTGTGCGAACTGAAGAACACTGTGGTCAGCACCGCGAGTCCGACCGCATTGCCGACCTGTTCGATGGTGGGCAGCACACCGGAGGACTCGGCCATCCGATTCGCGTCCAACCCGGACAGCATCATCGGCTGCAACTGCACGCCGAACAGGCCGACACCGAACCCGGCCGCGAACACCGGACCGGCGCAGAGCAGCGCATTCGCCACCCCGTCGACCAGATACAGGTACACCCCGCCCGCGCCGATACATCCGCCGAACAGCGCGATCCCGGCGGCCAGCGCCCAGATATCCCAGCGCGGCACCAGAATCAGCGAACCGAGAGCCCCGGCGCCCGCACCGAGGGCGAACAGGGTCATCACCATGCCGGTGAGCAGCGGCGAGTAGCCGAGCACATCCTGCATGGTGATCGAGGCGGCGAACACGAACGCGGTGAACAGCCCGAAGAACGCGCCGACCAGCACCGAGCCGATCCGGAAGCCGTGGTTGCCGAACAGGTCGAGGCGCACGAGCGGGTTGGCGCCGCGGTCGGTGCGGGTGCGTTGCTGGGCGAGGAACGCCGCCGTCAGCACGAGCCCGGCACCGGTGACGGCGAGCAGGTCGAGCCGCCACCCGTGCTCCTGGATCTGAGCCAGGCCCGCGATCAGCGCGAACAAGCCGAGCCCGGACAGCGCGGCACCGACCAGATCGAGTTGGTGACGACCGCCCGGGCTGCTCCGGTCCAGGAATTTCCAGGCCAACGCGAACGCGAACAGCCCGATCGGCAGGTTGATCAGAAAGACCGACCGCCACCCCCACCCACCGATATCGATGGTGAGCAGCACGCCGCCCACGATGGGTCCGAGCATCCCGGCGAATCCGGCCACTCCCCCATACAGCGCGAAAACCAGGGGATGGCGCTCGCGCGGAAAACCGGCTGTGAGAATGGCGATCGTCTGGGCGGCCATCCCCGCCCCCGCCGCACCTTGGACCACCCGCGCGAGCACGAGTTCGGTAGGGCCGGAGGCCAATCCACACCACACGGATGCCGCGGTGAAAGCGACCACCGACACCAGGAACATCGTGCGCCGACCGACCATCGCACCGATCCGCGCGGCGGTGAGCAGGGTGCAGGCGAACGCCAGCGCGTACCCGGAGATCACCAGCAGCTGCGCCGACCTGGACGCACCGAGGTCGGCGGTCAGACTCGGCAGCCCGGTGTTCACGATCGTCACGTCGATCATCTGCATGAACACCGCGATCAGACAGGCGCCGAACGCCAGCCACGCGCCGAGCTCGGGCACCCGAGCCTTCGCGACCCCGGTGGTCTCGCTCACGAGACCAATTCCATCGTGGCGCGCGGGGCCGACATCGACATCTGGGTCGGGAAACTCAACTGCACCATCCGGTGCGGCGCCGCCACCTCGAACAGGGCGATGAACGGCGGCACGACCGAGCCGACCATCTTGTCCAGCATCCCGTTCACCTGGTCGAAGCCGGGCCGCAACCGCACCTGCCAGCACGGGAACACCCCGGCCGGTCCCGCGAAGACGACCTGCTTCTCCACCCGGACGAGCAGTGGCCAGTGCACCGACGCCGCGAGCCACACGTCGACCGTGTCGACCAGCCCGTCGGCGAAGTCCAATCCGCGCAGCATCGTCAGCCCACCGGCGATCGGCATCACATTCGGCGGGAACGGACCGGGCAGGCCACCGAATTGCAGATGCACGGTGTCGACGAAATTCACTTCCTCGCGCGAAACCACCGTCGATCCCGACCGGGTCTGCGCGCGATAGCTTTCCGCGTGCAGTCGCCCGCCGATGCGCCCTATGCGCTGCTCGACGGTCATCACCAGTTCGCGGTCGCGCCCGCTCTTGTCCTCCGGGCTCGCCTCGAGTGTCGTGTGGTAGCCGCCCCGGTCGTGCACGACGACGTGCGATATCTCGAAGCCGCCGGGCTCGCCGGTGATGCCGACGCGGTATCTCGACTTCTCGCCATCGGGAATGCCGGGGTCACGAAAGATGGTCGGGACGAATTCTTCTCGGATCATGGGTGCTCCGCGGCGCTGTCGATGATGGCTTCGAATACGGACTTCATGGTGGCCAGGTAGCGGCGCACCGACTCCTGCGCGATCGCGGTGTCGGGGAAGATGACGCTCAGCGACGTCCGGCCCGGTAGCCGGTTGATCCAGATGAGTGCTTCCTCGGAGGCAGCGCGGTTGGCGAAGACCCCGGCGTTCATGCTGTCGAACAGCTCGTTGCCCAGAAAGTCCCTGGCGTCGATGAACGAGATCATCGGGGTGACCCACCCCGGCTCGGCCTTGATCTCGGAATCGGGGGGCAGCAGATCGAGAACACGGTGAAAAGAAGTGGGCGCCAGCAGGAGTCCGCTGTCGTAGGCCCGCTGCGCGAGCGCTAGCGCGCGGGCGACCGTGGTGCGTTCGCTGAGCGGGAACGCGACCGGAACGAGCGTCACGTACCAGCCCACCGAATTGTTCTCGGCCGCCGAGGTCCTGGTGCTCACCGGGGTCATGCCGAAGTAGTAGTCCGAGCCGACCAGCTCGCGTTCGGCCAGTGCGGCCGCGGCGAACACACCGCCGACGAATTCGGCGCCGTTGGCACGGCAGACCTCTTCGAATCGATCGGCCTCGTCGTCGTCGAACAGCACGACGCTGCGGTGGGCGCTGCGATGGTATCCGTCGGTCTTCTTGCCGAGGTCGAGGGGGAAGACCGGAAGCTTGTTGTCGTTGCCGCCCAACAGTGCCAGCCATTTCTTCACACCTGGCGAAGACAGGCTCTGCTGATCGCTGAAGAACCGCTCGTTGCGGCAATAGTCGAGATAGCTCGCCGCGGGCGCGAGCGGTTCGGCCTCGTCCCACAGCTGCGCGGCGTAGAGCTGGGCGAAGTCGGCCGCGGACAGGTACTGCCCGAGACCGTCGGTGTGCAGGTGGTCGACGGCCAGGTACACGGTGGTCGAATCGCCGTGCTCGATGGTGCCGAACGTGAAGCAATCCCACTGGAACGGGCCGGGTGTCGTTTTCTCCACGTGCCGGCAGATCGCCTCGGGGTCGTCGATGGAGCCGTAGTCGACCGGCACGAACTCGACATCGGCTTCGGGCACCAGATGTCGCCGCACGCTGCCACCGGCTTCGACGGCGAACCAGGTGCGAAAGGTGTCGTGGCGCAGCAGGAATGCGTGGATCGCCCGGGTGATCGCGTCGCGGTCGAGGTCACCGGTGGGGATCTCGGCGGTGACCAGGCACAGGCCCGAGAACCGGAAGTCCGCGCCAGCGTGCCGGTCGGCCAGGCGCAGGTACTGCTCCTGCTGGAGCGAGGGCGGTGCCGGATGGACCGGCGCCCTGGCCGCGCGCGCGACCGAGTCCGCCGAGGCGAACCAGGTGACGAGCCGACCGGGCGCCGGGCGCCATTCGTCGATCAAACCGAAGTCGACCATCAGTGCGATCCCGCCATCGAGACTTCCGCCGGCCGCTCGACGGTCCACTGGTCGGGCACCTCGACGATCGGCGGGGCGGATTCACCGGGCGCCACCTCCGGAAGTGGCGGTGTGACAGCGGGTTCGGAGGCCAGGATCAGCTCCGCGACCTTCGGGCCGGCCTGTTCCAAACTGAACGATCGGCCCATCTGCATCGACATCAGGTCGATGCCGAGCGTCTTGGTGACCCGCGCGCCCAGTTCGACCGCCATCAACGAGTCGAGCCCCAACTCCGGTACGGGCACCGTCATGTCGATCGACTCGACCGGCACCCCCATGACCACGGCGAGTTCGTCGGCCATCTTGCGGGCGATCGCGGGTCCGCGCTTGGCTTCGTCCATCGCGGCGAGTTCGGCGCGGAGCTTGGCCAATTCGGAGGTGTCCTTGGCCGAGGATTGCGCCAGCGCGGCGGTGCGGCCGGTGCGCACCAGCTGCGGGAAGGTTCCGGTCAGTTTCGCCCAGTCGGTGGGAATGATCGCCGCGTTCGTCACGCCGAGGCGCAGGGTCTGTTCGAGGTAGGCGGTGGCGTCGGCCATGTCGATCGGACCGAAACCCACCAGGTCCAGATACTTTTCGGCGGTTTCATCCGATGCCATGCCGCCCGAGGCGCCGGACAGGTGGCCCCAGCCGATGCACAGTGCGCGCTCCCCCGCGGCGGCCCAGCGCCGGGCCAATGTTTCGACGGCGACGTTGGCGGCGCAGTAGTTGTATTGACCGTAGATCCCGTACATCGAGCCGCCCGAGGAGCACAGCACGAACATGTCGAGGGTGATACCCGCGTCCGCTACCGCCTGGTGGATCACTTGTGCGCCATGGACTTTGGGACGATAGACCCGGTCGAGCTCGTCGCGCGCCATGCTGGCGAGCCGGTTGTCGGCGACCGCGCCCGCGGCGTGGAACACCCCGCGCAACGGGTGTTGTGCACTGTGCGCGCGGGCGACGATCGCGGCGACGGCGGCGGCATCGGTGACGTCGGCGTGTTCTTCGATCACCTCGATGCCCACCGCGCGCCACACCTCGAGCTGGCGGCGCGCCGTCTCGGTCGCGGCGCCGCTGCGCCCGACCAGCACCAGCCTGCGCGCACCGCGCAGCGCCAGCCAGCGGCCGATCGCCATCCCGAATCCACCGAACCCGCCGGTGATGAGATAGTTTCCGGCACTGTCGATGTCGAGCGGCGGCAGCGAGGGCCGCACGGGCGGCAGCGGGTCGTCCATCCGCAGGGCGACCCGGCCGACACGCGAGGACCGCAGTGTCTCCTCGAACGCCTGGCTCACCTCGTGTGTCTCGAACATCTGGTACGGCAGCGGGGTGTAGACGCCTTCGGTGACCTTCTCGAACACCCGCTCCAGCAGTCGCGACAGCCGTTGCGGGCGCACCGCGACCAGGCGATCCAGATCCATCGAGTAGTAGGCGAGGTTCTTGTCGAAGTTGGCCAGTTCCAGCAGACCACCGGTGTAGATGTCGGCCTTGCCGACCTCGACGATGCGACCGAATTCGGCGGCGGCGTTGAAGTTCTGGCGCAGGATCTCGCCGGGTGCGCTGCTGATGATCACGTCGGCACCGGCGCCGCCGGTCAGCGCGAGGACGTCGTCGACGAAGTTGAGCGAACGCGAGTTCACCGCGAAATCCGCGCCCATGGCCAGGACGTGTTCGCGCCGCTCGGGCGAGCTCGCGGTGCCGATGATACGGGCGCCGATGGACTTGGCCACCTGGATGGCCGCGGTGCCGACGCCGCCTGCCGCACCGTGGATCAGCACGGTCTCGCCCGGTTCGAGGCGGGCCAGGTCGTGCAGGGCGTATTCGGCCGTGCCGAAGGCGATGGTGCTGGTGCAGTAGCCGGGATCGGTGTCGGCGGGCACGATCACCGCCAGCGCCCGATCGACGACGGCGAATCGGCGCATCATGCCCTTGGATGCCACCGCGACCTTGTCGCCGACCGCGACGTCGGTAACCTCGGCGCCGACCCGGACCACGGTGCCGATGCCCTCCATACCGGGCACGGTGCCGAAATAGGTCGGCGCGAGTTCGCGTTCGCCGAGCAGGCCGATGACCTTGAGCGGATCCTTGTAGTTCAATCCGATCACCGCCATCGCGACCTCGATCTGGCCCGCGGCCGGCTCCGGACGTGGGCATTCACGCCATGCCACCTGCGAGAGCACCCGCGTACGTGGCATATCCAGCTCGAAGTTCGCCGCCGGATCGGCCAGCGGGTGCGACGTCTCGAGCTCGTCGATCCGCTCGGGTAGCGGCTTGGTCACCATCGGCGCCCAGCGCCGGCCGTCACGCAGCAGCACCTCGTCGCTGTTGTCGAAGGTGAAGGCACCGGGCACACCCAGTTCGGCGACGAGTTCGGCGACGGTGGTGCCGGGTTCGGTGTCGACCAATCGCCAGCGCAGCGGGGTCTGCTCGTTGAGCAGCACCCGGCGGCCACCGGCGAGCGCGGCCTGGCGCGGGTTCGGTGCGACATCGCTGCCGGGAACCGTGAAAGCCGATTCGGTGACCAGCGTGGCGTGGACGTTGCCGTCACCGAAGCTGATCTGCGGCGGGGCCCCTTCCACGGTCGGGGTGACGTACTCCGAGACCGAGACCGCGACGCGCTTGAGCGTCCACAGGTCGGCGACATCGTCGGTGCCCGCACCGACCACGACACAGACGTGGGTGCGCTGCGTCTCGTCGGCTTTCGCCGCCTCCAGATTCGCGACGAGCTCCGATTCCAGTTCGTCACTGTCCGGGTCGACGAGCAGCACCCGCGACCCCGGGATCGCGGCGGCCAGTTCGGCGGTGCGCGGGCTGTCACCGAGCGCGACGATCACCGTCGACACCGACCCGGCTTCGGCCAGTGCCGCGGGGTCGATCGGGTCACGCTCTTCGAGCACCTCGGTGTAGTAGAAGTCGGCCATCCGGTGCAGCGGGCTGTCACCGGGCTTGAGCGCACCGATCTGCAGGCCGGTCAACCGTGCCACCAGGTTTCGGTCCCGGTCGAGCAGGTCGACATCGGCGCGCAGGCGGGCGCCGGGGTCACGGCGGGCGATGACGGTGATCTCCGCGGGGAGTTCGGCGAGCAGCCGCACCGCGTTCACCCCGACGGGCACCATGACGCCCTCGTTGATCCGTTCGTCGGTGAAAAGCATGGCCGCGCACTGCATCGCGGCGTCGACGACGGCCGGATGCGCCAGATGTCGCGAGTCTTCGGCGATGCTCCCGTCGACGGTGGCCAGCACCACGTCGCGTCCCACCCGCACGGAGGTCACCCGCTGGAACGTCGGACCGTATTGCAGCCCGGCCGAGGCCAGGCCCGCGTAGAACATCGCCGGGTCGACATCGACACCGACCTCGATGGTGGGCACCTCGACTTCGGTCTGCTCGTGGCTGCCGGTCAGCGTGCGCCCGGTCGAGTGCACCGTCCACGCTGTTCCGGTCGCGCTGCGCGATCTGATCATGAAGCGACCGCTGGCCTCCTCGACGCTCATCGCGACCAACGGCACATCGGGGGCACCCATGATCAGCGGCGCGACGAACCGAACGCCCTCCAGCGCAACCTGTTTGCTGCCGATCCGCGCGGCGGTGGCACTCAGCGCGGCATCCAGGTACGCCGCGCCGGGCATGATCTTGACGCCGTTGACGACATGGTCGGCCAGCCACGGCAGCAATTCGGTGCCCACCTGCAGCAGCCACTCGGGGCGGCCCTCCACATCGGGGTCGCCGAGCATCGCGTGCCCGCCGGGTGTGCCGAGGCGGGCCTGCTCGAACAGTGGCAGCGCCGAGTGCAGGCGGGTGCGCTGCCAGGGATAGCGCGGCAGCGGTACGTGCGCGGTGACGCCACGCTCGGCGGGGAACAGCAGTTCACGGTCGAGTACCCCGGCGGCATGCAGGCCGATGAGGGTGCGCCGGATGCTGTGCGAATCGGACTGCTCGCGGTCGAGGGTGGGCACGGTGGTGCCGTTCACGTCCGCGTCGACCAGGGCCTCGCGGATATTGCCCGACAGCACCGGGTGGGGGCCGACCTCGAGGAAGATCCGGTTGCCCGCGGCGATCAAGCTCCCGACCGCGGCGAAGAACCGCACCGGCTGACGGACATTCGACCACCAGTACTCGGCGTCCCAGTCGCCGTTGGTGACGAGTTCCCCCGTCACCGAGGAGTACAGCGCCACCGTGGGCGCCTGCGGCGCCAGATCGGCGAGCGCCGTGCGCAGTTCGTCGTGGATCGGGTCCATCAGGCGACTGTGATACGGCACCTCTACCCGCAGCCGACGCGCGAATATGCCGTCCTCCGTGAGCTTCTCGGCGATCTCGTCGAGACGGTCGACGTCGCCGGACAGGGTCAGGGAGGTGGGGCTGTTGATCGCGGCGATGTCGACGCGCGCATCGTCGGCGACGAGCGCGTCGGCCTGTTCCTTGGTCAAGCCGACGGCGAGCATCCCGCCGGTCCCGGCGGTCGTGGCCTGCAGTCGCGCTCGGTGATAGGCCACCCGCACCGCTTCGCGCAGTGTCAGCATGCCGCTGACATACGCCGCCGACACCTCACCCACACTGTGTCCGACGATGGCCGCGGGGACGATGCCGTATTCGGCCAGCTCGCGTACCAGACCCACTTGGACGAGGAAGTTCGCGGGCTGCGCGACCTCGGTGCTGGTCACCCGGGACTCGTCCTCCGGCTTGCTCAGCTCCTCGATGATCGACCAGCCCGCGATCGCGCGGAATTCCGCGTCGATCTCCTCGGCGGTCTCGGCGAACACCCCACCGGCGGCGAGCAGACCGCGAGCCATCTTCCAGTGCTGCGGTCCCATACCGGAGAAGACGAACACCGGCTCGGCGGCGCTGGAGGACACCGTGCGGCCGGCGTCGCGCCCGGTACCCGATGCGTACTCGTGCAGTTCACGGACCAGGTCGTCGGTGGAACCGTCGAGGAGTACACCGGTGCGGAACGGGTGGTGCGCCATCCGGGTCCACGCCGCTTCGGCCAGCCGGTCCGGGTCGGCCCCCGCGGAGATCAGGTCGGCGAACCGGCCGGCCAACGCACGCGCGGCACCCGTACTGCGGGCCGAGATGGGCAGAATGCCGAGGTGGCGGGCCGGTTCGGTCGGCGTTTCGGGCGCGCGGAACTCCTGCAGGATCGCGTGGGCATTGGTCCCGCCGTAGCCGAACCCGTTGACCGCCACCGACATCGGCGCGGCGTCGGCGGGCAGCGGTTGCGCCTCGGTCTGGATGTGCAAGCCCAGCTCGTCGAACGCGATGTCGGGGTTCGGATCGTTGAGCCAGCCCTGCGGCGGCAACGTGCGATGCCGCAGTGCCAGTGCGGCTTTGATCACGCTGGCCACGCCCGCGGCGGCCTCGGTGTGACCGATCGTGGCTTTTACCGAGCCGACGCCGATGGTGCCGCTGCGCCCGGACGCGGCACCGAAAACCCTGCCGAGAGCGCGCAATTCGACCGGATCACCGACCAGCGTGCCCGTGCCGTGCGCCTCCAGATAGGTGATCTCGTCGGGCGCCAGGCCCGAGCGTTCGCACACGGTGCGGGCCAGCGCCTCCTGCGAATCGGCGTTCGGCACCGTGATCGCGGTCGTTCGCCCGTCCTGATTCGACCCGGTGGCCTTGATCACCGCGTACACGCGATCACCGTCGCGGACAGCGTCGTCGAGCTTCTTCAGCGCCACCATTCCCGCGCCTTCACCGCGACCGTAGCCGTCGGCGGACGCGTCGAAGGACTTGCAGCGGCCGTCGGTGGCCAGGAAGCCGCCTTTGCACATGAGCACGAACGTTTCCGGCTGCAGCATCACATTGACCCCGCCCGCCAGCGCGACCTCGCAGTCGTCGTTCTCCAGCGCCTGGCAGGCCAGGTGCAGCGCGACCAGCGACGACGAGCACGCGGTGTCGACGGTGATCGCCGGACCGATCAGGTTCAGCGCGTAGGCGATGCGGTTGGACAGCATCGTGTAGGAGGCGCTGGCCGGGGTGTGCATGTCGGTGTGGAACAGCGCGGGGCCCACCACGCCGATCACCGACTGGTCGACGACGAAGCCGCCCACATAGACCCCCACCTGCGCGCCGGCGGAGCGCCCCGCGATCCCGGCATCGTCGAGGGCCTCCCAGGTCACCTCGAGCATCAACCGCTGCTGCGGGTCGAGCACCGTGGCCTCACGCGGTGAGATCCCGAAGAAGTCGGGATCGAACTCCCACGGATCGTTGGTCATGAAGGCGCCGTGTTTGGTGTAGCTGCGCCCCGGGGTCCGCGGTTCGGGGTCGTAGTAGCGGCGCCAATCCCAGCGATCGGCGGGCATCTCCACGACGCCGTCGCGCTTGTCGACGATAAAGTCCCAGAACGATTCCGGGGAATCGATTCCGCCCGCGAACCGACATCCGATTCCGACAATGGCAATATCCGACACGCAATTTCCTCCGGCTCGACCGGCCTGTGGCATTTGACCGTTGGTGTCAACGTAGAAGCCCACCACCGCGGCGATCGTGGCGATTACCGACCTCTGGAATTTCGGACGGGTAATCGCGCGGTCTCCTGTGATCGGACCCAGAGCGCGAAGTCATGGCTCACAACAGGATTCCGAGAATCGTTGTGACCGGCCGCAACATTGCGCGGTAGCGACCGAAAAGGCCGGCGACTCCTGACAAGTTCGACCACATCGCGAGCAGTTGGGAGGCGAATGTGTTCGCCGAGTTGACACAATGGGCAGACACCGTCGTGCGGCGGCGATATCTGGTGATCTTGATAATGGTGACCGGATTGCTGGCACTGGGCACCTACGGGCTCGGACTCGGCGCGGATCTCAGTTCGAAGGGGTTCGACGATCCGTCCTCGGAATCGGTGCGCGCGGCGCACGTGCGCGACAACGCGTTCGGCCGTGACCACAGCAGCGACGTGATCCTGCTGGTGCGGGCGCCCGAAGGCACCACCATCGACGATCCGGCTTTCGCCGCGACGGTCGTGGCGGGCCTGAACACTCTGCCGCAGCGGTTCCCGAACGAGATCGACCGCGTCAACGGCGCGTATTGGCCGACCGATACCGGCGTGGCCATTCCCGAGGTCTTCGGGTCCCCCGACCGTGACTACGCGTTCGCCTCGGTCGCGGTCAGCGGCCTCGACCCCACCGAACAGGGCCGCAATTACCGCAAGGTCGCCGAGGAGTTCGTGATCCCCGGAGTCGAGGTCGAGCTCGCCGGCGGACAGCCTGTCGCACTCGCGTTGAACGACACCATGGTTCAGGATCAGCGCCGCGTGGAGTTGTTCGCCGTCCCCGCGGTCGCGATCCTGCTGTTCTTCCTGTTCGGCGGCGTCGTCGCCGCGGCGCTGCCGCTGATCGTCGGCGGACTCACCATGCTCGGCGCGTGGGGACTGCTGCGCTGCCTCACCGCGGTCACCGAGGTGAACTCCTTCGTCTCCCCGGTCGTTTCGATGATCGGGCTCGGCCTGGCGATCGACTACGGACTGTTCGTGCTCAGCCGGTTCCGCGAGGAACTCGCCGACGGACGCACCGTCGACGACGCGGTCCGTCGCTCGGTGACCACGGCGGGACGCACCGTGTTGTTCTCCGCCTTGATCGTCGTGGTCGCGGCAGCCGGGATTCTGGTGTTCCCGCAGGGCTTCCTGCGATCGTTCGCCTACGGCGCGATCATCACCATCTCCCTGGCCGCACTGACCTCGATCACCCTTCTCCCCGCGATGCTGGCTGTCCTGGGCAGGCGCGTCGACTGGCTCGGCGTCGACTGGTTCCGCAAACCGGTCGCGAGAGATCGTGTTACCGGCAACGGCTGGGGCCGATTCGCCGCGGGAGTCATGAAACGTCCGCTGGTGGTGGCCGTTCCGATCTGCCTCGGTCTGCTGCTGCTCATCGTCCCGATCCAGCATCTGGCCTTCGGTTCCATCAACGAGCGGTTTCTCCCGCCGTCGCATCCGACGCGCCTGGCCCAGCAGCACTTCGACGAACTGTTCCCACTGCGCCGGATCGACCCGATCGACCTGGTCATCGTCACCTTCGACCCCACCACCGCCGATACCGTGCGCGCCGACGCCAACCACGCCCCCGGCCTGGCCGCGCCGTTCGCCGAACCGATGCAGTCGCCGTTCCAGCCCCAGGTCCTCACCACCCAGACCGTGCTCGCCGAATCCGGCGACGCCGAGGCGACCATCGACTATCTGCGCTCGATGCCGTTGCCGCCCGGCACGACGCTGATGGTCGGTGGGCAGCCCGCCGTGGAGAAGGACAGCATCGACGCGCTGGTCGAGCGCATGCCGCTGATGATCGCGTTCGTCTTCCTGGCCAGCACGCTGCTGCTGGCGCTGACCTTCGGTTCGCTGGTGCTGCCGCTCAAAGCAGCCGTGCTGAATCTGCTCGGGCTCGGCGCCACCCTGGGCGTACTCACCTGGGTCTTCATCGACGGGCACGGCGCGGGAGTGTTCGGCTTCACCCCGCAACCGATCATGTCGCTGGTCCTGGTCGTGATCGTGTCGGTGGTCTACGGGCTGTCGACCGATTACGAGGTATTCCTGCTGTCGCGCATCGTCGAAGCCAGAGCCGCGGGCGCTTCCACCGCCGAAGCTGTGCAGGCGGGTATCGCCCGGACGGGCCGCATCATCACCGCGGCCGCGTTGATCCTGCTGGTGGTCACCGGCGCGTTCGCGCTGTCGGATCTGCTGATGATGCAGTACATCGCCTTCGGCATGGTGACCGCGCTGTTCATCGACGCCACCATCCTGCGGATGCTGCTGGTCCCCGCGTCCATGCGGCTGCTCGGGGACGCCTGCTGGTGGGCGCCGGCGTGGCTCGAACGTTTGCGGCCCGCGCCGGAACACGAAACCCTCGCCCACCCGACACCTTCCGGAGCTGCTCCGACGCCAGTCCGCGGCGACCGGGACTGAACCCGCGGAGTACCACCATGAACGTCCGGAGCGGCACCGTCGAGGTGCCCGCCGCCCCCATCCGCACGCTGCCCGCCTTCGCGTGGCGCGAGGTATCGATCGTCGCCGCCGTGGCCGCGACGCTGTTCCTCGCCAGGATCGACCGCTATCGGATCGGCGGTGACGAACTGTATTTCCTCGCGGCCGGACGGCATCCGTCGGTGAGCTATGCCGATCAGGGCCCGCTGGTTCCGCTGCTGGCCGCACTGTCGGACCACCTCGCACCGGGATCCACGCTGGCGCTACGGGTACCCGCGCTGCTGTTCACGGTGCTGGCCATCGTGCTCAGCGCGGTGATGGCCAGGGAGTTCGGCGGCGGCCGACTCCCCCAGACCGTCGCCGCGCTCGCCTACGCGACCACCCCGATGGCGGTGATGCAATCGGCGATGCTGAGCACCTTCGCCCTCGACATCACCTTGACGGCGGTGCTCGCGTGGCTGCTGATCCGCTGGGTGCGCACGCGCGAGGACTACCTGTTGGTCGCGGCGGGGTTCGTCGCCGCCGTCGACTTCCAGGTCAAGTGGCTGATTCCGATCATCTGGGCGGTGCTCGCGCTCGGCGTGGCCGTGTTCGGGCCGCGGGAGATGCTGCGCAGGCCCGCGTGGTGGCTCGGCTCGGGTCTGCTCGCGGGGTCGGCGGTCCCGATTCTGTGGTGGCAGCACAGCAACGGCTGGCCGCAGCTGGCGATGGGTGCGATCGTGCGCGATGAGCAGCTCGCCACCGCCGGGGTTCTCGCGGCGCCGTGGACGATGATTCAGGTCACCGGTGCGGCCGGTCTGCTGTTGCTCGCCGGGATGTGGGCCGGGCTGCGCGCGCAGCGGTTCCGTCCGTACTGCTTCCTGATCCCGATGATCGCGATCGGGCTGGGCGCGGTGGTGCTCGCGGGCCTGCGCCCCTACTTCGTGGCCGGTGCCTTTCCCGGCCTGTTCGCCGCGGGCGCGGTGTATCTGGCGGACCGGGGTATCACGCGACGCGGCGCGATCATCGGCGGCGGCTTGGGCGCGCTGGCTACCGCGATCTGCGTCGCGCTCGTCGTCGCGCTGCCCCTACCGGAGTCGGCGTTGCGGCAGTCGACGACCGACTATTCGCAGATCCACTCGCGCAGTGTGCTTTTCGGTCCGAGCGGCTGGGACGACCTGGTCACCGCGGTTACCGAGAGCTATCACCGGATACCGCCGCGACAGCGCGAGGGTGTGGTGATCGTGACCCAGAACTATTGGCAGGCAGCGGCACTCGAGGAATTCGGGCCTGCCGCCGGTCTTCCCGCGGTGTTCAGTCCGAACCGCGGCTACGGCTACTTCGGCACCCCACCCGACACCGCGACCACGGTGCTCTACATCGGGGTCGACGGTCCAGACACCGCGCTGCGTACCCGTTTCACACAGACGACGCTGCTGACCCGCGTCGACAAACCCCTCGGCTTTCCCGGCGTGAACCGCGGCGTCGCGCTGTGGCTGTGCGACGGACCGAGCGAATCGTGGTCGGCCCTGTGGCCCGACGCCAAGGAACTGCGCCTGGTCGACGGGACGAGTCGGCATGGGCGATAACGACGCAGCAGTGAACGGAGACAAGACAGTGCGCAATTCGATGGTGCGACGGCTCGCGCTCACGGTGGCGGTCGCCGCCGCGGGCCTGCCTGTCGTCGCGACGGCGCAGGCGGCCCCGGATCTGGTAGCCGCCCGTGCCATGGCGGCGGCTCTGCCCGCGCCGAACGGGTCCTACGCCGTCGCGGCCGCGGCGAACGGGCCGGGCAAGGTGATCGATGTGACCGTGCACTCCGCGGCGATGAATCGACCGGTCACCGTCGCGGTCATTCCCGCCGCCGACCCCGAGGCGCCCGCCGGCTCGCTGTATCTGATCAACGGCGTCGACGGTGGCACCGACACCCCCGACTGGCGCGAAGGCAGCAACTGGTTCACCAAAACCGACGCACTCGACTTCTTCGCCGCGAAACAGGCGAACATCGTGATGCCGATCGGCGGTGCGGGCACCTTCTACACCGACTGGCAGGCCGACGATCCCGGTACCGGACGCAACCGCTGGCTCACCTTCCTCACCACCGAACTGCCGCCGATCATCGATTCGGCCTTCCACGGCACCGGCCGCGACGCCGTCGCCGGACTGTCGATGGCCAGCTCGGCGGTCTTCCGGATGGCACAGCAAGCACCGCTGCGGTTTCAGATGGTCGGCTCGTTCAGTGGCTGCATCCAGACCAGCAACCCGGCCGGACAGGCGATGGTGGCCTCGATCGTCACCGCGCGCCGCGGCAACCCACTCAACATGTGGGGACCACCCACCGATCCGGCCTGGACGGCCAATGACGCCGCCCTCAATGCCGAGAAGCTACGCGGGGTGCAGGTGTATGTGAGCACCGGCAACGGCCTGCCCGGCCCGCTGGACACCTTGAACGGCCCTGGGATCCAGCGTAACCCGGTGAAACTGCTCGATCAGCTGCTCATCGGCGGCGTGCTCGACGGGATCACCGTGGTGTGCACCGCGCTGCTGCGCGACCGCCTGGCCGCCCTGGATATCCCGGCGACCTTCGACTTCCGCCCTGCGGGCACGCATTCGTGGGGCTACTGGGAGCAGGACATGCACACCTATTGGGAACGCGCCGCCACGCTGCTCGTCCCCTAGACACACGAAAATCGGGTGCATCGCGGCCAAGCCGTGCCGCGATGCACCCGAATCGTCCGCTCGTCTACAGGGAGCCACCACCCCCGATCAGCCACGGGTTGAACGTGCAGGTCAGGTTCGGGTTCTGCACCGGGTCGAGCGCCCGCAGCGCGATCGACAAAGCACGCGGCGAGTACATCATCGTCAGGTGATCGGAGATGTCCTGCTCGCACCCTTCCTGCAGCACTACGTTGTTGACCGTCGAGCCGGGGCCCTGGTCGAGGAACGTCAGCTCGTACGGGTTCGTCACCTCGTCGTAGCGCGTGCCGACCACGGTGTAGTCGACACCGGGAACGGTGTCACCGTTGGCGTTGAGCGTCTTGACGAAATCCGAACCGACGGTCTGCTGGATACCGGCGTGGCCGACGAAGATCTCGATCGGTCCCAGCACATCGATGCCGAGGTTGTTGACCATGCGGCCCAGGGCGCCGATGCCGTCGAGGCTGGTGCCGTGGTGGGTGGCACCGAAGGTGATCAGGTTCTTCACCTTGGCCGCACCGCCCTCGTACTTGGTGTACCAGTTCGCCATCGACCCACCTTGGGAGTGCGCGATGATGTCGACCTCGTCGGAACCGGTAGCCGCGAGGACCCGGTCCACGAACGCCGCGGTCTGCTTGGCCGAATCCTGGATGTAGCCCGTGCCCATCACACCGGGCAGGAACGAACCGAGCCCGCCGCCTTCGACGATGCTGGAACGGCCGTAGTTGAACGTGAACGTGCAGTAGCCGGCGTCCTTGATGGGCTGGCCCATGTAGGCGTAACCGTTGTAGGCGTTCATCCAGGTGCCGTGCAGCAGCACGACCGGGCGAGGGTGCTCGGCGGTCGGCTTGCAGTTCCAGTCGTTGGTGCCGGGAGCACCCGCGTCGGGGTTCAGCAGGCCGTACCCGAACGCGGGCAGGAACGCCGTCGACGCGGGGCCGATCGCGCCCGGGTCGGAGGAGTAGCCACCCGAGGAGCCCGAGCTGGAGCCGGAACCACCGAGGCAGTCGCCGGAGCCGTTACCCGAGCCCGCACCGCTACCGGAGGTACAGGCCGAACCCGTGCCGCCGAGCCCGCCATCGGTACCCCAGGCCACATCGCGGCCCTGGTAGATGATTTCGGCCAGCTGCTGTTCGGTGGGTTCGGACGCCGGGTCAGCCGCCGCCCCCGCCCCGGAGAGGGCGACAGCAACAACGCTGACGCCCATCAGTATTGCCGCACGCACCGAGCGTGTGCGGCCACGAGTAATGGTCATGCAAGGTCTGCCTTTCCGAATGCGAAAAAGGAATCGGCTCGTAAGCCGCCCCGAACGTATGCCGGAACAACCGGCACGGAAATCGCTTCCGGTCAGGTGTGTGCACCTCACCATTCACTGTCGCAGAACCCCATGGCCGCGCACAGGAAATATTATTCACCGTTGCGCCGCAGCCTTTTACGAATAATCCGGCGGGAATCGAGGCGGCACACCCAGATCACACAGAATTACGTATTCCATTGTGCCGGCACCTAGCCGGCGCATGCCGCGGACAGCGGTGAAAGAATTCGCCGGATCAGTTGCTGACCGCGGAATTCCGTCTGGTGGCAACCCAGGTGGCGATCTGTGCCCGGTTCGCGGAGTCGAGCTTGGTCAAGATATTGCCCACATGGGTGTCGGCGGTGCGCGGCGCGATGACCAGCCGTGCGGCGATCTCCTTGTTCGTCAGCCCGCTCGCCACCAGGGCCGCCACTTCGTACTCGCGCGGGGTCAGCGGAGCGATCGTGGATCCGGCATCGGGGCAATCGAGCGCCATCGCGACCGCTTCTTCCAGTGGCATCGCATGCCCCTTGCCGAAAGCGGCGGCGAACCCGCCGGCTCCCAGTGCCCGCTCGGTCGCGTCACGGAACAGCGTGTGCGGATGGACGAGAATGATCCGCGGGTCGGTGCCCAGCCGCTCCCAGCCGGCCGCCGCGACACCGAAAAGCGTTGCCGCACGGTGGTGCCGGTCGCGCGCGGACGCCACCCAGGCCAACGATTCGATGTGGTAGGCATCGCCGAAGGTGTTGCCCCATCGGCGAGTGATGCCCAGCGCGGTGCGCGCGCAGGTTTCAGCGGCATCGGGATGCCCCACCAGCACCTCGATCAGGCTGATCGTGAACAGCAGCATCGTCTGGTAGTAGTAATCACCCTGTGCCGCACAGGCTTTCACCAGTTCACGCAGTTCCGGGAGCCGGTACTGCGGATGCGCGGCCGCGGTCGCCAGCGCGTAGGTGTTGCGCGCGAACACGGTCTCGCGCAGGCCGCTGCCGGGGGGCATGCCGCTCAGCGCGGCACCGGCCAGTTCCGCCGCGAGCACATTGTTCAGTTCGACCTTGGCCACCGTCGCCCGAATGGTGAGCACGCGTGCCATCGCGAGCGGGTCGGTCCCCGCGGCGGTCTCGGCCAGGTCGAGCTCGCGGTAGGCGCTGTCGCGATCGGTCAGCCACAGCGAGTGCATCGCCAGCATCGACCACCCGCGTGGCGCGTGCGGCGAATCCGGTGCCAGGCCCAGCGCCCGTTCCAGCCAGGTGTGCGTCTCGTGGTTGGCGCCGGCCATCGTCCAGAATTCCTCGACACACGAGGCCATCTCCAGCGCGGTGCCCGCCTCACCGTCGGTGGACAGCGACCACTCCATCGCGAGGCGCAGATCCAGGTGCGCCAACTGCAGTCGCCGCACCAGTTCGTATTGGCGCGGGCCGAGAAACTCCCGGTCGGCCAGCAGGAGCAGCTCCCGGAACCAGTCCCGGTGCCGCCGGGCGACGCTGTCCGACAGGCGCGCGGCGGCGAGTTGCTCGGCACCGAATTCGCGCACGACCTGTAGCAGCCGGAAGTGCACCACCTCGTCGCCGCGGCGCTCGAGGATCGACTTGTCCACCAGCGAATCCACCAGGTCCACCACGGGGACACCGAGATCCGCACCCGCGCAGACGTATTCGGCGGCCTCGAGCTCGAACCAGTCCTGGAACACCGACAGGCACGCCCACACCCCGCGCTCGTCATCGCCACACAGGTGGTAGCTCCAGTCCACGGTCGCGCGCAGGGTCTGGTGGCGATCCGGCACGCCGTGCGACCACGCTGTCGGCAGCGTGAGGCCGCCGGGCCAGCGCGACACCACCTGGCCGGGCGAGAGCGAACGCAGGCGGGCGGCCGCCAGTTCGATGGCCAGCGGGATGCCGTCGAGCAGCCAGCACAGCCGGGCCACATCGGCGGAGTTCGCCGCGGTGATCCGGAAGTCCGACCGCACCGCGCGGGCCCGATCGAGCAGCAATCGCACCGCGGGATATTCGGCGATGCGCGCCGGGTCGTCCTCGCCCGGCGCGGGCACGGCCAACGCTGGCATCCGGAACACCTGCTCGCCCGCGATGCTCAAAGTCTGCCTGCTGGTGGCGAGCACGGTCACGCCGGGACAGTCCGTGAGGATCCTCGCGACCAGGTCGGCGCACCCGTCGAGCAGGTGTTCGCAGTTGTCCAGGACGAGCAGAGGTGCTTTGCGCCCGAGATGGTCGAGTACCCGTTCGACAGTCGCTTCCCTGGCGCCGACCCGCAGCCCGAGCTCGCCGGCCACCGCGACGGCGACCTCCTCGGGATGTCGCAGCCCGGCGAGTTCCACGAAGAAGACACCGCACTCGTAGGCCGCGACCAACTCGGCGGCCAGCCGCCTGGCCAGCCGCGTTTTGCCGAGACCGCCCGCACCCGTGATCGAGACCAGACAGCTGTTGTCGAGCAGCTGTCGCACGGTCTCGATCTCGGCATCACGGCCGAGGTAGCTCGTCGCCGCTGGGTCGAGCGCGTTTCGCACCATCTATCGCTTCGGGTCCGGCCGGTCGAGGCGAAGGCTGTGCCCATCCGGATCACGGGTGTGCTGGGTCACAGGTGATGGTACTGCGCACCAACGAAGCAGTGGCCGGACCGGCGCAAGCGAGCAAATCAGCCCAAGGTCGTCGCCTTCTCGTTGTGATCCACCCTGGTCCACGCCGAATCGGTGCACAGACCGCAGGTGGCGCCGACGAAGCGGGCGCGCGCGGCCGCTTCGTCGAGCAGCTGATATTTCAGCCAGTCGGTCATCACGTCCACATATTCTCGGCCGTCGAGATGCCCCGCACCGCCCAGCTCGGCGAAGATCGCGGGTACCTGATCGGCTTTGTCGAACAACGGCTTCACGATGAGATCGGTGTCCACGATCCGGTCCTCGGCACCGGCGAGGAACAATGTCGGCCCGAGAATTCTGCCCGGGGACGCGAGTGGGCCGGGCTGCAGCGCCAGTACGGTTCGTACCATTCCGTCGGCACCGGCGTTGATCGCGCCCGCCCCGCCCTGGGAATGTCCGGCAGCCGCCACTCGGTCGGTCGCGATCTTGCCGTAGTAGACGCTGTCGGACTTGTCGTTTCGCCGGAGAAGTTCCCGGCCGCCCGCGAGCATTTCCGCGCCCGAATTCGACATCGTGGTATTCGCGGCCACGACGACGAAACCCGCCGCTGCCCAGTGCTCGAGCAGCCATTCCTCGTAGTAGCCCGGACCCACCCCGGTGCCGTTGCCCCAGATCACCACCGGGTGGCGGGTCGCGCCGAGGTCGGCCGGCCGATACACGGTGTGGTCGGCCCATTTGTCGATGGTCACGGCGGCCGGGGCCTGCGACTCGGAACTGCCGGTACCCGATCCCAGCGGCCCGTTGCGCAGGACCACCGAGCCCGCATCCGACGGGCTCGCCGTCGCGGGCGCACCGGCGAGAACGCCCGCCAGCGACACAGCAGCGACCGCGATGCACGGCAGGAGACGTACGTTACTGCTCATTTCGCTTTTCCTTCGATCGGCATGCCCGCGACGACAAGCGCGGAGCGTAGATACCACAGGTCCGGGCACCGCTTGGCGTCGAAGCCCGTCAAGGCCGCGATGCGCCGAATTCGGTAATCCACGGTGTTGGTGTGCAAGTGCAACATTCGTGCGGTTTTGCGCCGGTTCAGATCATTGGCGATATGACAGCGCAGCGTTTCCAGCAATTCGGGATGAACAGCGAGCGGTTCGAGCACGGTGCGCAGGTATTCCTGTGCCGGACCGGGGCGGCTGAGCTGATATTCGAGTGCGAAATCGCTGAACCGGTGCACCCCACCGACCCGGCCGATCCGCCGGACGATCTCGAGCAATTCGTGCGCGCATTCCGCGGCGGCGGGAATGTCGTCGAGCTCCGCGCGCACCACCGTCACGGTGATCCGGCGACCCGCGGCGCGCGACAGCGCGGCCGCCACGGTGTCGACGTGGTGTTCGGGCCGATCGGCGGTCGGTATCAGGACGGTGCCGCCCTGCGCTGACAGCGCCGCGAGTGCGTCACCGTCGCACGCCCGATCGAGTTCCAGCCGGATACGGGTCATCGCACGGCGCGCTCGCACCCGTTCGTCGAGTCCGTCGGTGCTGTCGTCGCGCGACTCGTCGCCGATGTCCATCGCGAGAACCCAGTACTCGGCGGCCAGCACGACCCCGCAATCACGGGCCGCGATGCGGGAGCGACTGCCCACGATCAGCTGCTCTGCGAGGTTGTCCCTGGCGTGGTCGCTGTGCCCGGTCACGTCCAGCGCATACCGCACATAGGCGGCGGCGACCGCCGCGGAGACGCTGCCGAGCAGGTCGACGAGCTCGGATGCGCGGATATCGTCGCCCGGTTCCAGGATGACCCGCACGCACGGGTGCACCATGTCGAGAACGGCGTCGACCGCGATGCCGTCGCGCGCCCATTCCACCGCGCCGCGTTCCAGCTGCCCGATCGCCGAGTCCACGGATCTGTCCGCCCGCAGCGCGGCGACCAGCTCCGAGCACAGACCCGCTATCGGCCCGATCTCGTGCCGCCGGAGAGTGCTGGGCCCACGGTCGGCGGAACCCGCCAGCCGCACCACCCGATCGAGCTCGGACTCCCGCACTACGCACACCGTCTCCGGCCTGCTCAGCAGGGCGAGCCCGGATTGTGGTCTCTCGCTCATTGGACGCTCCTCACGCGCTTCGAACCGCGATCCAGCGTGCCGCGCCGACCGGTGTGGCGGCATCGGTAGAACTGCGTATCTGTGGGCCGAACATCCGCGCTCGGATCCGCACGCGCAGGTCACCGATTCGCCGCCGATACCGGAGCGATGTCGCCGAGAAGTTCGGCGGGAATGAGGACGACGGCACGAACTCCGCCGTAGTCGGACTCGTTCAACCGGACCGAGTTTCGCCTCCGGCGGCGAGAACGCGGTGGCGTTGTCGACCAGTTCGGCGATCAGGTGGACCAGGTCGGCGACCACCGCACCGATCACGGCGATCTCCGGTATCGCGGCGACGCGGACCCGCGCATACTCGGTGGTCTCCCCCACCGCGCTGCGCACGACATCGGCCATCGGAATCGGTTGGCGCCATTGCCTGCCGGGCCTGCTGCCTCCCAGGATCAGCAGATTCTCGGCGTTGCGCCGCTCACGCGTCGCCAGATGATCGAGCCGGAAGAAGATCTCGAGCAGTTCGGGATCCTGCTGTCCGCGTTCGGCGTCGTCGAGAATCTCGAGCTGGCGGTGCGCGAGGACCTGGCTGCGGTGGGCGATATTGACGAACACAGTGTGCACACTGTCGCGGAGCCGGGCTTCGTCGACCGCCGCGGTGAGGGCGACCGCGGCAGCATGCTCGAACGCCTGTGCCACCTCACCTATTTCGTCGCGCCCGAAGTCCAGCGTCGGCGCCGCGTCGTCGATCTCGGGTTGCGCTGTTGCCGAGCGGATCGCGCTCGGCAGCTGCTCGTCGGCGAGGACCAGGGTCGCGGCACGCAATCGCCGGAGCCGCCGAATGATCCTGTCCGCCAGCACAACCGCGATCAACAGGGCAACGACACTGCCGATCAGGACGATGCCCCCGGTCACCAGACCCGAACGTTCGGAGCGTCGCGCGACGTCGACGGCACTGACTCGGGCGTATTCGTGTTGACCGGCGTACGCGGCGAAGAGACCACCGGCGACAGCGTCGGCAACCTGCTGCCATTCGAGAATCGACATCGGCATTTCGGCATTACCCGACACCGACCGCGACGCGAAACGCTGATTGACCGCGGATTCCATCGCCGAGAGTCGCCGCCAGGATTCGCTCGCCAGGAGATCGAGCAACGCCTGCTTCTGCGGCGAGCCGGCTTCGGCCGCCAGATTTCTGATCTCGGCGTGATAAAAGCCTACTTGCGTCGTGAATTCGTCGAGCCCGAACGCGCTGCCCTGCGAGCTGACCAGGGCGAGGGCTACCGCGTTACTGCGCGACATCGCCTCGGTGGCACTCAGCAGACGGACAGCCTCGGAAACTCTCGTCGCGAGAATCGGATCCGGTGCGGATTGCTGTGCCCGGCGGAATCCATCGCCGAACATCGAGTACGGCGCGTTGAAGAAGGTGTAGGCGTCGCCGACCGAGATCCGGCGGCCGTCGACCCCCGCGCGCAGAGCAGCGATGGCCTCCGCGAGTTTCGCACGCCGAGCGGGCAGGTCCGCCGACGGCTCGTGCCGCGTGGCGTCGACTCGCACGAGCATCTCGAAAGCCCGGTCGACGCGCCCCCGCGCCACGGCCAGTCCGGAAATCGCCTCTTCGCCGGTCAGCAGTCGCAGGGAGAGCAACCGCTCGGCTTGCATAGCCGCCAACACCTCGGTGGCGACCGGCCGTATTCGCTCGAGATCGTCGATCCAGTTCCGGATCCGGTAACTGTCACGAACCAGATTTCCCGCCGTCAGCATTCCGAGGAAAAGCAAGGTGAGACTGGGGACGAGCGCGATCGCCAGAATGCGGGTGCGAACGCCGAGCCGAGCTGAGAACATCGGCCCAACCTAGGACCACGCCGGGAGTTCGACTCGCACTCGGACGCCTTTTTGTGCGGGAAACGCACGTCCGAGCACAACCCTTGATGAGCCGACTCAATACCGAACCGCCGAGCGGCGAAAAGCGGCTCCCGCTATCTACCCTTCGCCCATGACAACTCCACGACCTCGCCGAACAGCGACGGTGGCTCTCGTCATCGCCGCCGCAGTCGCGACCGGCACGATGACCGCACTCGGCACGGGAACGGCGACAGCGGCGCCGGCCTGTGCCGACGTCCACCTAGTTTCGGCTCGCGGCACCAACGAGCCAGGCGGCATGTGGAGCAAGTTCCATCTCGGCACCGTCGTCGGCAACCCGGTGTACGCCGCGATCGACGACGCGGCGTCCGGCACCGTCGACGCGTACCGGGTCGAGTACCCGGCGAGCCTCGAGCAGCCGGCCTCGGTGCAGAAGGGCAATCGAGACCTGGTCGACCATGTGGTGCGGCAGGCCGCCGCCTGCCCGAACCAGCGCTTCGTGCTGGTCGGGTACTCGCAGGGAGCGAACGTGGTGGACAACGCGATCGGCATCAGCAGCGAGGGCGCCAAGGTCGGCGGTCCGATCGTCGCCACGCTGCCGGCGCAGCTCGACGGGCGGATCGCCGCGATCCTGTTGTTCGGCAACCCGATTCGCGGTATCGGCAAGGAAGTCACCGGCCCCTACACCGAACGCACCTTCGATGTCTGCAACGACAACGACCCCGTCTGCGACCCGGACGGCACCGACTGGAACGTGCACACGCGCTACGCCCGCCATGCCGACGCCGCAGCCGATTTCGTCACCGCTCGGATCTGAGCTCGGCGTGGCGCCACTCCTCGATCGCGCGACCGATGTCGGTGGTCGGGGCCTCGTGGTGCAGCCACTCCCGGGCGAGGCGATGCCAGTTGTGGGTCGCCTCGATCCGGCCGAGCGCGGTCAGCGTGAAAAGGTCGGCGCGGCGGGAGAATACGTGTTCCGGCGGCAGCAGCAGATGCCGCACGCCGCGGTGGTCCGCGGAACGCGGATCGAGTGCGAGGACGACGGCACCGGTGGCCAGCTCGGGAGTCACCGTGATCTCCTCGTCGAGCAGGTGCCAGCCCGCGGCCGACCACACGTATTCCAGGCAGTCCTGCGCCCGCACCCGGGATCCGGGCTCGACGATCCCGCGCTCGGCCCACAGCCGGTAGACCTCGTCGGCCCGGTACTGTTCGGCCGCGCACAGCACCTGTCGTTCCAGCTCGAGATGCTCGCGTTCGATCGTGTTGTACAGCCCGAAATCGACGAAGCCGACGCGCCCGTCATCGGCGACCAGCACATTGCCCGGATGGGGGTCGGCGCAGTACTCGCCGTCGGTGAACATGGCGGTGATATAGAACCGGTACACCAGCTCGCCGACGTGATTTCGCTGCGCCGCGGGAAGTCCGCGAATGGTCTGAAATGGTCTGCCGTCGAAGAATTCGGTCACCAGTACGTTGTCGGTACAGAATTCGCCGATGCTGTCCGGGACGGTGATGTACGGATGCCCACGATAGCGCGAAGCGACCCGGTGCTGGTTGCGTGCCTCTTGCCGATAGTCCAGTTCCGCGGTGATGTTCCGGGCTATTTCCTCGAGCACATCGTGGTCGCCTGCCGACGGAAGAAAAGACTTCCACAGCAGGCTGAAGAACTGCAGATTGCGCATATCCGCCTGCACCGCACGGTCCACGCCGGGGTACTTCACCTTGACCGCCACGTCCCGGCCGTCGTGCAGTCGCGCGCGATAGACCTGACCGATCGATGCCGCGGCGACGGGGACCGGGTCGATATCGGCGAACACTCGACCGGCCCGGCCGAGATCGTGCTCCAACACCGCCATCATCTCCGCGAACGGCACCGTCGGCGCACTGTCGAGCAGTGTGGCCAGCTTCGTGCGGAACATCTCGCGATAGTCCGCCGGGATCAGGTCCAGGTCCAGGACCGATGCCATCTGTCCCAGCTTCATCGCCGCGCCCTTCATCCCGCCGAGCACGGTGACGACCTGTTGAGCGGCCTGCAGCGTAGATCGCTCGGCCAGCACTCGACGTGCCTGCTCGGTGCGCCCCAGCATGGCCAGTTTGGTGCCCGCGCCGCGCGCCGCCTGACCGGCCGCCAACCGTCCCAGCCGCGCTCCGCGCACGAGCCGGCCTGTCGGTATCTGCCGGTCTGCCATCGTGGCCTCCTGCGAGTGTGGTCGATAGGCGAATTGTCGACAGCCGCCCGGATCTCCACAGTGCGCCCGGCCCCGATCTGTGCGAATTCACCATTGCCGCTGTGATCGACAACAAGCGGGTAGCACCGACTCGCCGAAAGGAATACCGATGCCACCGAAACCCGTCGACCGGCGGATCCGGCCGAAGCAGGAGCGGGCGAAGGCGACCCGGGAACACATTCTCGACACCGCCGCCGAACTGTTCGGGCAGCGGGGAATCGACAACACCTCCACCAATGTCATCGCGGCGCAGGCGCACGTCAGTATCGGAACGCTGTACCGATACTTTCCGGAGCGGTCGTTTCTCGTCGACGAACTCCTCGATCGGCTCATCGCCGATGTCGAGCAGGAGTTCACCCAGCGGGTATTCAGCCTGCCCGTGGCGACGTCGCCGAAGAGCAGCGACGACTATGTCGCCGTCGCGTCCGAGATACTCGATGTCTTCGCCGAAGTACTGATCGCGAAGTCGGATCTGGTTCGCGCGCTCGTCGGCAGTGTGCAGTTCTACAGCAGCGGGCTACCCGAATTCGAGCCGCGTCTGCGAATGCTGGTGAAGCTCATCGTGATCCAGTTCGTCGGGCCCGGCGACGACCGTGACAACGACATGATGTCCTGGGTTCTGGTCAACACCGGATTCGCCGCGGTCTTGCGCGCTTCGGCCGACGACGTGGCCGACGGCGACCGCGCCGCCGCCATCGCCATGACCGCGCGGATGATCGGCACCTGGCTGTACGGCGAGATGCGGGGCCGCGACTAGCACTGGGCTCACACCGGCACCTCGTCGCGGGACTGGAGATCGGCGAGAACCAGGCGCAGCAGCTGTTCGGCACGGATACGCTGCCAGCCCAGCATGGCGTGCGGACTGAACCTGGCTTCCTCGAACAGCGCGACCAGTTCATGCGCGCCGTCGTCGTGCAGCACGCCGCTGTCGAAAGCCCGCTCCAGCACTTCCCTCGGCGTATCCGAGATCAACGGCGCCGCGGCCCGATCCGCGGCCAGCCCGGCCTCCATGGCCACATAGCAGGCGATCACCGCCGTCCGCGGATCCTGACCTGGCGCGTTCATCGCGGCCAGTCCCATCTCGGCGGCCCTGGTCAGCGAGTCGACTGTGTTCGAGACCTCTTCCTCGGTCAGTTCCACGCTGTCCACCAGCGGCGCCCGGCCGGCGACGGCGACGCCGACGAGACCGGCCACCGCGATGCCGATCAGCACGATCGCCAGGCCCGCGGCTCCCAGCAACGCCATTCCGCTCAGACGCGACGAGTCGACCGCCGAATCGACCACCTGCACATCGACAGCGGCGGGCGCACCGGGCTGTCCCGCTTCCGCCGGTGTCACCGAGGCGACCGGTGTCGGCTGACGCCGTGCGCCGGGCAAGACGAACAGCATGGTGATGCCGACCGCGAACGTCAGCGCCACGGTACTGAGCGCGATCGGGGCCAGCACCGCGAACCGCGTGAACGACAGACGAACCCGGAGACCGTGCTCGACCGCGGGCATCGCCAACGGCAGCCGATGCTGACTGACAATGACGCCCGCGAGCAAGATCACCACCGATACCAGCAGCAATACCGGCATCAACGCGACAGCGACCGGCGAAGTCCCACCGGTTTCACTGGGAACAACGGTCCCAGGTAAACGCCCGTGCAGCGCGATAATCGCCGCGACAATCAAAACGACCGCCGCGACCAGACGACCTATTGGCGCCAATATTTTTCCCACAGCCCTACCGCCGAACCCCTGGAAGCCACCCGAAATGCCCACATAGTGGCATTTCGCCCGGCAATCAGGAACCGACCGAACAAGATTTGGTCGAACTCCCTCGAGGCCCCCGGATTCCTTGTCTCCGACAACATTTCCTACCCCGAGGCAATGAATATTCCGGTGTGGTCATCGCTGCTCGGGGCGTCCCCATACCGTCGGATCCGGTGGAGGCCAGCCTTGCGCCCCCGGGAGCGGAAGGTCTGGGACCGCACTCGATCGATCGGGGCTCGACGGATCGGCAATCCGACGCCAGCCACCTCGAAGCGGGCGCGGTGTCGGCGACGGAGGCGTCGCCGAGCTCGGCGCAGGCGCCACGACAGGCGGGGCCACGACCGGTGGCGGTGTCGGGCGCGGGTGCTGGCTCGGCTCGGTGCGGCGCGACCGCGTCACCCGCACGATCACGATGACAACGATGATCACGAGCACCGGGACCAGCAGGAGCGCGAGCCACGACAAGTAGCGCACGAGTTGCACATACTTCGCGGATCCTGGCGGCGGCTCGGGCGTCGGAGCCTGTGCGAGCACGGGACCCACAGCGTCGTGTACGGCGAGAAGGACAGTGCTCACCGGACCCCCTCCCGGAAAACCAAGCGCCGCAATCGGATACCCGACCAGTGTGCACCCCGTCCGCCGCCTCCGCATCGTTTCCGTGTCCGGTTTCCACGATGGCCGCGGCCGCGTGCGTGTGTCAGTCGGCGAGAAACCGGGCAGCGTTCGCGTGCGCCCAGCGATCGAACGTGGTGGCGGGGTGGCCGGTGATGTCCTCGACACTGGTGGTGGGCAGGGATTCCGGCGGCGGGGCGAAGTCCAGCAGGACGTTGTCGACGTACCAGGCGGTGTTGTCGCCCATGGTGGGTCGCAGCGCGGTGATGGTCTCCTCGCGGGTGGAGGTGCGAAAGGTGATCTCGCGGTCGAGGGCATCGGCGAGGTGCGCGACCAGGTCCGCGCGAGTGAGGATCTGCGGGCCCGCGAGGGAGTGCGCGCGGCCGAGGTGACCGTCCTCCAGCAGAGCGGTCGCGGCTACGGCGGCGATGTCGTTCATGGCGATGGGCGCACTGGCGGTGCCGGGGTGCGGCTCATGAACAGCACCGGTGTCACGGATCTGCTGAGACCACGTCAGGGTGTTCTCCATGAAGTCGGCGGGCCACAGATGAGTCCAGTCCAAGCCGCTGCCCTCGACGGCGTTACACACACTGCCCCACCAGCTTTCGGGCTCACCCGACAGGTCAACGACATGCCGCACCCCGGCTGCCCGCGCCAGCTCGAGGACCTCGGTGACATTGTCCGGCGAAGGCGCGAGATACATCCGGTCGACGCCCTCGAATGCCGCGGACAACCCCGCCGGTCGTCCCAGATGCCCCCGCGCCACCTGAACGCCTGCGGGCAGCGCCGCCTTGGTGGGGTTGATGGTCAGCGCGCGAATGTCGGTCGCACCGCGCGCGATCAGCTGGTCCACGACCATGCGCCCGATATTGGCCGTCGCCCCGGTAACCAGGATTGTCATCGGTTTCCCTCCGTCTCGGTTCGTTGGACCACACGATCCTGCCAACGAAATCCGAGCGGCGCACATGGCAATTTCGGGCGGCTCGTGATGGTCGGGTTCCTGCTCGGCATGGTGTTCTACTTCGAGTCCTGCGGACAGACCTTCGACCCGAAGTTCGGCTGGCCGATCATCGGCTACCACCTGCTGGAGGAAATACTCGGTCTCGCCACAGTGATCGGAATCCTGGTGCTGATCACCATCCGACAGCGCAACCACCCCCGCCGACCCGAGCGCCTCTCCCTGTTCAGCGGGTCGAATCTCGTTGCCGTGTACGCCATCGATCCCGAGGTGTTGTGGTCGTGCACGACCTGTGGTGCCTGTTCGGAACCGTCTGACGTCCCGTAGTACCGGAATATTTCCGGTAACCGTACCGATATCTATGGTGTGGCAATGTAATTCACCATTTATGTCGAAGTGATGATGTTTTTCCGGTATCACCGCTGGTGGGTTCCACGGAATCGCCGTCGATGCGAAAATGTCCTCGGACCGAGATCCGGTCCGGCAGAGGATGTTCCGCCGGATCTGGCGGGCAGACTGGAGGGGCAGGATGCATTTCTCGTCTCGAACAACTTCGGGCGCACAACGACTCGGCGTGATCGCCGTTCTCGCGGCAGGTGCTGTCGGCCTCGCGGCGACCACCACCGCGCAGGCCGCACCATCAGCCGCGGCTCCGATCGTGCAGGGCGTCGACAGCGGCGTGGCGTTCACCGCGAGTCCGCTGGCCGATGGCTCCGGGCTCACGGTGTCCGCCCCGGACGGCACGTTCCGGGTCGTCGGCGGTGCGGTCACGCTCACGAACAGGGAGGGCAACGTGGTCGCGGCCGTGCCGACCCGCATCATCACCGGAGCAGGCGACTTCGACCTGGTCGCGGGCATCTCCGCCGACGGCAGGTCAGCGACGCTGACCCCCACCGCCGCACCGGCCGTCGTCACCGCCAACATGGCCGAGTTCGTCGACGCGGCCGCCGACACCGAGGCCCGCAAGCAGCACAACGCGGGCATCGGCGCGCTCATCGGCGCCGGCATCGGCGCTGTGCTCGGCTTCTTCCTCGGCGGAGTAGGCGCGCTGGTCACCATCCCGATCGGTGCGGGCATCGGCGCCCTCATCGGCTACTCGACGCCGTAACGGGTCCCGAGTGGTGGCCGGCCTCGCGCGGCCACCACTCGGATCGTCGCCCGGGTCGCCACCATAGGGTGGCGCCCGGAGGACACACGAGTGTTTTACGAAACTGTCTGTGGGACAAGATAAGTTGAGCAGCGAAGCCGTGAGACCGCGCGGCGCTCAGGAGGCTCCGCTGTGTCCGACCCCGCACGCTATCCGATCGCTCATCAGGGCCGGACATTTCAACAACTCCCCCCGCGGCCGCGGCAGTCGTCGGGTGGGTGGATCGTGGCGGCGGTACTGGTGATCGTGGGCGGAATTCTCGGCGCCATCGGTGTCGGCGCCATCGGATTCTTCCGCATGTCGGACAGCGTCGACCGATACCAGCGCGTCACGGTCCCTGGTTCCGGCGATCTGAACCTCGCGACAGGCGATTACATCGTCTACTTCGAGTATCCGGGTGCGGCCACGATCGAGCCGCCGGAAGCAGTGCGAGCCCGATTGACCGACCCCACGGGGCAAGTCGTGCCGACCGAGGCCCTCAGTGGTGAGCAGTCGTATCAGCTGAGTGGCCACGAGGGAACCGCCGAGTTCACCTTCCACGCGGACCGAGACGGCGTCTACACCCTCGAAACCGACGGCGGCCCCGGCATCACCCTGGCCATCGGCCAAGACCTCGGCTCCGCCCTCGCAGGCCCGATCCTGCTCGCGGTGGCGATCGCGGTCACCGCCATTGTGCTCGGCATCGCCATTCTGATCGTCACCCTCATCCGCCGCAGCCGCTCCCAGCGACCACCGGCAAGCGGATTCAGGCCCGCGATGCCTCCCTCGATCTAGACAACGCTCCGGCGCAGGGCAGATACCTTCGCGGCAGTTCGCAGCCGGACGCTCGTCCGATCAGCTGGCTCGGACTTCTCACCAGCGCGGCTAAGGTCGGCAAGGTTGGTATAGCGGCCGAATCGAGGGAGCGATCATGAACGCGTCGAACGAGCGCACACGCAGTGGCTGGGAAGACATCGTCGCCGCGGATCCGGCGCATTCGAGCCGGTATGTGGAGCGGTTCCGGGCGCTCGCCACGCAGGGGACCGACATCGTGGGTGAGGCGCGGTTGGTCGACGCGATGCTCGGACGTGGCAGCCGGGTGCTCGACGCGGGGTGCGGGCCGGGGCGGACCGGTGGATACCTGCACGATGTGGGGCACACGGTGGTGGGCGTCGACGTCGACCCGGTACTGATCGACGCGGCACGCGCGGACCATCCCGGTCCGACCTGGCTGGTCGGCGACCTCGCCGAGCTGGACCTGCCCGTCGCCGACTTCAACGCCATCGTGTGCGCGGGCAATGTGATGACGTTCCTGGCCCCGTCCACCCGGTCGGCGGTGCTGGCGGGTTTCGCCGGGCATCTCGCGCCGGGCGGGCGGGCGATCATCGGGTTCGGTGCGGACCGCGGCTACGAGTTCGCCGAGTTCCTGACCGACGCCGGAAACGCCGGGCTCACCGTCGACCTGCTGCTGTCGACCTGGGATCTTCGGCCCTTCACCGACGACTCCGACTTCCTGGTCGCGGTGTTCTCCCGAACCCCCGGTCCTGGCACCTCGACACGGCCCGACGCATGATGGTCTCCGAGGAGCACTAGACCAGGAGGCGCAGGTGTCCGAAACGACGGTGGACGAGGTGCTGGCCGAACTGACCGCCCTCGACGACCCGAAGATGCGCGCGGTGAACGAGAAGCACGGCGACGATCACGGCGTCAACCTCACCAAGCTGCGCGCGCTCGCCAAACGCCTGAAGACACAACCGGTGCTTGCCCGGCAGCTCTGGGACACCGACGACACCGCGGCGAAACTCCTCGCCCTGCTGATCTGCCGCCCGAAGATGTTCGAGCGTGACGAACTGGACGCGATGATCCGCCAGGCGCGCACACCCAAGGTCCACGACTGGCTGGTCAACTATGTCGTGAAGAAGAACCCGCACGCCGAGGAACTGCGTGTCGGCTGGTTCGACGACCCGGACCCGGTGGTCGCGAGCGCGGGCTGGGCACTGACCACCGAACGAGTCGAGAAGAAGCCCGAGGGCCTCGACCTCACCGGTCTGCTCGACCTCATCGAAGCGCAGATGAAAACCGCACCCGATCGCCTGCAGTGGGCGATGAACCACTGCCTCGCCCAGATCGGTATCGACCACCCCGAACACCGCGCCCGCGCCCTCGACATCGGCGAACGCCTCGAGGTCTTGAAGGACTACCCCACTCCCCCTGGCTGCACCTCCCCGTTCGCGCCCACCTGGATCGCCGAGATCGTGCGTCGGCAGAGCGCCTAGCGGTTCCTGTGCGGCGTGCTCACACTGCGGTGGCCGTGCTCGCGATCGTAGGTCGCCCGCGGGCGGCCGATGGCCGTTAGCGTGTCCGCATGGGTGTGGATGAGATCTGTGATCGATTCGTCGAGGACTACGCGGCCGCTGATCCGGTCACGGCGACCATGTTCGGCATCGCGGGACACGACGATCGCCTGACCGACTATTCGCCCGCCGGGCACGAAATTCGGGCGCGGATAGCGCGAAACGCGTTGCACGCCATGCTCGACGCACAACCGGCCGATGACGGCGAACGGGTGGCGAAAGCTGTGTTCACCGAACGGGTCGGGCTCGACGTGGAGATCCATGACGCCGGGCTCCCTCTCGCCGCGCTCAATGTGATCGAGAGTCCGGTCCAGAACATTCGGATGGTGTTCGACGTGATGGCCGCCGAGACTGCCGAGGACTGGGCGGTGATCGCCGAGCGTCTCGCGGGGGTGCCCGAGGCGCTGGCAGGCCTGCGGGCCTCGCTGCTGGTCGCGGCGGAGCGCGGGCAGGTCAGTGCGCTGCGCCAGATCATCAAGGTCGCCGAGCAGGCGGACACCTGGGCGGGTTCCGGCGCGAACACCGGGTTCTTCACCACTTTTGTCGCCGCCGCGGAAGCTATCGAGGGTGCGCCGCTGGCGCGGCTGCGGCAGGGCGCGCAGGCTGCCGAGCAGGCCTACGCCACTCTCGCCGAGTTCCTGCGCGCCGACCTCATGGCGAGCGCGCCCGCCAAGGATGCCGTCGGCGAGCAGACCTACCGCCTCTGGTCACGCTATTTCACCGGCGCGAACCTCGACCTGCGGGAAGCCTACGACTGGGGCTGGGCGGAGTTCGCCCGGCTCGAGGCCGAGATGATCGCCGTTGCCGCCCGGATCGCACCGGGTGCCTCCCTCACCGAGACCGCGGCAGTGCTCGACGCAGACCCGAAATACCGGGTGCGCGGGCGGGCCGGACTCCGGGCGTGGCTACAGCAGATGTCCGACGAAGCCCTGGCATCGTTGCGCGAGGAGCACTTCGAGATCCCCGACGAGCTCATGCGATTGGAATGCACCATCGCGCCGCCGGGCGGAGTCGTCGGTGCGTATTACATCGGCCCGACCGCCGATTTCAGCCGACCCGGACGCATGACCTGGTCGGTGGAGCCGGACAAAGAGGATTTCACGACCTGGCGCGAGGTCAGCACGGTCTATCACGAGGGTGTGCCCGGCCATCACCTCCAGATCGCGACCGCGGTGTACGAGGCGGATTCGCTGAACACATACCAGCGGTTGATGTCGTTCACCTCCGGGCACGGCGAGGGGTGGGCGCTCTATGCCGAACGCCTCATGCAGGAACTCGGCTACCTCGACGACGACGGCCACCTGTTCGGCATGCTCTCCCAGCAGCTGTTCCGCGCCGCCCGCGTGGTCGTGGACATCGGGATGCACCTCGAATGGGAGATTCCGGCCGGCGCCGACTTCCACGAGGGCGAGCGGTGGACTCCCGATCTCGGCCTGGAGTTCCTGCTGACGCGGACCCTCGAGGACGAGGCCACCGCTCGCGACGAGATCGACCGCTACCTGGGCTGGCCCGGACAGGCACCCGCCTACAAGATCGGTGAACGCCTCTGGCTGGCGGCCCGCGAAGAAGCCCGGGCGCGCGCTGGAGCGTCGTTCGACATGCGGCGATTCCACACCCGCGCTTTGCGATTGGGCGGCATGGGACTGGACACGATGCGGGCACAACTCGCCGCCATGGAGTGAGCGGACTTCAGAACAGGCTGGTCTGCGCTGGTTCCGGCGTCGCCGTGATCGTGGAGTCGAGTTCGATGCGGCGACCGACGAGGCGCGTGTCGTTGACCAACACGAGTTCGCTCGCGCCCGCGGGGTCCCGGCAGGCGATGGTGTGGCCGTGCGCGGTCACCGCGTCGAGGACGTATTCGCCCGGCTCACCGGCGATTTCGGTGGCGACCGGGAATCGGCCGTTGGCCTGGATCGTTGCGTAGAAGTCCCGCCCGCCCGACCAGGCGATATCGGTGCGCGTGATGTCGGCGGGCAGCGTGCCCGCGGCGTGCTCGGCCGCTTCGGCGACCGCGGATTCCAGCACCGCCCAGGGGCGCAGCGGTTTCGTGAGGATGCGGGTCTTCGTGACCCCGGCGACCGCCTGCCCGATCCCGGCTCGCTCGGTCACCGTCCGCTCCAGATCCCGAACGTGCAGTCCATCCGGGGAATCGGTGATGAACCGGGCGACCAGCGCACCCTGTTCGAAGAGACGGCGATTGCGCCGCGACGCCGAGGCCGTACCGACCTTGGTCATCCCGTCCCCGAAATACGCGATGTAGAGGTGGTGTGGCTGCGACATGTAGTCGCGGACCTGTTCGGGCAATGCCGCGAGCGGACCCCGGTGGCTGTGCACCACCGACCACCCCTCGGTGATCCGGCACTGCTCGCACTGGCGCCCGGTGTCGACCCGTGCGCGACGAGGACAGGCGACTCGCCCGCGACGTCCTGCCCCGAACCCGTTGTAGCCCAAGCAGAATCGTGCCGAATCGGTGATCCGGAACGCCAGCCGCGTGCCGACTCCGGGCAGCAGCTCGGTGGTCCCGTCGTCGCCGAGCAGCTCGTAGAACCATCGACCCTGCTCGTCCCAGCGAGTGCCGTAGTACAGGGCCGTGGAGGTCATCGGTCGAACCTACACCGGCCGGTCGGTGCGGATCACAAGTCGGCAGCCGAAAGATATCTGAACCACCAGTAACCCCCGCACGATTTCCCACACCGTGAATCGGTCCCCTACGTTGAGCGCACAGCAGGGGTGCGAAACCGGTAAGGGGCAAACAATGGACGATCTCGAGCTGCTACTCGACACGGCATTCACTGTGACACCGACCGTTCACATGGATTGCCTGACGCAACAGCTGATGTTCGCCGTCGAATCCTGCTCGCGCAACGGAATCCCCTTTCCCCGAATATGGGAAGAGGTCGAAGACGCACTCGACATGGTCCCGGCGGGTATCCCCGCGGAGTGGCGTTCAGGATTAAGGCTCTACCTCAGCGATCACGTGATTTCGGCATTCATGAATGTGCCGGCCGACGCGAAACCGCTACCCGGCGTGTGAGCTTTTTCGGACCGGCGCCAACGCTCGATCACCGGCATTGGACAGATTCCAACGCACCGCCGCGCGGCCTCGGCCGCTGTTAGCGTGCGGCAGTGCGTATCTGGCTGTTCCCGACGATCGTCCTGACCTTGCTCAGTGCGCTGATGGCCACGATGTATCTCGGCTACATCGTCGACCCCGAGAAGAATCTGCACGACTTCCCGATCGCGCTGGTCGACCAGGATGTGGGCGATACGCTGGGTTCGCCACCGCAATGGCGCGATATCGGCAACGAGATCACCACCGCATTGCGCGACGCTGTACCCGCGGACAAGATCGACCTGCGCGTACTGGGAATTGCCCAGGCCGAAAGACAGCTACGCAGCGGCGAACTCTACGGCGCGATCATCATCGCGGGCGACTTCACCAAACGACTCGGCAATCTCGGCACAGGGAGCGTGATTCCCGGCGAGATCGAACGTCCCACGATCACCGTGCGGACCAATCCACGCACCGGCGCGTTCGCCTCGGCGATCGTGCAGCGATTCAGCGACCGGGCATTGACCGAGGTGAACACACGGATCGGTGAGCAGCTACTCGATACCGTGACCGGGACACTCGGTCCTGACTACGCACTGCCGGGTGCGACCGCGGTGACGCTGCGCAACCCGGTCCAGGTGATCCACACCGAGTTCCATCCGCTGCCCGACGGCAGCGGCGCCGGGCTCGGCGCGTTCTTCTACGCGCTCGTCCTGCTGCTCGCTGGCACGCTCGGCGCGATGATCGTGCACACGATGGTCGACGGCGCACTGGGATTCGTGCCGACCGAGTACGGGCCGTGGTCACCGGACGTGCGGCCCGCGCGGATCTCCCGATGGCGCACACTGCTGCTCAAATGGGGCGTGCTCATCGTCGCGGCACATCTTGTGGCGGCGGTACTGCTCGTCGTCGCGCGCATGCTGGAGATGCCTGTCGCACAGCCCCTTCCGCTGTTCCTCTACAGCACGTTCGCGATGATCGCCGTCGGTGTCACCGGCCTGTCGGTGCTCGCCGCGCTCGGCTCGGCGGGGCTGCTGGTGAACCTGATCGTGTTCGTCATTCTCGGGCTGCCGTCCTCGGCCGGTTCGGTGCCGATCGAGGCCACACCACGTTACTTCGGCGTGCTGGCCTCGTTCGAACCGCTGCATCAGGTGTACACGGCGGTCCGCGCGATCCTGTACTTCGACGCCGATCTGGGATCCGGGCTCGCGAGGGGCTTCTGGATGACCGCGCTGGGCCTGGCGGTCGGGCTGGTCCTCGGTGCGGTGAGCACGTCGGTCTATGACCGCGTCGGACTGCACCGCAACCGTGCAGCGAACAGGTGACCCCACGGGCTTGTGAGTCCGCACAACCCCGGCTGTGAGGTCGTCGTGATCCCACCAGGCCATTCCATGGGACCGGCGACTACGACCTCCGATGTGGCTATGTTGCGATTCACACAAGTCCCACGACCAGCCCCATTCGCTGTCTGCCACACCGGAGTGCACTCGATGAATTCTCAAGCCATGGACCGGATACCCAATCCGCTCACCATCGCGGGCGGCCGGGCCGCGTCGAGTTTTCTGGGAAACGCCGACGAGCTGGTTTCGCAGCTGGTCTCCTATTTCGCCGAGAACGTGATGCCCTGCCAGTCACTGCCGAGCGAGGCGATGCGGGGTGACGTCACCGAGTTCACCCGCCGCTGCCTGGCGCTGGCGATGGAGATGCTGGACAAGCGCACCACGCCGTCCGAGCAGCAACTGGTGGCGCTGCGCGCGGCATCCGCCCAGCACGCGCGGGAGGGCGTGCCCGTCGGCACCCTGTTGCGCGCCTACGCCGAGGGGTTCCGGATCGGCTTCGAGCTCGTCGTCGGGCAGGTGACCGCAGCCGACCTCGCCGAGGTCGTCGCGGGTACCCGTCTGCTGCTGCGCACGCTCGAGGTCATCAACGCGACCGTGACGAGCGCCTATCTCGACGAGCAACGCCAGGTCGCCAAGGAACACCAGACCGGCGCGCAGACGATGGTGTCGGCGCTGCTGAGCGGCCACGGTGTCGGCGCGCTCACCCGGCAGACCGGAATCAGAGTCGCCGATTCCTATCAGGTGGTGGCGCTGATGATTCCGGAGCTGGCCGAGGAGCACGACCCGCGCGTGGACGCGCAGGTGGTGGCGCGCCGCAAACTGCGGCGCGTGCAGGCCGCACTGGCCGATGCTTTCGCCTCACGGTCACTCGCCCTGCTGAGTACCAACGGTGGCACCCTGCTGATCCCGAGCGATGAACCCGAGCTGCCGCGCATGACCGGCGATGTCCTCGCCACGATCGGCGCGACCTCGGGAGTCGAGCTCACCGCGACCCTGGTGCCCGCCCCGACCGAGCAGATCCCGCAGGCCACCGAGGAGGCACACGAGCTGCTCGAGCTGGTGCGCGGCATCGCCAAACCCGCTGGGCTGTACGAGCTCTCGGATGTCGCGATCGAATATCAGCTCACCCGCCCCGGTCCGGCGCGCGAGCATCTGGCCGGTGTCATCGCCCCACTCGCCACCCATCCCGAGCTGCTGGAAACGCTGCGGACCTATATGGCCACGGGCCTCAATCGGAAAGCCACCGGCCGGCGACTGCATGTGCACCCCAACACCATCGACTACCGGCTGCGTCGAGTGAGCGGGCTGACCGACCTCGATCTGACGACCGCGGAGGGCATTCTGCGGGCCCGTATCGCACTGCTCGCCGACGATATGGTGCACACCAGGGGCGCCGCGTGATCTCACGTGGCGCCCCTGGCCGGGCTCACGCGATCAATGCCAGGGCCGCGGCGATGCCGGATCGGTAGCAGGCCTCCAGCTGGGCGCCCAGCAGATAGTCACCCGCAAGCTGGAGTCCCGCAACGGATTCGGTCTGTTCGCGCACCACCGTGCGGAAGCCGGCGTGATCGGGCAGGTAGGCGCAATGCGCCGCGGCCCAGCTGCGTGTTTCGGTACGCACCCGCTCGATCGCCGGGCCGCCGAGATGACCGCGTACCTTCGCCTCGGCGTCGTCGATCCACGTCGCCAAGAGCTGCGCATCCGGGCTCGGCCGGGCATCGCGCCCGCTGAAGGTGTAGCGGACGATGTCGAGATCGTTCACGCCGTAGACCCCCGCCGCACTGCACGGCCCCGAGTCGAACGCGATCGAGCGAACGGTGCTGCCGAAGAAGGGCTGCTCGTACTGCACCACCGCGACCGTGGACGGGTAGTAGGCCACCTCGCTCAATGCCTTGCTCAGCGCGGGAACCACGGGTTCCAGCAGTCCGGCGGCGGCGTGCGCCGGGGTCGCCAGGACGACACCGTCGTAGGCGGAAAAGGTAGTGGCACCGCCGTTTTCCGCCGTATCGAGTCCGATCACCCGGCCGTCCCGCACCACGAGGCGATCCACACGGGTGCCGAGCCGGACCGGCACCTGTCCGGCGAACCAGTCCAGCACCGGCTGCATGCCGTCGACGAGCTGGTCGTAGCGGTCCTGCACCATGCCGAGGCTCACCCCGAACGCGCCGAGGTATACCTCATCCGGTTCGGCGGCGTTGAGCCGGACTGTCAACGGTCGCAGCACAGTACGTCCGAACTCGGTGCCGAAATGCGCGCCGAGCGCGACGTTGTCGTTGGCGGTGCCCGCTTTCCCGAACCAGTCCGACCCCAGGTAGCGATTGCGTTCGTCGAATCGAACGCGCGCACCGTAGTAGAGCATGCGCGCCGCGTCGATCGGCGAACCCATGCGCAGCAGATGGCGAAGGAATCCGGCGATGCCGGGGTTGTCGAGTGTCACCAGTTCGCCGTTGATGATCTGCGAGCTGTTGATCCCGAAGGGCTCGTACGCCCGCTCCCCGGACGCGGCGACGAACCCGCGCAGCTCGTGGTAATGGCGGCCGATGTTCTTGCCGCCCATCATGATCGGCCGACCGCCGAGGGTGTCGAAGCCGCAGCGGCCGCCGAGCACCGTGTCCTGCTCGAGCAGTTCGACGGTGTGGCCTGCCCGGTGCAGCGCGAACGCGGCGCCGATGCCGGACAAGCCGCCGCCGACAACCGCGTACCGTTTCGCCGATGCTGTGGTCATGATCCGAGCTCCTGTCGTTGCGTGGACACGGGATAGTGCGCCAGCTCGACGTGAGCGAGGGCGATGCGGTTGCCGTACTGGTGCAGCGCCACTTCGACCGTGATCTCGTCCAGGTCGAGATCGCCGACGGCGGCGGTGGTGCAGGTGATGGGGGCGTCCAGTTCGGCGAAGTCGGTGAACTGGGCTTCGAGGTCGATCACCGCGGCGACCGGTGAGGTGAGCAGTCCCGCCGAGGTCGCGGACAGCACCGCTGCCTGCCGGAACGCCTCGAGCAACAGCGGGCCGGGGACATGGTCGTATTGGTGGTCGAAGAAGCTCGGATGGCCGCGGTCCACTACCACGACGAGGTCTTGGGCCGTGGTGCGGGCGAGCACGACATTGCGTGGGTCGCGCCTGCCGACGAGTTCGGGTGGCAATCGCCGCACCGAGTCGGGACCGACCGCAGCGAGGGTGGAGCGCTTGCCCTGCTGGAGTTCGCGGAACTCGTCGTAAGCGTCACGGGGAAAGGTGATTCCACTGCCGCGCAGCGTCATGGCCAGTGCCCCGTGGACGGACAGCGTGGCGTCGAAGGATACATCGTGGTAGTAACCGCGCCCGGTGCCCGCCGCGCCGGGTCGCAGGCGCACCACCCCCTCGAGCGGGTCGCGTTCACTGTCGCGGAACAGGCTCAGGTCTTCCACCGCGAACGCCATCCGTTGCAGGCTGGCCGGTGCGTCGGCGGGCACACCCAGGTGTCGCTGACCGACGACGAGCAGTGCCTGGCGGACGGCCTCGACGGCGGAGAACGGATCGTGGTAGGCGACGAGCCGATCGAACCACAGCGAGTGCGCCCGTGGCACCTGCACGGCGGCAAGGTATTCCGAGCTGCCGACGACGGCGGTGTCGGCGACGTAGACCTCGGCGAGTCCGCGCCGGTGAGCCAGCGCGGCGGGCACCAATTGTTCGAATCCGAGGGTGCCGCGTACCGGCGACAGTCCCCCGTTCACGCGAGCACCGCCTCGTGGGTCGGCGCGTCGGTCCAGATCCTGGTGGCGAGTACGGCGCCCAGTGCCCGTGGCGTCGGGTGGGTGAACAGATCCTCCAGTGAGAGCTGGGTGCCCGCGGCGGCATTGATCCTTCCGCGGAGTTCGAGGGCGGACAGCGAGGTGAGCCCGATCGCGAGAACCGTGGCGTCGAGGTCGATCTCGTCCTCGGTGAGGTCGATGAGGATCTCGCGGATCTGATCGACCACCAGGTTGACCGCGACATCGCGGCGCCGGTCCTCGGGAACGGTCAGCAGGTCCGAACGCGCGGACGGTGCCTCCCCTGCCGGTGCGTCACGCCGGGCGGCAGTCCGGTCACCGGCGAGTTCGGCGCCGGCGACCCCGATCATGCTTTCGAGGACGGCACTGTCGGTGTGAACCCAGTAGCGCCGATGCTGGAACGCATAGGTCGGCAGATCGACGACCCCGGTGGTGTCGTCGGAACACAGTGCCGACCAACCGACTTCGGCACCGGCCACCCAGGCTCCCGCAACGGCTTTGATCGCCGAACCGGCTTCGTCGGCCCCGGGTCGCAGCACCGGAATGGCCGTGCTGCCGGTATCGGCGAGTGTCTCGTAGACCAGGCCGGACAGGGTGTCTCCCGCACCGAGTTCGAGATAGGTGACGACGCCGGATTCGTGCAGCCGCAGCACACTCTCGTGGAAACGCACCGGCTCGCGGGCCTGACGTACCCAGTAGTCGATCGAAGTCAGCTGTCCCGGTGCCGATTCCGTGCCGGTCACGGTGGAGAGGAAAGGGATGCGCGGTTCCTGGAGTCGAACGGTCGCGACGACCGAGCGGAATTCGTCGACGATCGCGTCCACGTGCGGCGAGTGGAAGCCACGGTCTACGCCGAGCCTGGCTACTCGTCGGCCGCGTTCGCGCCAGTGCCGGGCGAGCTCACCCACCGCGGCGACATCGCCGGCGATCACGGTGGCGTTCGGCCCGTTGGCCGCGGCGACCGACACCTCGGTCTCGCGACCGGCGATGGAGGCCGCGACCTCGGCCATGGTTGCCCGCACGGAGACCATCGCTCCCGGGTCCATCCGCTGCATCAGCCGACCGCGCGCGGCGACCACAGCCACCGCGTCGTCCAGGGACAGCACACCCGCGACGTGCGCGGCGGAGAGTTCACCGATCGAGTGACCGACAACGAAATCCGGTACTACACCCCAGGATTCGAGCAGCCGGAACAGCGCCACCTGCACGGCGAACACGGCGGGCTGGGTGTAGTCGGTCCGCGCGAGCAACTCACCCGTTCCGAACATCTCGGTCCGCAACGGATGCTCGAGATGGGCGTCGAAACCCGCGCAGATCGTGTCGAGCGCCTCGGCGAACACCGGGTACGTGTCAGAGAGCCCGCGTCCGATGCCCGCCAGTTGTCCGCCCTGGCCGGGGAACATCATCGCCAGCTTGCCGCCGGTGCCGCGGCGTGACAGGACTGCCGAGGGGGCGGTGTGTTCCTCGGCGATGGCCGTGAGTCCGTCCAGGAACTCACCGCGGGTGTTCGCCACGACGACGGCGCGATGGTCGAATCTCGTTCTCGTGGTTGCCAAGGAGTGCGCGATGTCGGCGAGATCGTCCGGGGAATTCGTGACAGCCGCGCGTAGGCGGGCCGCCTGGTCACACAGTGCGGCGGCGGTGCGTGCCGAGAGCAGCCATGGAGCCGGCGAGGGCGTGGGCCTCGAATGCGCCGGGGCGAAGGTCTGCGTGGAGGCGGCCGCGGGCACCACTGCGTGGCGGGTATCGGCCGAGATCATCTCGGGTCCTTCGGGTTCCGGTGCTTGCTCGACGATCAAGTGGGCGTTGGTGCCGCTGATCCCGAAGGACGACACCGCGGCCCGGCGTGGGTGTTCGGTGGTCGGCCACGGCTGTGGCCGCAGCACCAGCCGGATTCGATCCCCGGTCCAGTCGGCGTGCGAGGTCGGCGCGTCCACGTGGAGCGTGGGCGGAACCATCCCGTGGCGAATGGCCTGCACCGCCTTGATCAGTCCGGCCACGCCCGCGGCCGACTGCGTGTGTCCCATATTCGATTTCACCGATCCCAGCAGCAGTGGCGGCGCATCGTCGCGCTGCCCGTAGGTGGCGAGCAGGGCCTGCGCCTCCACCGGGTCACCGAGCACGGTGCCGGTGCCGTGGCCCTCCACCATGTCGATGTCGGACGCGCGCAGGCCGGCATTGGCCAGCGCGGACCCGATCACCCGCTGCTGCGCCGGTCCGCGCGGTGCGGTGAGCCCGTTGGACGCGCCGTCACTGTTCACCGCCGAACCGCGCAACACCGCGAGCACTCGGTGTCCGTGCCGCTGCGCCTCCGAAAGACGTTCCAGGAGAACGACACCGACTCCCTCACCCCAGGCGGTGCCGTCCGCGCCCGCGGCGTAGGACTTGCATCGCCCGTTGGGCGCCAGCGCGCGCTGACGCGAGAACAGCGCGAACGGCATCGGGGTGGACATCACCGTCACGCCGCCGGCGAGCGCCAGGCCGCATTCGCGCAGGCGTAGCGACTGCATCGCCTGATGAATCGCGACCAGTGACGAAGAGCAGGCGGTGTCGACGGTGACCGCCGGTCCTTCCAGACCCAGCAGGTACGCGACCCGACCCGCCGCCATCGAGGCATGGTTGCCGGTGAAGTAGTAGGTCTCCGCGCCATCCCAGGCCTGCGTGGCGCCGAATCCGTAACCTTGATCGCTGAATCCCACGAACACACCGGTATCGGTGCCGCGCAACGTCGTCGGGTCGACGCGGGCCTGCTCGACCGATTCCCAGGCGAGCTCGAGCAGCAGGCGCTGCTGCGGGTCCATCGCCTCGGCCTCGCGCGGGCTGATCCCGAAGAATCCGGCGTCGAACTCGCCCGCTCCCCCGAGGAAACCACCTTCTCGCACATAGGATTTGGCGAATTTGTCCGGGTCGGGATCGTAGAAGCCGTCCACGTCCCAGCCGCGATCGGCCGGGAACTCCGAGATCAGGTCGCGCCCCTCGATCAGCGCCTCCCACAGGTGCTCGGGCGATTCGATCCCACCGGGGAATCGGCACGACATTCCCACGATCGCGATCGGTTCCCGTGCGCGTGCCTGCTCGTCCTCGAGCTGCTGTCTGGTCTCCTGTAACTGCCGGGTGGCGCGTTTGAGATACGTGCGAAGTTCCGCTTCGGTGGCCATCGGTCTCTCGCTTTCTGTCTCGGCTCAGACCGAACGGACCTGGTCGATGAGATCGAACAGGGCGTCGTCGTCGGCACCGTCGATGTTGTCGACCAGATCGCGCGCCGAGTCGCCGCGCAGGGTGCGCACGAGGTCGTTGATCCGCAGCAGCAGCTCCTCGACCCGCTCCGGCGGCAGCTCCACACCGGCGCATCCCGCCGCCACTGCGTCGAGCTGTCCGGCGATGCGGGCGCCCGGGTCGTCCACGGGCGCGATCTCGGTGCGCAGGTAACTCGCCAGCGCGGCGGCATTGGGGTAGTCGAAGACGATCGTCGTGCGCAGCTTCGCGCCGGTGGCCGCCTCGAGCCGGTTGCGGAATTCCACGGCGCCCAACGAGTCGAAGCCCAGGTCGGTGAACGCGGTATCGGCGGGCACCGCCTCCGCCGACGCGTGACCGAGGACGGCCGCCGCGTGCGACCGGATGACGCCGAGGATGATCCGCTCCTGTTCGGCGGGCTCCTGACCGGTGAGGCTCGACAGCAGCTTCACCGACTCATCGGAGCCTCCGCCGGCCGCCCGGCGCGGGCCGCGCAGCAGCGAGCGCAGCATCGCGGGCATCTCGTCGACATCGCCGAGCGAGCCCAGCGCCGTGAGGTCAAGGCGGGCGGGTACGGCCAGTGCTCTGCCGGTCGACAGGGCATTGTCGAACAGGGACATGCCGTCGTCGTCGGTGAGCGGGATCAGCCCTTCACGGCGCATTCGCCGCAGGTCGCGCTCGGTCAGGTGCCCCGTGATGCCGGTCCCGCGCTCCCACAGCCCCCACGCCATCGCGGTGGCGGTCAGGCCACGGTGTCTGCGGTGCTGGGCCAGCGCGTCGAGGAACCCGTTGGCCGCGGCGTAGTTGGCCTGGCCCGGGTTGCCGAGCAGGCCCGCGATCGAGGAGTACATCACGAACATCGCCAGCGGGCGCCCGTCGGTCACCTCGTGCAGGTGCCAGGCGGCATCGGCCTTGGGGCGCAGCACTGTGGCGATATGTTCGGGAGTGTGCTCGCTGAACAACGCGTCCTCGACGACGCCCGCGGTGTGGACGACGCCGGTCAGCGGATGCGCGGCGGGGATCGCCGCCACCAGTGCGGCGAGAGCGTCGCGGTCGCCGACATCGCAGGCGGCGATGTCGACCTGGGCGCCGAGCGCGGACAGTTCGGCGGCGAGTTCGCTCGCGCCGTCCGCGTCGAATCCGCGACGACTGGTCAACAGCAGGTGCCGAACTCCATAGGTGGTCACCAGGTGCCGGGTGGCCAGCGCGCCGAGTCCACCGGTGCCGCCGGTCACCAGAACGGTGCCGTCGCGGTCGAGCGGGGTCGGCACGGTCAGGACGTATTTGCCGACGTGGCGTGCCTGGCTCAGCTGACGGAACGCCTCGGGTGCACGCCGCACGTCCCATCGGGTCACCGGAAGTGGTTGGAGGTCACCGAATTCGAACAGCTTGCGCAGTTCGGTCAGTATCTCGTGCAGCCGGTCCGGGCCCGCCTCCATCAGGATGAAGTTCTGGTATCGGACGCCCGGGTGGGTTGCCGCGATCTCGTCGGCGTCACGCAGATCGGTCAGACCCATCTCGATGAACCGACCGCCGCGCGGCAGCAGGTCCAGCGACGCGTCGACCTTGTCGCCCGCGAGGGAGTCGAGCACGACATCGACACCACGTCCGCCGGTCGCTTCGAGGAACTTCGCCTTGAACTCGGTGGTTCGCGTATTGCCGATCCGCTCGTCGTCGAAGCCGTTCGCGCGCAGTACATCCCACTTGCCGGGGCTGGCCGTGACGTAGAGATCCAGCCCGAGATGGCGGGCCAGCTGGACCGCGGCCATGCCGACGCCGCCGGTGGCGGCATGGATCAGCAGCGACTCCCCCGACCGCACCCGCGCCAGGTCGACCAGCGAGTAGTAGGCCGTGGCGAACACGATCGGCGCGGCCGCCGCCTCGTCGAACGACCAGCCTTCCGGAATCTTGACGACCGTGCGCCGGTCGGCCACCACCGTGGCGCTGACGCCGGTGAAGATGCCCATCACCCGATCGCCCACCGCGAAGTCCACCACATCGGGAGCAACCTCGATGATCACCCCCGCACCCTCGCCACCGATGGCGGTGTTCGGGATCGGGTACATCCCGAGCACGATCAGCACATCGCGGAAGTTCACACCCGCCGCCCGCACCGCGATCCGCACCTGCCCGGGTCCGAGCGGCTCGATCTCGGCCGGCGCCAGGAGCATGTTGTCGCCGTGGAGGGTTCCGCGCCCGTGGTCGACCAATCGCCACTCGTCCTCGCCGAGCAGCTCAGCCGACCCGACCGTGTCCGCACCCGCGCGCACCAGGCGCGGCGCGTGCGTCTCCCCGTGCCGGATCGCCAGTTGCGGCTCGGTGGTGAGTGCGGCGCAGCTGCGCACCGCCTCGCGGTAGTCGCCGCGATCATCGAGGTCGAGCAGCGCGATGCGACCGGGGTTCTCGTTCTGCGCGGACCGCAGCAGACCCCACACTGCCGCCCCGGCCAGGTCACCGACATCCTCGGCGCCATGGATCGCCACGGCGCCGCTGGTCACGAAAATCACCAGGGCCTTGGCGAATTCGTCGTCGGTGAGCAATCGCTGCACCACCGTCTGCACGGCGATCACCTGCTCGCGCACGGCGGCGGGAACGGACGCGGTCGCATCGCTGTGCACGCGCACGACAACGAGATCGCGATCAGCGCGTGCGCAGCGCTCGACAACTACTCTGCTGTCGGCAAAGTCCAGCTCGGACCATTCGCCCTGTTCCGCGATGGGTTCGGGCGAGGGTACGGTCACCCAGTTCATCTCGTACAGTCCGCCGTCCGAGGACGCCGGGCGCTGACCCAGCGCTTCGAGGGAGATCTCGCGCAGCGCCAGTGATCGCGCACCGGCCACCGGCCTACCTGCCGAATCGGTGAGTTCGAGACCGATGCGGTCGGGGCCGACCGGTGTGAGGCGAACCCGCAGCGACGACGCGCCGACCGCGTGCAGCGAGACGCCTTCCCAGGCGAACGGGAGCCGGATCTTGCCGGATTCGGTCGGGCCGACCGTGCCGGTCGCGATCATCGCGTGCAGTGCGGCGTCGAGCAGCGCGGGGTGCAGACCGAACTCGGCGGCCTCCCCGGCGGCTGATTCGGGCAATGCCACCTCGGCGAGGATCTCGTCGCCATGGCGCCAGATCTGGCCGAGGCCACGAAAAGCGGAGCCGTAGTCGTAGCCGACCGCGGCCATCGCCTCGTACGGGTCGCCGACTGCCACCGCCACCGCACCCGCAGGAGGCCAGGCACCGTCAGCGGACGCCGCGACCTCGTCCGACGGCTGCAAGGTGCCGGTGGCGTGTCCGGTCCACGCCAGCTCCTCCACCGAAGCTGTCTGTAGACGCGAGTACACCCCGACTGTCCGATGCCCGGATTCCTCAGCCGGTCCGACCAGCACCTGTAGTTCCACCGCGCCGGTCTCGGGGATCGCGAGCGGGGCTTCGAGCACGAGTTCGCCGACGGTTGGGCATTGCACGAATTGGCCTGCATGCCAAGCGAGTTCGATGAACGCGGTGCCGGGCAGCAGGACCGCGCCACCGATCCGGTGTCCGGCCAACCACGGGTGCGAGTGCAGCGACAGTCGCCCGGTCAGCAGCAATCCTCCGTCCTGGGCGAGGCCGATCTTCGCACCGAGCAGCGGATGGTCGTCGGCGTCCAGCCCGGCGCCACGCACATTGCTGCCCTCGCTCACCTCGAGCCAGTACCGATCACGCTGGAAGGCATAGGTAGGCAGGTCTACCGGGCGGGCGTCGGCCCCTTCGAAGAGCGGGCCCAGATCCAGTGCTGCCCCGTGGGAATACAGCGCGGACAGTCCTGCGACGAACGCGAGGTCGCCCGCGATGCCCGGCCGCTGCAACGCGACGGCGGCCATCGCCGCACCGTCGTCGACGATCTCGTGCACCATCGCCGTCAGCGCGGACCCGGGGCCCATCTCGGCGAAGCAGTTGACCCCGCCCTGTTCACGCGCCCACCGCACCGCGTCCAGGTAGCGAACCGGCTCGCGCAGGTGGCTCACCCAGTATTCCGGCGAGCACAACTGCGCGGCCTCGGCCACCTTGCCGGTGAGCGCCGAGATCACCGGCAGGGTCGGCGGGCGATAGGTCAGGCCCCGGCAGATTTCGCCGAATTCGGCCAGCACAGCATCCATCTGGGGCGAATGGAACGCATGACTCACCCGCAATCGGTGGGTACGCACGCCGTCGGCCGCCAACTGCTCGGCGATGGCGTCCACGGACGCGTGCGCACCCGAAACAACCACGGACGCGGGCCCGTTCACCGCGGCGATGCTCACGTCGCCGTATCGACGCACGAGTTCGGCGACGGTCTCCGCGTCCGCGGCGACCGCGACCATCGCCCCACCCTGCGGCACGGACTGCATGAGCCGACCACGCGCGGCGACCAGGGTGCAGGCATCCGGCAGCGACCAGACCCCGGCCACATAGGCCGCCACGATCTCGCCGATCGAGTGACCGAGCACGAAAGCCGGTCGCAATCCCCATGATTCGGCCAGACGGTACATCGCCACCTCGGTAGCGAACAGCGCGATCTGGGCGACCTCGGTTCGATCGAGCGAGGTCGCGTCTGCCCGATCGTCGAAGATCATCTCGCGCAGCGGCGTATCGCGATGCTGATCGAATTCCGCGCAGATCTCGTCGAAGACGGCGCGATAGAACGGATAGCCCTGGTACAGCTCGTGCCCCATCCCGGCACGTTGCGCACCCTGACCGGGGAACATCACCGCGGTGACGGCCGCGATCGCGCTGCCACGCACCACATTCGGTGCGCCCTGCCCATCCGCGAGCGCTCGCAGCCCGGCCGTCAGCTCCTCGGCATCGTAGCCGACGATCACGGCGCGATGCTCGAACCGGGCGCGGGTGTCGAGCAGCGCGACACCGATATCGACCGGGTCGGCGCCACGTTCTGCCTCGACCCGACCGAGCAGCGCGCCTGCCTGCGCGGCCACCGCCGCGGCGGACCGCGCGGTGAGGACCCACGGAATCACCGGCGGTGCGACGGATGCGGGCGATCGCTCGATCGCCGGGGCGGATTCGCCCCGCTCGATGACGACGTGCGCATTGGTGCCGCTGATCCCGAACGACGACACCGCGGCGCGCGGCGTCCGCCCGGTCGCGGGCCATGCCCGCGCCTCGGTGACCAACCGGACCGAACCGGACGACCAGTCCACGTGCGGCGTCGGCTCGTCGACGTTCAGCGTCGGCGGCACCACGCCGTGCCGCATCGCCATCACCATTTTGATCAGCCCACCGACCCCGGCGGCGGCTTGCGTGTGCCCCATATTCGACTTGAGCGACCCGAGCAGCAGCGCCTCGCCGCCCTCGCGCTCGGCGCCGTAGGTCGCGAGCAAGGCCTCCGCTTCGATGGGGTCACCCAGGCGGGTGCCGGTGCCGTGCGCCTCGACGACGTCCACCTCGGTCGTGCTCAACCCGGCATCGGCCAGCGCGGATCGGATCACCCGCTGCTGGGACCGCCCGTTCGGGGCGGTCAGACCGTTGGACGCGCCGTCGGAATTCACCGCGGTGCCACGCACCAGACCCAGGATCTTGTGCCCGAGGCGCCTGGCCTCGGAGACGCGCTCGAGCAGCAGCATGCCGACGCCTTCGCCCCACGCGGTGCCGTCGGCGCCCGCGGCGAACGACTTGCATCGGCCGTCGGCCGCCAGCGCACGCTGGGTGGAGAACGCGACGAACGCGGCGGGCGTCGCCATCACGGTGACACCGCCGGCCAGCGCCATCGTCGACTCACCGGAGCGCAACGATCGCACCGCCTGATGAATCGCGACCAGCGAGGACGAGCACGCCGTGTCCACGGTGACCGACGGACCTTCCAGTCCCAGCACATACGACACCCGGCCCGAGGCGATACTCGACGCCTGACCGGTCATCAGGAACTGTTCGATCGTCGCGCGCACCCGCTCGTCGATATCGCGCGACGACGGGCCCTCGGTGTCGGGCATCAAGCCGACGAAGACGCCCGTGGCACTGCCGCGAACAGTCGTCGGGTCGATGCCCGCCCGCTCGAAGGCCTCCCAGGCCGTCTCGAGCACGAGTCGCTGCTGCGAATCCATCGCCTGCGCCTCACGCGGGCTGATCCCGAAGAAGTTCGCGTCGAATCCGGTGGCGCCGTCGAGGAATCCGCCCGTGCGCACATACGACTTGCCCGGCACACCCGGCTCGGGATCGAACAGACCCTCGACATCCCAGCCGCGATCGGCCGGCCACGGCGACACCAGACTGCGCCCCTCGACTGCCGCCTGCCACAACTCCTCCGGCGAGGTGACCCCACCCGGATAACGGCACGCCATGCCGACGATGGCGATCGGCTCGGTCGCCCGCGCTTCCACATCATCGAGGCGCGCGCGGGTGGTCTGCAGTTCCCGGATCGCCTTCTTCATGTAAGTGCGTAGTTCGTCTTCGCGAGCCATAGGGCAAACATCTCCTGCATCAGAGGTATCGACAGGGAATCGAGCAGTGCGGCGGGATCGGGTATTCGCCCGGCAATCCACTCGACAACACTGACCGGCGCCACGCTACGACAGCGGGCAACCGAATTCCCCGCGCGCCGGGCCTCTTTGGGAAACGACCAACAGTCCTCGCGTCGTCCCTGACATTTTCCAAACGCATTGCCACCCGGTGACCGCGATTCGTAAGGTCATGCGCCATGGCAAGGACTCCCGATCCGATACCGGATCAGCACGGCCGACGATTCGTGATCACCGGAGCCAACGGCGGCCTCGGTGAGGTGGTAACCCGCACGTTGGCAGCCCGTGGCGCCACGGTGATCATGGCGTGCCGTGATACCGAACGGGGTCGCGCCATCGCTGATCGGCTGGTCGGCGATATCTCCGTGGCGGCCCTGGATCTTGCCGATCTGTCCGACGTACGGCGCTTCGCGCAAGAGCGCGGCGAATTCGATGTGCTGATCAACAATGCCGGATTGATGAATGTGCCGTTCGCCCGTACCGCCGAAGGATTCGAAACACAATTCGGCGTCAACCATCTCGGTCACTTCGCTTTGACGGGCCTGCTCCTGGATCGGATCCAGGACCGGGTCATCTCTTTGTCGAGCATTTCCCACGGGTGGACCAAAGCACTACCGCTCGACGATCTGCGCTTCGAGCACCGCCGATACAGTCGACACGCGGCCTACCCGGAATCGAAGCTGGCCACCCTGATATTCGGCCGCGAACTACAGCGCAGGCTCCGCGAATCCGGGTCGACGCTGCGTTCCTACGCTGTGCACCCCGGCGTCGCACCGACCGGCCTCGTCGCCAAGACGCAGACGCCACTCGACTACGTCGCCGAACCGTTCATCCGCCTGGTAGGCCAATCACGCACCGCGGCAGCGCAATCGATGCTCTACGCCGCCACCGCCCCGGATGCGGATCCCGATATCTATTGGGGCCCGACCAAGCTGTTCAACACCCGGGGACCGGTCAGCGCCTGCCCGTCGAGCGCGCTGTCGCAGGATCGGGCCCTCTGGCAGCAGTTGTGGACGGCATCCGAACGCGCCACCGGTGTTCGCTACCCCGCGTCGGCGGTGATCCGTGAGAATTAGCCTGCGCACCCTGGCCTGCGCCGTCATGGTCGGGCTTCTCACCGCCTCCGGCCCGCCGTCGGCCGCCGGGGCACCCCCGGTGTACCCGGCTCCCGACCCCGATCCCTTCTACGCCGCGCCCGCCGACATCGCGAGCAAGGAACCCGGGGCGGTCCTGGCGGTCCGGGTCCAGGAGCCACTGCCCTACTTCCCCACCGCCACAGTCACTTTGGTGAAGTTCCGGTCCAATGATTCCCAGGGCAGGCCGATCGCCGCGACCACCACGATCCTCACCCCGAAAGACCATCGCCCCGGCGCGCCGCTGCTGTCCTACCAGCACATCATCAATGGTCTCGGCACCCAGTGCGCGGTCTCGCGGGCCCTCTACGCCTACGATCCGAATCTGCTCTATCGTGCTGTGCCGCTGCTGAACACGATGCTGCTGCGCGGCTGGAGCATCGCGCTGCCCGACCATCTCGGCCCCAACGCCGCCTACGGCGCGGCCAGACTCGGCGGCCAGATCACCCTCGACGGCATCCGGGCCGCGACCAGGGTCGCGCAACTGGGTCTCGCCGACAGCCCGGCGGCCATGCTCGGGTACTCCGGCGGCGGCATGGCGACCGGCTGGGCGGCCGCGCTCGCACCGCAGTACGCGCCCGAACTGCGCCTGGTCGGCGCCGCGCAGGGCGGGGTGCCGATGAACATCACCACGATGGCGCGCGCACTCGGCTTCGCCCCGCATCCCATGTTCGGCCTCGCGATGGCCGCGGCACTCGGACTCGAACGCGAATACCCCGACCGCCTGCCGATCAGCGGGCAGCTCAACGACACCGGCTTGGCGGTGCGCGATGCCATGGCCAACGGGTGCACGGTCGAACTCATCGCCGCCGGAGCCATGCACAGCGCCTCCGACCTCGCCTCGACCGTCTCACTGATCGACGACCCGCGGGCGTGGGAAGTCGGCGACGCCAACAGCCTGGAACTGTTCGAGCCCGTGCCGACGATCCCGATCTTCGAGTGGCACACCCCCATCGACCCGCTCATCCCCGTCGACGCGGTCGATCGCACGAACCAGCGCTACTGCGAGGCCGGGACACCGGTGCAGTCGGAGCTCTATCCGAGCCCCGACCACCTGGCCACCGCGGTCATGGGTTTCCCGTCTGCCGTCGCGTGGCTCGACGCCCGCTTCCGCGGCGAGCCCGCACCGAGCAACTGCTGACTTCCGCCAGAGAGAAGGATCCACCATGCGCCGGATTTTGACGGCCGCACTCACGGTGCTGTTCTACGGCCTCACCCTCGCCATCTTCGCTCCCGCGGCGACGCCGGAGCCGCGCTACCCCACCCCCAATCCCGATCCCTTCTTCACCGCACCGGCCGATATCGGCGACTTCGCGCCCGGTGATGTGGTGCGGCAACGGAAGTTCGACCTCGGCCCCTACCAGGGCACCGACATCTGGCACGTCGCCTTCCGCTCGACCAACTCCGCGGGCGACCCGATCATGGGCGTCACCACGGTCCTGATCCCTGCCGGCGTCACGAACCCGCCGCTGGTGTCCTACCAGGCGCTGATCAATTCCCTCGGCACCAAATGCAACCCGTCCACCTCGCTGATCAACGACGAAACCCCCGACGCGTTCGGCGCGGCGCTGCCGCTGGGCCGCGGTTGGGCGGTCGCCTTGCCGGACTACCTCGGGCCGAATGTCGCCTACGGCGCCGCCCGGCTCAGCGGCATGGTCACCCTCGACAGTGTGCGAGCGCTCCAGCGCGCGCCCGAACTCGGCCTCGGCCAGTCCCCCATCGCCCTCGCCGGGTACTCCGGCGGCGGGCTGGCGACCGCGTGGGCGGCCGCGCTGCAACCGACCTACGCACCGGAACTGAAGCTCGCGGGCGTCGCCGCCGGCGGCATCCCGGCCGACCTCGAACAGATGGCCCTCGGGATCGGCTTCGGGCACCATCCCGGTTTCGGCCTCGCCTGGGCGGCGGCGATGGGCCTGGAGCGCGAATACCCCCGGCGTCTGCCCATTTCCGACCAGCTCAACGGCGAGGGCCTGTGGTTCCGTGACTTCACCGCTGACGAATGCCGGCGCTTCCTGCTGTTCCACGGTGTGGCCCGCAGCGCCGAACAGCTGGCGGCGACCAAGTCCCTGATGGACAGCCCCGAGGCACGAGCGGTGTTGCGGGAGAACAGTTTGCGCTACGACCCCGAGGTGCCCGAGACGCCGATGCTGATCTGGCAGGGCGTCTTCGACGAACTGACCCCCTTCGACGCCGTCGAAGACGTCGCCACCCGCTACTGCGCGGCAGGCGCGCCGGTCACGTTCTCCCGCTATCAGATAGCCGAGCACATGACGACCGCGGTGGCGGGTCTGCCCGAGGCCTGGAACTTCATCGAAGCCAGGTTCCGGGGCGAACCCGCGCCGACCCGCTGCTGATCAGAGCGCGCCGAGCAGGTCTTCGAGATGGATGGGCACGTGGCGAACGCGGACACCGGTGGCGTGGTGGATCGCGTTGCCCACCGCGGCCGCCGAGCCGACGATGCCGATCTCGCCGATTCCCTTGCTGCCCATCGGGTTCAGATGCGGATCGTGTTCGTCGATCCAGCTGACGTCGATGTCGCCGATATCGGCGTTGACCGGGATGTGGTACCCGGCGAGGTCGTGGTTGACCACGGCGCCCAGGCGCGGATCGAACTCGCTCTGTTCGAACAGCGCCATCGACAGACCCATGGTGACAGCGCCGATGAACTGTGAACGGGCCATCCGTGGATTGATGATGCGGCCCGCGCCGAAAACGCTGACCACGCGCGGAACCCGGATCTCGGCGGTGTCGGTGTTCACGCGGACCTCGACGAAGTGCGCACCGAACGCATGCGTCGAGAAGTTCTCTCTCCCTGGATATTCGGGCGCCTCGACGGTGGTCTCGGCGCCGTCGGCGGGTTCCGGCCCGAAGCGGTCACGGAAGGCCCGCGCGGCCGCCACCACGGCCGAACCCCAGGACGCCATGCCGGTCGAACCGCCCGCGACCGTCCCCTGGGGGAGATCGGAATCGCCGATGCGCAGATCGATGCGATCCGAGTCGACCCCGAGGGCGTCGGCGGCGATCTGGCCGAGGGATGTCCAGGTGCCGGTACCGATATCGACGGCGTCGATGGCGACTTCGTAGCGATCCCCGGTGTAGCGCACGCGGGCGCTGTTGCCCGCGGAGGTATCGGCCGGGTAGGTCGCCGCGGCGACTCCGGATCCGACCAGCCATCGGCCTTCGCGCCGCGACTTCGGGGCCGGGTCACGCTCTGCCCAGCCGAAGCGCTTCGCCCCGGCACGCAGGCATTCGACCAGCCCACGGGTGGAGAACGGGCGCCCCGATTCCGGGTCGACCTCTGGTTCGTTGTGGATGCGCACAGCGATCGGGTCCATGCCGAGGGCGATCGCGAGTTCGTCCATCGCCGTCTCCGCGGCGAACATGCCCGGACAGTGCCCGGGCGCCCGCATCCAGGACGACACGGGAACATTCAGTGCCGCGAAACGGTGCGAGGTCGATCGGTTGGCCGCCGCGTACATCACGCGGGTGACCACGGCGGTCGGCTCGGCGAATTCCTTCACGGTGGAGGCCTGCGCGATCGCGTCGTGAGCGATGGCGGTCAGGGTGCCGTCGGGGTGCGCGCCGAGCCGGACGCGCTGGCTGGTCGGCGTCCGATAACCGGCGAGGGAGAACAGCTGTTGCCTGGTCAGCGGCAGTTTCACGGGTCGCCCGTCGCAGAGTTTCGCGGCCATCGCCGCGAGCACGATATTGGCGTGCGGCTCACCTTTGGATCCGAAGCCACCGCCGACGAAAGGCGCGATCACCCGCACCCGCTCGGGCGCCAGGCCGAACAGGGGCGCGATCTCGGCGCGCACCACATGCGGGCCCTGGGTGGAGTCGAACAGCGTCAAGGTGTCGTCGGTCCAGTGCGCGATGGTGGCATGCGGTTCCATCGGGTTGTTGTGGACCATCGCGGTCGTATAGGTGTGGTCGATGGTGACCGGGGCGATCGCCATGGCGGCGTCGACGTCACCGATCGTGGTGTCGGGCGGGAAAGCCGCCGCTCACTTCCCCGGGGTTGTGGAGGTCGTCCCGGTCGGCACTGAACGTGACGTCGGCGGTCTGCTCGTCGTAGGTCACCCGCACGTGCGCGGCCGCTTCGCAGGCCACCTCCAGGCTCGTCGCTACGACGGCGCCGATCGCTTGCCCGCGGAATGCGATCTCGGCGTTCTGCAGGATGAACAGTTCGTTGTCGTCGTCGACGGCCAGCCGGGGAGCGTTGTGGTGGGTGAGCACGGTGACGACGCCGTCCATCCGTTCGGCCACGGAGGTGTCGATCTCGCGGATGCTCCCGCGGATGATCGTCGACTGAATCACGAAGCCGTACAACGGATCCTGTTGCGGATTCTCCATCGCGTAGGGCGCGACACCGCGGAGTTTGGCCGGCCCTTCGATACGGGTGGGCGAGCTGCCGATCGCCGGTGAGTTCATCGCACCTCGCTCAGCTCGCGCAGGGCCGCGACGAGCACATTGCGCGCCAAGGGGATCTTGAAACCGTTCTGCCGCTGTGGGCGCGCAGCGGCGAGTTCGACATCCGCCGCGGCGGCGAAGTTCTCCTCGGTGGCCGCCCGGCCGCGCAGTTGCGCTTCGGCGGCGAATGCTCGCCATGGTTTGGCCGCGACACCGCCGAACGCGATCCGCACATCCCGCACGACGCCGTCGGCGATGTCGACGGCGGCGGCCACCGAGACCAGGGCGAACGCGAACGACGCACGATCGCGGACCTTGCGGTAGGTGGAGGTGCTCGCCCACTCGAGTGCGGGCAGGTCGACGGCGGTGATCAGGTCACCGTGGTCGAGGATCGTGTCCCGGTCGGGTTCGTCGCCGGGCAGCCGATAGAGGTCGACCAGTGGGATCTCGCGCTCACCGACGGCGCCGAGCACCCGCACCACCGCACCCAGCCCGGCCATCGCCACCGCCATGTCGGAGGGATGGGTGGCGATGCACTGATCGGACGTGCCGAGGATGGCCTGGTCGCGATCGAACCCGCCGATCGCCGAGCATCCGCTGCCGGGTTCACGCTTGTTGCACGGCACAGTCGAATCCTGGAAGTAGGGACATCTGGTGCGCTGCAACAGATTTCCGCCGGTGGTGGCGAGATTGCGCAGCTGGGCCGACGCACCCGCCAACAGCGCCGCCGACAGCATCGGGTACCGCGCCCGGATGGCCGGATGCGCGGCGAGATCGGCATTGCGCACCGCTGACCCGATGCGGACACCGCCGTCGGGCAGCTGGGTCACCTGATCGAGCGGCAGTCCGCTGACATCGACGAGCTTGCCCGGCGCGATGATCCCGAGTTTGAGGTGATCGACGAGATTGGTTCCCGCACCGAGGAATACGGCGTCGGGCTCGACGAGTACCGCTGCTACCGCTTGCCCCGCGTCAGTGGCGCGTTCGTAGGCGAACTCCCTCATCGAGCGACCTCCTGAATCGCCGCGACGATGTTCGGATACGCCCCGCAGCGACACAGATTGCCGCTCATGCGTTCCCGGATCTCGTCGGCGCTCAGCACGATCTCGCCCGTGGGGTCCGCCGTCACGTGACTCGGTGCGCCCGCCCGCACCTCGTCGAGCATGCCGACCGCCGAACAGATCTGGCCCGGCGTGCAGTAGCCGCACTGGAAGCCGTCGTGTTCGAGGAATGCCCGCTGGACCGGATGCAGGTCGTCACCGTCGGCCAGTCCGTCGGCGGTGACGATCGTCGCCCCGTCGTGTGCGACGGCCAACGCGAGGCACGACGTCGCCCTTCGGCCGTCCAGCAGGACGGTGCACGACCCGCATTGCCCGCGGTCGCAGCCCTTCTTCGGGCTAGTGACGCCCAGTTGTTCACGCAGGGCATCCAACAGGGTGGTGCGGGTGTCGATGTCCACCACCCGCGTCCGCCCATCGACGGTCACACTGATCCGCGCTCGCATCGAAACGGCCTCTCGTCGTGGGACACCGACTCCGCACAGGCCCCTCCGGGCCCGCTACCAGCACGTACGCAACCACAGTACGCACTTCGGCCACGCTACCAATCCGGCCGTCGACCGTCGTGCACCCCGACCACATCCGCCGTGGTTTCGCCGGAGATCACCACCGGCGTGATCGCCGGGACGTGCGCGCTGTGTTTCAGCCGGCGAAGCGGGCGTTCACCCAGGCGAGGGCGTCGTCGTTGCCCGCGCCGAGGATGGCGCGGTGATCGACGCCGGGGTAGGTGCGGTATTCCACGGGTTGGCCGGTCAGCTGCTGCTGAGCGACCATGGCGTCGGTGCCGGCGGGCAGGACGACGGTGTCGGCCTTGCCCTGCAAGACCAGCATCGGGGTGGTCAGCGCCAGCCCGCTGGGGTCGTTGTCGTCGAGAACCCGCACCAGCGCACCGGGATCGGCGTCGGCGGAGAACGTGTCACCCGCGCCGAGCCCGCCCCAGGAATCCCGCGCACGCAGCTGTCCGATGCAGCGGTCATCGGCCTGGCCCACCATCGAATCAGCTTCGGCGGTAAGGAATGCCGACGGATCGATGTCGGCGACGGTCTGGGCGCCACGGATGAACAGCGGAATGAACGACACCGAGCCCGCCGGTGCGTCCACCTTCTCGGCGATGCCGGTCCGCCGGGCGAGGGTGAAGGCCTGCACGACCGGCCCCAGATGCGAGGCGGGCGCCATCGCCACCGCACCGAGCAAGCGCAGTTGCGGCGCCCACTGCTGCGAGCGCGCGTTGGCGTAGACGGCGGCCTGACCACCCTGCGAATGTCCCATCGCCACCCAGCGAGTCCCGATCTCGGGCGCGATCACCCGCGCCGCCAGGGCCATGTCCGCGACCGCACGCTGCTCGGCCTCCCCGATGAGATAGCCGTGCGGGCCCGGCGTACCCAAACCCTGATAGTCGGTCTGCGCCACCGCGTATCCGGCAGCGATCCATCGTGCCAGGGTCTCGCGCGTCAACGAGGTGTAGTCGTGAGCGGGAAATCCGGCGCCGGTGTCCCGCGAAGGTGCGCACACGTCGGCGGTGCCGGTGGTGCCGTGTGCCCAGGAGATCAGCGGCCAACCGCCGGCCGGCGGGGTGCCCTCCGGGACAGCGACCGTACCGGAGACGGCGACCGGCTGACCGTGCACATCCACCGACCGGTAGAGCACAAGGAAATTGCGCGCCCCCGGCAGTCCCGGCTCCCCGCCAATCGGCTGTGACGAGATCACCGATCCGTGCTCGCCTGCCACCGATTCCGGTGCCGGAGAATAGAATTCGAGACCGGCCGACGTGGGCTCGGCGGTGGCGGCCGGGACCGCCGAAGCGCAGACGGCCAGCACCACCGCGACTGCCCGTGCGCATCGACGCAGGACGATCGACGCCGGCTCCGTGCCTGATTCCATCACCACTGAATCCTCCTGATTCGTCGCGTCGAACACGTCCCGGTCGGGCCGCGGCGCAATATACCGCTCCGCCCGACAGCGCTCCCGTGGCGCACCGATGAGTTTGCGGGGGCGACATCGTCGTAGTGATAGACAGTGGATCGATCGGGATCCGCGCGCGCCGGGGCACCGAAAGGAACGAGCTATGAGGATCGCTACGTCGAAGGACGGCACCGAACTCGCCTACGACGTGTCCGGTGACGGGCCTGCGCTCGTGTACATCACCGGCGCGACGTGTTTCCGGCGGTTTCGGCCGATCGCCGCCGACGTGCGGGTGTTCGCCACGCGCTTCACCGTGTACAACTACGACCGGCGCGGCCGAGGCGACAGCGGGGACGTACAGCCGTATGCGATCGAGCGGGAAGTCGACGACATCGAGGCGATGGTCGATGCCGCCGGTGGGCGCGCGATTCTCTACGGACATTCCTCGGGTGCCGCGCTGGCGCTCGAAGCGGCGGTACGGATGCCGGACAAGATCGACAGGGTCGTGATCTACGACGCCCCCTATGTGCACGACGAGGCCGAACGGGCGTCCTACGCCGAGCTGGCCGCGACGGTGCGTGCGCTGCTCGACCAGGCGAAGAACGCGCGAGCGCTGAAGGCGTTTCTGCGTGGGATCGGGATGCCGGGCGCGTTCGTCGCGCTGCTACCGCTGTTTCCCGGGTGGACGACGATGAAAGCACTCGCCCCCACACTGATGTACGACATCGCGATCACCGAGACACTTCCCCCGGTGGAACGTTTCGAGAAGATCCGGGTTCCCGTGAAAGTCGTTGTCGGGGAGAAGAACCCGCCCGGGATGCAGCAGGTGTCCCGGGAGCTCGCCGAGGCGATTCCCCAGGCGAGGCATCAGGTGCTCGCCGGGCAGGACCACATGGTCAGTGCCAAGGCGTTGCTGCCGATTCTCACCGATTCCGCCGCGAACGATTGAACCCGGACCTGGCTTATCGGCCCCAGATCTATGTCGTCGTCCACGACGCCGGGGGAATCGTTCGGGTGGGCGCGGGCGCGGCGGCCAGAGCCTCGGTTCGGCTCGGGTAGACGGGTAGCCACTCGGTGAGACCGGCCGCGACGATGATCCGGTTGGTGACCGACGGCACGGGATTGACCACACTCATGCGCAACTGACTCTGCTGCGCGCGGGTCGCCATGTCGAGGATCGCCCGGCAGGACATGAACGTCACGTCTCTGATGTCGATCACCAAGTGGCCCGACTCCCCCTCCGCCGTGATGGCTCCGTCGAGAATGGTGCGCCATCGAGGCAGGTTGCAGGCGTCGATCTCGCCGTGCACGTGCAGAACGGTGGCCGTGTGATGGAGAGTGACCTCCGCACGCAGTGTTGAGTCGGATTCATCGATCCGCGACGGTTGGTCGCCATGGCCGGAATGGGTGTTCACGAGTGCCCGATCCCTCGACACCGGCAGGTGTACACACTGCCCCGGCCGGTCCTGGTTGCTCAAGACCGGCTGGTGATTTCCATTTCAGCACGCTCAATCGACTGTGTCTGCGATTGTGATGGATCTGATGCGCCCGGCGTCGCGATCAGCGGCAGCCCTCGAGGGTGGCGTCGGCGAGCTCGCCGATCACATCGGCGATCTCGCGTCGTCGATTCATCGCCGCCAGCTGCCGGCGCGCGCCGTTTCCGCGCTCGCCGAGCGCCCTGACCGCATCGGTGACGAAGTCGTGATCACCACAACGATGCAATGCCGATGCGATGTCCTCGACGAGCCCGGCCAGCAGGTCCCGGTGGGGAACGACGCGCCCCGCGACGAGGTCGAGGCCGTTGCCGTCGAGCCCGGATCGCGCGGCGTTCCAGTAGGCGGCGCGCAGGACTTCGCCGGGCACGTTGGGAGCGGGAATGTCCTGCGCGATCGCGTCGAGCGCGGTAGTGACGATTCCGCGGATGAGGGCGGCCAGCAAGGCGGATTCCTCGGCTGTCGCCGGGACATCGCTCACGCGGATCTCGACGGTCGGAAAGGATTCCGACGGGCGGACATCCCAATAGACCATCTTGTTGTCCAGGATGCTGCCGCTGGATCGCATCATCGCGACGATCGATTCGTAGTCACGCAGCGACCCGAAATACGGCGGCGGACCCGCGCTGGGCCACCGGCGCCACAGAATACTGCGCCAACTCGCGTAGCCGGTCTCGCTGCCGCGGTAGATCGCCGAATTCGCGGTCAAGGCGAGCAGTACCGGCAACCGTGGCCGGACATGATTGCTCACCAAGACCGCGGTTTCGCGGTCGGGCACCGCCACGTGCACGTGGCACCCGCACAGCCCCTGCTCGTGGGCGATCATGCCGAAAGCGTGCGCGATGCGCTGATAGCGCGGCGTATCGGTGACCGGGTATCCCTCGGGGACGGTGGGTGGTACCGCGACCGCCAGCAACCGGGTGCCGTGCTCGGCCGCGCATTCGGCCACCCGGCGCCGTGCGGTCCGCAAGTCCGCCAGCAAGGCGCCGATCTCGGAGTGCACCGCGCTGCTCGTCTCGACCTGACAGCTCGTCAGCTCCAGCTGCAGATCGATCCCGGCCTTCTTCGCCGTCTCGGCGACCAGCGTGTTCTTCGGCGCGGGCGCGCCGGACTCGGGATCGGTCAGCAGGAACTCTTCCTCGACGCCGACCGTCGGTACATGCGCGGACACTTCTCACCTCCAGCACCTGCGGAGCGGGCCCGGGTCATCGGTCCGGTGAAGGACCGATGACCCGAGCGGCGTGACCGGTCAGTCGCGGAAAGCGTCCTTGACCTTCTCGCCCGCGTCCTTCAGGTTCGACTTGACCTGCTCGCCGCGACCCTCGTTCTCGAGATCGCGATCGTCGGTGGCGCGGCCGGTGGTTTCCTTGGCCTTGCCTGCCAGCTCTTCGGCCTTGTTCTTCGCCTTGTCAGCGATACCCATGGCATTCCTTTCAGGCTGTTTCTCGGCCACTCGGTGGCCGCGGGCCGTCCTGGGGACCCATCGACGGCCTACCCGGGTCTGTCAGGTGCAAACAGGCGCGGCGCCCAGGGTGAATAATCAACGCATGACCGAACTGGACAACGCATCCACCGCAGAGCGCGCGCTTGTCGAACGCGTGGTCGGGGTCGGCGACTCGTTGACGGTCGGCCGATTCCGGTTTCGATTCGCCACCCGGCAATGGGAATGGTCCGATGAGGTCGCGCGGATGCACGGCTACCAGCCCGGCACCGTGCCGACCACCGAGATGCTGCTCTCGCACAAGCATCCCGACGATCGTGATCGGGTCGCGGCCATGATCACCTCGGTCGAGGACAGCGGCGCGTTCTCCAGCCACCACCGCATCATCGATACGCACGGCCGGGTACGCGATGTGCTGGTCGTGTCGGAGCCGCTCGTCGACGCGGACGGGACGGTGATCGGCACCGAGGGCTATTACATCGACCTGTCCGACACCGCGGCCGGATACCGGCGCGAGGCACTCGACAGCACCCTGCCGGGGCTGCTGGAGGCGCGCATGGTGATCGAACAGGCCAAAGGCGCGTTGATGCTCGCCTACAGCGTCAACGCCGACCAGGCGTTCCGGGTACTCCAGTGGCGCTCACAGGAGACCAACGTGAAGCTGCGCGCCATCGCCGAACGGCTGGTGGCCGCGCTGCCGACCGTGGCCGGTGACGAGGTGCGGTTGCGCACCCGGCTCGACCACGTCCTGCTGACCGCGCACGAAGGCGCCCAGGTGGACGCCAACGGTTAGTGACGACCCGCGACCACGCGGAAGATGTCCAGCCGCGGATCGCTCGCGTCGGGCACGTTCATGCTTCCGCGGCGACTCCGGTGCGCAGATAATCCATGACGGCCGCGTCGATCCGCTCGCCCGGCACGATCGCGGGAATACCGGGTGGGTACGGGGTGAGTTGCTCGGCGGCGATCCGGCCGACGGTGGGCGCGCAACCCGTCGGCGGCTTGGTAACCCCTCGCGCCGACAGGGTGAATCCGTAGCGGCTGAGCCCGCGGCAGTCGGCTACCGCGGCGACCAGCGGGGCCGTGCGGTGGTCCATCGAACCGACCTCCCTGATTGCCTATAGCCGCGCCGCGAGGCCGGGGCGCGGTGACACCGAGGACACGGGCCGAGCCGAGCCGGGGGCGAGTGGCTCGGTGAGACCTCGAAGGATCGGCGGCGGGGGCAGGTCGGGGCCGGGCGGCTCCGGCGGAACAGGCACCGGATCACCGGGACCGGGCGGAGTCGGCGGGGCGGGCACCGGATCGGGGCCGGGCGGGCTCGGCGGCGGGGGCACCGGATCCGGGTCGGGTGGGCCCGGCGGGCGAGGAATCGGATCCGGGCTCGGCGGGCTGGGTGGGGCGGGCACCGGATCGCCCGGGTTCGGCAGGAACGGGTCCGGCGGAGGGCCTGGTGGTGTGGGTTCCGGCGGTGTCGGCACCGGGCTCGACTCGGTGCGCTCGATCGCGAACATCATCGCCTCCTGTCATCGGGTGTTGCGGCGGGCGCACGCCGTTGGGCACCCGCGAAAAGCCGCGACGCAGGTCGAGCGCGCACCGCGATGACGCCGTTGGCATCGTGATGGTGCGCTCGACCTGCCCCGAGGTAACTCCGGTGTCGACACCGTCCTACGAAAGCGTGGCTGAGCCGGTTCTTCGGCGCCCGTTCCACATTCGGCCGATCGCCACACTTGATGGGATGCCCGCGCACTCGCACTCGAAACGACGGACGCGCGCAGTGTCGGTATCGGGTCAGGCGTCGGCTTCGATGCGCGCCCACGCACGATGCTCGGCGAGATCGGTGAGCAGCGCGCTCGTCGCTGCCACCGCGTCGGCGACGGTGATTCCCGGTGCATCGGGTTCGATGTCGTTGCGCTGCAGCACCGAGGCCGCTGTGCCGACCGCGGCGATCGCCTTGCCGTGCCGCCACATCTCCTCGACCAGCAGGTTCACGCGGGAGTCCGCCGGCGCGGCCAGTAACAGCGCGCCGTCGAATTCGACCGATCGCATGGTGGCGAAAGTCCGTGCCACCGGCACACCGTCGATGACACCGCCGCGCGCCGCGACGACCATCGGCCGGACCCTGGCCTCCTCCAGCGCGGTCGAGACCTCCCGTATCGCTTCGCCCGAGGTGGTGTCGTCGACCAGCAGGGCCACCGTGCGCCCGTCCACCGGGAAGCTGCCGTGTCGCTGCGACAACGCGGGACTCGGTGCGAGGTCGACATGGTCGCTGTTCGGGGCGGGCTTGTCGAGGCCGAGTTGACCGGCGACGTACTCGGCCAGCCCGTCGTCGACATTGACCAGCATCTGCAGAGCGCGCCGCTGGATCGTCTCGGACTGGCATTTCCCGAGTTCGAAGGAGAACGCGTCGGCGAGATGCCGCTGTTCGCCGGTGGTCAGGCTGCGATAGAACATGCGCGGCTGCGAGTAATGGTCGGCGAACGACACCGATCCCGCACTGTTGGCGGAGGTCCGCAGTTTCGCGGTCGGCCGCGGAATGGGTGTCGGCGATTCGACGAAGGCTTCGCCGGCGAAACTCGCCGCGTAGGGGCAACCGCCGCCGAGCGAATTGGGTTTGTAGGCAGCGACTCCGGGGTGCACGGCACCCTGGTGCATCCCGTCCCGAAAGAGGTCGTTGACGTCGGCGTGCGGCGTATTGATCGGCAACTGGGTGAAATTCGGGCCGCCGAGCCGGCTGATCTGGGTGTCGAGATAGGAGAACAGCCTGCCCTGCAGCAGCGGGTCGTCGGTGACCTCGATGCCCGGAACCAGGTGTGTGGGGCAGAAGGCGACCTGTTCGGTTTCGGCGAAGAAGTTCTCCGGATTTGCCGTGAGCCGTAAGGTGCCGATGGTCCGCACCGGCGCGAGTTCTTCGGGGACGATCTTGGTCGGGTCGAGCAGATCGATGCCCTCGAAGAGGTGCTCGGGGGTGTCGGGAAATACCTGCACACCGAAATCCCATTCCGGTGCGTAGCCTGCCGCGATCGTGTCGGCCAGATCCCGGCGATGGAAATCCGGGTCGAAACCGGCCGTGAGCTGCGTTTCCTCCCACAGCATCGAATGCACGCCCAGGCGCGGCTTCCAGTGGAATTTGACCAGACTCGTCGTGCCGTCCTCGGCGACGAGACGATAGGTGTGGACGCCGAATCCCTCCATCATCCGCAACGACCGTGGCAGCGCCCGGTCCGACATGTTCCAGAAGGTATGGGCGGTCGCCTCGGTGTGCAGTGTGACGAAATCCCAGAAGGTGTCGTGGGCGGACTGCGCTTGCGGAATCTCACGATCCGGCTCGGGCTTGCCCGCGTGGATCACATCGGGGAATTTGATCGCTTCCTGGATGAAGAACACCGGAATGTTGTTACCGACCAGGTCATAGACCCCTTCGCCGGTATAGAACTTCACCGCGAAACCGCGGGTGTCGCGCACCGTGTCGGCCGACCCACGTGAGCCGAGCACCGTCGAGAACCGTACGAAGACCGGGGTGCGCGCGTCGGCGGCCAGGAACTTCGCGCGGGTCAGCGACGCGGCGGCGCCGTTGGCGACGAACACACCGTGGGCGGCGGTGCCACGAGCGTGCACGACCCGCTCGGGGATGCGTTCGTGATCGAAGTGGGTGATCTTCTCGCGCAGATGGAAGTCCTGCAGCAGCGTCGGGCCGCGCGGTCCCGCCTTGAGCGCGTGATCGGTGTCGGCCACCCCCGCGCCCTGCGGGGTGGTCAGCCGAGGTCCCTGCTGGGCGCGCACGCTCGCGTCACCGGGAATCGGCGCACCCGTGGGGCTGCGCAACGCGGGCCCCTGCTGGTCGGCTGCCGGACCCGCCTGCTCACACGGTGTCCCGGCGTCCTCGTCGGGCGGAGTCGGCGGATGGGTGAATTCGGAGGGAATATCGCGGTCGGTCATGGTATTTCGTCGTCCCTTCGTCGCGCGCGGGGAATTCGGAGAACGGCCTGCCACTTCTTCGACGGACTACCGCGTTATCGGCGGGGCAAACAGCGGTTCGGACTCGGCTCGTGGGGTAAGCGGCGCGTATGGAGATAATTGCGATCGTGGCTTTGGTTGCCCTCGTCGCGGTGGTGCTGGTGATGCGCAAGACCCGGGGCAGGCGACCGGGAGAACCGGAGTCGACGGGCAACGACCCGAAATGAGCTCGAGGCGTGACCCGGCGGTTACGGGGTAACCTCCGACAAACAGTAGTGGATGAGGGAGGTGGCGTGCGGGCTCGAGATCGCGACACCGCTCCCCGCTCGAGAACTGTCGGGTTCCAGGTGCCCGCCGAACTGGACCAGCTGAGCATGGTGCACGCGCTCGCCGAGACGGTGCTGCTCGTGGGCGGTTTCGCGCTCGACGAGGTCACCGACCTGCTGCTGGCCCTCGACGAGGTCGCCACCGCGTTGATGCTGGTCGCGACGAAGGACTCCCTGCTCGACTGCGCGTTCACCGGTGGGGACGGAGCGCTCGGCGCCCGGGTGAGCGCAGTGGCACGAGAGCCCACCGCCCTCGATGAGCAGTCCTTCGGCTGGCATGTCGTCGCGACGCTGACCGACGCGCTGCGCACCGACTACGCCGGGTTCGACGCAGCCCGCGACGGCTACCCCACCACGGTCGAATTCGGCTGGATCCGGCGATTGCACGGACCTGCCAAGTCGTGACCATTGCGCGCTAGCCTCGTGGGTAGGGCATAGCCCCGGGTCCCGGTGGGTACCCCATGAACACATCTGCAACCGCCTGGAAGTGAGGCAAGTAGCGATGACATGGGAATCAACGACAGCTTCGGCCGACCGTTCGACCGCCCGGCGATCTCATTCGCACGGCGACAGCTACGACAACATCGAACCGTGGTTCGAGAAGCTGCGGGCGCTCGAGCCCGGCGACGAACACCACGACACCGTGCGCGCACAGGTCATCGAACTGTGCTTGCCGCTCGCCGATCACATCGCGCGCAAGTTCAACGGCCGTGGCGAGCAGTTCGACGACCTCGAACAGACCGCCAGGGTGGGGCTGGTGCTCGCCGTAGATCGCTATGACGTCACCCGCGGCTCCTCCTTTCTGTCCTTCGCGATCCCCACGATCATGGGTGAGGTGCGCAGGCACTTCCGTGATCGCACGTGGGCGGTACGGGTGCCACGACGGCTCAAGGAGATCCAGCTCAGGATCGGGCCCGCCACCGAGGAACTCTCGCAGCGGCTCGGCCGATTCCCCACCGCGCACGAACTCGCCGACGAGCTCGATGTCGACCTGGTCGAGGTCACCCGCACGCTGGTCGCGGGCAACGGCTACCAGACCAACTCCATCGACGGCGTCACCCACGACGGCCGGGACAACTCCACCCAGCCGATCACCGACACGCTCGGCAGCGACGAGCCTTGCTACCAACTCACCGAGGACGCGATGGCGGTCCGTCCGCTGATCGCCGCGCTGCCCGCCGAGGAACGGCAGGTGCTGATCATGCGTTTCTACGAGTCCCAGACGCAGGGCCAGATCGCCGAGCACCTGGGTGTCTCGCAGATGCAGGTCTCGCGGATCCTGTCGCGGACCTTGACCTTCCTGCGTGAGCAAGCGCTCGCCGAGCCGACGTCGACTCAGTGACAGCGGCGCTGACACGTGCCAGAATTGTTCCAGGTTGAGACCTCCAGCCGACCCCGGTCCTCGTCTACCGCTCCCCCCCAGCCGGTAGATGCCTGTCGGCAGCGACGACCGGTCATTCCTGTCGCACAGGAGGTTCTATGTCTGTGGTCACGGATCGTCGGCATTCGAGTCGGCTGCGCTGGTACCGCGGATGCTCCGCGGATGCCGCGGCCGAGCTGGCCTTGCGCGACCCGGGACGACCTGGCTGCTGGGTACTCCAGGGCGGCATCGAGCTCGACGCGGCGCGCCTGCCACGATTTCGTTCGCTCCTCGATCGCTCCGTGCGTTCGGGCGCACGCGTCGTCGTCATCGACCTGCGCGACACCGAATTCCTGAGTATCCGCGTCGCGGCGATGCTGCGCGATGCCAAGGTCGAGGCGTGGACGCACCGGGTCGACATCCGCCTGCTCACCGGCACCCGCGAGGTGGAGCGAGCACTGGATCTGGTCGGTGTGCGGCCGCTGTTCCGGTGTTACCTGTCGATCGATGAGGCCTCCCGATCAGAACCAGGTCACTGACAGGCCGTTTCGCTCACCCTGATCCTGGGTATGCGCTCGATGAAGCCACTCCGCGCACGCTCGGGAGGAGGACATCGTGGATTCGAGCGACCGGATCATCACCTCGACCCGCGCGACATCGACCCGCGTCCAGATCGACGCCGATCTGAGCCAGGTTGTCATGCTCCGGGCGGTCGCCGAAACCGTCGCCTTGATCGCCGGTTTCACCGTCGACGAGGTAGCCGATATCCGCGTAGCGCTCGACGAGGCGGCCACCTGCCTGATCCTCGACGCGGTACCCGAATCCCAGATCCACTGCGAGGTGACCGCCGACGGATTCCGGATCCGGATCGCTGTCACCGCGGTCTGTGACAGCGACCACCCGATCGACACGACCGGATTCGGCTGGCACGTGATGCACTCGATCACCGACCATCTCGCCGCCGAACACGAGACCTACGACCGGGAACAGGGCGGTTACCCCGTCGAGATCGCCTTCACACAGGTGCGACGGGTGCACTGAGCACCTCGCGTAACGAGCTGCGATCCTCGTTCCAGCACGTCAGTACGTGATCGGCGAAGCGATCCTCGAGCAGGTTCGTCGCCTGGATGCCGAACACGACCGAGGCGGCCTGGCCGGGTTCGGTGGCCAGCAATCCGGCGATGACATCGCGGCGCATCACCTGTTCGTGCACGGCGTCGGCTTCGACGTGTTCGGCGTAGAAATGCGCGCACGCGGGATGCGGGAGCAGCGTGCGGGCGAGCTCGGCCAACCGGCGCGACGCAGGCGGCGAGGTGATCTCGGCATTCGCGAAATGGCCGATCAGCGCGCCGCGCAGGCCACGGTGCAGGCCGAACAACGTCATCATGTCCACCAGCGCCAGCATCGGCGCGGGCACGGTGTCGAGGTAGTGCAGGTAGCCCGGCTCGAGGTCGGCGCCGGACAGCAGATCGGCGAAGAGTCGCGCGTGCACGCGTTCGCCGCGGCCAGCGCCGAACTCGTCGAACTCGACCGCCACCAGCGACGCCTTCACCTGTCCGCGCAGGCGCGGGATCACCCAGGCATACGGGTCGGCTTCGATGTGGTGATAGATCGAGCGGTGGACGAAGTATTCGCGCAACCGGTCGGCCGTCCCCCGCTCGGCGAGGAATCCCGCGATGCCGTCGGTGTCACGGGTCGGTTCGAGGAGACGGTCGAGTTCCGCCTCGACGTCCTCGCCGCCGGGGACATCGGCATGCAGGGCTGTGAGCAGCTGGTTCTCCAGGTCGCGGCGCAGGCGCAGCAGGTCGGGGTCCCACTCCCAGTTCTCGTCGACACCGCCGAATCCCTGATAGTGCAGCTCGTAGCAGGTGTGCAGGGTCAGCAGAAGATCCTCGCCGTAGGGGTCGAGGCCGCCGGCCTCGGGAACTGCCGAACCCGGTGTCCGCGTGAGCAATTCGGTGACTGCGGCAGACAACTCGCCACGCGGCCGCGGCAGTGATCGCAGCGCCGTCATGGGGCACTCCTCGGATGACGTCGGCGCCGGTGGCTCGTATCGCACAGCGGGTAGGTGCTCGACCGGCGACACAGACACAGCGCCACTACGAAACGGTCGCAGTGCAGGACCGTCCCGTCGGGGGTGACCACGTCGACGGGACCGTCGATGAGCGCGGGCCCGCCGTCGGTGAGCACGACCCGCCGCGCCTCAGGCTGGGTCGGCGACGGGAGATGATGTTCGGTCGACACGGATCACCACCAGTTCCTCCTCGCGCTGACCGGGCTGGATGAAGCCGTTGGCGGCCAACCATCCGGCGCGAGACCGCATGACCGGCCCGAACGGCACCGTTCCGGTCGCCGCGACGTGTGCGTTCTCGCCCAGTCCACGCAGTTGGCACAGGCTGCGCTCGGGGTCGCTGATCGCCGAATGCACGATCAAGCCGACGCCGCGCTCGGTGAGCAGATCCGGCAGCATCGCGCACAACCGGTCGAGCACGCTTCGGCCGTCGGGGCCCGCGTCCCAGGCCAGCGCCGCCCCGCGACCGGTCGCCCGGCCCGCGGGAACGTAGGGCGGATTCGCGACCACCACGTCGAAGCGCGGCAGCCGCAAGGCAGATCCGAAATCGCCGTGCAGCAACTCCACCGCGATGCCGCGCAATCGGCAGTTCATCCACGTCGACATCAGCGCCGACCAGGACAGGTCGACGGCGGTCACGCTGCCTGCACCCGCCGCGGCGGCGGCCATGGTGAGCGCGCCGGTCCCCGCGCAGACATCGAGCACTCGCCCGCCGGGTAGCGACGGCACTTCACGCATCGCACGACTGAGCAGCCAGGTATCGGCCTGCGGCCGGTAGACGCGCGGCGCCCGCAGGACGACCATCTCAGTGTCCCCGGGGCTCGCCCAAGGCGAGACCCTCCTGCGCCTTCACCCGCCGGTGCTCGGCGACAACGAGCCCGATCCCCACCACCAGACACACCGCACACGCCACACCCGCGATCACGGCCCAGCCGCCGAAGCCGTACCCGGCCGCGGTGAGCGTGAGACCGAGCAGCACCAGCCCGATAGCGGCAAGAATCAATCCGGGCCAATTCCTGGTGTCTCTGATCGACTCGCCCGCATGGGTGCGAGTGGTCCGAGCGTCATCGGGAAACTGTTTCTCTGACTGATTCATCGCGCAGCTCCTTTTCGAGGACGACACCGCCCTGTCGTGGACATGCCCGCAATCCGTCGAAGCAATCAGCCGCCCTCGCGCCGACCCGGTCGAAACACCGATCGACCAGGTGATTCAGTTCGTTTCGATGACCTCGGTCACCGGGCGGCGCGGGGTGGCCTCCAAGGGTGCCGCGGCGTGCGGCATGACGCCGACTCGGATCATGACGTGCGGATAGGCGCATTCCTGGAGGACCGTGGTGCGGATCTGGTCGCGTAGATCCAGCATGCCGAGCGGTTCGGATTGCAGGCTCGTCGCCAGGCCGAGGTAGGTGGCCTGCAGCAGGATCGCGCTCGTCGCCTGACCCGCGCGCAACTGGGAGACGCGGTTGTCGTGCGGGGTGCACACGACCAGCCAGTGGGCGGAGTCGGGCTCGTCGGTGTACTCGGACAGTTCCGCTTCGGCGAAGACCCGCACCGGTAGTTCGTCCGATGAGCGTGCGGCGGGCGCGTTGCGGGCAGGTACGCCGTTGGGCTCGCCGTGGCAGCCGCTCCATTGATCCAGTTCCGCCAGGTAGTTCGTGTCTGTCGCGTGCCGGGCGGCGGCTCGGCGCATGGGGGCGGCCAGCTGCGAGAGCATGCTGTCGGGGACGTGCCGGGCCGCGGCCCCGAATCGAGCCGCGCATCGCGACACCGCACGCAGGTCGCGCGCGGGCACCGGCACGCCGGGATAGCGGCGCCGATCGGATTGGCGCAGGTGGATGGCGGCGGCCAGCCGGATATCGCGATCGGACGGCGGACGCGGTGTGAACCGCACCTTCGCGAGGTGGTCGGGTCGATCCGGGTCGGGCAGCCGATCGATCTCGGCCTGCCAGCCCAGCATGGCGAAGGCCACTTCGAGATGATGCAGCGCGGCGCCGCAGCTCACCACGAGAGCGCGTGCCAAGGGGTCGGTGGCGGGTACCTGACGCCCGAAGTCGGCGAACAGATCGACGCGGCCGCGCTGGATCCGCCAGCGCCACGGTTGGGTGTTGTGCACCGAGGGAGCACGCACCGCCAATTCGAGTGCGTCTCGGCACGTTGTGATGCTCGGCATGTCTCGCCAGTCTTCCTTCCTGTGCAGGTCGACGTACTGCGGCCGGACCCGACCCTAGGTGGCGAATCTGAGAAATTACACAGCCGGATAGACCTCGGTCGGGACGCTGGTGGCCGCTGCCCAGTGCAGCAGGCAGTCGCGGGTATCGAAGTGCCGCACGTCGCCGGCACCGAGGTCGACGGTGATCCATCGGGTGTTGACGTCGTGATCGATGCGCTGCCAGCTGTCGCAACCATCGCGGTCGCAGTGTCGAGCCAAGGCCATCGGAACGCTCCTACTCGTGATGCGAAGAGACCAGGATATAGGGGCATTCGGTGTGGTCAGGACCACTCCTACGACTTCGGGGTCATAGCGAGTTGATGAATCCGTCGCACACGCCCGTCGTCGGCGACGCTGCCGATCATGATCCATTCGATCCGCAGGTGTCCGAGCTTGCGAGCCGCGCGTTCAGTTATCTCTGACATACCTGACAATTTTAAGTGGGCTGTTATCGTTGTCAATCGTGTCAGAGATAAGGCGGCGCCGTCAGCGAGTAGAGGTAGGACGCAACCGGTCGGCGCTGGTCGCGGCCGCGATCCGGGTACTGGGCGAGCATCCGGAGGCGAGCATGGCCGAGATCGCCGCCGCGGCGGGGGTGACGCGCCAGACCGCGTACGCGCACTTCGGGACCAGGGAGATGTTGCTGGCGTCGGTGCGCGACGAACAGAGCCGACGCACGCTCGACGCACTGGAAGCCGCCGACCTCGACACCGGCACCGCCACGGCGGCTCTCGACCGGTTCCTCGCCGCCGTCGCCACGATGCTGGCCGAACAGACGAGATTCGACTTCTCCAACAGTGACTTCGCGGCCGACGCCGCACGCCACGTACCGGTCGAGGACAACCTCGACGCGCTGATCCGGCGCGGCCGCGAGACCGGAGAATTCACGACGGATCTGTCCACCGAATGGCTCGTCGCCGCGACGATCGCGCTCGGCCACGCGGCGGGGCAGCAGCTGCGCGGCGGCCGGGTCGACGCGGCCACGGCGGCCACTCACTTCCGATCGTCGGTTCTACGCCTGTACGGCGCCGGCTGACCGGGCTCGGTCGAATCCTGAGCCCGGTCCGCCGAGTACTACGCGGGCAGTCGCGCCTCGATCGCGTCGATGATGCGCGGACGCAGATCCGCGACGCTGACGATGGCGTCCACCGAACCGACCTCGACCGCGCGCTGAATGTTGTGCACGCGGTCGAATTCCGCGGCCACATCGCCCAGCTTCTCCGCGCGCACCGAGGACCGTGTCTCGTCGAGTTCGGCACTCAGCGTCGCGCGGTCGGTGCCGACGGCATTGGCCACCCGGCTTTCCAGCTCCCGCACGCGTGGATCGGCCGCGGTCCTGGCCTTCACCTCACCGGCGAACACCACCGCGGCGGCAGGCGCGCCGCCGAGCACCGAGGCGAACGACCCTTCGAGCGCGAGCACCGTCATGTTCGGGTTCAGTGCCTTCGAGAACACCACGAACGCACCGCCGTGGTAGCGCGAGATCACGCAGAACACGATGGGGCCGTCGAAATTCACGATGGCGCGGCCGATTTCGGCGCCGTACTCGAGCTGCAGCTTGCGCATCGATTCGGGCGACCCGTCGAAGCCGGACAGGTTCGCCAGCACCACCAGCGGCCGGTTACCGCTGGCCGCGTTGATGGCCCGTGCCGCCTTCTTCGACGAACGCGGGAACAGGGTGCCCGCGGTGTAGGTGTCGGGGCCGTCGGTGGACGGGAAGCCGCGTCGCGCCACATTGCGTGACTCGATTCCCAACAGGCACACCGGGATTCCGCCGAGGTGCGCGTCGTGCACCACCGCGGTCTCGGCGTCTGCCATCCCGGCCCAGCGCTCCAGGACCGGGTGGTCCTGGTCGGCCAGCGCCCGCATCACGGTGCGAATGTCGAAGGGCTTCTTGCGATCCGGGTTGGCGTGGGCGGAGAAGATCTCGCCGACGGTGGCGAAGCTGCTGTCCGCCAGCACATGCGGGAAGCTCGAGATGTCGCGGTCGACGGGATCGCCGGTCGCGGCCCGACGCGGCGCCTGCTCCCCCGGGGCGACGTAGGTGTGGTCGTAATGGGCCATCAGCACATCGCGAGCGGCGGACAGGTTCGGCGCCCAGTACTGCGCCTGCCCGTTCGGGCCCATCACCCGGTCGTAGCCGCCGATGCCGAAGTTGTCCTCGGCCGAGACGCCGCCGGAGAAGTCCAGCGACTGCTTTCCGGTGAGCACCATGGCCGAGTCGGGCGTCATGACCAGCACACCCTTGGTGTGCATGAGCATGGTGGCCTCGGCATTCCAGTACGGCTGCGCGCCGACGTTGATGCCGGCGACCACGATATTGATCTCGCGACCGTCCTGGGTGAACTCGACGATCCGCTTGAGCGCGGCCGCCACCCAGTCCATGTTCTCGGTACCCGAGGACATCGAGATCCGCGCGCCCGAGGACAACGCGTACCACTCGAGCGGCACCTGCAGGCTCTCGGCCAGATCCAGCGCGGCGATCACCCGGCGGCATTCCGGCTCCGAGAGCGCGCCGAGGGACTTGGTGGGGTCACCGAGCAGCAGCACTCGGGTCACGCCCTGCGGATGCTGCGCGGTCGCGGTGGTCACCACACCGGCGACGATCGCCGCGGTGTTGTGGCCCTTGGGCCGATCGACCGGCACCAGCGCATGGTTCGCGTCGAGATCGTATTCGGCGAAATCGCCCAGCAGCGAGGTCAGTTCGTACGGGTACACGGTGTTGCGGGCCGCGGCGCGCAGCACCTTCTGCCGGTATTCGTCCAACGGCTCGACGGGTTCGTCGGTCCGTTCGCCGACCGTCACGTCGGATCCACCGTCGGGACGGAACGAGATGCGCACGCCGACCTTGGTGAGCTCGCCGGTCTCGGGATCGCGCTGGCGGGCGATGAGCAGGATTTCCTCGAGCCCGGCGCCCGCGGCCGTCGGCAGCACGTGGCCGCCGATGGTCTCGAGCTCCGCGCGGGTGACATCCATGTGCGGCCAGATGTACATCACGATGCGGTTGGTGTTGAGCCGCTTGGCCGAGGGGAACCGCGACTGGGCCCGCCGGATCGAGTCGACGCAGGTGGCGATGGCGCTCTCGGCGGTGGGCAGGGCGACCAACCGGCCGTCGTGATCGCGCAATGCCGCGAGGTCACGGACCTGAGCGAAGGCGATCAGGCGCTCGTCGGAGGGGTTCTCCTTGGCCACGCCGCGGAACAGGTAGACCTCTTCGTCCGAGGACGGCAACCGGGTGAGGTCGAACTTGCGCAACCGCTCCAGCTGCATCCGCTGCGCGATGTAAGGGTGCAGTCCGCGGATCAGCCGTTCCTCGGCCATCCCCGTGACCGACGGACGGAAGGTGAAGTGGTGGTGCATGACCGAGCCGCCGCTGCCCGCGACGGTGGCGGTGATCCGGTGCACCTGATTCGGCACCGGGTGCGCGCCGAGCACCTCCTGCAGGGCCGCGGCCATCGCGTCGAAGTCCTCGGGCTGCGATTCCCAGCTGAGGTAGATGTCGGCGTCGATGGAGACGGCGCCGCTCGCCAGTTCGGCGAGCCCGTCCAGTGCGGCGTCGAGCTTGTCGAAGCCGACGGCGGTCGAGACCAGCGTCGAACCGTAGCGTTCGGCCACGACGAACGTGGTGTCGCCGACCTGTTCGGTACGGACGCCGGTGAGGCCCTTGTTGCCGTAGTAACGCCGGGTCAGCACCTCGAGCATCGAGGTGTGGTCGGGCTTGTCGCGCTCGAGCCGCTGGCCGAGCAACCGCACCAGGGGTTCGGTGCTGCGCACCATTTCGGCGATCCGGGCGCCGCGGTCATCGGCGGTCGGGTTCGCGTCCAGGTAGCTCAGGTGCCTACGGACGTTGGTGTACACGCGAGCACGGTTGCGGCGCAGCAGCGGCTGGCCGTACCAGGCGTAGACCAGACCGCGAGCGAGATCGGCGATCACCGGGAAACGCACCTGCGTCGCCGCGACGAGGCGCTCGAGCGCCAGGCCGACGGGTTCGCGCAGCACCTGGTCGGGCATCGGCTCGTTCAGCCATTCGCGCAGCAGCGCGGTGACGACGGTGACGGTGTCGGTGGGACGCTGCTGCGCGAGGAAGATCCGGAAGACCGCCGCTTCGAGGTCGGGCGTGCGGTCCAGCTCGGTGATCCCGTAGTGGCGCAGCGCCGTACCGAGTTTGGCCTGGTAGGACTCGGGGAGCCCGGCCCGCTCGACATCGAGGCTCTGCAGGTAGGTGTGGAAGTACTCGCGGGCGCTGTGGACGTGGCTCTGGCCGTGATCGTCGTCGGCCGACCGATTGTGGCTCAGCTCGGCGAGATCGGCGAACATCTGCACCAGTTCGAGCTCTTCGGCGAGCGGGCGCAGGCTGTCGGCAACCGCTTCGCGACGGGCCGTGAGGTAGTCGTCGAGGACGCGACGGTCGTCGTGCGGGTCCACGTCGAAGCCGAGCAGCAGGCTGCTCAGATCCTGCAGACCGCGTGCCACGCGCTCGTGGGCGCGCAACGGTGTCGGCGCGCTGGGCAGATCGAGCTCCACAGTGCCGGTGGTCTCGGCCTCGGCGGCTTCGTCGCCGTCGGCGAGCGGTTCGAGCCGCAGCAGCGGCGCGCCCGCTTCGACCTGGGTGCCGACCGAGACCGCGCATTCCTTCAACCGGGCCCGGAACGGTGCGCGCAGCACCGTTTCCATCTTCATGCTCTCCAGCACCAGCACGGGCGCTCCGGCCTCGACCTCGGCGCCGACCTCGAGCGGCGTGCCGACGACCAGCGCGGGGGCGGGCGAACGGACGACACCGCCCTCGTCGCGGCTGATCCGGTGGGTCACGCCGTCGACGTCCACCACGTGGGTGGGTCCGTGGGTGCCGGTGATCAGGCGGTAGCGGGTGCCGTTGACGACGATCTGGCCGGTGTGGTGATCGAAACGCTCCAGATCGACATCGGCGGTGCGCAATTCGCCACCGGCCTCGATGCCGACGCGGAAGCGGTGCGCGCCGATCCGGGCCACGCGCACGCGGTAGCCCGCGCCACGCAGTTTCAGATCCAGCGGCCGACCGCTCTCGTGCTGCACCTGCGGACGCCCGCCGGACGCGGTCGAGAGCAGTCGATGCCGCTCGACCCGCTCGTCTTCCTCGTAGGCGTCGATCGCGGCCACCGCCAGCGCGACGGTGGAGTGCCGATGGGTCACCAGGCGGCCTTCGCCGCGCACCCGGTCGATCCAGCCGGTGTCGGCGCTGGCGTCGATGACCTCGGGCTGGTCGAGCAGGTCGAGGACGAAACTCTTGTTCGTCGCGCCGCCTTCGATGACGACGCGGGTCTGGGCCATTGCCCGGCGCAGTCGGCCGAGGGCCTCGTCGCGATCGCGGCCGTAGGCGATGATCTTGGCGATCATCGAGTCGAAGTCGGCCGGAATCGTGTCGCCCTGGCTGACGCCGGTGTCGACGCGAATACCGGGGCCCGCGGGCAGATCGAGGCGCACGATGCGGCCGGGCGCGGGCGCGAAGTCGCGGTCGGGGTCTTCGGCGTTGAGGCGGGCTTCGATGGCATGGCCGCGCTCGACCGGCGGCTCACCCTCGAGCTTGATGCCCGAGGCGACCCGCAGCTGCGCGTGCACCAGGTCGAAACCGGTGGTGAGCTCGGTGATCGGGTGCTCGACCTGCAGGCGGGTGTTGACCTCGAGGAACGCGAACAGCTGGTCACCGGGGTGGTAGAGGAACTCGACGGTCGCCGCGCCGCAGTACCCGACCGCGATCGCCAGGCGCTCGGCGGAGCCCTTGAGTTCGGCGGTCTGCTCGGCGCTCAGTACGGGAGAGGAGGATTCCTCGATCACCTTCTGATTGCGTCGCTGCACCGAGCAATCGCGCACGCCCAGCGCCCACGCGGTGCCCTGACCGTCGGCGATCACCTGGACCTCGACGTGGCGGGCGCCCGTGACCAGGCGCTCCAGGAAGACGACGCCGCTGCCGAAGGCGCGGGCGGCCTCCTGCTTGGTGCGCTCGTAGGCGTCGACGAGTTCGGCCTCGTTGGTGATCACGCGGATGCCGCGACCGCCACCACCGGCGGTGGCCTTCAGCATCAGCGGGTAGCCGATCGCGGTGGCCGCTTCGATGGCGTCTTCGACGGTGTCGACCGCGCCCCGGCTCCACGGCGCGACGGGCACGCCGACTTCCTCGGCGATCAGCTTGGCGCCGATCTTGTCACCGAGCTTGCGCATCGCCTCGGCGCTCGGCCCGACGAAGGTGACGCCGATGTGGTCGCACAGTTCCGCGAACGCGGGATCCTCGGCGACGAAGCCCCAGCCGACCCAGGCCGCGTCGGCCTTGGTGGCCACGAGGGCGTTCTCGAGGGCTTTGAGGTCGAGATACGGGCGGGCCGAGGCCGGACCGAGGTCGTAGGCGATATCGGCTTCCCGGACGAAGGTGGCATTCCGGTCCACGTCGGTGTGCAGGGCTACGGTTTCGATCGGTAGCCCGGTTGCCGCCGCCAGATCACGGACGGCATGGATGAGGCGCATAGCGGCCTCGCCCCGATTCACGATGGCGATACGGCTGAACACTCGCCGACTCCTTCCATTTACCCAGGACATCGTCCTGCGGGTGAGATTTGCAACTCCCGGTCCGTGCGCAGTCTGCACCCCCGTGCCCCATATACAAGCACCGTGCGCGGGTTACCGGCACGTAGCCAAGGCACGAGCGGCCGCCGAGCACCATACAACCCGACGAACGCGAGCGGCCGAAGGCGCTCAGATGACCGCTGGCGGGCGTCGCGATGCCCGCTGGTTGAACAAGTATCTCCCCCGAGTGAGTGGACGGCCAAGGTCTGCGGTCCCGGACCATCCACTCACTTCGAAATCCTATCAATCATGTTGACCTACAACATATTCGAGGTGAACTTCCACCCGTCCCACCAGGTGCGGGACGCGGGCGGACCTTCGACTGTCATCCGTGCCATAACTCCGCGCCCGAGATCGTGAGTTCTTCCAGTCGGCGCGCCGAATCGGTCGCTTCGGCACGCGGGCTTCTACCGTCGGGTCCGTGTCAGCAGACTCTCCCGGCAACGCCGCCCCCTCCTATGACTACGACGTCTTGATCGTCGGATCCGGGTTCGGTGGCAGCGTCACCGCCCTGCGCCTGGTGGAAAAGGGATACACCGTGGGTGTCCTCGAGGCCGGTCGCCGGTTCGCGGACGCGGACTTCGCCGCGACCAACTGGGATCTGCGCCGGTATCTGTGGGCCCCAAGGTTGGGTTGCTACGGCATCCAGCGCATTCACCGCCTGCGCGACTGCTTCATCCTGGCAGGCGCCGGGGTCGGCGGTGGTTCGCTCAACTACGCCAACACCCTCTACAAACCGGGATCGGCGTTCTTCGGCGACCGGCAGTGGGCCGATATCACCGACTGGGACGCCGAGCTCAGCCCCCACTACGACCAGGCCCGCCGCATGCTCGGCGTCGTACGCAATCCGCACATGACGCCGGCCGACACGATCATCGAGTCGGTGGCCCACGAGATGGGAGTCGGTGACACCTTCGTGCCGACCCCGGTCGGGGTGTACTTCGGCGAACCCGGCCGGACCGCCGCCGACCCGTACTTCGGCGGCGTCGGTCCCGAGCGCACCGGCTGCATCGAGTGCGGGGAATGCATGACCGGCTGCCGTCACGGCGCCAAGAACACCCTCGTCAAGAACTACCTCGGGTTGGCGGAGCAGGCCGGCGCCGTGGTCTCGCCGATGACCACGGTGACCGCGATCCGGCCCCAACCCGACGGCAGCTGGCTGGTCGACACCGAACGCACCGGGAAGTGGATCCGCAAACACCGTGCCACCCGATCGGCGCGACATGTCGTCCTGGCCGCGGGCACCTGGGGCACCCAGCACCTGCTGTTCCGCATGCGCGACACCAAGGTGCTTCCCGGGATCTCGCCGCGACTGGGTGTGCTCACCCGCACCAACTCCGAGGCCATCCTCGGCGCCGGACGCACCGAGGTCGACCCCGCCGTCGACATCACCAAGGGCGTGGCGATCACGTCCTCGTTCCATCCCACACCGAACACCCATGTCGAACCCGTGCGCTACGGCAAGGGATCCAATGCCATGGGACTGCTCAACACCTATCTGGTCGACGGCGATCAGCGCCTGCCGCGATGGTCGCGGGTGCTGCTCATCGCCGGGCGACACCCGGTGCAGACCGTGCGGCTGCTGCGCACCAACCGGTGGAGCGAGCGCACGCTGGTGCTGCTGGTGATGCAGAGCCTGGACAACTCGATCACCACCTACACCCGGCGCGGGGTGTTCGGCCGCCGGTTCACCAGCAAGCAGGGTTTCGGCGAACCCAACCCTTCGTGGATTCCGCCCGGGCACGAGGCGACCCGGCACGTCGCCGCGAAACTCGGTGCCACACCGGGCAGTACCTGGCCCGATGTGTTCAACGTCCCGATGACCGCGCACTTCATCGGCGGTTGTGTGATCGGCACCGATGCGAGCGACGGCGTCATCGACCCCTATCACCGGGTCCACGGCTACCCCGGTCTCAGCGTCGTCGACGGTTCGGCGATCTCGGCCAACCTCGGTGTCAATCCGTCACTGACGATCGCCGCCCAGGCCGAACGCGCGGCCGCGCTGTGGCCCAACAAGGGCGAACCGGATCCGCGCCCGGCGATGGGCGTTCCGTACGAGCGGATCGCCGCGGTGGCACCGAACAACCCCGTCGTTCCCGCCACCGCGACCGCCGCCCTTCGCCTGCCGATCTGGCCGGTCACCGCGTCCACCCACGAGGACCGCTGAGCTCGGTGTAGAGAATGCGATGAGATCGCCGACCGAGACTTTGTGACCTCTCCCGCCTCCCCCGCTTATCGCGCTGCCGCACCGTGATTCGACTACCGTCGCGCACAGCATTTGAGTTGGTTGGAAGGTGGCAGTAAGCGTGGTAAGTACCAAGGCGAAGCTCGACGGGCTGGCCGAGATTCTGGCGATCGCCGCGGAACCAGCAGGTGAGGCCGCCGTAGCCAAGCGAGCGAAGAAGGGCGTTCCGAGCGTTCGCGAGCGGATGAACATGCTGCTCGACCCTGGGACATTCATCGAAATCGGAGCGCTGGCACGACAGCCCGGACAGCCTGATGCCCTCTACGGTGACGGACTGGTGACCGGTCGTGGGCTGATCCACGGCCGGACAGTGATCGTGATCGCTCATGATCCGACCGTGTACGGCGGGTCGGTCGGTATCACGGCGGCGCGCAAGTTCATGCAGGCGCTGAAACTCGCGTTCGACAACGGGTGCCCGGTGGTGACGATCAACGAGTCCCCCGGCGCACGGGTTCAGGACGCGGCCGGTTCGCTCGCCTCGTTCGGCGATATGACCCGGGTTCTGGAGAAGCTGTCGGGCTATGTGCCGCAGGTGTCGATCATGCTCGGCAAATGCGCGGCGGGCTCGGTCTACGGGCCGATCAATACCGACGTGCTCGTCGGCACGAAGGACACCTACATGTTCGTCACCGGGCCCGACGTGATCAAGGCCGTCAACGGTGAGGACATCAGCGCCGAGGCGCTCGGCGGCGCGGAGGTGCAGGCCAAACGTGGCACCCTGCATCACGTCGCGGACAACGAGCAGGAAGCCTTCGACTGGGCCCGCAACTACCTCAGCTACATGCCGTCGAGCTGCCTCGAACAGCCGCCGGTCGTCAATCCCGGCCTGGAACCCGACATCACCGCCTACGACCTGGAACTCGAGACGATCATCCCGGATTCCGATCGTGCGGGGTACGACATGCACGACGTCCTGTTGCGCCTGTTCGACGATGGTGAATTCCATGAGATCCGAGCGGCTTTCGCCCCGAACCTGATCACCGGGTTCGCCAGGGTCGACGGCTACCCGGTCGGCGTGATCGCCAATCAGCCACTGGTCCTCGGCGGGTCCGTCGACGCCGCGTGCTCCGACAAGGGCACCTACTTCATCCGGCTGTGCAACGCCTTCAACATCCCGCTGATCTTCGTCACCGATACTCCCGGCGTGCTGCCCGGCCTCGATCAGGAAGACGCGGGCGTGATCATCCGGGGCGGCCGGATGCCGCGGGCGATCATCGAGGCGACAGTACCGATCATCAGCCTGGTGGTGCGCAAGTCCTATGGCGGCGCCTACGGAATGATGGGCTGCCGTCAGGTCGGTGCCGACGTGAGCTTCGCCTGGCCGACGGCCCGGATCGCCGTGATCGGCGCCGAAAGTGCGGTCGACCTCGCCGCCAAACGCCAATTGGCCGCTGTCCCCGAGGAACACCGCGCCGCGGCGCGCGATTTCATGATCAACCAGTACAACGAGACCATCGCCACCCCGTGGGTCGCCGCCGAGCGCGGCTACATCGACGCGGTGATCGAGCCCTCACGCACCCGCCTCGAGATCCGGCACGCACTGCGCCTGCTGCGCGACAAGCCGCCGGTCAAGCCGGAGTTCAACCCGCGTAAGCACCCGCTCTATCCCATGTGATCAGCCTGCGCGCGAACTGGTTTCGCTCGGGCTTCGATAGAGCTCTGTTGATCCGGACCCACGGTGGGCCCGGATCAACAGAGCGGCGCGCAGATGACACAGACCGGACACGTCGTTGAGGTCGAACCCGGTCATCTGGCCGATCCTTTTCAATCGGTAATCGACGGTGTTCGTGTGGATGAACATCATGCGAGCGGTCCGCGCCCGCTGCATATTCGTGGACATGTACACCTCGAGCGTGCGTAGTAGTTCCGGATGCGCTTCGAGGGAATCGACGATGGAACTCAGATAGTCGCGCGCGGGGCCCGGCCGGGTCAGCTGATATTCGAAGGCCAATTCGTGCGGACGATATACCTTGCTCGGACCACCGAATCGATGCACGATTTCGACGAGTTCATGGACTTGCTCAGCGGCGTGCGGGATTTCGGGCGGCGTCGCCGACGTCGCCACCGCACGCACCGGCACCTGCGCCGCGGCGGACAGGTGCACGATCAGCTCATCCAATTCCACCTGGGTGAATTCGTGCGCGGGCAACAGCAGAGTGCCGCCGTCCACGCTCAACAGCGACAGCACCTTCCCTTCACAGCGGTCCGCCAGTTCTGCCTGCACGCGGCGCAATTTGCGTCGGGCGACGACTTTGGCGTCGAGGGTGGGATCGAATTCCTCCGCGTGCGGCGGTAGTTCCAGTGCCATCACGTGATAGCGATCGGCGACCTCGATGCCGCATTCGCGCGCCATCGTCGAGGTGTTCTGGCCGCCGAGCAGCGCCGAGGTGAGGGTGTGCACCGCGGTGTGATGCTCGCTGTCCACCGATCGCAATTCGCGGACGTAGGCCACCGAGACCGCCGAGGTGATCATCTTCTGGGCGTCCATCAACCGCCGAGCCACCCCGACCACGGTGTCGTAGTCATGATTGGTGACATTGGTGATGACGAGATCGAAGCCGAGTTTGAAGCCCTCGTGCACGGCGTCGTGAATGGTGTCGATCGGGATTCCCTCGCGCGCCCAATCGGCGGCGGCGGCCTGTACTCGCTCGACCCGTCCCGGGATATCGCGGCCGTCGAGCATGCTCCTGGTCAGCTCGAGACAGACGCGGGTCACCGTGGTGACGTCTCCGTCGAGCGCTTCGCCGGGCAGCGTGCCGCACGGCACGACATTCTCGATGAAATGCACCACCATCTGGCGGGATATCGTCCGCACATCCTTCAAGGGGTTCGACACGGGCCGCCCCGAAACGGTCAGGAACGGCTCGATGGAAGTTGCGCCAGCCATGATGAATCCTTCCCACCCAGATCACTGGGCAAGCCCCCAAACTACCGTGAACGACAATCCCCCGTCCAACCTTCACTTGTGACAAAGAGTAAGAGAAGGCTGGATCAATGATGCTTTCCGACAAACAAACCCGCGGGCCTGCGGGTCCACAACGATGCGGCGGTGGCGGATCCGAACCGGAGCCGCGCACATCTTCACTCCGTGAACGGTGTCGCCACCGCCGCATTTAGCCGTGTCAGTCGGTTACAGGCAGAAGCTGACCTCGAGCACCGGGAGCGGAAGGGGGACACACACTTCCACCGAACCCGAGACGGGCGCAGGCGCCGCGGCCGTGGCGGTGCCTGCGCCGATCGCACCGGCTGACAGCACGATCGCGGCGACGGCGAGCGGACGGGAAATTCTGAAGTTCATACGGTCATCCTTATTTGCACTCTGTGAAGCATCCCAGCTTCGGGACATCTCGATCAGATCACGGTCACCATGCAAACCGCTATCACCGTGCACAGGTTTTGACGTTCCAATTCCCTTTCCGCGGAATTGTCATGGATTTCCACAACAATTTCCATCGCGAACGTCTCGCGTTTCGTGGCACCTTCAGGTATTGCGCGGCCGCCTGTCCCGGGCGGGATTCGGGATCGGTTGCGGCACTTGACGCATGAGCCATCTGCGCGGGCCACCACCCGGAAGGTCGAGCACCCCGGTCGTCTCGAATCCGAGGCGTTCATAGAAGGACAGGTTGTGGGGATTCGTCGTTTCCAGGTGCACGGGGACACCGTCTGCGGCAGCTCGGTACATTCCCGCCGCGATCAGATCCCGTCCGTGTCCGTGTCCACGCGCCGCCGCGGAGACACCGACGGCCAGCAAGTGCCAATGCTGCTCCTGCACACCGGCCGCGTAGGTCGCGCGCGCACCAGCGCTGGCACGTCCGGCATGCGAACCGTAGGTGTGGATCGATCTCAGCTGTCGACCCAGCGTCGCTCGCGGCAGGATATGAAAGGTGGCCAACCATACCGCGACGCCGACGATCGCGCCGGTGCTGTCGAGCGCGAGGTCGACGCCGTCGCTGCAATCGCGTGCGTCATCGAGCGAGAATCGAAACGATCGGACGAGCCGGGTTCTGCGGCTGGATTGCTTCGGGTGCAGCCACAAGGTCGCCGGATCCTCCGCCAACGCCGCCGCCAGGAGTTCGGCGGCGACACCGAAGTCTTTCCGGTTGCCGGGGCGAATCCGCCGGGCATCGTCCTGTACCGCATCTCCCACGGGCGGAATGATAATGGCGAGCCGTCCGTCCGGCTGCTCGAGCAGGGCGCTCAGACGGGGACGGCTCGGCCGCGCAGGTAGGCGATGACGTCCTCGGCGCCCGACTCGTTCGGGTCGGCGACCGATGATCGGAACTGGTTCACCGCATCGTCGAGTCGCGGTCCGGGTCCGTGTTCGGCGAGCAGAACGATGATCGCCTCCAGCACGGCAGGCCGCGGATTCGGGTCCGCCAGCAGTTCGTCCAGATAGGCGTCCGGTTCGAGCAATCGCAGTGCCCGGCGCGCGTAGGCATGGACGCGCACCGGCAAGTCGGCGCGTACGGCGTCGACGTCGGCCTGGAGTGCGGGCCGCTCCCGGTGGGCCGGATCGACACGCAGCCACCACAACTCGGTCAGCTCCGCGCTCAGGCCGTGGTTGTCGATCACTCCGGGCCCGGTGGCTTGTTCGAGCGCCGCGGGCGGGAGGTCGCGCGCAGCGTCACGCCATGCGCAGAATTCCCACCAGGCGGTCGGCGTCGCGCTGAGCTCGAGGCCGAATCCGAGCGCCTGCTGACCGTCTGTCCAGGTCCGCTGGACACGGGTGCGGCGGATCGAGGCGACCCCGCCTTCGGTGACCTGGGTCCAGGAGGCTTCCGTTCCGTGAAAGCCGTAGGGCCGCAACAGCTTTCCTGCCTCGCGGGTCAAGCGGCGTAGCGCAGAGTCCGGTCCGTCCATGAGAGCAGACTAACTTCGCGCACCGACAAGTTCGGTTCACCGAGCAACAGCGCCCGCTCCGCCGCATGTCGCGGTGGAGTGAGATTCGCGCCCGGCGGTGGTCCGTTCGTACTAGGAATCGACGACGCGGGCGCCCGTCGTCGCGGCGCGCACCGCGGCGGTGACCTGATCGGGCGCCTCGACCATCACCAGGTGCCCCGCGCCCTCGACGACGATCGCCCGCGAGGGTCCCAACGTGCGGTTCAGCGTGGCGCCGGCGCGAGCGCACAGCACTCGATTGCGGCTGCCCCAGACCGTGGTGATGGGCGGAAAGTCGTGGGGCGGCACGAACTCGTCCAGTTCGCCGAGCCGCGGGATCTCCCGGGAGATCGCGGCGGTGACCATCAGCCGGCGAGGTTCGGTCCAGCTCTCGCGCAAGTGCGCGACGATGTCCGTCGCGTGCGGCGCTTTCTCCGAACCCAGCTGTTCTGCCACGATCAGTCCCGCCAGCGGGCCGGGAATGCGGACGCGGGCAAGCAGTGAGTCGATATGCACGCGCCGACCCAGTCGGGCCGCCCATGCGGTGCGGGTCGGCCGCAGCGTGGCCGGGGTCAGCGGGCTGCTCAGCACCAGTGACCGCACCCGGTCGGGATTGCGCTGCGTGTAGAGCAGCGACAGCGCGCTGCCGAAACAGTGGCCGACCAGCGTCACATCGCGCAGATCCTGCTCCTCGAAGAACGCGGTGACCATGGCCAGATAGTTCTCGACGGTGTATCCGTCGTCGGGAGCGTCGGAATCGCCGTAGCCGATGAGGTCGATCGCGAAGACCCGATGCGTCTGCCGCAGCGCATCGACTTGCGCGCGCCAGATGTGGCGGTCGCCGCCGAGGTTGTGCAGGAAGACGATCGGGGGGCCCGCACCCGCCTCGTCATAGGCGATCGACGTTCCGCGAAAGTCGAAATACCGCATCGCGGGGCTTCCTTCCGATGGCAGCCACGTGACCACGTCGTCGTGGTCAACCCACGGTAGCGCCGACCCCCTCGTCCGCACGGCGAAACTCTCGCTTCTGCTCCTCGGCACGCCACACCACCAGGGCGATGATCAGCGCGAACGCGGCCAGCGCTGTCCCGGTTCGCAGGAAGTGGAACAGATCCCACCGCACGAGGATGTCGGCGTAATCGGCGGGCGCCCCGTCGACAGCCCAGGCGTTGATCTTGTGGTTGATCGGCACGTTGCCGAGCCTGGTGATGAGGAACGATCCGACGACGAGTAGCGCGGCCGCCGCGGCGAGCACCCGGTCCCTGCCCGCCTGCACGACGGCCAGGACGAGGCAACTCAGCGCGGCGGCGGCCATGGTGAGTTGCATGCTGATGCTGTTGTTCTGCATGAGCTCGGTGTGGAATTCGAGGCGCATCTGCAGCGGGACCCGATGAAAAGTCGGGACCAGATTCGCGGCACCGTAGCCGAACGCACCGGCGAGAAGACCGGTGGTGAGCAGGGCCAGTGCGCGTATCGGAGCGTGTTTCATGAGGTCGAAGTTAGCCGCCCGCCGCTAACTCTGACAAGAGTGTCAAATTTAATCGAGGCAGAACTCGTTGCCTTCGGGGTCGGCCAACACGATCCACCCGGCACTCATCGGCGGCTCGGGCTCGAAGCGCTCGACCCGCTTCGCACCCAGCGCGACCAGTCGCGCGCACTCGGTCTCCAACGCCGCCATCCGCTCGTCCCCCTGCAACCCGGGCGCCGCCCGCACGTCGAGGTGAACCCGGTTCTTCGCGACCTTGCCCTCGGGTACCCGCTGGAAGAACACCCGCGGACCATGACCGTCCGGATCCTCGATCGCCGATTTCGAGTTCCGCTCCTCCGCCGGAACCCCGATCCGCGCGAGAAACTGATCCCACACAACGAGCGGATCCACCCCGGCGGGCACCTCGACCCCCGGCGGCCCCGGATGCACGTACCCCAGCGCATCCCGCCAGAAGGTCGACAGCGCGGCGGGATCGTGCGCGTCGAAGGTGATCTGAATATGGCGGCTCATCATTACTCCGTTCATGGCAACCGAACACACGGCGTGACAGATCTTCGGTCACCGTATGTCAGAGGTCCGACAATCTGTCGCTGTCGTTGCCGAGGACGGTGATTCGCCCAGTCCGAACCTGGCGTGGACGGCCTTCATCCAGGTGGGGGCCCACCAGCAGTCGTCGCCGAGCAGTTTCATCGTCGCGGGGACCAGGAGCATGCGCAGGACGGTGGCGTCGATGATGAGCGCGGCGATCATGCCATAAGCGACGTATTGCATCAGAACAAGGTCGGAGAAGGCGAAGGCGCCGGTGACGACGAGCAGGATCAGGGCGGCGGCGGTGATGATGCGGCCGGTGTGAGCGGTGCCGATGCGCACAGCCTCCGTCGTGGAGGCACCCGCGGCCCGCGCTTCGACCATCCGCGAGAGCAGGAAGACCTCGTAGTCGGTGGACAGGCCGTAGATGATGGCGATGATCACCACCAGCATGTTGGCCTGGATGGGTTGCGGGGTGAAGTTCAGCAGGCTCGCGCCGTGACCGTCGATGAATATCAAGGTGAGGATGCCCAGCGTCGAGCCGAGACCGAGCGCGCTCATGAGCGCGGCCTTGATCGGCAGGATCAGCGAACCGAAGGTCAGGAACATCAGCAGTGTGGTGACGAGCAGAACGAGCGCGATCATCCACGGGATGCGCTCGAGCAGCGCGTCGATGCTGTCCTTCTGGATGGTGGGGACACCGCCGACGAGCATCTGGACCCCGTCGGGAAGTTCGATGCCGCGCAGGTATTCGATGGTGTCACCGGCCGCATCGGAGTCTGTGAGCGTCGTTGTGGTGCGGTAGACATCGGACTGCACCGGCGAGCGCGACGGCAGTTCGAACTTCGCCGCCAGCCCGGGTGCCCGGTTGGCCAGTTTCAGGGCCGCACCGATCGCGACGCTGTCGCCGGAGACGAAGATCAGGTCGATCGGATCCGATCGGCGGCCGGGGAAGGTCGCGTCGATCTGCTCCTGCGCGACGCGAGTGCTGTTGTCCGGCGGTAGATATCGTTCGCTGAAGCCCCCGAAGGCGAGGTTGCGGGCGGGCAGGATCAGCAGCACCAGCACCACGCACAGCACACCCGCGACCTTCACCGGATGCCGCATCACCCACTGGGTGCTACGACCCCAGAAACCGTTCTCCACCTCGTGCGCTGACTTCGTTCGCCGGAGCCGTCTGCTGCCCCACAGATCTACGCGCGCACCGAGGATCGCGAGCATCGCGGGCAGCAAGGTGATCGCGGTGAGCGCCGCCAGCGACACGGTCGCGATCGCGCCGTAGGCGATGGATTTCAGGAACCCCTGCGGGAACAACAGCATGCCGCCCGCGCTGGCGATGATCATCGTCGCGGAGTACACCACGGTGCGCCCCGCCGTCGTCATCGTGCGCCGCACCGCCGACGCGGTGTCGTAGCCTTCGGCGAGTTCCTCACGGAAGCGACTCACGATGAACAGCCCGTAGTCGATGGCCAATCCGGCGCCGATCATCGAAACCACCGGCGCGACGAAAGAGTTCACCTCGGTGACGTAGGTGAAGGTGCGCACGATCCCGCTCGCACCCGCCATCGTCAACCCACCCACGATCAACGGCAGCGCGGCCGCGACCACACCGCCGAAGATGAAGAACAGCAGCAGCGCGACCACCGGGAAGGCGAGGACTTCCATCCGCCGGATGTCGTCGGACAGGGTGTCGTTGAGTGTTCCCGCCACCGGTTGCAGGCCGCCCACCTGCACATCGACGCCGGGAATCGCGAAGGCGTCCTTCACCTTTCTGGTGTTGCGCAGCATCTCGGTGTCGTTGTCGCCGACGATGGCCACGGCGGCGACCGCGCGGGTGCGGTCGCCGGTGGCGAACAGGGAACCACTCGCCCGGCCCGTTTCCGTCGGCCAGTAGGCGCCGTTGACGCCGGCGATCGCACCGGGGTACGCACGAGGCAGGCTGTTGAGGTTGTCGACGATCTTGCGGCTGAACTCGGGATCGTCGACGGTCCTGCCGGGCGGCGCGGTGTAGAGCACCACCACATCGAGGTCGTGGTTGCGACCGAACGCACTGTCGGCCAAGCGCCCTGCCAGCGCGGATTCCGAGCCGGGATCGTCCATGCCGCCGGAGCTCAGCTCATCGTGCAGACCCAGGCCGTATCCGCCGAGCGCCAGCAATGCGGCCACGACGACGCCGAGTACCGCGAACCGGAATCGATGGATCAGATCGCCCCAGCGCGCGAACACTAGCTCGCCGCCCGTTCATCGGTTCCGAGCGCCATCTCCAAGAGGCCGCATCCTTTCCGGTGGTCCGCCTGATGTGCCTCCCACCAAAAGTACCGCCACTTCGCGTCTTCCGGCCGAGCGCGATGCCGTGGAGCGATACCGTGCCGCCCTCGCAGCAGAATCGGTTGCCGCGGAACGGGATCGCAGGGCAGCGGTGGACGCTCGGGCATCGCGAGGTCGGCGAGCTGGGCGAGATCGCCCCGACCTACGACCGCGCGCGCTGACCGACACCGACTTCCCGCAGCGCGGCGATCAGGAAATCGTTGACCGCGTCGGTTCGCTCGAGGTGCACGAGGTGGCCTGCGCCCAGAAGTTCCACGACCGCGCGGAGATCGGTGACATTGGCACGGAGCGTGGCGAGGGGGTCACGACCGCTGAAGCCCTCCATGTCGGGGTCGTTCTCGCCGTAGAGGAAGTACGTCGGCACCTCGATCCGGGCGTCGGCGAAGGGCTCGGTGAGCTCCCAGTTGCGATCCAGGTTGCGGTACCAGTTCAGGCCTCCGGTGAAACCGGTCCGTTCGAATTCGGCGGCGAGGGTGTCGAATTCGTCCTCCGTGAGCCAGGCCCACGGCAGCGCGGGCGCCTGGGGCAGCACATCCAGGTAACCCAGACCCGGCGGGTTCTTCCAGGTGTCGAGATAGTGGTAGTCGCCGGAGAGGGAGAAGTAGACGCGGGACAGGAATTCCCTCGGCCGCGCGGCGAGTTCGACATCGGCGACGCCGGGTTCCTGGAAGTAGGACAGGTGCAGGAAGTGCCGCTGGGCGGCCTTGGTCCAGAACGCCGAGGGCGGGCGCGGCGGGCGCGGCGAGTACGGATTGTTCAGCACCACGACGGCTTCGACCCGCTCGGGGGCGCGCAGCGACAGTTCCCACACCAGTTGGGCACCGAAATCGAGGCCGACGAACACGGCCTTCTCGGCGCCGATGTCATCGAGTAGCGCCAGGAGGTCGCCGATCACGGCCGCGTTGGTATAGGCGGCGACATCAGCGGGCGCCTCGGTTCGGCCGTACCCGCGCAGGTCGGGCGCGATAGCCCGGAATCCCGCCTCGGCCACGGCTGCGATCTGCCGGTGCCAGATGAACCCGGTGTGCGGAAAGCCGTGACAGAACACGACCGGGTAGCCCTGCCCCTGCTCGGTGACATGCATCCGGATTCCGCCCGTGTCGAGGAATCTCTGCTCCACTACCGCCTCCAATTTCTAGAACGTGTTCTGGTTTGACGGTAGTGTCCTGAGGTCATGAGCGGAACACCCAAGATTCTGGCCGGGCGCGTCGCGGTCGTCACCGGGGCAAGTCGCGGCATCGGCAAAGGCATCGCCCTCGAATTGGGCGCGGCGGGCGCGACCGTGTACGTCACCGGGCGCACCACCGAGCCGGGCAGACTGCCCGGCACCGTGCACGAGACCGCCGCGATGGTCACCGAGTTCGGCGGGCACGGCGTCGCGGCGGTCTGCGATCACCGCGACGACGACGCGGTCGAGCGGCTCTTCGCCCGGATCCGCGAGGAACAGGGCCGCCTCGACGTACTGGTCAACAACGTCTACAACTCCCCCGCCGCCGCCCGCTGGCTGGGCCGCAAGTTCTGGGACGTGCCGCCCAGGGCCTGGGACGAGACCTTCGAAATCGGCGTGCGGTCGCACTACGTGGCCAGCGTTTTCGCCGCGCCACTGCTGATCGAGTCGGCCGGGCTCATCGTCAATGTCTCCTCCCCCGGCGCGCGGCGGTACATGCACAATGCCGTCTACGGCGTCGGCAAGACCGCACTGGATCGCCTCACCGCCGATCTCGCCCACGATCTGAACGGCACCGGCGCGACCGCCGTCTCGATCTGGCCGGGAATCGTCGATACCGAACTGCTGCAACTGATTCCGGCCGACGAGCACGGCCACCGCCGGGTGACCCTGCCCGGCGAGGGCTCCTTCGATCTCGACACCGCCGAGACCCCGCGTTTCCCCGGGCGGGCCGTGGTGGCACTGGCCGCCGACCCGGGCCGGTCGACTCGCTCCGGGAAGTCCTGGAAAGTCGCCGACCTCGCCGAGGACTACGGATTCACCGACGTCGACGGACGCATCCCGCGCGCCGACTGACTCCCCCTAGAATTACCTGCGACAGTGCGTTACATTTACATTGAGGATCAGCCGCTCGATGGCTGTCCAGGTGACAACGGAGAGAAACAATGACGTTCTCGAAAACCGCGGCTGCCGAGTACGCCGAAACCCTGCACACACTGTCGGAAGGGTCGGTCCATCGCCGGTTCGACCCCTACCTCGACATCGACTGGGACGCACCGGAACTGGCGATCGATCGCGACGATCCTCGCTGGGTGCTCTCCGACGAGCTCGACCCGCTCGGCGCCACGAGCTGGTATCAGAACCTGCCGCTGGAGCGCCGGATCGAGATAGGGCGGTGGCGACAAGCCAACGCGGCCAAGGTCGGGCTGGCATTCGAATCCATCCTGATCCGCGGGATGATGCAGTACGCCATGACCTTGCCCAACGGCTCCCCCGAATTCCGGTACTGCCTCCACGAGATGACCGAGGAGTGCAACCACATCCAGATGTTCCAGGAGCTGGTCAATCGCATCGGTGACGATGTGCCGGGCATGCGACCGATGTTCCGGGTGATGTCACCGTTCATCGGTGTCGCGGGCGGCTACTTCTGGGCCATTCTGTTCATCGGCATCCTCGGCGGTGAGGAACCGATCGATCACTATCAGAAGGCGCTGATCCGCTCCGACAAAGAGACCCAGCCCGCCCTCCTGCGGATCATGCAGATCCATATCGCCGAGGAGGCGCGCCACATCTCGTTCGCCAACGAGTTCCTGCGCACCCACATCGCCCGCATGGGCCCGGTACGCACCGCGGTCTGCGCGGTGGCGTTCCCGATCGCGATGCGCTGGCTGGCCGACGAACTGGTCAAGCCGTCGAAATCCTTCGCCACCAAGTTCGACATCCCCGACGAGGTATTCGACGACGCGTTCTGGCGCAGCCCCACCTCCCGTCGGATCCTCAGCGGATTCTTCGGCGACATCCGAACGCTGGTCGACGAACTCGGCATGATGAACCCGGTGACCCGACAGTTGTGGAAGCTACTGAAAGTCGACGGCGGCTACACCCGCTACCGTGGTGAGCCGCAACGCCGGGCGAGCTGATCGCGACCGATGCCGAGCGAATAACCCGCACCGTCGTCAACTAAGATCAACGACGGTAATTCTCGGCACCCGAACGAACAGGACTCCCATGGCGCGCAAAGTCGTTGTCACACTTGTCGATGATTTCGATGGCACGTCCGCTGCCGATGCGACTGTCACATTCGGAATCGATGGGGCGGCCTACGAAATCGACCTGTCGGATGCCAACGCGGCACAGTTGCGTGAGGTGTTCGAACAGTGGGTTCCGTACGCGCGTCGCACCGGCCGCGCGAAGGCAGGCGCCGCACGTCGTCTCGGCGCGGCACCGGCGGCAGAATCCACCCGGCGCAACGATCTCACCGAGATCCGGGCGTGGGCTTCGCAGAACGGACACACGGTGTCCAGCCGCGGCAGGATCTCGGCGGACGTCATCTCGGCCTATGAGCAGGCCTCGGCGTAAAGTTTCGGTTCGAAAACAGCACGGCGCGCATTCCCTCCGCGCGCCGTGCTGTTTTCGTTTCAGTTGGGCAGCGGGATATCGGCTTTGAATCGCTCGCCCGGCGGGAGACCGCGCAGCACCGCACTGGTCCAGGCGACCGCGGGCGGCCAGCCCGCGACGGCATTGACGATGTGTTCCGGCAGCGGCATCGTGTAGAACCGCAGATCCGCGCCCCGGTTCCAGTAGTCGTTCACCGTCGGTAGTACCGCCGACGTCGGGATCAGTTCGTCCCAGATTCCGTGCCACCAGAAGATCGGGCTGTCCGGAATATGGTGTCCCAGACTCTGGTCTGCGAGAACCTCCATCACACCCGGTGCCGTTTCGAGTGACTTCCCCGGCTGGAAATAGGCACTGATCGGCCGGTACGCGCCGGCGGCGGCGATCGTGTAAACGCAACGACTGCGCATATCCGCCACGATCGCCTGCCCTTCCGGGGTGAGCAATTCCCTCGCGTCGAACTGGTCGGGAAATTCCCGCGACAACGCGGCGAACCCGAGCCACATCGTGAAATTACTGGCGCCGGTGAGGCCCGGCTGCTGGGCGATCGCGTACCGGGCCTGGGCTCGCAGATCGGCGGGGAATCCACCCACCGCGGTGCCGAGCAACCGCACATCGGGGGCGTAGCTCTCGCGGAGTTCAGCCGCCCGGATCGAACCGGAGCCGCCGCCGGAGTACCCGTAGAGCGCGATCCCGGAGTCCGTCAGGCCCAATGCCGAGTTCTTCATGGCGCGCAGACTGTCGAGCACCATTTTGCCTTCGTCGTAGGTGTTGAAGGTATTGAACTTGCCGTCGAAGTCGGCCACATTGATCGCGAACCCCTGCGCGAGCCAATACACCGCCAGCGCGGCCTCTTTCATCGTGCCCGTTTGCAATGTGTAGGACGGGTTGCACGACGAATCGGTCGCGTCGATGGCCTCCTGGAAGGACACCACCGGCCGCGGACTGCCCGACCACGGGATACCGGGAACGATCACCGAGGTCGCGGTCGCGATCGGGTTGTCGTGCACGTCGTTGCTGCGGAACAGCAGCTGTTCGGTATGCACCGGGAACGGTAGGCCGAGCAGGCGTGTCTGCACCGTTCGGGAACGGATGATCTGGCCGGGCGCATAGGAATCGAGGTCCGCCGGGTCGTCGTACCAGGGATCCTCGGCGGGCACCGGGATCGGCAGCATGTCGTAGAGCTGGGGTTCGGCGGGCAGCTGCGGGAGCTGGTTCTGATCCGGCGGGAAACTCGGATACGGGTCACCGGCGGCGGTGCCGACACTCGATATCGCCAGGCACACCGCCGCCAAGGGCACCGCCGCCCACCTCGTTCCGAGCCTGCGTCCCCACCCCGGGCGGACGGTGGCTGCCGTGCTGCGCTGCATGGCGTCTCCTCTTCTAGGTGACGCTGATTACAGCACGATGACTTGTTTCTAACAAGAGGCCTTATTCAAATCGAGGATGGAGCGGATCTCGTTCCTCTTCGACCCGGCAACCAAGCCGACGGCCGAACGATGAGCACCGATCGCCTTGTGCGAGTGGATAACCGGCGCGCGGTAGAGTGCGCGTGAACGTTCACAGGGGTGTCGGCGCTTGATTCGGGGGAATACGGTGGACGAAGTCTTGGCCTTGATCGGGGTGGGTGGGCTGATCCCCACGATGATCGCCGCGGTGTCAGCGTGGTTCTCCGCGACATTCAGTCGCCGCATCAGCAAACGGGCCATCGAAGTCACCATGACCGGCGACACCACTGCCCCGGTCGTCTCGGAAACAGCGGATCCGACCACCGGCGACACCGGGACGCCGCGTCATCGAACAGAGGAATACCTTCGCCAGGTACGCAGTGCGATGGCGCAGAGCACGGCGTTCTTCTGGGCGTACATGATCAGCGGTTGCTGCGGAGTGGTGGTAGTCCTCGCCGCGGCGTCAATGGTGGCGTTCGGCAATCGCGACGCCGCCGCCGCGACCTCGATCATGGGCGCGGTGCCGGTCGGGATCACCGCGCTGTTCTACAAACGTTCCACCGACCTCGACAAGATCGTGGGCGAGAACCTCACCCGCTTGAGCAAAGCCGACGAGATCGCCGAGGCCAACCGCGCCGCCCACGATGTGGTGTCGCGGATGGGCGCCGGTGCCGATCAGGACCGGCTCCTGGCGATGATCGGTGTGCGGCAGCTCTTTCCGTCCGCTACACCCACGGAAGTGGCCGAACTACTTCGCACGGTGCCCGTCGAATCCGGGACGGTGACTTCGCGGGTGTGACGTGCCCACAGCGTTCAGTTGCCGTACTGCGCGGTCTCCGGACGCTCGATCAACAGCACGTGCGCGACCTCGTCGGCGACCGGCCGATGCCGAATTCCTTTGGGCACCACGAATAGTTCGCCGGGTCGCAGGATCACCGGTGCGCGGTCTGCCAGTTCGATGCGGAACGTGCCGTCCCAGCAGAGGAAGAGTTCGCTTCGTCGTGGTGGTGCCAGGGAAACTCACCCGCCAGCCGGGCGACGCGGACGACGGTGTCGTTGACCGTTGCCAGCTCGTGCTGCTGGAACGGGCCGGGCAGGGCGGCGATGGCCGCGGGGATCGAGACGGAACCGGTGGTGCTCGAGACTGTCATGGTGATCATCGTCGGGCCGCGCGGGGCGCCGATCCAGCGCCAATCGAGCATAATTGGTTTGCCTATGGAACCAATTGACGTGACAGATCGGCTCGGCCGCTGGTCGGCGGGGCGCGGACCGCTGTATGCCCTGCTCGCGGCCGGTTTGCGCGCGCTGATCGAGGACGGCGAACTGGCGCCGGGGGCGCTGCTGCCGCCGGATCGGACACTCGCCGTCGCCTTGTCGGTCGGGCGGAGCACCGTGGTAGCGGCCTACGACCTGCTGCAGGACGAAGGCCGGATCGTGCGCCGACAGGGCAGTGGCACCCGGGTCGCGGGGACGCCACGGGTCGATCCACCGGCGACCACGAGTGAGCCGATGTTTCTGGACCTGCTCGAGCCGCGATCCGACGTGATCTCGCTGGCCTGCGCGGCACCGGACCGGCCGCCGGTCGAACTGGCCGAGTCCTATGCGGCGATGCTGCCCGCGCTGGCCGCGACGACCGACGACATCGGCTACTACCCGTCGGGCCATCCGGCGCTTCGGGAGGCCGTCGCCGAGTACTACCGGGGGCGCGGCCTGCCGAGCGAGGCCCGGCAGATCCTCGTCACCGCCGGCGGGCAACAAGCACTGTCGTTACTCGCCCGGGCTTACCTTCGGCCCGGCGATCGCGTCCTCGTGGAAGCCCCGACCTACCCGGGCGCGTTGGAAGCCTTTCGCGCGGAAGCGGCGGTCGTCTCCGGAGCGCCGCCCGGACTGCACGGTTTCGCGGGTGCGATCCGAGACCGCCGGCCCGCTCTCGCCTACGTGATCCCCACCTATCAGAACCCGACAGGGTCGGTGCTTTCCACGCTCGCGCGCCGCGGCCTCGCGGAAACATCAGCAGCGGAAAGGATTCCGCTGATCGATGACGAGGTGCTCGCCGAACTCGGCTTCCCAGGCCATGAGACTCCGCCGCCCCTTGCCGTGTTCGCCGACACCGTGATCACCATCGGATCGCTGAGCAAGAGTGTCTGGGGCGGACTGCGTATCGGCTGGATCCGCGCGGAGGCCCCCGCCGTCGCCAAGCTCGCCAGACTGCGCGCGGTGCACGATCTCGGCGGCAATCTTCCTGCCCAGCTGGCCGCGGCCGAGCTACTCCCCCGCCTCGACGGCATGCTGCGCACCCAGGCCGCCGAACGCGAACGTCGCCACGAGCACCTGCGCGCCGAGCTCGCGCGCCGGATCCCCGAATGGGACGTGCCGCCGGTCCGGGGCGGACAGACACTCTGGATCCGGCTGCCGCGCGGCGACGGCGCCTCCTTCGCACAAGCAGCACTGCGACATCGTGTTTCGATCCTGGCGGGCGGTGGTCTCGATCCGACCGGTGGCAGCGAACGGCATCTGCGGATCCACTTCCTGCATCCGCTGGAGACCCTCACCACCGCGGTCGATCGCCTCGCGCAAGCGTGGCGCACCTACCGCCCGCCGGCCACACCCACCGCCGCCGCGCCTCCGCTCGCGCTGTAGCCGACGCAGAGGTTGACCTTGACGCAGCGTCAGGGTTGCACCCTTGTCGCATGACGAACAACGACATCTCCTCGACGAAGCCCGCACCGCCGGTCGGCGGGTTCACCGAGATCGACGGCAATCGCCTTTTCGTCCACCGGTCGGGCAGCGGTGGACCGGCGGTGGTCTTCCTGCCCGGTGCGAGCGCGATCGGCCTCGACTATTTCGGTGTGCAGCAGCAGGTTTCGCAGTTCACCAGTGCCGTGGTGTACGACCGCGGCGGCACCGGCTACAGCGATCCGCTGCCCCTGCCCCGTACCGCCACCGCGGTCGCCACAGAATTGCACCAGCTGCTGGGCACTCTCGACGAACTTCGCGGCCCTTATGTTCTCGCTGCCCACTCACTCGGATGCCTCTACGCGCACCGGTTCGCGCAGCTGTACCCGCGGCAAGTGGCCGGACTGGTCTGGATGGACGGCTTGCACCGAGACTGGGACGAGTTCATGCCACCGGCGATGGGACTGGCCGCGGCCGCGGCGCCCGCGCCCGACGCCGAGCAGCTCGAACACCTGCGCACAGCCCTTCGCGAGATGCGCGCCGAGCTGCTCGCGGACTACCCGGAACCGGTGCGGCGAGCGCTGACGGAGGCCAAGACGAGCGACGAATCGATCCGGGCGGGCTTCGCCGAGCGCGACGGGCTGCCGGAACTGGCCGCCGAATTGCACGCCGGGCCGAACCTTCCCGATGTTCCGCTGGTGGTGCTCAGCGTGCTGGGCCCGGACCCTCACCAGTCGCCCGAGGCGCTGGCCGAGATCCACGACGGCAGGCGGCGAATGGACGCCGCTGTGGTGCGCGGGGTTTCCCAGGGGCAACAGCGAATTCTCACCGACACCGTGCACCACCGGCTCTGCTTCGATCGCCCCGATGCCGTGGTCGAGGCGATCCGCGATGTCATCGACCAGGTTCGTCGCCGCTAGGATCGACGCGGTGCTCACCATCGGCCAACTCGCGGCGACCGCCGGCGTGACCGTGCGCACCGTACGCCACTACCACCAGGTCGGCCTGTTGCCCGAGCCCGAGCGCGACGCCTCCGGCTATCGCCGCTACCCCGCGCAGGCGGCGGTCGATCTCATCCGGATCAGAACCCTCGCCGACGCGGGCGTTCCGCTGTCGCGGATCGACGCGCTGCTCCACGCCCAGCCGGCCGAATTCGCCACGGCCATCAGCGAGATCGACACCGCGCTCCAGCGCAAGATCGATCAGCTCGCCGAGTACCGCCACCGGATCGCCGAACTGGCGAGCGGGGAAAGCCTTTTCCTCCCCGGCGAGGTGGTCACCCTGTTGAACCGGATGCGCGGTCTCGGCATCAGCGAACAACGGATGCGCCTCGAGCGTGACGCCTGGATCTTGTTGCAAGCGCTGGACGCCGACGCGATCCCGCACCGGATCCGGGAGAAGAACGCCGAATTCGACGACCCGGAAACCACCCGCCTGTACCGCGCGGTCGATGAATCGGTCGACTGGCACCCCCACGACCCACGCCTCGACCGCCTCATCGACGACCTCGACGCCTGGGAAATCGCCCACACCCGCGGCCGCACCCGCTCCACCGAACTGGTCGCTTCCCGCATCTCGGAGTCCTCCCCCGCCTGGCAACGCATCGTCGATGCACTCACCCACCGCGCCGAACAACGAGCCTCCGAACCCTGACCCGATTGCACGGTCCGGACTGCGTCGGATCAGTGCGCCGTGCTGCGGCGCGGAACGTAGCGCACGCTCAGCACCGCTATCGCGACGAAACACACCACTGTCAGGGTAATCCCGATGCGCGCGCCGAAGATCGGATCCGGAGCGGCCAGGCACGCCCCCAACAGTGCGATGCCGATCGCCATTCCGACCTGACGCGAGGTATTGAGGACTCCGGATGCCAAACCGGCATAGCGCGGGTCCGCGGAGGCCATCGCCGCGCCGTTGCTGCTGGGCCCGAAAAGTCCGCACCCGAATCCGACGATCGCGGAGCCGACCAGCACCACCGGCCACCTGTCCGGCTCTCCCACAGCCGAACACACGACGGCCCCGACCCCGGCGGTGAGCGACCCCGTGATCAGTAGCCACCTCATCCCACGGTCCGCCCACCTGCGGTTGAGTACCAGGGTCGCGAACGTCCACAGAACAGCGAACGGCAGGAAGAACAATCCGGTGGTGCGGGCGTCGTAGCCCCACTGCGTCTGCAGGAACACAGCGAGCATGAATTGCAGCCCGTAGGCACCGAATTGGAAGGCGAACCCGTTCGCGATCGAGGCGGAGAAGGATGCGCTGCGCAACATCGTCAACGGCAGGACCGGCGACGCAACCCGCGATTCGGCCCCGACGAACCCCGAAAGGAACAGGCCGTCCCGCGTCGAAGAGTCAGAATCGGGTGGCGGTGGCGGTGGCGGATGCGGTGTGGGCGAAGGCCTGTACTCGGGTGGTGAGGCCGGTGTTGAGCCAGCCGAGGCCGAATTGGAGAGGTGGGGCGTCGGTGACGGGGATGAAGGTGACGTCGGGGCGGAGGTAGAACAGGGGCGCTTGTTCGGTGGTCAGGTAGACGCCTTTGCCTGCGCCGACGAGGGCGAGGATCTCCTGGAAGGTGGCGGCGGTCGGACCGGGTCGGATGGGGCGACCGGAGGGGGTCTTTCGGGGGTGGTGGAATTCGTCGAAGTAGGCGGGCAGCTGCGGCGGATTCTGGATCATCGCGGCATCGGCGAGGTCTTCCAGTGACAGCGCTGGTCTGTGGGCGAGAATGTGGCCGGCCGGGACCGCGAGCATCTTGGCCTCGGAGATCAGCGGCGGGCCGATGGTCATGTCGGGCTCACGCATCGGGAAGCAGCACAGCATCGCGTCGACCTCGCCGCTGCGCAACCGATTCGCACCATCGCTGAGCTGCAATTCGGTGATCCGCACAGCGCATTCGGGATGCCTGGCCTCGAAGCGCTCGGCGACTTCCAGCAGATACCGTCCACCGGCCGATCCGAAATAGCCGACCCGCACGGTGCCCTGGATGCCACGCCCGGCCAGTTCGGCGTTGCGCACGCTGCGCCGAACCTGCTCGTAGGCGGGGCGAAGTTCTTCGCACAACTGACGGCCGACCGGGGTGAGGGCGACCTTGCGACTGGTCCGTTCGAACAGCGCCACCCCGACCTGACGTTCGAGCCCCTTGATCGTCTTGCTGACATGCGCTGTGGAAACCCGCAGCCGCTCGGCGGTTCGGCCGAAATGCAGTTCCTCCGACAGCGTCAGGAACGCCTCGATCTCGTTTCGCTCCACGGCCGCCTTCGATCATTGCTCGCCGGTTAACGACCCTTGGGTGATTTGTCGTTGATCACGCCCGGCGAACTGTTGATCATAGATCCGTCTACGAAATATGTTCAGAGAGGCCGGTTTCGACATGGCGGTAGTGCACGTCCCGCAGATCAGGCACAGGGTCGTCGAGGTCGACGGAGTGCGGGTCTTCTATCGAGAGACCGGACCCGCGAACGCACCGGCGCTGCTTCTGCTGCACGGCTTTCCGTCGGCCTCGCACCAGTTCCGCCGGCTCATGGACGCCCTCGGTGGCCGATTCCGGATGATCGCCCCCGACTATCCCGGTTTCGGGCACACCCAGGTCCCCGACGATTTCGTCTATTCCTTCGAACGGCTGGCCGACGTCGTCGAAGGCTTCGTCGACGCGATCGCCCTGGACCGATTCGTGCTGTACGCCTTCGACTTCGGCGGACCGGTCGGCCTTCGCCTGGCCACCCGCCGCCCCGCGCGGATCGCGGGACTGATCGTGCAGAACGCGAACACCTACGACGACGGCCTGTCCGACATGGCACGCGCGATGACCGCGAACAAGCCGGGACAGCCGGGTGCCGAGGACAACGTTCGGCAGATCCTCGAACTGCCCGTCACCCGCGGCCAATACGAGGGCGGCACCACCGATCTCGAGCTCATCGCACCCGACGGCTGGACCCTCGACCAGCATTTACTCGACCTCCCCGGCCGCAAGGACGCGCAGGCGCACCTGGCCCTCGACTACCACACCAATGTGGCGCTCTACCCGGTGTGGCAGCAGTGGTTGCGCGAGCACCGACCGCCGACGCTGGTGCTGTGGGGTCGCAATGACGCCTTCTTTCCCGAGGCGGGCGCCAACGCCTACCTCCGCGATCTGCCCGACGCCACCGTCCATCTCTTCGACACCGGCCATTTCGCGCTCGAGGAGAACCTTCCCGAAATCGCCCCGCTCATCAGCGATTTCGTTGACAGCCTGGACCGGGGCAAGCCGATGAGGATCGCTGTCATCGGCGCCACGGGCAATCTCGGCGGTGCGGTCGTCCGCGAGGCGACCGCTCGCGGCATGCAGGTCACCGCGCTCGGCCGGGACACGGTGGATGTCACCGACGCGGCCTCGGTCAAGAACGCCGTCGCGGGACACGACGCCGTCGTCGCGGCCGTCAAGGGCGATGACCGACTGGTGCCGCGTGGCGCGCAGACCCTCCTGGAAGCACTCCCCCTCGCCGGGGTCGACCGCCTGGTGTTCCTCGGCGGGGGCGGCAGCCTCGAATACGCACCGGGGCACCGTTTCGTCGATTCGCCCGACTTCCCCGCCCAGTACCTGGCGACGGCCCGTGACCAGTGCGAAGCGCTGGAAATCTTGCGTGCCGCCGACTCCCCGGTCCGGTGGTCGTATGTCAGCCCGCCGCCCGTTCACCTGATCCCCGGCGAGGCGACCGGCGTCTATCGCGCCGAGGCTCGCGACACCCCGATCGTCGACGCCGCTGGTGAAAGCCGGATCAGCGTGGGCGATTACGCGAGCGCGATCGTCGACGCGCTGGCGGAGAACACCTTCGTCGGCCTGCGCTTCACCGTCTCGTACTGAGCGGTGCCGCGCCGTCCTCAGCGCCGGAGAAGCTCACGCAGGGCGGCGGTGACGGTCTGGGGGTCCTCCTCGGCCATGAAGTGACCCGCGTCGACGGTGCGGTGGTCGAGGTCGGGCGCCCAGCTCGACCACAGTGCCGCCGCTTCGTATCCGAGCGCGGCGCCCCAGTCCTGCTGCATGACCGTGACGGGCATGGACAGTCTGGCGCCTGCCGCGCGGTCGGCACGGTCGTGGTCGATATCGATGGTTGCCGAGGCGCGATAGTCGGCCACGATCGAGGGGACAGCGTCACGACAGGCGTCGAGGTACGCGGCGCGCACGGGCGCGGGGATCGCGTCGGGGGTCTTCGCCCACTGGTCGAGGAAGTAGGCGAAGAACGCGTCAGCGCTGGCGGAGATCATCTGTTCGGGCAGTCCGGGCGGCTGTGCCATCAAGTACAGGTGGAACCCGACGGCGGCGGTGGCGCCGTGCAGCACTTCCCACATGTCGAGAGTGGGCAGCACGTCCAAGCAGGCGAGATGGGTAACCGCGTCCGGGTGGTCGAGCCCGGCGCGGAAGGCCACCAGCGCGCCGCGGTCGTGACCGGCGAGCGCGAAGCGGTCGTGGCCGAAGGCAGCGGCGGCAGCGACGATGTCGGCGGCCATGCGCCGCTTGGAGTAGGTGTCGCTGCCGGCTTCGGCGGGTTTGTCGCTGTCGCCGTAGCCACGCAGGTCCGCGACTATCACCCTGTGGTCGGCGGCCAGGTCGGCGGCGACGTGACGCCACATCAGGTGGGTCTGCGGGAAGCCGTGCAGCAGCACGATCGGGGTTCCCGCACCGGCGACGGCGACGGTGAGGGCGACATCGTCGGCGACCGGGACGCGGTGGTAGTCGAAACCGGGAATGGTGCGGGTCATCACGTGGGCTCTCGCTTCGTTCGAAGGGTGTTCCGCGGGGTCTGCGCGGAGCGAGTTCGAGCGTGCGGTGTCGCGATGAGCAGCCGATGAACGCGCACTACATTGGCCTGATGCGGTTTCAGGTGCTCGGACCGGTCATCGCGCACGACGACCGCGGTGAGCCGGTCGCGCTGCGCGGTCCGCGCTACCGCGAAGTGCTCGCACGGCTGATCCTCGCGCACCGGCGGGTCGTTCCGGTCGGTCGCCTGGTCGAGGACCTGTGGGACGAGCCGCCTCCGAACGCGGTGGGTGCGATCCGTACCTTCGTCGCCGGATTGCGGCGCGCACTCGAACCCGATCGTCCGCCCCGCACACCGCCACGACTGCTCGTCACCGAAGGGCTCGGTTACGCGCTGCGGCCCGAACCGGAGGATGTCGACGCGTGGCGATTCGACGATGCGGTGCGTGCGGCGGCAGCCCTGCCGCCGGAAGAGTCGTTCTCGCTGCTCACCGACGCACTGAGCTGGTGGCAGGGGCCTGCCTATACCGACTTCGCCGACGCCGGATGGGCGCAGGCCGAACGGTCGCGGCTCACCGAGCAGCGGTTGCTGGCCGTCGAACGTCGCGGCGCGGCGCAATTGGCACTGGGTGCCGCCGCCGCGGCGGTTCCCGACCTCGACGCGCACGTCGCCGAACATCCCTGGCGTGAAGACGCATGGGGGCTGCTGGCCACCGCCCTCTATCGTTCGGGCCGCCAGGCCGACGCGCTCGCGGTTCTCGCCAGGGCACGGCGGATGCTGGCCGATGATCTGGGCATCGACCCCGGACCGGCACTGCGCCGCCTCGAACACGACCTGCTCCGCCAGGCCGAATACCTCGACCCGGTCGCGACCGACCCCACGGTGCGGGTGTGGGAACAGGCGCGGGCCGCCTACGACAGCGCGGTCCCGCCGCGTACGAGGACGCGGCTGGAATCGACCGCGGGCCTGATGCGCGATCTCGCGGTAACAGGTGGCGGCGGTCTCGCGGCCGCACGCGCACACCGGATTTCGGCGGTGGTCGCCGCCGACGACCTCGGTGACGCCGAGCTGACCGCGCGGGTGATCGGCATCTACGACGTCCCCGCGATCTGGACCCGCTCCGACGACCCGGCGCAGGATCGACGCCTCGTGGGCATCGCCGAGAAGACACTCCTGCGCCTGCCCGTCCACGATGATGCCGATCGAGCCAGGCTGCTGGCGACCATCGCCGTCGAATCGCGCGGCGCCCTGCCGGTGGGCGATCCGACCGAGGCGGGACTGCGCCCGCTGCGTGCCGCCCGTCAGGCCGAGGAGATCGCCCGGCGGCTGCACGACCCCGCCCTGCTGGCCTTCGCACTCAACGGTGTGTTCATGCAGAGCTTCCAGCGAGCGGGACTGGCGCACCGGCGTGACGCTGTCGGCACCGAGATCATCGCGGTGGCAGCCAACAGCAAACTCGCGACCTACGAGATACTGGGCCACCTCATCCTCATCCAAACGCGGTGCGCCTCAGCGGATTACACGAGCGCCGACCAGCACGCCGAAGCCGCGGACGCGCTGGCACAGCGGTATGAATTGCCGCTGGTCGAGGTGTTCACCAGCTGGTACCGCGCCTTACGGGCCAGCGCGACAACAGACCTCGCGGTTGCGGAAGCCGCGTACGTGACAGCGGCCGCCTCACTCACCGGAGCAGGCATGCCGGGACTCGACCGTGGTCTGTTGCCACTGGCGCAGCTGAGCCTGGCTCTGCGGCGACACGAGACCGGCAGAATCGCCATCATCGACCCCGAGACGGACTGGGGGCCCTACAAATCCTGGGTCGAGCCCGCCCTGCTCGTCGCGCGGGGCGAGCTCGACAGTGCGCGAGAGGCCTTGCACACCATCACATCCCCGCCGCGCGACCTGCTGTTCGAAGCACTGTGGGCCATCGTGGCATACGCGGCCACCGCCGTCGGCGATCGCGAGACCATGCGCCGAGCCCGGACCCAGCTGGCCCCCGCGGCGGCCGAAACAACGGCGCAGAGTGGACTTCTCAGCGTAGGCCCGGTTCGCGCCTACCTCGACGAGATCGATGCGGCGCTGTCACGGTCGTCTCGCGGGTGAACAACGAACTGCGCGCCGCCCGAGCCGGCCGATGCGATCAGGAGAAGACGTAGTCGGTGAGTGGGAAATGACCGCTGCGCCAGGCGGATTCGATGGTGGAGGTGGGACGTAGGGGGACGTCGCCGTGTTTGTCGAAGTAGTAGCTGTTGGCGGTGACGCAGCTTTCGTCCCAGAACACCTGGCCGCCGCGGCGGGCGAGCATCTCGCGGAAGTAGCGGTCGTTGGCTTCCTCGGTGACCTCGATGCGGTCCGCGTCGTTGGCCCTGGCGTGGTGCAGGCAGCGCAGGATGTGGCGGGTCTGGTTCTCGATCAGCGTGAAATAGGAGGCCCCGTTGTAGCCGTAGGGGCCGATGATGGAGAAGAAGTTCGGGAAGCCGGGAACGCTCACGCCCTCGTAGGCTTGCAGCCGGTTCTCGTCCCACCAGGTCTCCAGATCGCGGCCACCGACGCCGTGCAGGTCATAGGTCGGCATGTTGCCGGATTCCATGACCTTGAAGCCGGTGGCGAGGATCAGCACGTCGGCGCGATGTTCGGCACCCGTGGCGGTGCGCACACCGGTGGCGGTGATCTCGCTGATGGCCGCGGTTTCCAGGGTCACGTTCGCACGGTTGAAGGTCGACAGATAGTCGTTGGAGAAGCTCGGCCGTTTGCACCCGAGGGCGTATCGCGGGGTGAGCGCGTCCCGGACGGCGGGGTCCTTCACTTGACGCCGCAGGTGGGCCAGGCCCGCGCGTTCACCGATGGCGGCGGTGGGCAACGAGCGGTGATAGTGGGCGGCGAGCGGGAAGGTGACCTCCACGTAGGTCTGACTCACCAGGCGGGTCACGGTCCGTCCGCCGGGGACCTTCAACGCCAGCCGGGCGGCGAGAGGCAACGGCAGGTCCGGGCGCGGCAGGCACCAGATCGGCGTGCGCTGGAACACCGTCAGATGTTCCACCCGCGAGGCGATCTCCGGGATCACCTGGACCGCGGAGGCGCCGGTGCCGATGATCGCCACCCGCTTGCCCCGCAGGTCCTGGCGATGATCCCAGCGCGAGGTGTGCATGGTCGCGCCCGCGAAGCCTTCGATGCCGGGGATATCGGGCAGTTTGGGGCGGGTGAGCACACCGGTCGCGCTGATCACGAACCGTGCGGTGAGGTCGTCGCCGTCGGTGGTGTGCAGCACCCAGTGGTCGGCCCGCTCGTCGAAATCCGCGCCGACCACGGTGGTGCCGAAGCGGATTCGCGAACGGAGTTCGTACTTGTCCACGCACGATTCGGCATAGGCCTTGAGTTCGCGACCGGGCGCGTAGACCCGTGACCAGTCGGTGCGCTGTTCGAAGGAGAACTGGTAGCTGAACGACGGGATATCCACGGCGACACCGGGATAGGTATTCCAGTGCCACGTGCCGCCCACGCCGTCGGCCTCGTCGATGATCACGAAGTCGTCGAACCCGGCCTTGCGCAACTCGATCGCCACGCCGATGCCGGAGAAGCCGGCGCCCACGATGACGATCTCGTGGTCGATTCCCTTGGTGCTCATGCGATCTCCTTCACGAGTGCGGCCGACGGATGCAGCCGGCGAGGCCGGGCGACGGTACGAACGACACAGCCCGCGTCGTCGGCGTAGACGATGCTGTCCACCTGATGCTCGATGCCGTCGACGGTGCGCACACCCAGCGGCACCAACCGCGCGATCGGCCAGGTCACCAGGGTGCAGTGCGGTTGCCGCAGGGTTCGGTAGTAGCTGTTGTGCATCGCGACGCCCGCGGTGTCGTCCGGTGTCAGGCGGTGTCGCAGCCACGAATCACGCACCTGGACAGCCAGATTGACACGGGCGACGAGTCGCAGGAGCCGCTGCGGCATCGTCGCGGTGGGCAGCGGAACGCGGGGGAGCACCCACACCGCCTCGGTCTGGAACACCGTCACCCGTGCGGCCTCGGCGGCGATGCCGGGCAGCAGGCGCGCGGCGGCCGCCCCGCTGCCGATGATCGCGACCCGCTGACCGGTGAACTCGTGCCGGGGCGCGAAGGCTGTGCGGTGCACCTGGGAACCGGTGAAGGTATCGGCGAAACGCGGCGTCGTCATTTCGCCACCGGTTCGTAGGTGAGCTCGTCGGACCAGGACGGCCTGCGGCCGAGCACCCGGATCGGGAACCGATCGATACAGGCATTCGACACGTCGGCCAGCAGCTGGAACGGCTGACGGCGGTGAATCGTGGCCTTACCGTGCATCTTCACCACGTGGTAGAGCGGGAGCTTGCGGATGGCCGGGCTGCGCTCCCCCACGTTCTCGAACCGGCGCACCGCCTGCCACAGCTTCTCCTCGTCGAGGCCCAGCGCCATGATGTTGGTCGACATCCGTGACAGCAGCGGCGCGTACAGCAACGCGCCGAGCACGAACGACGGACGCACCGCGAAACCGGCTGTCTCGATGACGGTTCGGCGCAACGGTCCCGCGCCGAGTTGTTCGAGAACCTGGAAACCTACTGCGAGGTGGCGAGATTCGTCGCTGTTGATGTGCCGGAACACCTCGTGGCACACCGGGTCGTCGACCTCGTCGAGCAGGAACTTCACCAACGCGCCGTCGAGGGCGGTCTCCAGCGACGGGATGACGGTTCCGAGCACGGGCAGGGTCAGCTGGTCGGCGTAACGGTCGAGCCAGCTGATGACGAGGCGAATGTTCTTGTTGGGCACCGGCATCGCCTCGCCGTCGGGGAGCATGCCCCAGCGACGCATCAGCGCCAGTTCCGCGTTGGCGTGCTTTTGTTCCTCGGCGTGGAAGTACCGGTAGATCTCCCGCAGTGGGCCGGGCGGCGCCTGGCGGGTCAGGGCGGCAAAGCCGCGGGCCCCGACGTGTTCGATCCACACCAGGTCGGCCATGAAGGTGGCCAATCGCGGGCGTTGCTCGTCGGTGATGGTGTCGGCGCCCGGTGCGTCCCAGTCGATATCGGCCAGTGCCCACTGCTTGGCGCGAATCGTGGCGAGCATGTCGGGGTAGGCGAACGTCATTGTTCGATCTCCTTCGGTGTGGATCAGCGCACGACCCGCTCCAGCAGGCCTGCCGAACGGGTGTAGGTCGCGGGTAGCCAGCGTTTGGCCTGCCACAGCATCTTGGCCTCGAGCTGCGGCACCACATACAGCTCGCCACGGTCCACCGCGTCCAGCGTGGTGCGGGCGATGGCGGTAGGCGCGCGGCCGGTCCAGCGCAGCAGCAGCCCGCCGAGGCGCTCGGCGGTGTCGTCCATCGGCGAATCCGCGGTCATGATATTGGTTTTCACGCCGGTCGGGCACAGCACCGTGACGCCGACGCCGGTGCCGGCCAGCTCGGCCGACATCGTCTCCGACAGCGCCAGCACACCCGCCTTGCTGACGTTGTAGGCGGCCATCCGCGGTGCCGCGCCGAACGCGGCCGCCGAGGCGACGTTCACCAGCGACCCGTGCCCGGCCGCGCGCAGGATCGGCGCGAAGACGTGGCAGCCGTGGATCACGCCCCAGAGATTCACCCCGAGCGTGCGGTGCCAGTCGTCGAGGGCGAACTCGCCGACCACCGGCCCGCCCGCGCCGATGCCCGCGTTGTTGACGACAACGGTGGGCGGGCCGCCGAACCAGTCCTGCGCGGTGGCCGCCAGCTGTTCGACCTCGTCGATCACGGTGACATCGCAACGGGTGCCGATCGCCTTGCCGCCCCCCGCCTCGACCAGTTCGGCGGTTTCGGCCGCACGGTCGGGGTCGATATCGGAGCACACGACGCGCCCGCCTCGACGACCCAATTCGACGGCGAACGCACGTCCGATTCCACTACCCGCGCCGGTCACCACAGCATCGGCGGCAGCGGTTCGGCGGTGTCCGCCGAAGGGGAACAATCGCATGGCAACTCCCGGGTCGACCCGGTGAGGCTCTAATTGGTGGCATCTGCCACCATTGGCCGCACCTGACACCAATTAGGCGCGCGGAGGAGTACTTTGTCAACCATGGATGTGCGCGCACCGGCACGGACCTGGGGCGGGCGGACCGCCGAGGAGCGCAGAGCGCAGCGGCGGGTCGGCCTGGTCGAGGCCGCCCTCGATATCTGGCTCGACCACGGCTGGGCCGCGGTGACCATGCGCGGTGTCTGCCAGCGGGCCTCGCTCAACGATCGCTACTTCTACGAGCACTTCGCCGACCGCGACGAACTACTGGCCGAGGTCTGGGACGAGGTGTGCGCCGGGGTGTTCGCCGAACTGGCGAGCGTCGTCGCCGAGAATGCCGACCGGACCCCCCTCGAGATCACCCGCGCGGCCATCGCCTGTGCCGTCGGATTGCAGACCGATCTGCGTGGACGCGCCCGGATTCTGCTGGCCGATCACGCGGGCAGCGCCGTGCTCGAACAGCGCCGCAAGACCATGCTCACCGACGCGACCGATCTGCTCATCGCCGCCGCCTGGCCCTATCTGCGCCCCGACGTCGACGAAACCGCCATGCGGATGAGCACATTGGCCGGCATCGGCGGCTTCATCGAACTACTGTCCGCGTGGCGGTCCGGTGTGCTCGACGTGGACGCCGAGCGCATCGTCGATCACACCAGCGCGATCGCGGCGCAACTCGGCGCGATGTTCCTGCCCCCGGAGATCATCGGATGATTCGCGCCGCACGCCGGGCGGCGTTCGGTTCGACCGCGCGGCGGTACTACGCGGACCCTTTCAGCGCGCGCAAGCCGGCCGCCATGAATTCCGGGGTGGCCTCGGCGGCCCGGTCGGCGGCGGAACCGGTGTCGGAACCCTGATGCGCGCGATGGGTGATGCCCTCGCCGATGATGCCGAGTTTGAAGTTGGCCAGCGCGAGGTAGAAGCCCCAGTTGTCGAGCTCGCGCCCGGACGCGGTGGCGTAGGCCTGTGCGAGCGTGTCGGCGCTCGGCAGGCGCGGGCTGGTCCACGCCGCACGGGTCCCGAGGATCACGTCGAAGATCGGCGACCGGTACACGCACATCAGGGCGACATCGGTGAGCGGGTCACCGAGGGTGGACAGCTCCCAATCGACCACCGCACGGACCGTTGCCGGGTCGGCGCTGTCGAGGATCGTATTGTCGATACGGAAGTCCCCGTGCACGATCGAAGCCGATGTCTCCGGCGGGATCGCGGCGGCCAGTGCGGCATGCAGGGCCGCCACATCCGCGAGCTCGCGGGTTTTGACCCGCTCCCACTGGGATGCCCAGAGCTTGACCTGCCGGGCGACGAAACCTGCTGGCCTGCCGAATGATTCGAGACCGACAGCGCCCGGGTCCACCGCGTGCAGATCGGCGAGAACGCGGACCAGCGCGCGCACACTCGAATTCACCTGCTCATCGGTGAGCGCGGACAGATCGTCCTGGTCGCGAAACACCGTCCCGTCGACGAACTCGACGACGGTCATCGGCGCGCCCAGCGCGGATCCGGTCGCGTCGAAGGCGATCGTTCTCGCCACGGGCACAGCCGATGCCTGCAACGCGCTGGTGACGGTGTACTCACGGGCCATATCGTGCGCGGACGGGGTGAGCCCGGCGACCGGCGGGCGGCGCACCACCCAGCGCGAGACGTCATCGGCGGCGGCGAAGGTCAGATTCGACCGGCCCCCACTGATCAGTTCGACGCGCAGCTCGCCTTCCACCTCGACGCCGTTGGCGCGCAGGAACTGTTCCAGCGCGGCGATGTCCATGCCCGGCAGTGTCATTCGGAATCCCGCTTCGTCCGCTTGGCGGCGCTCACCGCGCGTTTGGCGATGGCCCAGCGATGCACCTCGGAGGGACCGTCGTAGATCCGGAACGGGCGCACCTCGCGCGAGAGTCGCGCCAGCGGCAGGTCGGCGGAGACGCCGAGACCGCCGCACATCTGCATACTCCGGTCGACGATGCGGAAGATCGCCTCGGCGGCATAGGTTTTCGCGATGGAGGTGGCATTCGCGGCGGGCTCGCCACGGTCGAGTTCCCAGCAGGCACGGGTCAGCAGTGCGCGGGTGGCGGCGATGTCGATCTCGTTGTCGGCGATCATCTTCTGGACCATGCCGAGGTCGCCGAGGCGCGAACCGAAGCCCTCGCGGTGCGCCACGTGCGCGACCGCGACGTCATGACCGCGACGGGCAGCGCCGAGCCAGCGCATCACATGGGTCATCCGGGCGGGGCCGAGCCGAACCTGGGCGTATTCGAAGCCTCGGTCGACTTCGCCGAGTACCGCGGACTCCGGGACGAGAAGGTCGTCGAAGAAGACCTCGCAGTGGCCACCGATCATCGACTTGTCGAGGGTGTCCAGATGGCGGCCGACGCGAATACCCGGGCTGTCGGCGGGTGCCAGGAACATCGTGGCGCCACCACGTTGGCCGGGCTCGCCCGAAGTGCGGGCCATGATGATGAAGAACCCCGCCCCGTCGGCGCCGGTGATGAACCATTTGTGGCCGCTGATGCGCCAACCGCCATCGGCACGGACCGCGCGGGTGCTCAGCGCGGAAGGGTCCGAGCCCGCACCCGGCGCCGGTTCGGTCATGGCGAAGGCCGAGCGCACCTCGCCGCGAGCGAGCGGGGCGAGGAACTGCTGTTTCTGCTCCGGGTCGGCGATGTGGGCGAGCATGTGCACATTGCCCTCGTCGGGGGCGGCGATATTGAGGGCCGTGGGGCCGAACAGCGAGTAGCCCGCCTCCTCGAACACCGGGGCCCGGTTGGACATGTCCAGACCGTGGCCACCGTATTCGAGCGGCGCGTGCGGGGCGAAGACACCGGCATCACGGGCGGCCTGCTGGAGTTCGAGGCGCAGCTTCTCACCACCGGCCGCGGTGATGTCGCCGTCGTGCGCGTCTTCGACCGGGAGCACATGGTCGCGGACGAAGGTGCGGGTGCGGTCGGCCAGGCTCTGCACCTCGGACGGATAGGACAGGTCGATCGGCACGGGTCCGCTCCTCGGCTCGGTTGCCGAACGATCGCTCGGCACATTGACTGTTACGACAGTCGCACGCGCGTATTCATGCTGTCAACAAGCCTGGTAGGACTCAAATGTTTGTTCAGCTATTCTGAACATCATGGATTCGACGGCAGCCGAACAGCAGGCGATGGGGGCGCGGGTGCGCCAGGCGAGGACCGCGGCGGGGTTGTCACTACGGGCGACCGCGCAGCGAATCGGGGTCAGCGCGGCCACACTGAGCGCCATCGAGACGGGCAAGACCGGCGCCTCGGTTTCGCGCCTGCGATCGCTCGCCGCCGAGCTGGGCACGACGGTGGCCCGGCTGATCGGCGACCAGCGCACCACCGGCGCTCCTCCCCCGGCACCGCGCGCGACTGATTCGCGCCCCACCCGCCCCGACGGAAGCCCCGCGCACGGTGAAACCGGATCGCCCGACTCCGGCGCACCGAATTCCTGGCGTGAGTTCCCGCCCCTGGTTCTCGACCCGGTGCTCGCCGCCGCCATCGATTCCTTCGTCGAGACCGGGTATCACGGAGCCACGATGCGCTCGATCGCCGCGCGGGCGGGCATGAGCGTGCCCGGTGTCTACCACCACTATCGCGACAAACAAGACCTACTGGTCCGCGCACTCGACCTGACCATGGACGAATTGCACCGGCGGGTGCGCGCGGCACGCCTCGACGGCACGAACGGCCGCGAACGAGTGAGCCGTGTCGTCGAAGCGCTCGCCCTGTTCCACACGCACCACCGCGAACTCGCCTTCATCGGCGCCAGCGAGATGCGCAGCCTGAACCCGGCCGATCGTGATCGGATCACAGCCTCCCGCAACGAGATCCAATACCTTCTCGATGCCGACATCGACGCCGCGCTGACCGAGGCGAACCGATCGACCGCCCGGGCCCGCGACGCGGGCCGTGCCATCGCGACGATGTGCACCGCACTGCCCCAGTGGTTCCGGCTCGACGGCCCGTCCTCTCCCGAACAGATCGCCGCCGCCTACGCGGACTTCGCCCTCGGACTGCTGGGCGTGGACGGCCCGCACCGATAGCGGAACGGCAGGACCGTGCCGGAAATCAGTTCACCGCGTACGGATATACGTCGGAGCGACCCTGGAACGACAGGATCCGCGGGTTCTGTACCCGACCGTCGCGAATCTCGATCGCCCGGCGAATCGTTTCGCTGCCATCCCACGCCGGGGGGCCGCCGAGCACGACGGGCAGGTACTCGAGCAGAGCTTCGGAGTTCTCCCACGTCGCCGAGTCCCAGAGAAACGAGGGGCTGTGGTCGACACCGTAGTAGTGCAGATCGTCACCGACGGTGAACATCGGATCGGCGAACGAGGTCGGGCGCGAGAACTCGAAGCCCATTCCCTCGTCGCACGAGACGTCGACGAAAAGCGTTCCGCGCGAGAAGAGTTCGAGGTCATCGTTCATGATGAACGTCAACGGGTCCTCGGTGTCCTGGAACATGCAGTTCACCACCACGTCGTAGTTGGCCAGCATCTCCGCCAGCGGCCCCGGCTCGGGCGCCTTCAGCGCGAGTGTCCGGCCGGGCAGTCCCGGATCACGCTTGAAATGCTGCATCCGCACCGAGGCGAACGGCGAGGCCACCGCCGACACACTGCGCTGGGTCAGCACGGTCACATCGCTGATCCCCAGTGCCGACAGCGCCCGCACCGCACCACGCGCGGTGGCGCCGAAGCTGATGACCGCCGCACGCATCCGGCGACCGTAATCTCCACTCACGCCGCGCAATTGGAGGGCATGCATGACCGAGCAGTAACCGGCCAGTTCGTTGTTCTTGTGGAACACGTGGACGCTGAAAGCACCCGACTTCGTCCAGTGGTTCATCGCCTCCCAGGCGATCAGCGTCAGGTCGCGGTCCACGGCCAGCTGGGTCATGCTCGCGTCCTGCACACAGTGCGGCCAGCCCCACACGGTCGTGCCGGGGCGCATCTGCGCGAGGTCTTCGGCCAGCGGCTTGGCCAGCAGCAGCACATCGCACTCGGCGAAGAGCTCGTCGCGAGTGCGATGGCCCGCTACGAGTGGGGCGAGGACGTCGTCGGGGTAGCCGAATCGGTTACCGTAACCGTGTTCGAGGTAGATCTGACCGCGCAGCTCGGGATCGATGCGGTCGAGGTGGGCCGGGTGGATTGCCAGCCGGTGTTCGTTTTCCTTGCGAGAGGTCGCGACGACGCCGACCGTCAGGTGTTTCACAGTTGCTTCACCTGGTCAGCCTACCCGTAGGCCCTCAGCTCTCCGCCTTGCTGGTGATGTCGTCGAGGGACTCGCCCATGGTCTCGGGCACCCGGCGATAGCAGAACACCAGCGACAGCGCGGAAACGACCGCGAAGAGGAAGAACATCGTCGACGCGCCCCAGAGTTCGCCCAGCGGCGGGAACACCAGGGAGACGGTGAAATTGCCCATCCAGATGAGGAAGGTGCAGATACTCATCGCGGTGGCGCGGATCGGGGCGGGGAAGATCTCCGAGATCAGCAACCAGGTGGGCACCCCGACGCCGAGCTGGAAGGCACAGACGTACACGATCATCAATGTCACCAACACATAGCCGGTGGCAGTGCTCTGCGTGAGACGTTCCATCAGACCCATACCGACCAACGCGACGACCATGATCGCCAGGCCGAGGAACATCGGTGGGCGCCTGCCGATCTTGTCGACCAGGCTCATGCCGAGCATCACGCCGAGCACCGCGCCGACACCGATGCCGATCGACGAGGTGATCGCCGCATTGTCACCCATCCCCGCCTGGGCGAGAGTGGACGGTGCGTAGTAGATGACGGTATTGACGCCGACGAATTGCTGAATCAACGCCAATCCGATTCCGGTGTAGAACAGCGCGCGCACCTTCGGTTTCCGCAATTGGTCGCTCAAACTGTCCTTGACCGCCGCATCGGCGGCCTCGGACTGTTCGATCTCGGCGATCGTCGGCTCGACATTCTCCGGGTAATAAGACTGTTCGAGCACTTTCTTCGCATCGGCGGTACGGCCCTGTTTCAGATACCACCGCGGTGAATCCGGCATGAAATACATGCCGATCACGAGCGCCGCCGCCGGAACGGCCGCCATCGCGAGCATGAGCCGCCAGTTCCCGGTCGGGGCGAGCAGCGCGTTGACGATGTAGGCGAGCAACTGCCCGCTGGCGATCATCAGCGAGTTCATCGACACGAGGCGCCCGCGATAGGTCGGCGGGGAGATCTCGGAGACGTACATGGGGACCACCAGTGAGGCGGTACCGACCGCGACACCGAGGAACAGGCGGGTGATGATCATGACCGTGGCATCGGGCGCCAGCGCCTGGGCGAGCGCGCCGATGAAGAACAGGGCGCCCGCGAACAGCAGCGTCGTCCGCCTGCCCCACCGGTCGGCCATCCAGCCGCCGGTGATCGAGCCGATCGCGGCGCCGATGAGCAGCGAACTCGTGATGACGCCGACCTGGGTCTGGCTCAGCGCGAAATCAGGCGTGAGGTAGACCAGCACGCCGGAGATGACGCCGGTGTCGTAGCCGAACAGCGCGCCGCCGAGCGCGGCGATGACGACGACAGTGAGCACGAACTTCTTGATCCTGGCCCGCATCGCCTCCCGCTCCGGCGAATCGGGTGGCGTCTCGACCGGTGGTTCGGTGACCGGGGACACCATCACCGGCTCCGGTCCGTCCTGGACGGTGTGCGGTACCCGGACCGAGGTATCGGTATCCGGCCCGATGAGGCGGCCGCCGGAAACCTGCGCCACAGGCACGGTGGGACTCGAGACGGCGCCGCGCCGCTCCGGCTCCTTATCGGTGGATCCACGAGGGGAATCGGGCATGTCCACACCTCCGCCGGATGGAGTAGGTCGATTCCTGCACCTTAATCGAGCGCGGAAGATTCGCGATAGCTCGAAATCCATGGATATTGTCGTCCGCAGATCAGCGGTAAGGAGCGATCGGGGAATGTATCCCACCCCCTGCGTGGGATACATTCCCCGATCAACACGCTTTTATCGGAATCGCCGCCGACCGAAATGCTCGCCGTTTGCCCGGATCGGAGAAAAGCGTCGCGTAACCATCCGACACCATCCATCCGTCAAACCGTAACCACCGAATGCCGCTTTTGCCGGGTTCCCACGAATCTCGTCGACGCTCGGTTATCGACGATGCAGCGACCGGACGGTGACCGCGCCCCAGAGCATCAGGCTCGCGGCCGCGGCCATATAGAGGAAGTAGGCCAGCACAACCAGGACGGATCCGTAATTGCCCACCCAGTCACCCAGTCGCAGCAGGCCGGCCACACCGAGGCCGAGCAGGATCAGCCCGAGAATCAGCCCCGGCATCGCCAGCGGCGCGATGGGCGATTCGATGGCGGAGGTCGCCGAGACGCGGCGACCACGCTCGGTAACTGACAGATTGCTGTTCGATTCGAAGTAGATGCTGCTCATGACAACAAGTCCCTTCCGGACAGCCGCCCCGACACGGCCGATAAGTGATCCGTACCGGATCCTTTGATGACCGCCACGCCGCAGCGGAAGTGCGGGTCGTTCGCGACCCCGGATCCGTGTCGATCCGGTCGATGATCACGAACGGTTAACGTTCAGCAATTACGAGCTTGCCAGCCAGGCCGACCAGAGAATAGGCGATGTGATCTGCATCACATCGAACTCCTGTGCGACACGATCCGATAACGTGCGTTACATTTCGCCGGAACACGGGCTGGAACTGGCGAAAACCCGACACAACTGGGCATTTGTTCAACAGGCCGACATTGATGTCATTTATCGAACCGTTACGGCCCTGACGTGGGAAAACACACACTTCCGCCCACCGCGATCCAGTTGGTACCCCCATGAGCCACCGACACGCCACCGTGACGGAAACCGCCCGATCGGGACCGGCCGGTCCGGGAGGAACCGATCGTCGAGGCGCGAAACTTTCCGACCGCGACTTTTGCGTGGGTTCGAACGAGGGAACGCGTCACGTCGGCTATCTTGATCTAGTTTTTCGATGCTGCTGGATCGTTCGTGTCGCTTCGCCGAAATCGCGTGCCGCGTGAGATCCACGCCTCGCGCTGTCGGCGACCCTCTCAGACGAAGGGACGCCGGTCACCATGCCCGCACCCGTTATCCTCCACGGCCGCATCGCACGGCTGGAACCTCTCGCACCTCACCACGTTCCGGGACTGATCGCCGCGGCCGCAGCGCTCGACGGACCGGCCGGGTTCACCGTCGTCCCGCACGGTGACCAGGAGGCGCGCACCTACGTCTTCCAGGCCGAAGCGGCGCAGCTGGCAGGCACAGCGCTGGCTTTCGCGATCGTCACCGTCGCCGACGAGTGTGTGGTCGGGGCGACCCGATTCACCCGGCTCGACTACTGGCAGGGACCACTGACCTGGCCGTTGTCCGCCGAACCGGTCACCTCGTTGCCCGGCGGGGCGATCCCCGACGCCGTCGAGATCGGCAATACCTGGCTCACCCCCGCGGTGCGGGGCGGTCAGGTGAATCTCGACTCCAAGCTGCTGCTGCTCACCCACGCCTTCGACAGCTGGGGCGTGCGGCGGGTGACCCTGCGCGCCGACGCCCGCAACTTGCGCTCCCGGGCGGCGATCGAACGGCTCGGCGCGGTGAGTGACGGTGTGCGCCGGGCACATTCGCGTGGGCTCGACGGCGCGGTGCGTGACACCGCGTTCTATTCGATCCTGCACGACGAATGGCCGGGGGTGCGCGGGCGGATCATCGAACAACTGGCCGCCCGGGCCGCCCTGCGGGGCGCGCCGTTGATCCCGGCGACCGCGGCGGCGTTGCGGCCGTTGGCTTCTTCGCCGATCGGTTGAGGTCTCAGCCCCGCGACGACTCAGCCCCGCGACGACTCGATACGGTCGGCGATCAGGTCGGCGAGTTCTTCCGGGCATTCCTCGGGCAGCCAATGCGAGCCGTCGAGCACGGCGAAACGATAGTCACCGGTGACGAATCCGCGGGTCAGTTCGGCACCACGGCGGGTCAGCGCCGCGTCGCCGGTACTCCACACGTGCGTCACCGGCACGGTGACGCGTGCCGTCACCGCGCGCGGTGTGATCAGCGCCAAGGCGCGATACCAGTTCAACGCGGTGGTGAGCGCGCCGGTGTCGATGATCTCGGTGTGCACGCGGTCGATCGCGTCGGCGGACATGCCCGATGTGGCCAGGATCTGGTCGAAGACGCCGGGCCGCGCGCGAATCAGGCGCTCGGGGAGCACCGGCAGCTGGAACAGCGCCATGTAGGACGAGCGAAGGAGCTGATCGCTGCTGATCATCGAGCGGGCGAAGGCGCCGGGATGCGGCACCGACACGGTCACCAGCGTGCGGACGAGTTCGGGGCGGGCCGCGGCCACCGACCAGGCGACCATCGCGCCCCAGTCGTGCCCGACCAGATGCACCGGACCGCGGTCGATGTCCTCGATCAACGCGACCACGTCGTCGACGAGTTCGGGAACGCGGTAGGCGAGGCGGCCGGACGGCCGAGCGCCCGGTGAGTAGCCGCGCTGGTTCGGGGCGATGGTGCGGTAACCGCGCGCGTTGAGCAATGCGGTGAGTGGCTGCAACGAGGTCGCGGTCTGCGGGAAGCCGTGCAGCGCAACGACGACGGGGCCGTCGGGCGGTCCGGAGTCGACGACGTCGAACTCGAGTCCAGCCCTGGTGAAAGTGGTCAACTGGGTGCTCAACGAACCCTCCGATCCAGTAACTTACTTATCGGTAAATTACTCGGGGCCCGTGCCCGGCGTCAACAGCGCTCACCGTCCTGTTCCCCCGTGCACGACGGCGACTTCCGCACCACCGAGATCGAAGGCCCGGTGCAGGATGCGCACGGCTTCGTCGAGGTCGGTGTCGCGGACCAGCACGGAGATGCGGATCTCCGAGGTGGCGATCAGGTCGAGGTTGATATTCGCCGCGGCCAGCGCCTCACAGAAGCTCGCGGTGACGCCCGGATTATTGCGCATGCCCGCGCCGATCAACGAGACCTTGCCGACGCGGTCGTCGTAGCGAACATCGGCGAAGCCGATCTCGGCACGGCGGTCGCGCAGCAAGGCGACCGCCCGCGCGCCGTCGGCGGCGGGCAGGGTGAAGGTGATGTCGGTGCGTCCGGTACCGGTGTTCTGCACGACCATGTCGATGCCGATCTCGGCGTCGGCGACCGCGCGGAACACTTCGGCCGCGTAGCCGGGCTCGTCGGGCAGGCCGACGACGGTCACCTTGGCCTCGTTGCGGTCGTGCGCGACGCCGGTGAGCACGGCCTGGTCGGCCGGGATGTCGGCCATCGAGCCGAAGACGGTGGTGCCGATCGCGTCGGTGTAGGACGAGCGCACATGCACCGGTACCTGGTAGCGGCGCGCGTATTCGACGCAGCGCAGCATGAGGACCTTCGAACCACAGGCGGCCATTTCCAGCATCTCCTCGTAGGAGATCTGGTCGAGTTTCTGCGCGTCGGCCACGATGCGCGGATCGGCGGTGAAGACTCCGTCGACGTCGGTGTAGATCTCGCACACATCGGCCTTCAAGGCCGCGGCGAGCGCGACGGCGGTGGTGTCGGAGCCGCCACGACCGAGAGTGGTGACATCGTCGCTGTCCTGGCTCACGCCTTGGAACCCGGCCACGAGCACCACCTCGCCGTCGTCGAGTGCGCGGCGCACCCGGCCCGGGTCGACTTCGATGATCTTGGCCCGGCCGTGGGCGCCGGTGGTGATCACGCCGGCCTGCGAGCCCGTCAACGATCGGGCTTCGGCACCCAGTGCGTGAATCGCCATGGCCACCAAGGCGTTCGAGATCCGCTCACCGGCGGTGAGCAACATGTCCAACTCGCGCGGTTCCGGCGCGGAGGCGATCCGGCCCGCCAATTCGAGGAGCTCATCGGTGGTATCGCCCATGGCCGAGCACACCACCACCACATCGTGCCCCTGCTTCTTGGTCTCCACGATCCGCTCGGCGACCCGCCGGATCCGCTCCGCGGTGGCTACCGACGAACCGCCGAATTTCTGCACAACCAGGGCCATCCCGAGTCCTCTCCCCTGCTCCCCCGCACGCGATCCGCGGGTGACCCCTTCGAGTATCCAGGCAATCCGGGCACGGCCGTACCAATTCGGCAACGAAAACGACTGCCGCCGAATGGTTTCGGCGGCAGCCTTCGATCGCCCCTGTTCGGTGCGCAGAGGGCGGGCCGGCCCATCGACCGACCGACGACACCGCGTTTGCGTCCGAGATCATCATTGGTATAGCGTTCTGAACATGTTCAATGAACATGTTCAGTCGCGGTCGGAGCAACAGGCGGCGACGCGACAGAAGGTCTTGGCAGCAGCCGAACGGCTCTTCCGCGCCCAGGGGTTCAAGGCGACCACGATTCGGCAGATCGCCGCCGAAGCGAACGTGAGCACCGGGACCGTCATGGCTGCCGGCGAAAAGGACGCGCTGCTCGTCTCGCTCTACGACAACTGGATCACCGCGGTACACAACAGCAGGCAATCCGAACTCGCACCCTCGACGAAGACCGCGACCACCGAGGACGTGCTCGAGCTCTTCGCGCCCTTCGTCGGACATTTCGCGCTCGACTCCGAGCTCTCACGCGAGTATTTGGCGATCCTCGTCCGCGGAAACCATGAGTCGGTGATCTTTCGAGACCTCGCGCTGGCCCTGCTGGGCGAACTCGAAACCGTGCTCGCCCGATCAGCGCTGCCCCGCAGCCAGGTCGGCCACGGCGCTCGGACCATCTATCTCGCCTATCTCGGCTTGCTGATGACCGCGTCCAGCGGTGCCATCGAGATGCCCGCCGCGGCCGAACAACTACGACAAATCATCGAATTCGTCATCACGCCCCCGAAAGGAAACCAATGATCCACGCTTCCCAACCATGGTGGCTACCAGCACTACTCGCGGTCTCGCTGTTCGCCGACGCGCTCATGTCCGTGCGCCCGCCGATGTTCATTCAGCGATGCCTCGACGGCGTCCGGTTTCCCCGCGACTGGTGGTGGACACTGATCGCCATCAAGCTGGCGGCCACAGCCGGTCTCCTTGTCGGACTGAAGTATCCCGGCGTCGGATTCGCCACCGCGGTCGGCGTGATCGCCTATTTCGGATGCGCCGCGTACGCCCACTACCGGGCCCGGTTCCTCGGATACGAGTTCTGGATCAACTGCCTCGGCATGCTGGCCCTGGCGGTGGCGGCGACGATCACGTACGTGGTGTAAGCCGCAGCGCTGTCCGGTACCCGACTGGTCCGCCGCACGGGGCAGCGGCGGCGGACCGCTGCCACCGGGCATTTTCGGCGGATCAGACCGAGCGCGGATCCCATGTCGTGACGGCCCAGATGACCACCACATCGAGCACGATGATCAGGATCGACCACGCCGGGTAATACGGCAGCCACAGGAAATTCGCGATGATCGACAGTGACGCGATGACGACCGCCACAATCCGCGCCCAGGTCGCGCCGCTCATCAGCCCCACCGCGCTCAGCGCGAGTACGATCCCGCCGATGATGTGGATCCAGCCCCATGTCGTGGTGTCGAATTCATAGACGTAGTCGATGCCGACGACGAACAGGTCGTCCTCGGCCACCGCGGCGATGCCCTGCAGAACGGACAACACGGCGACTACCAGGAGCAGGATCGCGGCGCCGATGGACGTGCCCGCGGCGAAACCCTGCCGGACCGGATGCCCGGTTTCCGATACGTGAGCCATCATGAATCCTTCCGTAGAAGACCGACGTCCAACGTTTCCCGATGGGAGCCGCGAGGGCCTCACCCGAAACGGATGAATCGGATTGCCACACGCGATGCGCGGCTGGTCACCCGTGTTCTTCGACTGCGTTCGAGGTGGCAGTTCGCTACTGTGCCTCGGGAGGGTTCGAGCCCACTGCTGCCGCTGAATGGTTTCGGCGGCAGCACTCGATCATCCCTGTTCGGTGGGTACGACAATGAGTTCGGCGACGTTTACTCGGCGTGGTGCCGAGACGGCGAAGGCGATCGCGTCGGCGATGTCCTCGGGGAGCAGGATTTCCAGTCCCTCGCGCCATCCGGCGAGCTCGGCGCGACGGGTGTCGTCGCGCATTCCGGCACCGAGTTCGGTGCCGGTGAATCCGGGTTCGATGTTCTTGACCCGAACACCGCGTGGACCGAGTTCGGTGCGCAGAGTGCGGGTCAGGTGCGCTACCGCGGCTTTGGTGGCGCAGTAGACGCCGTAGTTTGCAAACGCGGCGTGGCCGCCGATGGAACCGACGAACACCAGGTCAGCGCGTCGACCCGCGCCTGCCGCGGCGAGTAGGTCATCGATGAAAGCTCTTCCGGTGTAGAGCAATCCGTTGATATTCGTCCCCACCATCTGATCCCATTCGTCGATCTCGGCCTGCTCGAACGGCGCGCCGAGCATGATGCCCGCGTTCGCGACGACCAGATCGACGGAGCCGAACGCGGCACGCACTTGCGCCGCGGCGTCCAGGACCGACTGCCGCACGCTCACGTCGACAGTCACCGCGAGGGTGTTCGCGCCGAGAGTGCGCGCGAGTTCTTCCAGCCGATCCTTACGCCGCCCGAGCAGCGCGACCTTCATGCCGTCGGCCGCCAGCCGTCGCGCGGTGGCGGCACCGATACCGCTGGATGCTCCGGTGACGACGGCGACTCGGCCTTCGATGTTGTGTGTCATGACCACAACGTTCGTCTCGGTCCTCGACGCGTGCCAGGTCGGAAACTTCCTGGTAGTGCGAGGGCCACCCAGCCGCCGCGAGGTCGGCATACCCTCGAAAGCATGGATACCGACAACCGTCTCGGTGCGTTCCTGCGGGCCCGGCGCCAGCAGGTGGGCCCCGAAGAGTTCGGGATGGCCGGTGGCGGTCAGCGGCGCGTGGCCGGACTCCGGCGCGAGGAAGTGGCCATGTTGGCCGGGATGAGCGCCGATTACTACATCCGGCTCGAACAGGGCCGGGACAAGCACCCGTCCGATCAGATCGTGGCGGCGCTGGCCCGGGTGTTCTCGCTCGACGACGACGGCATCGCGCACCTGCGGGAATTGGCGCGCCCCGCACCGCGACGCAGTCGCGCACCGCGACGACCGGAACGGGTCACGCCGAGCCTGCTGCGCCTGATGCGCACCTGGTCGGACACCCCGGCGCTGGTACTCGGCCGGTATATGGATGTTCTGGCCGCGACGCCGTCGGCCATCGCGCTGAATTCGTGTTCGGCGCCGGGAGTCAATCAGGTCAGGATGGTGTTCCTCGACCCCGAGGCCCGCAACGTTTTTCCGGATTGGCCGAGAATCGCCGCGGAGACCGTGGCCGGTCTGCGGGCAGGCACGGGCACCGATCTCGACGACCCACGTCTGACCGAGCTGGTGGGCGAACTGTCGTTGAAGAGCGAGGATTTCCGCCGCCTCTGGGCCAAGCACGATGTCCGCGCGAAAACCGCCGGGGAGAAACGTTTCGTCCATCCCCTGGTCGGTGAGCTCGGCTTGTCCTACGAGACCTTCACGGTCAACGGCGCGCCGGGCCAGACGCTTGTCGTCTACCACGCCGAGCCGGGTTCTGATTCCGCACAGTCACTGGCCCTGCTCGCGGGCCTACCCGTCGAGGACGCGCCCGTGAGCTCGCCGGCGCGCTGACCCCTCGGCAGCGCCACCTCGACTACAGGCTGAAGGCGATCGCTCGCAGGATCAGGACGGCGACGAACACGGCGGTGAAGGCCAGGTCCAGGGAGAAGTCGCCGATCCGGATCGGCTTGAGTACCTTGCGTACCGGGGCGATCACCGGTTCGGTGGCGGCGTGGGTCACCTCCCTGGCTTTGCGGGCCCACTGGGGTCCGTTGCCGAGCGCATCGATCCAGTCCACCACCATCCGGGCGATCAGCAGCACCAGAAAGACTGTCAGCGCGTAGCCGACCAGGGTTCCGACAAGACTCATGACGCACTCCCTCGCGGAGGCCGCAGAGGACCTCTTACCGCTCTCAACGTGCCCGACATTGCCAAGGTGTCCACCACCCGGTTGTTCTCAGTCGATTATCAGGCCCGCGGCCACGTTCTTCGTGGTGATCGCGGGCGCGGCGTGGTGGCGTCCGAGCGGTAACCACCAACGATTCCGACCCGAGCAGTACCAGCGTCGGCATGGTGATCGTGACCAGCCGCTCGCGCGCACAACACAATTGGTCGACCATCTGCTCGACCGCGTGCTCGACGCCTGAAAACGAAGAGCCCCGGCGATATTCGCCGGGGCTCACTCGTCTGACACTCGAACTACTTCTTGCGTTCCTTCTTCTCGCGCACACGCACCGAAATGCGCACCGGCGAACCGTCGAAACCGAACTCCTCACGCAGGCGGCGCTCCAGGAAGCGGCGGTAGCCTGCCTCGAGGAACCCGGTGGTGAACAGCACGAACGTCGGCGGGCGGGTGCTCGCCTGGGTGGCGAACATGACGCGGGGCTGACGGCCGCCACGCATCGGCGGCGGGGTGGCCGCGATGACTTCCTTGAGCCAGGTGTTGAGGCGGCCGGTGGAGATGCGCTTGTCCCAGGACTCGAGCGCGGTTTCCATCTGCGGCACCAGCTTCGCCACGGCGCGGCCGGTGTGGGCCGAGATGTTGACCCGCTGGGCCCACGGCACCCGCACCAGATCGCGATCGATCTCGCGCTCGAGCATGTAGCGGCGGTCCTCGTCGACCAGGTCCCACTTGTTGAACGCCAGCACCAGCGCGCGACCGGAGTCGGCGACCAGGCTGATCACACGCAGGTCCTGTTCGGTGATCGGCACCGAAGCGTCGATCAGCATGATCGCGACCTCGGAGGCTTCCAGCGCCGACTTCGTCCGCAGCGAGGCGTAGAACTCGGTGCCGGTGGCATTGGAGACCTTGCGGCGCAGACCAGCGGTGTCGACGAACTTCCACGTCTTGCCACCGAGTTCGACCAGCGAGTCGACCGGGTCGACGGTGGTGCCCGCGACATCGTGGACCACCGAACGCTCGTCGCCGGCCAGCTTGTTCAGCAGGCTGGACTTGCCGACGTTCGGCTTGCCGACCAGTGCCACGCGACGCGGTCCCGCGACGGCGGTGCCTTCGCGCGGGGTCTCGGGCAGCGCGCCGAGCACGTCGTCGAGGAGGTCACCGGTGCCACGGCCGTGTGCGGCCGAGACCATACGCGGTTCGCCCAGACCCAGCGACCACAGCGAGGCCGCCTCGATTTCGACCTTCTGATCGTCGACCTTGTTGGCCACCAGGATCACCGGGATCTTGGAGCGGCGCAGCTTGCGCACCGCGGCCTCGTCGGTCGTGGTAGCTCCGACAGTGGCGTCGACGACGAGCAGGATGGCGTCGGCGGTTTCCATCGCCACCTCGGCCTGGCGCGCGACGTGCTGCTGCAGACCCTTGGCGTCGGGTTCCCAACCGCCGGTGTCCTGCACCATGAAGCGGCGCCCGGCCCAGTTGGCCTCGTACGAAATGCGGTCACGGGTGACACCGGGAACGTCTTCGACCACCGCTTCGCGGCGGCCGAGAATGCGGTTGACCAGGGTCGACTTGCCCACGTTCGGGCGTCCGACCACGGCCAGCGTGGGCATGGCGACGTGCTGTTCGCCTTCGCCGTCCCCGTCGATGTCGAGGACTTCCCATTCGGACTCGTCGGTCCAGGTTCCGTCGCCTACGAGAATCTCTTCGATCATCGCGGACCTCCTGTCGTGGCCGAAAGCTGCTGAGCCACCACGCGGTACAGCTCCTCGATGGTCTGTGCCATCGTCAGGTCGCTGGTGTCGACGAGCACCGCGTCGGCGGCGGGGCGCAACGGCGACACTGTGCGGGTGGAGTCGAGGGTGTCGCGGCGCTGCACGTCGGCCAGCACGGCCGCGTAATCGTCGCCGCGGCCCTCGCGGATGTTCTGTGCGTTGCGCCGCTCGGCGCGTGCCTCCGCGGAGGCGGTGAGATAGATCTTGGCGTCGGCGCCGGTGAGTACGACGGTGCCGATATCGCGGCCTTCGACCACGATGCGCCCGGCCATCGCCGTGATCTCGCGTTGCAGGGCGACGAGCTGCTCGCGCACCTGCGCCACCGCGGAAACAGCGGAGACGGCCTTGGTGACGGCGTCGCCGCGGATCTCCGCCGAGACGTCCTCCCCGTCGAGTTCGATCACCTCGTGGCTGGGGTCGGTACCGATCGAAAGCGGCAGTGCCGCAACGGTTTCCGCGATCGCGGCCGAATCGTTCAGCTCGACACCCGCACGCAGCACGCGCAGGGTCGCGACCCGGTACATGGCACCGGTGTCGAGGTAGCGGGCGCCGAGACGCGCCGCGAGCCGACGCGACACGCTGGACTTGCCGGTGCCGGAAGGACCGTCCATCGCGACGACGAGCGTCGCGTCACCGGTCATCCGGTCGCCGGTGAATTCCAGGGGAAAGTCCACACCGTTCACAGCTGCACCGCCTCGTAGAGTTTGCCGATCTCGTCGCGGCCGAGCACCCGCAGCGTGCCGGGACGCTGGTCGCCCAGCGCCACCGGGCCGAGGTGGGTGCGCACCAGCCGGATCACCGGGTGGCCGACCTCGTCGAGCAGCCTACGCACGATGTGTTTGCGGCCCTCGTGCAACACGAGCTTCACCAGCGACCGGCCCTGGTAGGCCTCGAGCACCATGAACTTGTCGACCTTGGCGGGCCCGTCCTCGAGCTCGACGCCTTCGCGCAAGCGCTTGCCGACCAGGCGGTAGTTCACCTCGCCGTCGACGGTGGCCAAGTAGGTCTTGGGAACTTCGAACGAGGGGTGCATCAGTCGATGCGCCATCTCGCCGTCATTGGTGACCAGCAGCAAGCCCTCGGTGTCGGCATCGAGACGGCCGACGTGGAACAGGCGCTGACCAGCGGCGATCCGTTCGGCGATGATATCGCCGACGCAGGGGCGCCCCAGGTCGTCGGACATGGTGGACTGCCAGCCCCTCGGCTTGTTCAGCACCAGGTGCACCAGTTCGTCGCGGACCACGACACGGGTGCCGTCGACGCGCACGACCGCGTTCTCGGCGTCGATGCGCAGACCCTGCTCACGCACGATCTTGCCGTCGACCTCGACGCGACCGGCCGCGATCATCTCCTCGGCGGCGCGACGCGAGGCCACACCCGCCTTGGCGAGAACCTTCTGCAGACGTTCGCCTTCGCCCCAGGGAAGCTTCTTGGGGCCCTCGGTGACGTCGGCGTGCTGGTGCCGCGCGGGCTTGGCGTTGTTCAGGATCGTTGGAGCGACGACCTTCTTCTGCGGCTTCGTGGTCTTCTTGCGAGCCGCGAAGGCTTGTGTGCCTGCCGAAGCGCCGCTGCGCTGACCGGCGGTGCCTCCACGCTGTCCGCGGTCGGCGTCACCACGTGGGTAGCCGCCACCGCTGGAGGCACCGGTGCTGCGACGGTCATCGCGCTGACCTGCGCCTGCGGGGCCACCTCGACGGTCGTCACGCTGGTAACCACCGGCGGACGCGCCGCGACCGGTCGGGGCGCCGCGTCGATCGTCACGCTGGAAGCCACCGGGCGAACCGCCGCGACGGTCCCCACCGGTGGACGCGCCACGACGGTCATCGCGCTGGTACCCACCACCGGTGGATCCACGGCGACCGCCGGACTCGGCGTCACGCTGGAAACTGCCCGCGGACCGGGCTGCTGTCTGATTGCCGCGCTGGAAGCCACCCGCGCCGGTGCCGCGGCGGCCCGGAGCCGCTGCGCGGGAGCCGCCCTGCCCGGTGCGCGTACCCTCGCCACGGTTGCCCGCAGTTCGGTTCGCGCCACTTCGGGGCTGGTCGCTGCGACTTCTTCGATCCGGTGTGCCATCTCGGCGAGCGGAATTATTCATCTGTCCTGTCAATCGTCGGTGCCGAGATCCATGTCGGACTCGGCGGGTTTTTTCAGCCTGGTGAACCGGGGATCGGTTTCCAGGCTCTCGCTGATCTCGTCGATCAGATCGACGCCGGGAAGCAGCGGCGCCAGCAGTGGCAGGTCGCCGAGAGAGGCGAGCCCGATCCGTTCGAGGAACAACTCGGTGGTGCGGTACAGCGTGCCGTTGGTTTCGGGGTCCTGACCCGCTTCCGCGATCAAGCCTCTGGCCAGCAGCGTGCGCATCACTCCGTCGACGTTCACCCCTCGGACCGCGCTGACCCGCATGCGGGTCACCGGCTGGCGATAGGCCACTACCGCCAAGGTTTCCAAGGCGGCCCGGGTCAGCTTCGTCCGGGCCCCGTCGAGCAGTACCCGCTCGACATAGGGCGCGTACTCCTGTCGAGTATAGAAGCGCCATCCGTCACCGACGAAACGCAGGTCGATGCCGCTGCCCCGCGCACTCAGTTCCGCCGACATCGCGCGCAGCACGGTTTCGACGCGCTCGCTGGTGTCGTCCAAGGCCGCTGCCAGCTGTTCTGTCGGTGCCGGGGCGTCGACAACGAGCAGCATCGCCTCCAGCGCGGACCGCAGTTCGAGGTCGTCGAGTGGCTCGGAGGTGAATTCCGCCACTGCTTCCGTCATGCTCTGCCTCCTCGGATGATCGCGGGCCCTGCGTGGTCACACTGCGCTGCCGCCTCCGGGCCTGACGCGCTCATCCGTAATCCTCCTCGAAGGTCAATGCCACTGCTTCCGCATCAGGGTCGAGCTCGCCGAGCCAGCTGACAGCCAACGGCCCGAGCGGATCGGGTTGGTCGAAGGCGATGGTCTTACCGCGGTACAGCTCCAGCAACGCCAGGAACCGCGCCACGATTTCCACCGGGACTGTGCAGTCGACCACCAATTCGGCGAAGGTCGTCCAGCCGCCCGGCCCGCGTTCCTTCAACATGGCCAGCACCACCTCGGCCTGCTCGGCGACCGAGATGGTGTGCATGTGCAGATGCCCGAGCCCGACCTCGGCGACCGGACGTGGCCGGAAGGCCGCCGCCGCGATCTCGGCGAACGCGGCGATGTCCACCCCGAGAGTGACCTCGGGCAGCAGTCCTTCGAACTGTTCCTCGAGCGCCACCGACCGCGGATACCGGCGCAGGGCCGCGGCTTCCAGCTCGGCGAGCAGTTCGGCCACCTGCTTGAACGCGCGATATTGCAGCAATCGCGCGAACAGCAGGTCGCGCGCGTCGAGGAGTTCGAGATCGTCGGCGTCGGTCATCTCACCCGAGGGCAGCAGCCGGGCGGCCTTGAGGTCGAGCAAAGTGGCGGCGACGACGAGGAATTCGGTGGTCTGATCGAGAATCTTGTCCGCGCGCAGCTTGGTGTTCTCGGCCAGCTCGGCGGTCAGGGCCTTGGTGTAGGCGATGAATTCGTCGGTGACCTGGTGCAGCGCGACTTCGGTGACATCGAGTTTGCGCGAGCTGATCAACGTCAGCAGCAGATCGAACGGCCCCTCGAAATTGGTGAGCCGCAGATGGAATCCGGATTTGTCCGCGGCCGGCACCGCGTCTTCGGGTACTGCTTGCACCGCAGGTGTAGCTCCGATCACCGGCCAGACCGGTGGATGACTTCACGGGCCATCGCTCGATACGACTCGGCGCCGCCCGATTTCGGCGACCAGGTGGTGATCGGCTCCCCGGCGACGCTGGCGTCGGGGAAGCGCACGGTGCGTGAGATGGCGGTGTCGTAGACCAGGTCACCGAACACCTCGACCACCCGCGACATCACCTGACGCGAATGCAGCAGGCGCGCATCGAACATGGTGACCACGATGCCGTAGAGGCTCAGTCGCGGATTGAGACGGTCGCGCACCTTCTCGACGGTGTCGTTGAGCAACGCGAGCCCGCGCAGCGAGAAGTATTCGCATTCCATCGGAATGATCACACCGTCGGAGCAGGCCAGCGCGTTGACCGTGAGCAGGCCGAGCGAGGGCTGGCAGTCGATGAGGATGTAGTCGTAGCGATCGCGCACGCTGTGCAGGGCGCGGCCGAGCGACTGTTCGCGGCCGACCTCGTTCACCAGCTGGATCTCGGCGGCGGAGAGGTCGATGTTGCTGGGTAACAGGTCCATGCCGTCGACCTTGGTGGTCTGCAGCACGTCGTCGACCTTGGCCTTGCCGCCGATCAGCAGGTCGTGCACGGTGAGTTCGAGATCGTGGTGTGCCACCCCGAGCCCGGCCGAGAGCGCACCCTGGGGGTCGAGATCGACGAGCAGCACCCGGCGACCGTACTCGGCCAGTGCCGCACCGAGATTGATGGTCGAGGTGGTCTTTCCGACCCCGCCCTTCTGGTTGCACATGGCGACGACGAGTGCGTCGCCGTGTCGCTGGACCTGGGGTGGATCGGGTACCAGTCGCAGCGGGCGCCCTGTCGGGCCCATCTCGACGGCCTCGGCGACCTGTTCCGGTCCACCGTCCCACGGTGTTTCCGCTGTCGTCACGATCCGCTGCTCCTTATACGTTTTCCTTGCCGGTAACCCCTGTCGAGGGTAGCGAGGCCGATCCGGGACCGGCTCGCTTTCGTACGGTCCAACTCTGGGTAGACGCTACCGCTCGGACCGGTGAGGTGCGGCATGGCAACGCCGGGCGTGTTCGCACGATACCTGCTCAGCGGGTATCGGAGGTGCCGGTTCACGTCGCACGGGGATGGGCCGTGGCCCACACTTCACGCAGGGTGCTCACCGTCACGAGCGTGTAGATCTGGGTCGTGGTCACCGAGGCGTGGCCGAGCAGTTCCTGCACCACCCGCACATCGGCGCCGCCGTCGAGCAGATGGGTCGCGAAGGAGTGACGCAGGGTGTGCGGCGAGACCGTCGCCCCGATTCCGGCGCGTTCGGCGGCGGTCTGCAAGACCTGCCACGCGCTCTGCCGCGACAGTCTGCCGCCGCGGGCGTTGAGGAAAAGAGCTCCGCCGGAACCCTTTCCGCTCGCGGCGAGAGCGGGTCGGCCGCGCACCAGGTACGCGTCGACGGCCGCGAGTGCCGGACGGCCGATCGGGACGAGGCGCTGCTTTCCGCCCTTGCCGTGCAGCACCACACAGCGTTGCTCGGCGTCGATGTCGTCGACGTCGAGTCCCACCATCTCCGAAATACGCGCGCCCGTGGAGTAGAGCAGCTCCAGCAGTGCCCGGTCACGCAGTCCGCGCGGGCCGCCGTCGGCACCGTCCGGTTCGCCACCCGCCGATTCGAGAAGCCGCAGAACCTGGTCGTAGGGCAGTGCTTTGGGCAGCCGGCGACCCGGCGCGGGTGGTTTCACCGCGTGCGCCACATCGGTGTCGGTGAGGCCCTCGGCGGCGGCGAACCGGTGCAGTCCACGGACCGCGATCAACGCCCGCGCCACCGAACCCGCGGCCAGCGCGGGATGATCGGCGCCGCCGGCGCGCAACGCCATGGTGAATTCGGCGACATCGCCCTGGGCCACCGCACCCAGCGATTCGACACCGCGCCCGGTCAAGAAACTCCGGTACCGGGCGAGGTCGCGGCGGTAGGCGCCGAGGGTGTTGCGCGCGGCTCCGCGCTCGACCGCGAGATGGTCGAGGTAGGCGGCTATCTCCCGTTCGAGCACGCCCTCGCCCGTCTAGTCCCCGCCGACCGCTGCGGTACTCACGCGTGGTTGCCGTGCGTCGACTGCGCCTCAGCGGCTTTACGCCGCAGGAACGTGGTCGGCTGACCGGGCCACGGTGCGTCGGGTGCGCGCAACGGCACCCCGCTCGCCTCGGCCGCGGCATAGGCGAGCACCCCGGCGACCGCGGTCGCGTTCACGATCTCCCCCGCCAGCGCGGCTCGCACCGCCTCGGCGAGGGGCATCCGCACCAGCTCGAGGTCGGCTTCCTCGTGCTCGGGATCGGGCCGGTCGGTGGCACTGAGACCGGTCGCGAAGAACACGCGCAGCGCCTCGTCGGTGAAGCCCGGCGACAACGCCACATCCACCAGCACCGACCACTGCGCGGCGGCGAGGCCCGTCTCCTCGGCCAGCTCACGCTTGGCCGCGGTGAGCGGGTCCTCGCCGTCGATGTCGAGCAGCCCGGCGGGCAGCTCCAGCAGCCTGGTGCCGATCGGATGCCGGTACTGGCGGATCAGCACCACGTTGCCGTCGTCGTCGAGCGCGAGCACCGCGACAGCACCGTGATGCTCGATCACCTCACGCTCGGCGACCCGCCCGTCCGGCATCCTGACCTGATCCTGGCGCAGGGCCAGGATCGCGCCGCTGTAGAGCACCCGGCTCGACACCGTCTCGAAGTCGTGACTACCGGGCTCGCTCATGCGTTCCTATCGCCGATCTTCCTAGGCTTCCGCGGTGGCCTGCTCCGCGAGCTCTTCCTCCGGGAAGTCTACGGGAAGGCGTTCGGCCAGTTTGTATTTCAACGCGGCGTTGATCAGCGCCGCGAACAGCGGATGCGGCCGGGTGGGACGGCTCTTGAGCTCCGGATGCGCCTGGGTGGCGACGAAGAACGGATGCACCGAAGCCGGGTACTCGACGAACTCCACCAGGTGCCCGTCGGGCGAGGTGCCGGAGAAGACGAGCCCGCTCTTGGCGATGGCGTCGCGGTAGGAGTTGTTCACCTCGAACCGGTGCCGGTGCCGCTCGGACACGTTCTCGGTGCCGTACGCCTGCGCGACGACCGAGCCCTTCTTCAACGTCGCGGGGTAGGCGCCCAGTCGCATGGTGCCGCCCAGATCGGCTTCACCGGCGACAACGTCTTCCTGGTCGGCCATGGTCGAGATGACCGGATTCTTGGTGTCGGGCTCGAATTCGGCCGAGTTCGCGTCGGCGATACCGACCGAACGCGCCGCCTCGATGACCACGCACTGCAAACCGAGGCACAGGCCGAGCAGCGGGATACCGCGACGGCGGGCGTAGCCGATCGCGCCGAGTTTGCCCTCGATACCGCGGATGCCGAACCCACCGGGGATCAGCACCGCGTCGACGTCACGCAGCGCCGCCTGCGCGCCGACCTCGGTCTCGCACTCGTCCGACGGCACCCAGCGGATGTTCACCTTGGCGCGATGGGCGAAACCGCCCGCGCGCAGCGCCTCGGTCACTGACAGGTAGGCATCGGGCAGATCGACGTACTTGCCGACCAGCGCCACCTCGACGGTCTCACGCGGAGAGTGCACGCGATCGAGCAGATCGCCCCACACCGCCCAGTCCACATCACGGAACGGCAGCCCCAGCTTGCGCACCACATAGGCATCGAGGCCCTCGCTGTGCAGCACCTTGGGGATGTCGTAGATCGACGGCGCGTCCGGCGTGGAGATGCACGCCTCCACATCGACGTCGCACATCAGCGCGATCTTGTTCTTAAGACCCTGCGGGACCTCGCGGTCGCACCGCAGGATCAGCGCGTCGGGCTGGATACCGATATTGCGCAGCGCGGCCACCGAGTGCTGCGTCGGCTTGGTCTTGAGCTCACCCGAGGGCGCCAGATACGGCACCAGCGACACATGTAGGAAGAACACGTTGTCGCGACCCACATCGTGACGGATCTGGCGGGCCGCCTCGAGGAACGGCTGCGACTCGATGTCACCGACGGTGCCACCGATCTCGGTGATCACCACATCCGGCACGTGCCCCTCGAGATCGGGGCCCTGCATCGCCAGGATGCGGCTCTTGATCTCGTCGGTGATATGCGGAATGACCTGCACCGTATCGCCCAGATACTCACCGCGGCGTTCCTTGGCGATCACCGTCGAATAGATCTGGCCGGTGGTCACGTTCGCGTCCATCGTCAGATCGCGATCGAGGAAACGCTCGTAATGACCCACGTCCAGGTCGGTCTCGGCACCGTCTTCGGTGACGAACACCTCGCCGTGCTGGAACGGGTTCATGGTGCCCGGATCGACATTGAGATACGGGTCGAGCTTCTGCATCGTCACCCGCATACCGCGCGCGGTCAGGAGCTGACCGAGGCTGGAGGCGGTGAGACCCTTACCCAATGAGGAGGCGACGCCACCGCTCACGAAGATGTGCTTGGTGGCACTTTTAGCCTGATTCCGTTGATGACCCACGGACCACCACTGTACCGCTAGTCCGTCTCTCCGCGTATTTTGCCGGTCGTTTGCGGGCGGCGTGTTGGGTTCGCGGGCCTGCGGAGAGGCGCTGATCGACGCCTGGGCGTACCCGGTGGGTTACCCATGTTCTTGCGTGATCAGTTGTTACGCCGGTACGCGGGTCGCGAGATCGTGCCTCGGCGAGGTGGTGAGGTTCTCACTCAGCGGGGCATGGCTACCAGAGTCAGCGACGTCGCTGTCGGGCCTGTTCCGTAGCGGCCCGCGCCGCCGGTCAGCTGTTCGGTCAGGGCGAGTGTCGTTGTCACTCGGCCTGTTTCGCGATCGATGTTGTCGACGGTGGTGACTGTTGTCGCGAGGGGGGCCTGGGCTCGGACGGTGGCTATCGCGGCGTTGCCCTCGGCGGCACCTTGGCGGCCCGCGAGGACAGTGCCCGCGGCTCGGGCTCGCAGGGCGGCGGTGAAGCGGGCGATAGTCGCGCCCTCGCCGGTGTCGGGTTCGACACCGTTGCCGGTGATGACCACGGCAAGTTGCGCGGGTCTCGTCGGCGGGTCGGTGTAGGTGAGGAAGTCGCCGCCCCGGAGGGTTTCGAGGATCAGGGACAGTTCCTCGGGGGTGCTGCGGGGATGGTTGGTCACCGGGTCTTGGAGCAGGGCCAGGCCGAGGAGGTCACCTGCGAGGCTGCCCTGGTCTACGGCGCCGGTGTTCAGCTGGGCGCCCGCGGGGACGATATTGGTCAGGGCGGAGCGCATGCGGTCGCCCTCCCCCGCGTCGACGAAGGACTCGGTCAAAGCGATGCGGCCGGTCACGGTGGCGCCCGCGGTGCGCAGGGAGTCACTCACGCCGTCGATGTCGGCGGGGTCGGCGTCGGGGGTGGTGAGGACGACGACGGTGCGATCGGCCAGGGTGCCGTTCAGGATGCGGGCCGCCGAGCCCGCGATGAACCGGTCGGCGGACTCGAGGCGGGCGGTGAGCTGCGCGTTCTGCGCGGTCAGTTCGTCTACCTGGGTGTTCAGATCGGTTTTGTCCGACCGGAGGCCCGAGATCATGTTGCCCGCGAGGGTGTGTGACCCGAGCACCACGCCGACCGCGAGCGCGAGGAAGATCGCCGCGATCGAGATGGCGTGTTGACGCAGCGAGATCACAGCAGACCACGCACCCACAGGACGAAGCTGTTCCAGTACTCGATCGCCCAGTCCAGCACCTCGGAACCGTTGTGCGAGGCCAAGATCACCACCACGATCGCCACCAGGGCGGCCAGCACCACCAGCGCCACCGCGGCGCCCGCGGAACGATGCCGGTACAGGGTCGACACCGCGTTCGCGTCGACCAGCTTCGCGCCGACCTTCAATCGGGTCAGGAAGGTGGCCGGATTGCTGTCACGCCGGCCACGGTCGAAGAAGTCCTCGAGCGAAGCGGGCGCGCCCGCCAGCACGATCAGCGACGCGCCGTGATGGTCGGCCAGCATCAACGCGAGATCGGTCGGCGAACCCGACGACGGGAACGTCGTGGCGCCGATACCCAGGTCCTGGATGCGCTCGAGGCCCTTGGCATGGCCGTCGGTATCGGCGGGCAGGATCATCTCGGCGCCGGATTTCAACGTCTCCGTGCTGATCTCGTCGGGATCACCGACGATCAGGTCGGGCGTGTACTTGAGCTTGCGCAAGGTATCGGCGCCACTGCCCACACCGATCAGAATCGGCGCGTACTCCTTGATGAACGGCTTGAGCCGCTGTAATTCCGCGAGATGGCCCGAACCGTCGGCGATGACGACCACGTGCCGATTACGCATGTCCAGCTCGATATCGGGCACGCCGACACCATCGATCAGCAGCGCGCTCTCGGTACGCACGAATTCGGTCGTGTTCCCCGCGAACGCGTCGAGGTGATCGGCGAGGCCGTTGCGCGCCTCGATCATCCGGTCCGCGATGGCCGACTCGTCGAACTCGATGCCCTCGACCAGGACCTCGGGTTCCTTCTTGGTGAGCCTGTCGGCGTAGACGATGCCGCCGTCGATGCGGACCTTCGACCCGTCCTTGATCCTGCCGAACGCGTCGGAGGACACCGTGTCCATCAGCACGATCCCGTTGGCCACCAACACCTCTGGCCCCAGATTGGGATACCGCCCGGAAATCGATGGCGAGGTGTTGATCACCGCGAGCACCCCCGCCTCGACCAGCCGATCGGCGGTGTGGCGGTCCAGGTCGGTCTCGTCGAGGACGACGACGTCCCCGGGACCCACCCGCCTCAGCAGTCGTCCGGTATCGCGATCCACCCGGGCGATCCCGGCGACACCGGGCAGCGTTTCCGTGTTCCGTGACAACAGCGCCGGCATCTTCATGAGGCCGATGATGAAGCCAAACCCTCAACCTTTGGTGGAGGCGCGCCGGTCGGAGCACGGGTGACGACTACCCGTATGCTCCGGGTCACAGACATTTCGGACAGGAGACACATCCATGCCACGTAGCACCGTCGAAACGGTCTTCGACGCACCTCGCGACATCGTCTACCGCCTCTTCACCGAGCGTGAGGCCGTCAGCCCGTACCTGCCGATCCAGGTCAAGCTCGTCAAAGCAGGCGATCCGGCCACCGGCGTCGGCGCTCAGCACCTGCTGGGTTTCGGCAAGGTCGGCGTCACCGAGGAGATCACCGCGCTGACCCCCGGTGAGCGGATGGAATACAAGATCGTCAAGGGCGCCCCGGTCAAGCGCCACGTCGGCACCATCACCTTCGCCGATACGAGTGAGGGCGGTACTCGGGTGGTCTACACGATGGAGTCGGAGCCGTCGCTGCCGGTGCCTGCGCCTGCACTGGAGTTCGGGTTGCGTCAGCTGACCAATCAGCTGATCGGCGGGGTGCGTAAAGCACTGCGCTGAGGTTGGTGGGGCGCGGGACTCGGTGATCGGTAGTCCTGGAGGCACTGGCTGTATTTTTGGCGCGCTGGCGCGCGCGTGTCCGCGGCCCTGATTGGCCCGCCGGTCAGGCGCCGGGGCTTGCTCCTTCGTCGCCTACGCCCCGGCCCTGACCGGCGGGCCGGCCGCGGACCGGCCACTTCGTGGCCGTCCCTCCCTAGGGGTCGGGAGTACGGGTGGCTGGGTTGGGTGGGATGTTGAAGACGGGGACGGGCCGGGTGTGCGGGGCGGTTGAAAGTGCGGTCGGTCGACTTCGGGTGTGGTGACCGACCGTTTTGGGGGTAGTGCTCGCTTCAGGCGGGTAAGCGCTCGGCTCGGGCGGTTTCGAGGAGTTCTTCCGCGTGGGCGCGGCCGGTCTCCGTGTCGTCGAGGCCTGCGAGCATACGGGCCAGTTCCACCACTCGTTCTTCGTCGGTCAGCGCGCGAACGCCGCTGTCCACCTTCCCTTTTCCGTCGTCGGACTTGTTCACCACCAGGTGGGTGTCGGCGAAAGCCGCCACCTGGGGCAGGTGGGTCACGACGATGACCTGATGGGTGCGGGCCAGCCGCGCCAGGCGCTTGCCGATCTCCACCGCGGCCCGGCCGCCGACACCCGCGTCGACCTCGTCGAACACCATGGTCGCGCCGTGATCGGATCCTGCGAGCACTACTTCCAGGGCCAGCATCACTCGCGAGAGCTCGCCGCCGGACGCACTCTTGCTGAGCGGCAGCGACTGGGCTCCCGAATGCGCCGAGAGCCGGAATTCCACTTCGTCACAACCGTTCGAACCGGCGTGCAACAGCGCACCGTCGATCTCCAACGGCGCGGAATCCTGGGCACTGGCCTGCAGCGGGCGGACCTGGACTTCCAAGCGCGCCTTCCCCATCGCCAGCCCACTGAGTTCGGTGCTCACCGCGCTCGCCAGCTTGCCCGCCGACTTGGCACGCGCGGCACTGAGTTTGCGTGCCGCCTCGCGCACTTTGCCCGCTGCCGTTTCGACCTCACCGGCCAGCTTGGCCAGCGCGTCCTCGGACACATCGAGCGAGTCCAGGCGCGAGCGCGACTCGTCGGCCCACGCGATCACACCGTCGATGTCGGGTGCGTATTTGCGGGTCAGCGACTTGAGCTCGGCCTGACGGTTGAGCATCGTGTCCAGTGCGCTGGGATCGGACGGCAATTCCGACAGATAGCTGCTGAGTTCGGTGGTCACGTCGACCACCACCGCGATCGCCTCGCCGAGCCGCGGAGCCAGCGCGGCCAGGGCCGGGTCGTCGGCGGAATCCAGGCGGGCGCGGGCGCCACCGAGCAGATCGAGCACGCCGCCACCGTCGGCCGGCGCGTCGGTCGGGCCCGAGAGTGACTCGTGCGCGGCGACGCCCGCCTCACGCAGGGAATCGAGGTCGCTGAGTCTGCGGATCTCGGCGACCAGGCGGGTGTCCTCACCGGGTTCGGGCGCGATGCCGTCGATCTCGGTGAGCGAATGCTTGAGCCGGTCGGCTTCCAGCGCCAGTTCCCGACTGCGCGCGGTGCGTTCGAGCAGTTCGGTCCGCGCGTCCAGCCAGGACCGCCGATGCACCTGGTACTTGCGCAGCAGACCGGCTACGCCGTCGCCGGCGAACTGGTCCAGTGCCGACAGTTGCTGCTCCGGCCGCTGCAACCGCAATTGATCGTTCTGGCCGTGCACGGTCAGCAGCCGGGAGGTGAACTCACCGAGCACCGCGGCGGGCACCCCGCGCCCACCGAGGTGCGCGCGCGAGCGTCCGTCGCTGTTGACGGTGCGGACCGCGATCACGCTGCCGTCCTCGTCGGCCTCGGCACCCGCCGATTCCAGCACCTCTCCGACCGCCGTGCGAGCCGCGTCGTTCACGTCGTCGACGACGAAACGGCCCTCCACCACGGCCTTCGCCGCACCCAGGCGTACCCGTCCGGCGTCGGCGCGCGCACCGCTGAGCAGGTGCAGGCTGGTGACCACCATGGTCTTGCCCGCACCGGTCTCGCCGGTGAGCACGGTCAGACCGGCATGGAACTGCGCGGTGGCCGTCGAGATGACACCGAGTCCGTCAATCCTGATCTCCGTCAGCATCAGTGCTCTTCCGTTCGCTGTCTGCCCCGCCAGCCGGTGACCGGCAGTTGGAACTTTCGCACCATCCGGTCGGCGAAGGGTGCCGAATCCAGCCGCACCCAGCGCACCGGACGTTCGCCGCGCACCACTTCGGCGCGGCCGCCACGCGGCAACGCGAGAGTGCGCCTGCCGTCGAGGAAAACGATCGCATCGTGTCCGGTCGCCACGGTCTCCACCGCGATCAGCGACTCCGGGCTGGTCACCAATGGCCGCGCGAACAACGCGTGCGCGTTGCTCGGAATCACCAGCATCGCCTCCAGTTCGGGCCACACCACCGGTCCACCCGCCGAGAACGCGTAGGCGGTCGACCCGGTGGGCGTGGAGATGAGGATGCCGTCGCAGCCGAACGCCGAGACCGGCCGCCCGTCCACTTCGAGCACCACTTCCAGAACACCCATCCGCTGGGCGTTCTCGAGGCTGGCCTCGTTGAGCGCCCAGCCGCGTTCGACGATCGTGTCGTCCACGCGCACCGTGACGTCGATGGTCATCCGGTTTTCCACCTGGTAGTCGCGATCGACCACCTGCGAGAGCGCCTCGTCGAGGTTCTCGGCCTCGGCTTCGGTGAGAAAACCGATGCGGCCCAGGTTGATTCCGAGCACGGGCACACCCGCGGGCCTGCCGAGTTCGGCCGCGCGCAAGAACGTGCCGTCGCCGCCGAGGGCGAGCACCATCTCACAGCCCTGGGCCGCGGACGGGCTGTGCGGCACCACCCGCACCGGATATCCGGCTTCGTCTTCGAACCGGGTGCTGTCGGCCTCGTCTGCCAGTACCCGCAGGCAGATGCCCGCTTCGGCGAAGATCTTCGCCACCCGGTGCGCGGTCTCGATGATCTCCGCGCGACCGGGATGGGCGACGAGCAGGATCTCCCTGCCGCCGGCATGCGTACTCACTGCGGACCCTCCTCGACAGCCTGCGCGACCAGCGCCCGCACCTGTTCGGCGTCGTAGTCGAACGGGCCGACCTTGCGCAACCACAGGAAGTACTCGACATTGCCCGACGGACCGGGCAGCGGGCTGGCGACCACACCCAGGGTGCGCAGCCCGAGCGCCGCGGCGGCGGTCGCCACATCACACACCACTTCGGTTCGCAGCGCCGGATCACGCACCACACCGCCCGAACCGACCCGGTCTTTGCCGACCTCGAACTGCGGCTTCACCATCGGCAGCAGATCGGCGCCGTCGGCAGCGCAGGCCGCCAGTGCCGGGAGGACGAGCCCGAGCGAGATGAAGGACAGGTCACCGACAACGATTTCGACTGTGCCACTGATGGATTCGGGTGTGATGTTGCGCACGTTGGTGCGGTCGAACACGCGGACCCGGTCGTCGTTCTGCAGCCGCCAGATCAGCTGGCCGTAGCCCACGTCGACCGCGACCACCTCGCGCGCGCCCTTGTTCAGCAGCACATCGGTGAACCCACCGGTCGACGCACCCGCGTCCAGGCACCGCTTACCCGCGAGGCCGAGCCCCTCGGGTTCGAACGCCTCGAGCGCGCCGAGCAGTTTGTGCGCGCCCCGCGAGGCCCACGACACCTCGTCGGGTTCTTCCCGCACGATCAGCGGGGTTCCCGTCTCCACGGCCGTCGCCGGCTTCACGGCGACGGTTCCGGCAATCAGGACGCGGCCCGCGCTGATCAGCTCGACCGCGTGTTCTCGCGATCGCGCCAACCCGCGGCGAACCAGTTCGGCGTCCACCCGCGCTCGTCTGGCCACCTCAGATCTTGTCCACTGTCGCCAGCGCGTCCACCAGTACGTCGTGCGCCTGCTCGAGGATGCGCGCACGGCGGGTGATATCGGCACCGGCCTCGGTGTTCTCCGCCGGGCCTACGACAGGACGCGGACCGAGTTCGGCGAGTAGTGCGTCGACCTCGGTCTTGATCCGGCGCGGATCGGCCGGTTCCTGCTGCGCCGGCGGGCCGGGCAGGTGAGCACCCGGCACGGGGATCCCGGGCCGGGGTGGCTGTGACGCGCCGTTCGGCGGTGAACTCGCAGTACTCATCGTGGCGTCAACGCTATCGGATTTCCGAATCGCCCGCGCGCACCCGTACCGCCCGGCCGGGATACTGTCGCAACAGTTCCGCGATGTCCGCCGGTGCGGCCGCTTCTGCCAGTGCGGCGTCGTTGAGGGCGTCGAGCGTGGCGGCGATATAGGTAGGGATCCGGGCGGCGGGTGCGTTGATCACCTCGTCGAGGGTGCTGACTCCGGTCAACACCAGCAGCGAGTCGAGGCCGAGGCCGTTGGCCCCCTCGATATCGGTGTCGAGGCGGTCGCCGACGACCAGGGCACGGCGGGTGCCCGCTCGCTCGATCGCGTCTTCCATCAGCGGCGCGTAAGGCTTACCCGCGACCAGGGGCTCACGATCGGAGGCGGTGGCCAGGGCGGCGACCATCGAGCCGTTGCCGGGAGCTAGGCCGCGCTCGTTGGGCAGGGTGCGGTCGGCGTTGGCTGCGATCCACAACGCGTCGGCGCGCAGGGCGTAGGCGGCTTCGGCGAGGTCTGGCCACGCGGTCGCCGGCGAGTGACCTTGGACGACCGCCGCCGGCGGGGTCTCGCCGAACCGGCGGATGGGCTCGAGACCGACGGCTTTCACCTCGGCGGCCAGATCGTCGGTGCCGACGACCAGCACCTTGTCGCCGGGGCTCAGCCGTTCGGACAGCATGCGGGCGGCGGCTTGCGCACTGGTCACCACATCGTTCGCGGTGGCCGGGTAGCCGAGTTCGTCCAGGTGGTGCGCCACGGCACCGGGGCCACGCGCGGCATTATTGGTGACGTACACGAGCCGCTGCGCCGAATCACCATCCGGGACAAGCGCTTTGGGCGCACCTTCGATGACGTCGGGTCCGCGGTACAGCGTTCCGTCCAGGTCGAGCAGCAATGCCTCGTATCGATCGCGTAGCCGGTCCATCCACCCTCACTTCGTCGTCTCTGCCGGGTCGGACACCTCTGCGACCCTAGGCGAAGGCACCGACAGCTTCGGTCCCCCTCGGCTGTCGAATAGCGCTCGCACCCTTCATGATCGAGCATGTGCCACGTGTTCGTGCGCGATGTCCCCAGTTGCGGACGTCTCGCCCAGCGCGTCGCGGGCGCTCACCGACGCAACAGGGAAACCGGGCCGGTTGCCGACCGAAGTAGCTCCCCTGCTCACACAGCGTGCTCGATTGCCCGCATCGCAGGAGGCCGGTCCACTGCTCGAGCGGACCGAGCACATCTGCGCCACGCCCGATCCGGCGGCGCCGGCCGACATCATCCTCTGATGACATGCGAAAAGGCCGCAGGCCGGGAAACCTGTCTGCGTTCCCGGCCTGCGGCCTTGTGGTTCTACTGTGCGTCGCCGGTGAGTTCGGTTGCCCGCTCCTCGGCGTCGGTTTCGTCGTCGAGGTCGGCGGCGGCGGCGTTGAGGAACCACTGCAGGCCGTCATCGGTGCGGCCCGCCGCCACCAGCGCGTCGGCGTAGGCGTAGAACAGACGCGCGGCGGCGGAGCCCGTGCGTGACGGGTCCAGATCGGAGGCTTGCAGCGTCACGACGGCCTGGTCGAACTGACCCAGATCCATCCGGGCGCCTGCCACAACGATCCGCAGCTCGGCGGCTTCGTCACCGGTGAGCGTCTGTGCTTCCTCGCTGCGACCGAGCTCGATGGCCCGTTCCGGCCTGCCGAGACCGCGCTCGCAGTCCGCCATCACCGCGAGCAGCCCGGCGCCACCGGACATGCGTCGTGCGGTGCGCAGCTCCGACAGCGCCTCCGCCCATTCCTCGGCGTGGTAGGCCACCACACCGGCGGTCTCACGCACCACCGCGATGCGGCCCGCACGCTGCCGTGCGGCCCGAGCGTGTGCCAGCGCCAGGCGCGGGTCGTCCTCGAGCAGCTCGACGGCCATCACCATGTGCCGGGCCACCGAATCGGCGTTGTTCTTGTCCAAGCTCAGCAGGTCGCGGCGCACGGCCGGGTCCAGATCGGATGCCTGCACGTCCTCGGGCAGATCGGGCTCTTCGGGACGAGCCGCACGGCGATCGTCCGGCCGCCCACCCGTCGTCCGAGCGCCTTCACCGCCGCGACGGCGGTCATCGCCGAAGTCACCCGACCGCGACGGACCGCCGGACGCCGAGCCACTGCGCGCACGGTCGTCACGGTCCGAACGGGCACCGCGATCCGCGAATCCACGCCGCTCGCCACGATCGGCGTCACCGCCGGCCCGATCGCCGCGATCCGAACCGCGGGAACGGTCGTCACGGTCGGCCCCATGCGAACGGTCGTCGCGATCCGACGCACTTCGGGCAACACTGTCACGATCGGCGCCGCGTGGGCTCTCGTCGAGGTCGGAATCATCGCGGGCGACGTCATTCAGATCGCCACTGTCCGAGCCGCGAGCGGCGGCACCGGACCGGCTGTCGAGATCCGAGTCGACCCGCGAGCTGTCGCTCTCGGACTCGTCGGCGTCACGAGGACGGTCACCTTCACCGGTGTCGATCGTGGTCGCCTTGTCGTCGGTCTCGGTTACACGCGCCGTGGCCGAGCCCGCGTTGTCTTCGGACTGCTCAGTGGACGCTGCCGACTCGTCGGTTGCGGGCTTGTCGCTCGCCGTCGCGGAGGTGCCGCCCGACGCGCCGGCCGAGGCCGTGCTGTCGTCCTCGGTGATCGACTCGTCGATATCGGAGGCAGCCGATGCCGAGACAACGCCGAGCACGTCACTGTCGCGCTCACGACGCTTCTCGCGGTAGGTGCCGTCGAGCGGCTTGCCGTCCTCGCCGACGAACTTGCCCTGGCTGCCACCGGAGCGCGCGTCACGCTTGAAGCCGCCACGACCGCGGTCGTCGTCGCGCCTGGGCCCACGATCGTTGTCGTCGCGCCGCTGGTAGCCGCCCTTGCCGCTGTCGTCACGACGCGGGTAACCACCCTTGTCGTCACGCTTCTGGTAGCCACCGCGATCGGAGCCACCACGCGAACGGTCATCGCTGTCGTTACGACGGAAGCCACCACCCGGACGGTCACTGCCGCCTTCGCTGCGACGGAAGCCACCACGATCGGAGCTGCCGCCACGGTCACTGCCGCGATCGGAGCTGCCACGCGAACGGTCGTCGCCTTCGTTACGACGGAAACCGCCACCCGAACCGCCGCGGGGGCGATCGTCATTGTTGCCGCGGTATCCGCCACGGTCGCCGCCGCGGTCGAAACCACCTGTGGGACGGTCACTTCCGCCCTCATTGCGCTTGAAACCACCACGGTCACCGGAGCCACCGCGACCGGCGTCGTCACGGCGCTGGTAGCCGCCGCGGTCGCCACTGTCGCTGCGCTTGAACCCGCCGCGATCGTTGTCGTCACGCTTCTGGTAGCCGCCACGATCATTGTCGTCACGGCGCTGGTAACCACCGCGACCAGCATCATCGCGCTTCGGGTAACCGCTCTTGTTGTCGTCGCGGCGCTGGTAGCCACCACGATCAGCGGAACCGCCACGATCCGAACCACCACGGGGGCGATCGTCGTTGCCACGGTAACCACCACGGTCGCCGGAGCCACCGCGACCGGCGTCATCGCGGCGCTGGTAGCCACCGCGGTCGCCACTGTCGCTGCGCTTGAATCCACCACGGTCGGAGCTGCTGCCGCGGTCGTCGCGGTTGTAGCCGCCGCGCTGGCCTTCGGGACGACCGGAGCCGCGATTGTCGTCGTTGCGACGGAATCCACCCCGGTCGGAGCTGCCACGGTCAGAGCCACCACGACCTGCGCTGCTGCCTCGGCCTGCGTCGTCGCGGCGGAATCCGCCGCCTTCGCCACGGCCCGAGCCGCGATTGTCACCGTGTCCGCCGCGGGGGCGATCGGTCGGTTCGCCTCGCCGGCCGAAACCGGGGGCGTCTCCGTCCCGGCGGAAAGGCTTCCGTCCGTCGTTGTGTTCCGACACGGCGATCCCTCTCTAGGTTCCCCGACCTGCGGGGAGTGTTGTCAATGACCCCGCCACTAAGAATTCAACCACGGACGAAGGACGGGGCATCGTCCGCCTGGCGTACCGAACTCGTATCGAGTCCACAAACGCCGATAGGGGACCCAAATAAGGGTCCCCTATCGCGAAGGATGTTCCGGCAGTGTCCTACTCTCCCACACCCTGTCGAGTGCAGTACCATCGGCGCAGGTGGCCTTAGCTTCCGGGTTCGGAATGGGACCGGGC